>NZ_JBHWAB010000001.1:1550000-2202500 GCF_042688525.2 Haloimpatiens myeolchijeotgali
TAACAGCAACAGCACCAGATTTTTCAGCGATTCTTGCTTGATCTGGATTTACTACATCCATTATAACGCCGCCTTTTAACATTTGTGCCAAGTTTTTGTTTAATTCATATCTGTTTTCCATAATTAATACCCCCTTGAGTAATGTAAAAAATATTTGTTAATAACATTATTTAACATTACAACTTCTAAGTCAAATGTATCGATACATTTAAGAAGCTATAAGGATTGGTAAATATAATTGCTGTTTTGATACTTTGGTTTTTATTATGATTTTGGAAAATAGGGAGAAAAGCTGAGGCCTGTTTGGCAGTAGAGATGGAATGTGCCGCCTTTTGTGCAGTTGCACAATACAGAAATGTTATTTTTGGACAGATGATATACGGTGGCAATGATATAAGCTGTGAAGAATGGAATTCCAGAGCTGAAGTGGATAGGGAGTTTATTAGAGAGGCGTTATTTTGGTTTGCAGTTGAAGCAAGTCTCCAATTATAAGTTTGGATTAAGTATAACATTCCAAAGAAAGAAGCGGTGGTATATGAAGCTGTACTTAAGAATTATAAGAAAACTTAAACTACTATAAGTCATGGCTTTTTAAATTATAAACTAAGGGAAGCAAGGATGCTTCCCTTAAAATTTGTCTTATTATTAATAATACTCTTAAATAAAGTTTATGTTTCATTATTGATTATTCACTCATTTCCCGCAGCGATTGTTTTCAACTGCGAAAGTTGAGCTTGGTACTAAAATATATTAACAGGGTTGACTGAATATAGGTACAGTTGTCCTTTTTAATTCATTATTTTTACAAATTATGTTATAGCAATAGTTTATTATGTCACTTCGCTTAATAATTCCTATGAAGATGCCACTATCATCAACAACAGGAACAAAATTTTGATCTTTAGCTAAAGAAATTAAACTATTTATATCTGAGTTTATAGAAACAGGTTTATTTATCATGCGCCTAGAAATATTTTTTAAATTTACTTTGTTAGTATTACTAAAAGTTAAATCAGGAATTTTCTTCATCTCCCAAAGTAAATCACCTTCAGTCAATGTACCAATATATTTACCAGAGTCATCTATTAAAGGTACAGCTGTATATCTATGAAGTTCCATTATTTCTAATGCTTGTTGCATGTTTGAGTTTACATTTAAATAAACAACATCTTTTTTAGGAGTAAGAAAAAAAGCAATATTCATATCTTTATCCATCCTTTTATTAAAATAGTTGTAAAATAATCATTAACAACATTATAATTAAAATTTGTGTAGTACAAATTAAAAATATATTAATAAATTTTAAAAAGTAACTACTACATAACTATATTATAACATTTGTATACGTAATTTTCATTAAAATGTAGTAGAGCTAGTTTTTTATGCAACATGTGCCTTTATTAATGCACTACAGAAAGTTTTTTATTTCTTTCTTCTTTTAAGCCATGTTCTAAGTCCCATAATTAGGATGATTAAAGGAATAATTATTACAACAATACCTGAAAATAATAATCTGTCAAAAACACTAATTTGTAATACATAATCTTCTAAAATTTTTGGCCTAATAGATATACCTTGTTTTTTATTTTGAAGCCAGTTAATAGAGTTCATAAAAAAGTCTAAATTAGCACTATTACTTAATGAATTAATCTGAGAACTAATGAAAGTTGAATTTGATACTACAATCAACTTAGACTTATTTGAATTATTTGTCACACTTACAGCAATATTAAAAGGACCATTTAAATCACCTTTTTCTTTTTCTATAGTTGTAGCTTCTAAGTTTGTTTTAGCCCAAGAATTATTGGTAGTTACTAATAAAGATTCAATATCTAAGGATTTATCTTTTGATTTAGATATTTTTATATTTTGACACCCAGGAATAAGAACTCTTAATTTATTGTTATTTAATGAATTTAAAATATCATTATCTTCTTGCTTAGGTAATAAGTATAAAGGATTTTGTGATACATATTGAGTATTTCCTTCTACGACCATAGCCTTTTGAGTTGTTATACCGTAAGTATTTAATATTGATTGGAAATTAGGTAAATCATCTTTGATTAAATCCATTAAAAATATAGCTTTACCTCCTTTGGAGAGATAATTTTTTAAAGAAGTTACTTCTAGGGAAGATAAGTCTCTTTTAGGTGATGATATTAATAAAATAGAGTTTTCCTTTAATTCATTACCTTTAATTGACAAGTTAATTGGCTGCATTGAATAATTTTCTAATGCTAATTGTTTGGATACTTGGGAAGGTATTTCACTTTCATCATGTCCTTGCAGTGTATAAACTATAGTGCTTTTATCAGAAGTTACATAAGATATAGCTGATGTAATATTTTGCTCTACAGCAATAGACTCTGGTGTTGGATTGTATGGGTTACTGTAGTTATAATTAAAAAGCTCATTGGAATCAATAACTTTAAATTTAGACTTACCTTCAACTACTAGGGTACCATCAGTTATTTTTGTATTATCTTCAATGAATTTTTTACCGATTTGAGTTTTTTTATTTGGATCTACATATTCAACTGAAATTTTCTTTGAGTTATTTTTATACTGATCAAGAACTGTAGACATAGCATAGTTTTCTTGTCCAGACCTATAAAAGGCATAAATTTTTATGTCTTCTTTTACATTATTTAATATTTTATAAGTTTGTTGAGATAGAGAAAACATCTTATTTTTGGTTAAATCTTTATTTAAATTTAATTTTCCCACTAATAAATTTATAATGATTAAGATAGATAAAAATATAGCAATCATTAGGGTGGAGAGGCTTCCATATTTAAATTTTTTATTTTTAAATGATTTAAGTATATCTAATTTTTTCATTATTCATGTACCTCCTAGTTCCATCTTCGTTTATCTATTGTTTTAATTGTTAGGAATATAAAAGTTATACAAAATGTAATATAGTAAACTATGGAACTTAAATTTAACATACCTATATTAAAGGGCTCATAGCGCTTTAATAATGAAAACCATCCAAAAAAATTCACTATAAGACTATCATAGATAGATTTGTTAACAAAATAAATTGCTAAAATTATTACTGAACTTAAAACTCCAAAACATATGCTTAAATATATGTTATTTGTATTATTATAAATAATAAGACAAATAAACAATACTAAGAGTACGCAAAAGATTATTCCAGATATAACAGAAGTAGGTAATGCACTAGTTAACCAGTCAATTAACCATATAAAAAATAATGCACCAAAGGTTCCAAAGGCAGCTGTTACTTGATTATCTGTTAAAGAAGAAACAAATAGTCCTATAGAAATAAAACACATACCCATTAGTATAAAACCTATATAGGCACCAATTATTTCTCCAGCAGGAATTGTTCCAAAATGACTTAATATTAAGGGATAAGCGAAAGTAATTATTACTGCAATTAGGAAAATAGCAGAAGCAGCTAAAAATTTTCCTAAAACAATTTCCCAAAGTTTTACAGGACTTGTAAAGAGTAATTGATCCGTTCTTTCATGGGTTTCATTGGAAATAAGTTTCATTGTCAAAAGAGGTGCAAGAAATAAAAAAATATAATTCATGCTGTAAATTAAATCATTATAAAAACCATTTCCAGGTAACAGATTACTTAAAGTAAATAATAATCCAGAAATTAATAGAAATACAATTAAAAATATATATCCGATATAAGAATGAAAATAGGATTTAAATTCTTTATTAAAAATTGTTAGCATTTTTAGATTCCTCCTTTTTATGGTCTGTAACTTCTAAGAATATCTGCTCAAGAGTTAAATCTAAAGGTTGCATCATTAGAATTGGTAATTTAGCATTGCTAAGAGCATTAAATAATGATTCACGTATATCAGTGTCCTTCTTTGACTTTATAAGTATATCTACAGTATTAGGTTCATTAACACCTTTCTTTGTTACAGATTCAACGTTAGATATTTTAGTAATTATTTTTGTTATTTCGTTAGTAGAACCTTTTACTCTTAATAACAAATTATTACTATATGTTAATTTTTTTGAAAGCTCTTCAGGAGAACCTTGAGCGACTATTTCACCCTTATTAATTATTATTATCCTATCACATATGGCGTTGACTTCTGAAAGTATATGAGAACTTAAAATGATAGTATGGTCTTTGCCTAGTTTTTTAATTAGATCTCTAATTTGAATAATTTGTTTTGGATCTAACCCAACAGTAGGCTCATCTAGTATAAGTACTTCTGGATTTCCTATTATTGCTTGAGCTAATCCTACTCTTTGTTTATAACCTTTAGAAAGATTTTTAATTAGTCTATGTCTTACATCTTTAATTTTTATTGTTTCAAGTATTTTTTCTATATGTTCCTTACGCTTAGATTTTTCTATTTTTTTTAGTTTTGAAACAAAAAAAGATATTCCTCTACTGTCATGTCTAAATATAAAGGAGGAAGTTCTGGTAAATAGCCTATCTTTTTTTTAACTTTCAGTGGGTTTTTTAAAATATCAAGACCATCAACTTTAACGGTACCGTCAGTTGAGGAGATATACCCAGTAATAATGTTCATAGTGGTAGATTTACCAGCTCCGTTAGGTCCTAAAAAACCTACTATTTCACCTTTGTCTACTTTTAAATTCAATCCTTTTAAAGCTTCATGTTTTCCATAATGTTTTACTAAATTTTCAATCAAAATCAAAAATATCACCTCTAATATTATGTTGTAGTTGAAATATAAATTATAAATATGACATACATATGGCGATAATATGAAAAAAATGTAAACTCTATCTAGCACATGTTAAATAATAAAAAAAATATTAAAGAAAAATACAAAAATGAGAAAATTCATAATAATAAAATTAATTATAATTTTCTTTATTGAACAAAATCGGAATTAAAAATAAAAAAGGTTTGTCAAATGTACGATAATTTCTTTGAATTGTTTTCTTTAATGTGGTACAATATCTAAGGCAATTTTAAAAATATATAATATTTATTGTAAAATAATGAATTTAAATGTAAAGTGTTATAATAAATGTAAATAAATACATAAAATAAGGGGGAGTTTCATGAAGAGAAAAAAAATATCTCTTACTAATAAAATTTTAATTTCTTTGTTATTAGGTATAGTAATGGGAATTGTTTTTAATTTATATTTACCTAAAACATTAAATGTACAAATAAGTAAATGGATATTAAAGCCATTGGGAGATATATTTTTAAGAGCCATAAAAATGGTGGTTGTTCCGCTTGTTTTATTTTCTTTAATATGTGGTACAGCTAGTGTTAGTGATTTAAGAAGATTGGGAAGAGTAGGTGGAAAAATACTAGCTTTTTATATGGCAACTTCAGCTTTAGCTATTTCTTTAGCATTAGTTTTTTCTAACATGTTTAATTTTGGACATGTTGAAAAAAATATTTCAGCTATAAAAAGTTTATCTAATAGTAAACCAGACTTTATTATGGATATATTTGTAAATATGGTTCCTACTAATCCTATTGAAGCTATGGTAAAAGGAGAAATGCTTCAAGTAATTGTATTTGCAATTTTATTTGGAGTAGCAATAACTCTTATTGGAGATAGAGGAAAGCCAATAGTTGATTTGTTTAGTAGAATAAATGATGTACTATTGAAAATTATAGCTATAGTTATGAAATTTGCACCAGTTGGAGTATTTGCGCTGCTTGCAAATGTTATAATTACTCAAGGAATTGATGTATTACGTTCATTATTTACATATGTAGGAGTAGTAGTTTTGGTATTGCTAATATATATGTTTATTATTAATGGAATAGCTTTGAAATTATTAGGAAAAGTAAACCCTATTACATTTTTTAAAAAATATTTTTCTGTTATGTTGGTAGGATTTAGTACATCAAGCAGTAATGCAGCTATACCTGCAAATCTTGAAACTTGTGAGGAAAAATTAGGAGTTCCAAAATCAATAAGTAGTTTTACAATACCTTTAGGAGCAACAATAAATATGAATGGTACTGCTATAATGCAGGGAGTGGCTGTAATCTTTATTGCACAAGTTTATGGTATAAATTTAAGTATATATCAGCAAATTATGGCGATATTAGTAGCTGTACTTTCTTCTATTGGTACAGCAGGAGTTCCTAGTGCAGGAGTTGTTATGCTTACAATGGTATTACAGCAAGTAGGTTTACCTATAGAAGGTGCAGCATTGGTACTAAGTGTAGATAGAATTGTGGACATGTTTAGGACAGCTGCAAATATAACAGGGGATGCAGTAGGAACTGTAGTTGTAGCAAACTCAGAGAATGAGTTAGACTTAAATGTATATAATGATACAAGTATTAGCAATAAAAAACATAAAAGTGCATAGCTTAAAAATTAAGTAACTCAACTTTCTCAGGACAAAAATACTGCCTAGCGAAGGGAAATGATATCTTGCGTAAGAAACATTTGAACTTGTTACTGAAGTGAATAGTTTCTAAGCAAGATATCATTTCCCGTAGCGGCTATTTTTTATCTGCGAAAGTTGAGTTATTTGATTTAATACATCTTCTAATTGTACTGATACAATTGAAAAATATTATGAAGTGTGAAATAATTAGCTTATGTAGGTGTAAGTGCATAAGGAGGATGAATATGACAAATTATAAACATATATTTGGACCAGTACCTTCAAGAAGAATGGGTATTTCTGTAGGTGTTAGTCCAATTCCAAAAAAATATTGTAATTATTGCTGTGTATATTGTCAATTAGGAAGAACTAATAATTTAACAAATGAACGAAAGGAATTTTTTAAAGTTTCAGACATAATAGATGAATTTAAACATTATTTAGAGGAAAACATTAAATATGATGTTGTAACTATAGTAGGAGAAGGAGAACCTACATTATATTCTAATTTAGATCAATTAATATTAGGATTAAAAGAACTTACAACAAAGCCAATTGCAGTTATTACAAATGGAGCTTTACTATCAAATGAAACTGTGAGAAAACAGCTTTTACATGCAGATATAGTTTTACCATCATTAGATGCTTATGATGAGGAAAGTTTTAAAAAGATAAATAGACCTTATGGAAAAATAAAATTCCAAGATGTTTATAATGGCTTGGTAGAATTTTCAAAAGAATATAAAGGTCAACTTTGGCTTGAAATTATGCTTATCAATGGATTAAATGATAATGAAGATTCTTTAACTAAATTAAAAAATCTTACAGATAAAATACATTTTTCTAAATTGTATATTAATACAGTTGTGAGACCACCTGCTGAACAATGGGTTAAACCTTCCTTAAGTGAAACTATTGAAAAGGCTCAAGAGGTATTAGGAGGAATATCAATAGCAAATCTTGATTCTCAAGGATTTTTTAGTGAGATTGAAGATGATTATGAAGCAATACTTAGTATTATAAGAAGACATCCTATGAATCAATATGAAATTAAGAGTTTTTTAGATTCAAGAAAGTGTTCTTCTATAGAAAATATATTTAATAGATTAGATAAAGATAGTAATGTACAAGTGGTAAATTATAAGGGATATTACACATATAGATTAAATTAATAATTTAACTCAACTTTCGCAGGTGAAAGAAAGCCGCTACGGGAAATGATATATTGCTAAGAACTTGTAAACTTTGTTCAAATGTTTCTTACGCAATATATCATTTCCCTTCGCTAGACAGTATTTTTTTTACTGCGAAAGTTGAGTTAAGGAATGTTAAAACAGTAAATAGGAAGGTGATTCATGTGATAAGACCTGTGAAAAGAGTTGCAGCAATTCATGATCTATCAGGATTTGGAAGAGCATCATTAACAGCAATTATACCAATATTATCAACTATGGGAGTACAAGTATGCCCTGTACCTACGGCAATATTATCAACTCATACTGGAGGTTTTGAAGATTATAGTTTTGTAGATTTAACTGATTCTATGGAAGAATATATCAACCATTGGCGTAAAATTAACTTAGAATTTGATTGTATTTATAGTGGATTTTTAGGTTCAAATAGACAAATAGATATAGTTTCAAGATTTATTGATTCATTTAGCACAAAAGATAATTTGGTTGTTATTGATCCTGTTATGGGTGATGATGGAAAATTGTATACAACTATGGATGATGATATAGTAAAAAATATGAGAAATTTAATAAAGAAAGCAGATATAATAACACCAAATTTTACTGAAGCTGCTTATCTTTTAAATAAGTCTTATAAAGAAAATATAACCGAGAAGCAAGTAAAAGAATGGTTAGTTGAGTTGTCAGAAATGGGACCTAGAACAGTTATTATAACTAGTGTACCTGATAGTGAGTCTAATAAAAATACTAGTGTTATTGCATATAACAGTAGAGATAATGTGTTTTGGAAAGTAAGTTGTTTGTACATACCAGCATATTATCCAGGAACTGGTGATGCATTTACAAGTGTGTTAGTGGGAAGTCTTTTACAAGGAGATAGTTTACCTATAGCATTGGATAGAGGTGTGCAATTTATAACATCATGCATTAAAGCAAGTTATGGATTTAATTATCCTAAACGAGAGGGAGTTTTACTAGAAAAAGTATTGGAAAATTTAAAAATGCCAGTAGTTTTTAGTAGTTATGAATTATTGAAATAATATCAGTAAGGTGGAATTCATAGAAAAATGAGTTTTCACCTTTTATTTTTGTCAAAATTCGTTAAATAGTATGGACAAAATATTCATAATATTATAATATTTAGTTGTATGTCATAAATAATCAAAATATTCAATAAAAATACATAATTTAATAAAATGGGAAGAAGGGAACGGTATGAAAGGGTTTTACAAAAACTTCAAAATGACCAATGGAGTTTTCTTAATGTCAGTTTTTTTTATAATAATAATTCTATTAATTGGGCTTAATGGAATTAATAATATGAAAAAAATCAATCATAATATGGAAAAAATGTATAAGGACAGATTGATACCAATAACAGATGTAACCTCCATAAGAGCAGATTTTGTAAATATAAGGGTATATGTAAACAAAGCAATGAAACACTATGACAGCAGTTGTGAGAATAAAATAGAAGACTATGATAGTAGGATAAGTAAACGATTAAAAGAGTATACATCTAATAATATGGATGATGTAGATACTAAGCAAATCAATAACTTTAAGAAAAATTATTCAGAGTATATTAATATATGGAAAGGTGCAAAACAAAAATTAGAACAGGGTAAAAAAGTTTCAAGTGCAGAATTAAATAAATCAACGGAGGTTGGAGAAAGAATAGAAGCGTCTATTAAAGAATTAAAAGACCATGATTTAGAGGTTTCACATACTTTATATGATAATTCATATAATACATATGTTAATAATTTAAGGTATTTTGTAAGAATATTGTCATTAGTTTTAATAGTTTCAAGTGTATTTTGTTATTGTTCAATTAAAACGATGAAACATAGTACTAATGAAATTACATTAATATTGGAGAAACTTTCTCAAGGTGATTTGACAGTAGATATATGTAGTGATGGAAAAAATGAATTTGAAGTTATGAAAAAATCTTTGCAGAAAGCATTAAATAATGTTTCTAATATGATAAATAATATAAAATCAAAATCAAAAATAATTAGTGATACTTCTGAAAGTTTAAATGCTGTTTCTGAAGAAATGGCATCATCTACTGAAAATGTATCAAATTCAATACAAGATGTAGCAAAAGGAACGGGAGAACAAGCCCAAGATTTAGTTTCAATTACAGGTGTTCTAAATAATTTTGGTATATCATTAGATGAAATGGTAGTATCTATAGAGGAGATAAATTCTAAGTCTAATGAAATTGAAAATTCTGCAAATAAAAGTAATAGTGAAATGCAAAGACTTATTGAAACAATATTAGAGATGAGAGATACATTCAAGAAATTTACACAAAAAATAGATGAACTTGGTACAAATATAAATCAAATTAATGATATAACAGATATTATTAATGGAATTGCTGAGCAAACTAATCTTTTAGCACTTAATGCAGCTATAGAAGCAGCAAGAGCGGGAGAAGCAGGAAGTGGTTTTGCAGTAGTAGCAGAAGAAATAAGAAAATTAGCAGAACAAAGTAAAAATTCTTCTGAAAATATTAGTAATTTGGTAATAAAAATTTCTGGTGAAACAAATCAAATTGTTAGATCAAGTAGTGAAACAAATGAAGAATTAAAAAAATCTAGTGAAGTTATAAATAATTGCATTGGATCTTTTAAAACTATAATAAATTCTTTAAATAAAATAAATCCTAAAATTCAATCAGCGAATAATACAGCAGTAAAAATAAATAAAGAAAAAAATGTGATTTTAGAAAAAGTTGAAGGAGTATCTTCTATATCACAAGAGGTTTCAGCATCTTCTGAGGAAATTGCAGCATCCTCAGAACAAATGAGTGCTTCAACTGAAGAAGTTGCTCAAACTGCTGAAAACTTTAGAGAAATGACAAAAGAAGTATTAGATATTGTTGGGGTATTTAATCTTAATTAAAATTGAATTTTGTGAAAATATAATTATTTTACTATTGACATTTAACTGAGATCTGATATAATCACTTTAACAAATTAAAGTTGGAAAAAGTATGGAGGAGTAATTATGCAAAAAATTATTAGAAAGGTAAATGTAAGACAATATAATAAGTTTTATTTTAGCTGGGGTTATTATTTTTACGCTAGTTTTTTGTCTTACAAAAAAATATTCAATTTCCTTTCTAATGGGATTAAAACATATTTTACAACTGTATCCATAAGTATTTAATATTTTTATATACAATTTTAGTGGAGTTTGTAAGAGTCTCATTATGAGGCTCTTTTTTTATTATCAAAAATTAGCTTTTAAAATTTACTGAGGAGGAGAGAAAAGTGATAATTGTTATGAAACAAAATTTAGAGCAGAAAGAAATATTAAAAATTAAGGGTAAAATTGAAAAATATAAATGTGAAATTCATGAGAGCAGAGGAATAAACTATCACATATTAGGAGTAATAGGTGATACTAGCAAAATAGATCCAGATGAATTAAAAGCAAATAGAAATGTTGAAAAAGTTATATATGTTCAAGAACCTTATAAAAAATCCAATAGAATGTTTCATCCAGAGGATACTATTGTAAATATAAATAATAAGACTATAGGAGGTAAAAAGATATCAATAATTGCAGGACCATGTTCCGTAGAAAATGAAAATCAAATTTTAGAAATTGCACAAAAAGTAAAAAACAGTGGAGCATCATTTTTAAGAGGAGGAGCTTTCAAACCAAGAACATCACCATATAGTTTTCAAGGATTAAAAGAAGATGGATTAGAACTTTTGAAGTATGCAAGAGAGAAAACTGGATTACCAATTGTAACAGAATTAATGTCTCCATACTTAATTGAAAGGTTTATTGAAGATGTTGATGTAATACAAATTGGTGCAAGAAATATGCAGAATTTTGATTTATTAAAAGAAGTAGGAAAAACAAATAAACCTATATTATTAAAAAGAGGTTTATCCGCTACTATTGAAGAGTTATTGATGGCATCTGAATACATTATGTCAGAAGGTAATGAAAATGTAATTCTTTGTGAAAGAGGAATTCGTACTTTTGAAAAATACACGAGGAATACATTAGATTTAAGTGCTATTCCAGTAATAAAAAAATTAAGTCATTTACCAGTAATAGTAGATCCGAGTCATGCTGCAGGATTGTGGTGGATGGTTGAACCTCTTTCAAAGGCAGCTATAGCAGTAGGTGCAGATGGACTTATGATTGAAGTTCACAATGATCCAAGTAACGCAAAATGTGATGGAAATCAATCAATTACACCTGAAAGATTTGATGAGTTAATGAAAAGTTTAAAAGATATTTCAAAAGCTGTACATAAAGAAATTTAATGGAGTGATTAAATTGGATAAATGGGAGTTTAATATTACAATTGTTGGATTAGGGTTAATAGGTGGTTCTTTTGCCATGGCACTGAAAAAATTAAATCCTAAAAATTTATGGGCTGTAGATATCAATGAACAAATAATTAAAAAGGCAGAAAATTTAAAAATTATAGACAAAGGATACTTAGATTCCAAAATACCTTTAAGTAAATCTGATATAGTTATAATATGTTTATACCCTAATATGACAGTAAAATTTATTAGAGATAATATGAATAATTTTAAAAAAGATGCTATAATTACAGATACTGCAGGAATTAAAGAAGAAATAAGTATTAATATTAATAAAATTATACCTGATTATGTAGATTTTATAGGTGGACATCCTATGGCAGGAAGAGAATCTAAAGGATTAGAATTTGCTTCAAAGGAAATATTTGAAGGAGCGGACTTTATTTTAACCCCAAATTCAAAAAATAAAGAAGAAAACATTAATCTTTTAAAACAAATGTTAAAACAAATTGGTTTTAAAAGAATCATAAAGATGACCCCAAAGGAACATGATGAAATGGTTGCTTTTACAAGTCAACTTCCTCATGTAATAGCATCAGCACTTATGAATAGTGAAATGCTAAATAACAAAAATATATGTACAGGTGGAAGTTTTAAGGATACTACTAGAGTTGCAAGAATAAATTCTAAACTTTGGAGTGAACTTATTTTAGAAAATAGAGAAAATATTATGAATCAAATTGATGATTTTCAAAATAAATTGGAGTTCATTAAAAAATCCATAGAAAATAAAAATCAACAGTGCTTAGAGAAAATATTTGATGAAGGAAATACTAGAAGAAAGGAAATGATTTAAAATGCCTACATTAGAGGTGAAACTTTCTCATAAGAGTTACAATATTTACATAAAAAAAGGAATACTAAACGATATAGGAGAAAAATTAAAAAACATATATAGTGGAGAAAAAATTGCAGTTATAACAGATGATAATGTTTATAGAATATATGGTGATAAATTAAAAGGAATACTTGAGAAAAGTGGTTTTTTAGTAAGTTTTATAGTAATAGAGCATGGAGAAAAAAGTAAATCTTTAAGTACTCTTGAAAATGTATATAATGAACTTTTGGATTTTAAAATTACTAGAAGTGATTTAATAATAACATTTGGAGGAGGAGTTGTAGGTGATTTAGGTGGTTTTGCAGCATCAACCTTTTTAAGAGGAACTACCTTTGTACAAATTCCTACATCTTTATTGTCACAAATTGATAGTAGTATTGGTGGCAAAGTAGCAGTAGATTTGCCAAGGGGTAAAAATTTAGTAGGAAGTTTTTATCATCCTGAGGCTGTATTTATTGATCCAAATGTTTTAAAAACATTAGAAAAAAGATTTTTTCATGATGGAATGGGAGAAGTAATTAAATATGGTTGTATAAAAGATAAAACACTATTTCATAAGTTACTAAACTTTAAAGATGAAGAAGAATTATTTAATGATATAGACAATATTATTTATTCCTGCTGCAGTATAAAAAAAGACATTGTACAAAAAGATGAGAGAGATAATAATGTAAGAATGCTTTTAAATTTTGGGCATACTATAGCTCATGCTGTAGAAAAGATTTTTAATTATGAAACATATACTCATGGTGAAGCTGTTGCAATTGGAATGTATACAATAACTAAAAGAAGTGAACAATTAGGTATTACTAAAGAGGGAACTTCTGCGCTAATAAAAGAAATACTAGTAAAGTATAATTTACCCTATAGTATATCAAATTTAAATAGTGAAAAAGTTTCAGAAATAGTTGGATTGGATAAAAAGAATAAGGGGAATATTTTAAATTTGATATTGATTGAGTGTATAGGAAAAAGTTTAATAAAACCTATAGATAAAAATAAGGATTTACATAAATTCATATAAAATGAAACAGTATAAATATTAATAAAAGTTGTTTGGAAGTTAAAAATAATAAAATTAAGAGGTGATAAAAGTGAAATATTTAAAAATAAATCCATCATCCCTTTGTGGGAAAATAAAAATACCTCCGTCAAAAAGTATGAGTCATAGGGCAGTAATATGTGCTGGTTTAAGTGAAGAAAAAAGTGTAATAGATGATATAATATTTTCACAAGACATAATAGCTACTTGTGAAGCTATGAAGGCCTTAGGTATTAGTATAGATATAGTAGAAAAAAATTTACAAGATTATAAGAAAATCTATATAGAAGGTAGAAAAAAATTAAAGTTAATTAATAATAGTATTGATTGTAAAGAATCAGGATCTACTTTAAGATTTTTAATACCAATAGCGTTACTTACAGGAGATAAAATAACTTTTAAAGGAAGCGGAAAATTAGTTGAAAGACCTTTGAATGTGTATTATGAAATATTTGATAAACAGGGAATAGAATATTCTAACCATAATGGTAATTTACCTTTAGAAGTTAAGGGGAGTTTAAGCCATGGGGAATATAAAGTAAAAGGAAACATTAGCTCACAATTCATAAGTGGATTATTATTTACATTACCTTTACTAAAGGGAGATTCAAAAATTATTATTACTACAGAATTAGAGTCAAAAGCATATATAGATTTAACACTTCAGATGCTTAAAACTTTCAACATAGAAATTGAAAACAATAATTATGAGGAATTTTACATAAAGGGTAATCAAAAATATATAAGCAAGGATTACAAAGTAGAGGGAGATTTTTCACAAGCAGCATTTTGGTTAGTAGGTGGAATTATAGGAGAAAAAATAAGTTGCTGTAATTTAGAAATGGATTCACTTCAAGGGGATAAAGTTATATTAGATATTATAAAGAAGATGGGTGGAAACATAAAAATAAAAGAAGATTTTGTAGAAGTATCTAAATCTCAAACAAAAGGTATAGTCATTGATGCTTCACAATGTCCAGATTTAGTACCAATACTTGCTGTATTAGGATCAGTAAGTGATGGTACGACAAAGATAATAAATGCAGAGCGACTTAGAATAAAAGAATGTGATAGATTAAAAGCTATAACAAATGAATTGAAAATATTAGGTGCTAATATAGAGGAACTTGAAGATGGGTTAGTTATTCAGGGAAGAAAAACTTTAAATGGAGGAGTTGTAGATAGCTGGAATGATCATAGAATAGCTATGGCTTTAGCTGTTGCATCAATAAAGTGCACTGAATCGGTAATAATAAAAGGTAGTAATGCGGTAAGTAAGTCTTATCCACAGTTTTGGAATGATTTTAAGAAATTAGGAGGAAATATACATGAGTGCTGTGTGGGGAAATAATATAAAAATCACCATATTTGGAGAGTCTCATGGAAATGGTATTGGTATAGTAATAGATGGTCTATATCCAGGTATTAAGTTAGACTTAGACTATATAAAAAGAGAAATGAAAAGAAGGGCACCAGGAAAAAACAAACTATCAACTCCTCGAAAAGAGGGGGATGAGTTTGAAATATTAAGTGGCTTTTTTAATGAGACAACTACAGGTACTCCTTTATGTGCCATAATAAGAAATAATAATACAAAATCAAAAGATTATTCAAAGCTGAAAAATTTAATGAGACCTGGACATGCAGATTATACAGGCTTTGTAAAGTACAAGGGATTTAATGATTATAGAGGTGGCGGCCATTTTTCCGGTAGAATAACCGCTCCATTAGTATTTGCAGGGGCAATAGCTAAGCAGATATTATTAAGCAAAAATATAATAATAGGAAGTCATATAAAGAGTATAAAAGATATGGAAGATGATTCTTTAAATCCTATATGTATAAATGAAAATGAATTAAAAAAATTAGCAGAAAAAGAATTTGCTGTTTTGAATGAAGAAAAAGGTAAACAAATGCAAAAAATAATTTTAGATGCTAAAGATGAAGGAGATTCAGTAGGCGGGGTAGTAGAATGTGGAGTTATAAACCTTCCACAGGGACTGGGAAATCCTTTTTTCGATTCAGTAGAAAGTATGCTAGCACATATGTTATTTTCAATTCCTGCAGTTAAAGGAGTAGAATTTGGCGCAGGTTTTGATTTGAGTGAAATGAATGGTTCAAAGGCAAATGATGAATTTTATTACGAAGATAATGAGGTAAAAACATATACTAATAACAATGGTGGAATATTAGGCGGAATAACAAATGGAATGCCATTAATATTTAGATGTGCTTTTAAGCCTACTCCATCTATATCAAAAAGTCAGAAAACTATAGATATTGAAAAGATGACCAATTCAGAATTAAATGTTATAGGAAGACATGATCCTTGTATAGTTCAAAGAGCAGTACCTGTAGTTGAAGCGGCAGCAGCAATTACGATTTTGGATTTGATTTATGATAAGTAAATTTAAAAAATAATATAATAATAAAGTAAAGTACATTTAGCTTCAACATTAAATATATAGTAGAAAGTAGGTGTTTATATGGAGAATTTAGATATAATAAGAGAAAAAATAGATGATATAGATAAGGAAATAGTAAAATTATTTGAAGAAAGAATGAATGTAGTAATGAAAGTAGCTGAGTATAAACAGCAAAATAATATTCCAATATTAAATCAAAAAAGAGAAGAAGAAATTATAAATAAAAACATTTCTAGACTTAAAAATAAAGAATTAAAAATACCTACAAAAGAATTTTTACAATCACTTATGTCTGTAAGTAGAAAATATCAAAGTAAAATAATATTTGATAAATACACAAATGATTACGATAAATAGAGTTTTACTGGAGGGACAGGTTTGAAATTATTTGGTTTATTAGGAGAAAAGCTAGGACATAGTTTATCACCCCAAATACATGATTTGGTATTTCAGGATTTTAAATTAGAAGCTTACTATCATCTCTTTGAGGTGGATAAAAAATCTTTGAAAGATGCTTGTACAGGCTTTAAAGCTATTAAAGTAAGTGGATTAAACGTCACAATACCATATAAAGTAGAGGTAATGCAATATTTAGATGAAGTATCAGAGGAAGCAAAAAAAATTGGAGCTGTAAACACTTTAGTTTTTCAGGATAACAAAATGATAGGATATAATACAGATTATTATGGATTTGGTATGATGTTAGATAAATTTAAGGTTTCTATTAAAGGGAAAAAAGCAGTAGTACTAGGAACAGGTGGAGCTTCTAAGGCTGTAGTTCAATACCTTGAAGATAATGGTATTAACAATATAATATTTGCTAGTACAAATATACAAAAGGGTAAAAATATATATCCTCACCATAAAATAGTATCATATGACGAACTAAATCATTTAAATAATCAGGATATAATAATCAATTGTACTCCAGTTGGAATGCATCCTAATAATGATGAATGTATTGTTGATAAAAATATTTTAAGTAAATTTAGTGCAGCAGTAGATTTAATATACAATCCTGCCGAGACATTATTTTTGAAAGAAGCAAAAGATTTAGGGTGTAAAACTATAAATGGATTATATATGTTAGTAGGTCAAGCTATTAAGGCAGAAGAATTGTGGAATAATGTTGAGATTAAAAAAGATGTTATGGATAAAATATATGATGAAATTCTAAGGAATAGTGAGCAATAAAACAAGCATTTTAAATAAAAATCTCAACTTTTCTACATTATTAATTGTTAATTGATATTAAATGTTTCTTACCCAATATATTATTGTCCTTCGCTGAGAAGTATTTTTTACTGCGAAAGTTGAGTAGAAATATAATTATATTTTAAAAGGTTTTGTAAGATTGTGAGTGATGTTATGAAAAAAATAAATAAAAATATTGTTCTCATTGGAATGCCAGGATGTGGTAAAACAACAACAGGAAAAATATTATCACAAAAAATTAAATTAAAACTTTATGATTTAGATGAATGTATAGAAAAATCAACTGGAAAGACAATTAAGGAATTGTTTTCTAAAAGTGAAAAAGTTTTTAGGGATGCAGAAAGTAAAATAACAGAACAGATAAGCAGTACATATCCTAAGATTATTTCCACTGGTGGTGGGATAGTAAAGAGAGAAAATAATATACATGCACTAAAGAAAAATGGAATAATTATATTTATAAACAGGCCCATAGAAGATATAATTTCAGATATTAATACTAATACTAGACCACTTTTAAAAGACGGAAAAGAAAAATTGTATAAATTATATGATGAGAGAATAGAGCTTTATAAGAAGTATTGTGATATTGAAATTATTAATGATGAAACTATAGAAAAAACAATAAAAAGTATTATTGAAGCTTTAAGTATATAATTTAGATATATTATATATTTGTTTAGGAGATGTGAAGATGAATATACTGATAATTAATGGTCCCAATATAAATATGTTAGGAATTAGAGAAAAAGACATTTACGGAACAATGAATTATGATGAAATGTGTGAGTACTTAAAAAAAGAAGGAAGTAAAATAGTTGATAATATAGAAATTGTACAGAGTAATATAGAAGGTGAAATAATTAATTATATACAAAATGCTTATGGAAAATATGATGGTATTGTAATTAATCCAGGAGCATATACACATTATAGTATTGCTATATATGATGCATTAAAGGCGGTTTCAATACCAACAGTAGAAGTTCATATAAGTAATATTTATTCACGAGAGGAATTTAGGCATAAATCAGTAACAGCGGGTGCTTGTATTGGACAAATAAGTGGTTTTGGAATTTATGGATACATAATGGGAATATTAGGACTAAAAAGCAAAGTTTAAAGTATAAAGTGTAAAGTTTAAATAAGAAAATTTTTACAGTAAATAAAAAACGTATAAGATTAAGGAAGCTTTTAAGGACAATTAAAAATTAAGAGTTAAAAATTAATAATGAAGGTTGATTTTTTAAAATATTATACAATTAGTTATTTTGCCTTAAGGCAAAATTTCCTTAATTATTAATTATTCACTCAACTTTCGCAGTAAAAAAACACTTCTTAGCGAAGGGAAATGATATCTTGCGTAAGAAACATTTGAAATCAATTAAGAATTAAGAATTAAAAATTAATAATGAAGGTTGATTTTTGCTTTAGCAAAAATCTTTAATTATATTAGTTATTTTGCCCTAAGGCAAAATTTCCTTAATTATTAATTATTAATTATTAATTATTAACTATTAATTATCTTTAAAGTAAAAGGTTTCTAAGCAAGATATCATTTACCGTAGCGGTTATTTTTCACCTGCGAAAGTTGAATTAATAATTATTTTATTTTCCATTTAAGATAGATAAAATATTGTCTAATTCTTTAGTAAGTCCAGCTATTATAAGTCTATCACCTTTCATAATCCTATTATCACCTTCAGGAAGTATTTCTACTCCATTTCTTATTATTAGAAAAACTCTAAAGCCATGAGGAAAATCAATTTCCTGTAAGGTTTTATTATAAATTTCCTTATTAAGAGGTACTACTTCCATAATAGATATTTTGTTTACTGCAGAGTCCTGCAATTGTTCTACATTATCAGGTTTAAATATTCTATCAAAACAAAGAGGGAATAATATACATGATATAACAGTAGTAAGTATAAAAGCTGAATACTCTGAGGAATTTATAAGTTTTAAATTAAATGCTAATTGAGCACCAACTATCATTAAACTAAGTTGAGCAGAAAGCATAAGGGAACCTGATATAGCTTTATTTAATCCATAAGTAAATGTCATAAGCAAAGAAGGTATTAATTTTACTACAAAAATTATTATTAAGAATATTGGTATATGAAAAATAACATTTGGATTATCAAAAACAGAAGTAAGGTCTAAATTAACACCTACCATGATAAAATATATTGGTATTAAAAATCCATATCCTATTATATCTAGCTCGTATTTAAGCTCTTCTTTTTCTTTATCCAACATTAAGCTGAAGATTATTCCTGCAAGGAATGAACCTAAAACTATTTCTGTACCGATTTTATTTGAAACTGTTACTAATATAAGTATTAAAGCAAAAGCAGCACGAACACCTATATGTAAATTACTAAAGAAAGAAGTTGAAAGATCAATTTTACGAGAGAATTTTTTTAAAGATCTATATAGTAAAAAGGCTAATATGAATAGAATTATAAATAAAAAATTTTTATAACTAAATCCATAGATTATAGTTGAAGAAATAAAAGTTATTGATATTAAGCATACAAATTCACAAATCAATGAAAATATAAGTATAGTTTGCCCATATTCTGTATTTAGTATTTTTCTCTCTTTTAAAAGTGGAACTATAAGTCCCGGTGCTGAAGCTGCAAATAAAAGTGCTGTAAAAGAAATATTTTTAACAATTTGTAGATTAAATAGTATTCGCGCAATTATGTATGAAATTAATAAAGAAATACCAAACATTAAAAATGATAATAGAATTCTAAGTATGGCTTTTTTCTTTTCTTTACCTACTTTTACTTGATCGAAGTCTATTTCTAAACCACTTAAAAACAAAAGGTAAGCAAGACCTAAATGAGATAAAAAACTAATCCATACATCTTCATGTACCAGATTTAAAAAGCTTTTCCCAATTATAATTCCAACAAATATTTCTCCAACTACAAATGGAATTTTAAATTTTTTCATAGAATTAATAATAATGGGAGTAATAAATGCAAATATAGATAAAATAAGCAAAGAATCATAATTTATAGTTTCAGTCATATATAATCACTCCTTTAAATAATAGACCAAAGGTAAAAACCTATGGTCAAAATCATTTTTAGTTAATCTTTTTCAATAACTTACTTAATATATCAGGATAATCTGTTATTATTCCATCTACATTAAACCTTATCATATCAATCATACGGTTTTTATTATTTACAGTATAAGTGTTTATCATGAATTTTTTTGAATGTGCTGATTTTACAGTATTGTTATCTACACAGTAAAAGGGTAAGTGAAGTGCATTTACATTAAGAGTTTCTGCATATTGTTGTATATTATATATTAGACAACTGTATAATATTGCGGTTTTAATATTAGTATCTATAGTTTTACAGTTTTTTAATGAACTATGATTGAATGATGAAATAATAACATTATTTTGTACATTGTATTTGTGGATTTTATCAATAACTATATTTTCATGTGAAATTAAAGTATTTTTTAGTTCAATGTTTATTAGTATATTTTTATTTTTAACATATTCTAAAAAATAATCCAAGGAGGGAATCTTTTCCCCTTTAAATTTTTCGCTTTTTTTAACTCCGGCGTCTAATTTATATAACTTACTATAAGTATAATCTTTTACATAACCTGTACCATTAGTTGTTCTATCAACTTTTTCATCATGTATTATTACTGGAATATTATCTTTAGTAAGTTGAACATCGAGTTCAATACCGGTACTACCTAAGTGTAGAGCTTTTTCAAAAGCTAACATAGTATTTTCAGGATAGTAAGCACTAGCACCTCTATGTGCTATATTAAAAATATTTTTCACAGTTATGCCTCCGTATTTATTTTTCAATTATATAGTATGCAGGAAATATATTCAATGTTTTTTTATAATTATGTAAAAATGTTCATTGTGATTTAGAAAACTGTAGAAAATAATCAATAATTTATATATAATGATTAAATGAAGGAGGTTACATATATGAATAAAAGTGAATTAGTTAAAAAGGAGAGAATTGCTAGCGCATTTTTTGCTGCTTTTTTATTAATTGGTATAGCAATTTTGTATATATTTATTTCTTTATCTTTAGGAGATAATAAACTTTATGGTTTTGGAGTTTTCATTTCTTTAATACCCTTTACAGCATCTTTAAAGTTTTATTTTAAGAGAAAAAACTTTAAAACAATGATAAATCTTAGAGAACAGTGGGGACAAGAAGTAAAGCGTAAAAGGGATTTTAAATCAATAAAAAAATTATTTGATAATTTAGCTAAAAACGAGAAGGATTTTTTAATTGATGATCAAACATGGTTTGATTTGGACATGGATAAGGTGTTTTCTAAACTAGATAGAACTTTGTCTACTCCTGGACAACATTATTTATATTATATGCTTAGAAAACCTGAATTTAGATACGAATTACTTAAAAAGAGAGGTGACAAAATAAAATATTTTCAACAAAATGTAGAACAGAGAGAAGAAATTGAACTACTTTTACATAAAATAGGAACTGATTATAAAAAAACAATAGTAGATTTTATATGGGATAAAATTGACTATTCTACTAAAATGAAGCCTTTAGTATACATAATGACAATGGCAGCTATAGGTGCTATTATATTAGGTTTTACAAAAGGAGCTGCTAGTGCTGTACTTCCTATATTATTAGTATATTGTATTAATTATTATATACATTCCAAAACAAAAAAAATGGTAGGAACAGATATATCATCTATTGGATATTTAGGTAAAGTATTAAGTTCTGCACAGAAAATATCAAAAATGCAAAATGGACAGGTATTTGAAGAGTATAGTAATGAATTAAAGAAAAATATTGAAAAATGTAATTCTATAATGAAAAAATCATTAGCATTGCAAATGAGTAATACTGAAGGAATGGATATGATTATAGAATACATAAACATATTTCTTTTAAATCAAGCTAGGACTTTCTTTCAAGTTATAGATGATATTAATAAAAACATTGATTCTATAAAACAAATTTATTTATTAATAGGAGAAATAGATTCTATTATATCAATAGCTTCTTATAGGGAAAAAATTAAATATATAGAACCTACTTTTGTAGATGGTTCTAAGAGTATAGATGTTGAGAATATTATACATCCTCTATTAGAAAAACCAATAAATAATTCATTAGATATGAGGAGAAATATTATAATTACAGGGTCTAATATGTCTGGAAAATCTACATTTTTGAGAACTATAGGAGTTAATGCTTTATTTTCTCAGACAATATATACATGTACTGCTTCAAAATATAAAGGGGATTTTTTCAGGGTGGTTACTTCAATAAGTGTAAGTGATAATATTTCTAGTGGTAAAAGTTATTATATGGGAGAGGCAGAGGCATTATATAGAATAATTAAAAATACTAATGCGTATAAATATCCAATATTAACTTTAATTGATGAGATTTTTAGAGGAACAAATCCTATAGAAAGAATTAATGCAGCATCAGAAATACTTAAATATCTAAGCCAAAATAATTCACTTGTAATGGTTGCTACGCATGATTTAGAGATAACTAATATGGTTGACGATATGTATGATTGTTATTATTTTACTGAAAATGTAGGAAAAGAAGGTTTAGAGTTTGATTATAAAATAAAAGAAGGAATATCTTCAACTAGAAATGCGGTAAAAATACTTGAGTATATGGGATATCCTAAAACAATTATTGATAAAATAAATAATGCTATAGCTAATAAAAATTGATATAAGTTATTATGGTGAAAATCTCCTTCCGTAAAAGATAGGAGATTTTTTTTATTCAATGTATGTCTTTGCTCTTTATACTAAAAAAAGTATATATTTATTCACAATAATGGAATATTTATTCGTATAGCGTAATATTAATTAAATAAGATATGCAGAAGTAAATAAATAAAGAACAATTAAATGAAATTATTGACAATAAAGTTATAAAATGTTAAAATGTAATTGATTATTTTCATAAAATAAAGTTTACCCAACTTTTAAATTCTATTCTATTTTAGCTTTTCATAAAATATTTATTCCATCATGTGATGTTACTCTAATTTTCTAAATTTATATGTTTTTCAAAGTTAGTAACCTAAGAATAAAAAATGAATATATTGAATATTGAGTGAGTTAAAAATTATCTACAAACAAATTTTAAATTATATAATAGGGAGGATATAAATGAATAAAAAGGTAATTTCATTAGTAATTGCTTCAGCTATGGTTTTTACAACAGGATTAACGACTAGCGTAAAAGCATTAGAAAATAGGACAAAGGATAATAACACAAAAGGAATTTTATTTCAAGATGATGATTTTATTAAAGATTTCTTTGGAGAAGATTTTAAGATTTTTTGGGATGATGAAGAGTTTCCACAGTTTGTTAGAAGTGAATTGATGAAATGGAAAATAGAAGATTTTAATGACTTAGAAGAGTTTTTAGATAAAAATAATGATATGTTTGGATTGAAAAAAGGTGATTTTTCAGTACAAAAAGTAATAAAAGATAAGAATGGAAAAAAACATTATCGTACTAATTATCAAATAAATGATATCCCTGTATATGGTGGAGAAGTGATATTCCATACTGATGAAAATGGAAAAATGTATGCTATTAATGGGGAAATAGATAAAGAATTTGAGAATATTGATTGGAACGGAAAGATTAAAATAAAAGCATCAGAAGCTATTAAATATGCAAAAGAAGATATAAAACCTAACAAGGTATTTAGACCAAAAGCACAATTGTATTTATATAAATTTGAAGAAAAACCTTATATTGTTTATGTAGTAGAATTAAATTGTGATAAAGGAAACTGGAAAATATTTGTAAATGCAGAAAATGGACAAATCGTAGATAAATTTAATAATACACCTGTTTTGATGATGGATGATTCTGAAGTAGAAAATAAATCAAATAATAAAGAAGAAAAAAAACAAAAACCTGAAGAAGCTCAGAAGAATAAAAAAGAAAAGTCTAGTGAAGATGACGAAAATAAAAAGGTAGATAAAACTAAAACAGAAAATTCAGAAAATTCAGAACCAACAAAGGATAATAATAAAATAGAGGCAGAAGCACCAAAAGATAATACAACTACAATGGGAACAGGAAAATCTAATATTTATGGCAATGTTCAATTTCCAACCTATTATGAAAATGGAAAATATTATTTGTATAATACAACTAAAGATATGAAAGGTGTAATTGAAATATATGATACAAACCATAAAGTTAATGAGAAGAATATATACAATTATGGTAGTAAGGAAGCTGTAAAAAGAGAATCACAATTAGTAGGAGATAAAGATAATAACTTTATTGATAATAATCAAACAGCAGCAGTAGATGGTTATGTAAACTTTTCAAAAGTATATGATTATTACAAAAATAAGTTAGGTAGAAATAGTATAGATAATAAACAAATGGATATAGATGGTTTTGTTCATGTAGGTAATGAATTTAATAATGCATTTTGGTATGCATCGTATAATGCAATGTTTTTTGGTGATGGAGACGGAAAAGATCTTAGTAATATATCAGGTGCTTTAGATGTTGTTGCTCATGAATTAAGTCATGGTGTTACAAGTTATTGTTCGAATCTTGACTATAGATTTCAATCAGGAGCTTTAAATGAAGCATTTTCAGATATAATGGCATCAGCAGTGGATAATGATGATTGGTTAATAGGTGAAGATTGTACTACACCAGGAATAAAGGGGGATGCATTGAGAGATATGTCAAATCCTCATAATGGAGCTTTTAGTTCACAACCAGCTGATATGAGTGAATATAAAGATTGTACTATATATGAAGACAGGGGTGGAGTGCATGTAAATTGTGGAATAATAAATCATGCAGCTTATTATATAGGAGAAGAATTGGGTAGAGATGCTATGGCAAAAATATTCTATTCAGCTAATAAAAATTATTGGAGATATAATTCAGATTTTTCAGAAGCTAGAGATGGTGTGATTAGTGCTGCGACAGAAGAGTATGGAAAAGATAGTCATGCTGTAGATGTTGTAAAAGATGCATTTGCTAAAGTAGGAATAAAGGGAAATGATGGAGGATCAAGCTCAGGAGAATATAAATGGAATTATGAGGATATGAGTATAGAATCACCTCATAACTATCCAAATAATTACCAAAAATCACAAAAATATTCTAAAGAAGGAGCTCAACGTGTTGCAGTTCACTTTTCTAATATATCTACAGAAAATGGATATGATTATGTTTATGTTTTAGATAAAGATAGAAATGTAGTAAAAAGTTTTACAGGAAATGTATCAGATAAGTGGGTTGTAGTAGAAGGAGATACTTTATATGTATATATTGAGAGTGACGCATATGTAAATGAGTATGGATATAAGGTAGATAGAACAGCTTATTATTCTAATTAATATTTCAAAAATTTGAATTAATACCATGCCTATCATCGCTAAGACTTCTTTATATAGAAGTGGGGTAAGAGGTAATGGGCATTGTATAAGGGCTTTTAATCTTCACATTGAGTTAAAAACTCCACCTGAAGATTAGAAGCCTATTTATATTTAGATGTGATTAAGTTAAATATGATACAATATATAAGTATAGAGTATAATCAACTGGATTTTATACTTCATAAGTGAAATGGGATTTATACAATATGTGACTTTATTCTTACTCAGTGGAGTTGATAATAGCATAAGAATTATATATAATTATAGTTCTAGTATAAAAATAAATAGATAGTGAGGTTTTTTAATGGGTAAATCGTTATTTATTACAGAAAAACCTTCTGTAGCAATGGAGTTTGTAAAATTATTAAATGTAAAAGGTAGCAGGAAAAATGGTTATATAGAAAGTGACAGAGCTATATTTACTTGGTGTGTTGGACATTTAGTTACTATGAGTTATCCAGAGGCATATGATGAAAAACTAAAAAGGTGGTCTTTAGATACATTACCTTTTTTACCTAAAGAATATAAATATGAGATAATTCCTAGTGCAGCGAAACAATTTAATATTGTAAAACAGCTTTTAGTTAGAGAAGATATAACTATTATATATGTTTGTACAGACTCTGGTAGAGAAGGAGAATATATATATAGGTTAGTAGATATGATGGTAGGGGTAAAGAATAAAGATAAAAAGAGAGTTTGGATAGATTCTCAAACAGAGGAAGAAATTAAGAGAGGAATAAAAGAAGCAAAACCTCTTTCTGAGTATGATGCCCTTGCACATTCTGCTTATTTAAGAGCAAAAGAAGATTATTTACTGGGACTTAATTTTTCTAGATTATTAACGCTTATATATGGAAAAACTATTTCAAATACTCTAGGTAGTGAAAAAACTGTAGTTGCAGTGGGAAGAGTTATGTCTTGTGTACTTGGAATGGTAGCAAGTAGAGAAAGAGAAATAAGAGATTTTAAAGAAACACCGTTTTATAAGATAGTAGCAAGTTTTAAAGTAGACGATGATTTAATATATGAAGGTGAATGGAAGGCTGTTGAAGGTTCATCTTATTTTGAATCAACATTATTATATAATGATGGAGGATTTAAAAATAGAACAGATGCAGACAAATTGATAGATAAATTAAATGTGGAAAGTGAAAATAATGATGTATTAGTTGAACGAATAACAAAAAAGAAAGAAAATAAAAAAGCACCATTATTATTCAATTTAGCAGAGCTTCAAAATCAATGTTCTAAAAGGTTTAAGATTAATCCTGATGAGACTTTAAGTAGAATCCAGCAAATGTATGAGAAAAAAATGCTTACATATCCTAGAACAGATGCAAGAGTGTTATCTAAAGCTGTAGCAAAAGAAATTCATAAAAACATAAAGAAATTGACTGTTCATAAAGTAGAATCTGAAATTAGTGGAATTGCAGAAAAAATACTAAATGAAAAATGGTATAAAGGTTTGGAAAAAACTAAATATGTTAATGATAAAAAGATAACAGATCACTATGCTATAATCCCAACTGGAGAAGGGCTTGGAAATTATAATAAATTAAATGATTTAAATAAAAAAATATATGATTTAATTGTAAGAAGATTTTTAGCCATATTTTATCCAGATGCTCAATATAGCAAAATATCTGTTGTAACTAAGATAGAGAAGGAATTTTTTTATACATCCAATAAGGTATGTATAAAAAAGGGATATTTAGAGGTATTAAATGATCAAAAGAGTAAAAAATCGGATAAGGACATGAGTTTTTTAAATAATTTAAAAAAAGGTCAAAAAGTGAATGTTAATAACTTAAATGTAAAAGAAGGAAAGACTTCACCACCAAAAAGATATACATCAGGATCTATGATTATTTCTATGGAGAACGCAGGAAAGCTTATTGAAGATGAGGAACTTCGTGAACAAATAAAAGGTTCAGGAATAGGAACAAGTGCTACAAGAGCTGAAATACTTAAAAAATTGGATAGAATTGAATACATAAAGACAAACAAAAAAACTCAAGTAATAACTCCAACATTAAAAGGAGAAATGATTTATGAAGTTATAAAAAGATCTATTCCTAGTTTATTAAATCCAAAACTCACTGCTAGTTGGGAAAAAGGACTTAATATGGTGGCGCAGAATGAAATACAACCTGATATATTTATGAATAAACTTGAAGATTACGTAAAGAAAAATATAACTAAAGTATTAGATTTTAATAAAGTAATTAATGGACAAAAAATGTTTTCAAGAGTTATTAATGATAACAAAATTAAAGTTGATGAAAGTAAAAATGATAATATATTAGGTATATGTCCTTTCTGTAAAAATGGTCATATAGTAAAGAATAGTAAAGGATATGGCTGCAACAATTGGAATAGTGGTTGTAAATTTTTCATAGGAAAAATTTGTGAAAAAAATATTCCTCCAGAACAAATAAGAAAATTGATAAGAAATAATAAAACTGATATGATAACAGGATTTAAATCAAAAAAAGGTAATATTTTTAATGCAAGACTTGTTTTAAAAGATAATAAAATAGAATTAAGTTTTCAATAAATATATGGGGAAATTTTAATTTTTAAAATTTCCCCATATATTTTTTTACTGAGAAGGTAAGTTTTCAACAAAATATTCGTCAATAATTTTTTCTGCCATTCTTCTCCTGATATTAGATTCATTTATTAAAGTTAATACTGTAACAACAATTCTGTATAAATCAATATTCTCATCAGGTGAATCGTTAGTCTTATCTTTAATCAAATTTAATAGTTGGGAAAACTGATTTTTAAAATCATTCCCTTGAATGCTTTTAATATCAAGGAATGTTTGATATAGTGAATCTAGTTTAATATCTTCATTTTCTTTTAGATTTTTTACTATGTCATTAAATAGCAAGCTTATATCATTTATAGAAAGACCTTGTTTTAAATTATATATTAATATAAGTAATATAATATGTTCCTTTGAATATTTTTTACGAGATGGAGGCATAAGTATTTTAGATTTAGTATAGTTATTTATCATTGTCTTAGTTAATATTTTATCTTTATCATTTCTTTTCAAGTGATTTAAATTATTTTCAAATAGAGTTATTATTTGATCCATATATAAATCTAATTGAGGTATGTCAGAAAGTTTTATATCTTTATTTAAATTTAAATCTTCTACAAGAGAAGTCAAAGTTTGTTCATCAAAATTCATTGAAGTCACTCCTAATACAAATAAATTTATTAATTGTTGTTCTAATTGTAATCTATTTATAGAAAAACTTCAACACATAGTATTGTATACTATATATTGTATATAATATTATATAGAAATGGAATTTGAAAGAAAATTGCATAAAAAGTAAGAATTATTGAATTAGTTAACCATAAATGGTTGTAACAAGGATATTTAAGAGTTAACATTGTAACTTCTATGTGATAACATTTTAATATAACAACACGTAGTATTGAAAACTAGATGCTAAAGTAATGAAAAAGTGAGGGGATTAAAGTGATAAGAAAATTTAGAGAACCCGTAAGTGGTTTAACTCATATGTTGGGAGCTATAGTATCTTTAATAGGCATGATATTACTTATTTTTTATGCAAGATCAATTCCAAATGTGCATATTTTAAGTATAGTAGCAGTTATAATATTTGGGTTAAGTTTAATAATGCTATATACAGCAAGTACTGTATATCATTTAATAAAAGCTAAAGACAATGTGATTAAAGTTCTTAGAAAATTAGATCATTCAATGATATATGTATTAATAGCAGGAACATATACTCCAATATGCCTCATAACTCTTCAAGGAAAATTAAGATGGATAATGTTTATTAGTATATGGACTTTGGCTTTAGCTGGTATATTACTTAAAATGTTATGTTTTAATATGCCTAGATGGATCTACACAATGTTTTATGTACTAATGGGATGGTTAGCTGTATTTTTACTTTCACCTATTTCAAAAACTATGGAAGCAAGAGGTATATTATGGATGGTTATGGGTGGAGTTCTGTACACTGTTGGAGCAGTTATATATGCAACAAAATGGCCTAAAATAACTTCTAAATATTTTGGATTTCATGAAATATTCCATTTGTTTGTATTGGCAGGAAGCTTTTGTCATTATTGGATGGTATTTAAATATGTATTATAAACAAGATAAATAAATCTTATATAAAATTATATATAGAAGTGTTTAATCATATCTTCAACTTATAGAATATAAGAGTTTTAGAGTGGTTAATATACTACAAAACAGATTTTAATCTAAATTATAGAATAAAATCTGTTTTTTTTGTTAAAATATTATTGACATATGCCCAAAACTGTATATAATAAAAGTATAGGGTATATGTTCAAAAATAAAAGGAGGTTTTTATTATGCCAAGATTTGATGGAACAGGACCTGATGGTAGGGGTCCAATAACAGGAAGAGGATTAGGCTATTGTAACACAACATATGAAACTGGTAATGCAACAGTAGTATATGGTGGCAGAAATAATTTTAGAAGAAATAATTTTGGAAGAGGATGCAGAGTAGGAGGATTTGGAAGACGTAATGGGTTTTGTAGGAGATCTTATTTTAATGGGTATAGTGATTCTTACGAAAAGGATTCGCTTGAAAGAGAAAAAGAGATGTTACAATCAAGATTAGCCAATATAAATGAATCCCTAGGTAAAATGGATAGTTAATAACTCAACTTTCGCAGTAAAAAAACTTGACCATAATAAACTATATATGATAAATTAAAAAATACCAATTATTTTTATATAATTGGTATTTTTTTTAATTCAATAGCAGAAATGGGGTTTTGCAAAAGATGAGTATTAAGTTAAAAGGTAAAGAAGTAATACAAAAATTAAAGGATAATATATTATTAGAGGTTGAAAATTTAGCATCAAAGAATATAATACCTACAATAGCAATTATTCAGGTAGGAAATAAACCAGAAGATATTTCTTATAGAAATAGCATAGTAAAAAAATTTAATTCTATGAAAGTAAAAACAGAAATTTACAGTTATGAAACAGAGATTTCTATGGAAGAATTCATGAAAAATCTCGAACAAATTAACCAAAATGAAGAAATACAGGGTATATTACTATTTAGACCATTACCAAAACATTTGGATTATGAAATAATAAAAACACATATCAATCCTGAAAAAGACATTGATTGTATGAATCCATATAATTTAGAAAAAATATTTGAAGGAAATATTAGTGGATTTGTACCATGTACTCCTAAAGCAGTAATGGAAATATTAAAATATTATCAAATTTCATTGGAAGGTTCGAATGTAGCAATTGTTAATAGAAGTATGGTTGTAGGAAAACCTCTTGCAATGATGTTACTTTCCGAAAATGCTACAATAACAATATGTAATTCTAAAACTAAAAATCTTGCAGAAATAACTTCAAATGCAGATATTGTAATAGCTGCAGTTGGAAAGCCACTTATATTTGGTAAAGAATATTTTAATGAAAATTCAATAGTTATTGATGTTGGAATAAATTTTAAAGATGGAAGAATATGTGGAGATGTAGATTATGATAATGTAAAAGATTATGTGAAGGCTATTACACCAGTTCCAGGAGGAGTAGGAGGAGTTACTACTTTAATATTACTTCACAATTTGATAATGGCATGTAAGGGAAAGGAAAATTAACAATTAATAACTCAACTTTCGCAGTACAAAAATACTGTCTAGCGAAGGGAAATGATATATTGCGTAAGAAACATTTGAACAAAGTTTACAAGTTCTTAGCTTTACGAATTTGAAAAAAGTCATTTTTCAATTACTGATTCCTATGGAATATTAATTAAAAAATCTTTTTTCAATATGAGTAAAGCTTAGAACTTGTTACTGAAGTGAAAGGTTTCTGAGCAAGATATCATTTCCCGCAGCGGTTGTTTTTCATCTGCGAAAGTTGAAACATTAATTATAATTATTATTTAAAGGCTTCCTGTTCTTATATCGATTTTTATTTAATGGCTCCAGTTTTTATTTGATTCCATTTTTCTCTTTTATAAGTCCTTTTCTATAGGCGATTAAAAGCATTTTTAAGTCTTTAATTTGTTTTTTTAATTCTCTACCAATATCAGTATCTGCTACTCTTTTTCTGCTAGCTGCATGTTCTAATATAATTGTCGAAGATAAAATATCTTTATTTTCTCTAATAGCTTTTTTTATAGATGAAAAAGGTTCATGTGATGTAAGTAAAAGGCCATAAGAATTATAAATTAAAGTATAACCTGCAATACCTGTTTGAGGCTGATAAGCTTTGCAGAAACCTCCATCTATAACTAGTAATTTCCCATTAGCTTTTATAGGACTTTCTCCTTTTTTGTTTTTACAGGAATATGTCCATTAATAATATGAGAGCAATCGGGATTTAAATTAAAATTTCTTAAAATATTATTGCAAATTTTTTCATTATCTCTATAATCATAATAATAGTCCTTTTTTTCTTTGTGAGTTTCTTTATCATTAATAAAGTATCTTTCAAAAGTAGTCATTCTAGCTTTACCAAATACTGGAGAATTAGGACCGCACCATAGATACCACAATATATCCATGCCATATGCTTTACATTTTTTATCATTTTTAAAAAAGTAAGCTTCACGAGCATATCTATCCAATATATCTAAAAGTTTTTTTCCACTATATTTTATACCACCAATTTCAACTGCTTTGCATGAACCATCTTCATTAAGTGGTATACAACCGTGATATAATAAATTAGAATTATATACAAGATACATACTACCTTTGCTATATATAAATTTAATATGTCGCTGTAATTTTTCACTATTTACAAAAGAATGAGTCAATTTGTCTATTATATTTTTTTCTTCTTTAGTTAATTCGTATGGATTACTCCAGTTGATAGTAGGGAAATTTGTATCATTTAATTTATAAGTCTTTCCATATAAGTTAATAGTACCTTTTTCAGCAAGTATTTTATCTAATAATAACCTATCATTCATTTTAAATTCATGGTGATTTTTTATGAGTTGTCCTTCTAATTTAAATTGAATAATAGAAATTGCTTTATGCATTTTTGAGAATAAAATAACATCATTTTCATTAAATTCTTTATCAATAATTCTTGGAGTAAAACCTTTGCAAGGATCATTTTTATATGTGCTCATTGCAAAAGTAGCAAGTGGAAGAAAATTTATTCCGTATCCATCTTCTATTGTATTAAGATTAGCATATCTTAAAGAAATTCTAATTACATTTGCAATACAAGCTTGTGAGCCTGATGCTGCACCCATCCATAATATATCATGGTTTCCCCACTGAATATCTAATGAATGATGCTGCATTAAAGCATCCAATATTATATCTGCTCCAGGACCTCTGTCGTAAATATCACCTAAAATATGAAGCCTATCTACAGCTAATCTTTGAATAACCTTAGATATTGCTATTATAAATTCATCAGCACGTTTTATGTCAATCATGGTTTCAATTATTCCATTATAATATTCTTGTTTGTTTTTTATATTTTCATCTTCATGAAGTAATTCTTCAATAATATATGCAAAGTCCTTTGGCAAAGCTTTTCTAACTTTAGAACGAGTATATTTTGAACATACTACTCTACAAAGTTCTATTAATCTATATACAGTGATTTTATACCAATCTTTTAAGTTGGTTTCATCTTTTTTTATTAATTCAAGTTTTTGTTCTGGGTAATAAATTAACGTAGCTAAACAAATTTTTTCATTTTCTCTTAAAGAATTTCCAAATACATCATTAATCTTACGTTTTATTACACCTGAAGCGTTTTTTAAAACATGAGTAAAGGATTCATATTCCCCATGTATATCACTAATAAAATGCTCTGTACCTTTAGGTAAATTCAAAATAGCTTTTAAGTTAATGATTTCAGTACTAGCTTCAGATATAGAATGATATTGCTTTGCAAGTAATGATAGATATCGCAGCTCGTTTTCAATTATTTCTACATTATTTTCTTCACAGAAGGTCATGAATTTTTTTCCTCCTTTATAATTATGCGCTACTATAAATATTATAGCAGTTTATTATATTTTGTACACTAATAAAACAAAATTTTTTCAATACATTAACACATTAGAACTAAATAGTATAGCACATTGGCTAACAAAGTAAATATCTATACTGTTAATTACATCTATAATAACAATAAATTTGTATAAAATGTTAAAAATGATATATAATATATATATATTATATTATTAGGTAAAAAATTAAATTAAAGTGTATATTTAAATAAAAAATTAAATTATATGTCTTATGGTTATGATTTTATTATTATAACTAAATTAAAATATTAAAGTGTATACAAAGATTAATGCACTTTAAGAAAGAAGGTATGATATATATTATGAAAGCTAAAGTGTTAAAAGAATATGAAGTTATGGAAGAAATGCTTAAACAAAAAAACATAAATGATGATTTGAGGGGGAAGATAATAAAAATCTATAATACTTTTAAATTCTCAGTACCAAAAAGCATACGTAATATATGTAGATTTAGGTATTATATGACTAAGAGAGAAGGATATATTAAAATGTACATTTATAATTATAGGGCATTCCTTTTACCATACGAACAAAATAAAGTACAAATTATATATCCACAAGATGAGATTAATACATTATATTCAATTATGTCTGAAAAGAGAATCAAACAATTATGTAATTTTTGTAAATTTAATACATTTCCATGCTATGTTTTATATTTAACAGTAGATGAAGTGTATAAATTTAAAAAAGAACACTGGAATTGTTTTAAAAATGCATGTATTTTAGCAGCTCACGCACCATATACAAAGATTGTTAAGGACACAGTTACTGTAAATTGGGGAAAAAGATTATAATATATAAAAAAGAAAGCAAAAAATGCTTTCTTAATATGAATTATAAAATTATAGTTCTAGTTTCATATCACCATATTTTATCCAACCATGTTTTCTCATTATTTCTGAGAAGATTAAAGTAAGTATAGCTGGAGCAATAAACTCTAATAAAATTATTTCAAATATTATTATTGATGAGGGCTTTAAGTTTTCCATGGCGGCCAAAGTACCTATAGGACCTACCAAACCACTTGTTCCCATTCCTGCTCCCATTGGATTGTTTTGTAATTTAAAAATAGTAGTAGCAATTGGACCTAATATAGCTCCAGATAAGGTTGGTGGTATTAAAATCAAAGGATTTTTAAAAATATTTGCTACTTGAAGCATAGAAGTTCCGAGTCCTTGTGAAATTAATCCAGCTACTTTATTTTCTCTATAACTAGCTACTGCAAATCCAACCATTTGAGCACAACATCCCATAGTTGCTGCACCAGCAGCAAGACCAGACATTTTAAGAGATATTGCAATAGCGGCACTGCTTATAGGTGCTGTAAGTGCTAATCCCATAAGAGAAGAAACAGCTATTCCCATAGGTATTGGATGAAGTGTTGTTGCTAAATTTATTACGTGACCTAAATCAGTCATAAACTCAGAAATATAAGGCCCTATAAACTTACCAGCTAAACAACCAGTTATTATAGTTACAGATGGAACTAATATTATATCTACTTTAGTTTTGTTTGATATTAGATTTCCTAATTCAGCTCCTACTACAGAGGCTATATAAGCACCAACTGGACCACCTAATGTATAACCGAAAGCTCCAACAGCAGCGCAAGAAAATATGGCAAGTGGGGCAGATTTAAATCCCCATGCAATAGCAACACCTATTGCAGAACCTACTACAGGTGATTTTGCAGAAATAATTTTTGAGAATTCATTTATAAAAGCCAATCCTGGTATTTTAGAAATTTGAGATAAAATTAATCCTATTATTAATGAAGAGAATAGTCCTAGTGCCATTGCACTTAACGCATCTATAAAATATCTTTTAAAAAACTTTTTAAATAAACTTTTAGTATCTTTCATTTTTATAACCTCCGTTATTATATATGTATATACACATGAATAGCACAATTATAACATGTGTAAAAAAGTTATACAACATATTATTTGCATAAGTATGAATTTATAACTGCAAAAAATATATAAAATAATATTAATAAGTCATATTTGCAAAAAAACACATTGATTTTATGTTTAAAATAGTGTATTATGTATTAAAATGCGTTAACTAATGATAGAAAGTACTATATTATACGTAAAATAACGAATTAAATAATAAAAATACAATTAAATATTTGTACCGTATATGCTAGATAATAAGGGTTTAGCGTTTCTACTAAGTAACCGTAAATTACTTAACTACGGGTGTTTATAATTATATAAAACTTACAATATATTTTATGGATTTAAACAATTTATATACAGAACATTGCCATAAATTGTATAATGAGTATGTTTAGTATAAACTCCCAAGAGTAATTGGGAGTTTTTTTTATGCAGTATGTGGTTTTGTTCTTCTTACCTATTATTTTTGTAAAGTAATTGGTGTTTAATATAAAAATTATTAACGGAAAGGAAGATATATAATGGAAAAATTAAAACAAAAAATTTTAAAAGATGGACAGGTTATAGAAAATAGGATTTTAAAAGTAGATAATTTCTTAAATCATAAGATTGATATTCAATTATTTAATGATATAGGAAAAGAATTTAAAAAGAGATTTCAGAATAAAGAAGTAACAAAGATACTTACTGCAGAAGTTTCAGGAATTGCTATTGCGGCTATTACTGCTCAATATTTTGATAATGTTCCTGTAGTATTTGCAAAAAAACATGATGCATCAAATTTAAATAGCAATACATATGAATCAGAAGTATATTCTTTTACTAAAAATAAGACTTATAAATTAAGAGTAGATAAAAATTATATAAGTTGTGAAGATAAAGTATTAATAATAGATGATTTTTTAGCTAGTGGTAGTGCTGCTAGTGCACTTATAGATATATTATATAAATCAAAGGCAGAGATTGTTGGTATGGGAATAGTAATAGAAAAGAACTTTCAAGGAGGAAGAAAATTAGTTGAAGAAAAGGGTGTAAAGCTTGAATCTTTGGCAATTATAGATAGCTTTGAAGATGGTGTAGTTAAATTTGTAAAATAAATAGAAGTTTTAATGGTGGTCATTGGATATATTATAATTTCTTAGTAAAGTTAAATATCGTCATAAGTAATATAAGTTTTTATTTTTTTTTATCTTAAAAGTTGCTATTGATTTAAAGCTTAAAATAATGATAAAATATAAAAGATAATAAAATAGATGTAAAAAATAGAAAAGGAGATATACTATGGATGAAAAAATTGTAAAAGCAAAAGAATTATTAAATGACACTTTATCAAGAATTGAAGTAATATTAGATGAAAAAAGTCCAACAGGGTTAGATAATGATATAACATGTAATGATTTAGATAAGTTAATTGAAGCGTTAGATAAGGTTTCTATTATTTTAGATAAATACTCAAAATAATAGTATGTAAAGAGTTGAAAATAAATAGTTAAAAAACTAGAATAACAAATGACAGGTGACAAGTTTAAGATAATAATTGTCATCTGTCATTTATAATTTGTGGATGTTAATATCTCAACTTTTGCAGGACAAAAATACTGCCTAGCGAAGGGAAATGATATATTGCGTAAGAAACATTTCAACAAAGTTTACAAGTTCTTAGCTTTATATCATTTTCCACAGAGACTATATTTCATGTGTGAAAGTTGAGTTAATATATAACTTTTGTTAAAAAAAGACCTTGTGATGGAGCTGTTGTGCCAGCTTTAGATCTATCTTTTATTTCCATAATTTTAGGTAGTTCATTTACATCAATAGTACCTAATCCAACTTCTATTAATGTTCCAACTATTATTCTTACCATTTTATATAAAAATCCATTACCGTGAATTATTATGTCTACATTTCCGCTATTTTCATTTATATCTAATGAATATATATTACGAACAGTAGATTTCTTTTTAGATTTTAAAGCTGTAAAACTTTTAAAATCATGTTCACCTATAAAAAATTGAGCAGCATTTCTCATTTTTTCTAAATTTAATTTTGCAGGTATATGATAAGAATATTTTCTAGTAAATACATCATGAATTTGATTGTTACATATTTTGTATGTATAAACTTTTTCTTTAACATTATATCTAGAATGAAATCTATCACTTATTTCGCAGACATTTTTAATAACAATATCTTTAGGTAAATATTTATTGCAGTAATCTAAAATATCATTTGGTGATATGTTACTATTAGTTTTAAAATTTGCTATTTGATTTTGTGCATGTACGCCTGCATCTGTTCTTCCAGATGCAATTACTTCAATATTTTCAGTTGTTAATTCACTTAATACTTTTTCAATTTTATGTTGAATAGTATTATCAGTATTACCAAGTCTTTGCCATCCTTTATATCTAGTTCCATCATATTGTATAGTTAGTTTAATATTTTTCATTATATAATTCCTCTCTTTTTATTAATACGGTGACTCAACTTTCGTAGGACAAAAATACTGTCTAGCGAAGGTAAATGATATATTGCGTAAGAAACATTTGAACTTGTTACTGAAGTGAAAGGTTTCTAAGCAAGATATCATTTCCCGTAGCGGCTATTTTTCACCTGCGAAAGTTGAGTTAGTTATTTTACAATTTATCTTATCATTAAATATATTATATGTCATCTATAATTTAATATAGTAGATATACTAATTTCAAATATTAAGAATAAGAACCATATATTAATATAGTTGACAATAATTTCAATGATTATTATAATGGAAGTAACAAATAAAAAACAGAAAATTTAAAAAAATTAAATTACGCCAATGTTTTTTTAGTCACTTTGTAGAGAAAACTAAAAAAAGGGGGAAAAAATAATGAATTACATTAATGCAATGAGAAGAGAAGAAAAGGGAAAAAAAGCTAGAAAGAATGGGTATATTCCAGGTGTTATTTATGGTAAGGATATAGAAGATAATTCTCCAGTTAAATTTAAAAAAGCTGAAATGCTTAAAATAATAAAAGCAGAAGGGGATAATGCTAAATTATTAATTAAACTTGATGGTGAAGAAAAATATGCCATAATAAAAAAAATTCAAAGAAATCCTTTGAATAGTGAAGAAATATATAATATAGACATACAAGTTGTTTTAAAAGATGAAGAGATTAAACAAAGTATTCCAGTTATATTCACAGGTAAACGTTTATTACAATCTAAAGGACTTTCATTACAAACTGTGTTGCCACAAATACAAGTTATTGCAAAGGCAATAGACATTCCTAAAAATATTATTATAGATGTGGGTCAAAAAAATAATGGAGAATCCATAAAAGCTAAGGAAATTGAAATGTGTGATGATGTTAAAATTGTTGAAGAACCAGAAGCAGTAATAGCTTCTATATTTTATCCAAGATCATAGTTAAAAAATAAAATATGAATAATAAAGTATAGTCAATAATGCCTTTCTGTTTTGGCAGAAAGTTTTAAAAAAATATATTTAAAAAATTCCCAAAGCTTTGCCTTGGGAATTTTTTATTATTTAAATTTTCAATTCTAATTTTTAACATTTTTCTGCTTCTGTTACCAATTCTTTAATTAATTCTTCAACAGAAACTATTTTATCAAGTTTATAAGCATTACTTCCACAGAATATTAATGCTTCATCTACATTACCATTAACTGCATTAATAAGAGCCTTGGAAATACAATAAGGAGTTTTGTTAGGATCACAAGGTTTTAAACAATTATAACATTTTTCTATAGGAAGATTATTTTTACCAAGATTTTTAATGAACGTATTATTAAGTGCTCTTCCTGGCATTCCTACTGGACTAGTTACAATCTTTATATCTTCTTTTTTTGCTTGTATATATGCATTTTTAAAGTTTATATGTGCATCACATTCATGAGTAGTTACAAATCTTGTAGCCATTTGTACTCCAGATGCACCAAGCTTAATAAATTTAGCAATATCTTTTCCATCGTATATTCCACCAGCAGCTATGACAGGAATAGTTTTATTGTATTTTTCTTCAAAAGGTTTTATTATTTTTAAAACATCTTCTACTATGTTTTCTAAATCAGGTTGAGAAGAGGAAAGAATGTCTTCTTTAGAAAAACCTAAGTGACCTCCAGCTTTAGGACCTTCTACGATTAAAGCATCTGGCATATAATCATATTTTCTAGTCCAAAGTTTAGTCATGATAGCTGCAGCTTTAGGTGAAGATACTATAGGAGCTATTTTTGTTTGTGAATTTTTCACAAGTAAAGGTAAACTAGTAGGTAAACCAGCACCACATATTATTAAATCAATTTTTTCTTTTACAGAAGTTTTAACTAAAGCTTCATATTCTTTAGCTGCTGTCATTATATTTACTCCTAAAATTCCTTTAGGACTTAATTTTTTTGCAGTTCTAATTTCTTTTATAAGAGCTCTTATATTAGCAGCTTTTGTATTAGTTTCAAAATCAGGTTCTTTAAATCCTATCTGAACTCCAGAAATAACACCTATAGCTCCTTGATTTGCAACAGCAGAAGCTAATTTAGATAATGTTACACCAATACCCATACCGCCTTGAATTATTGGAATACGAGCGGTTAGGTTTCCTATTTTTAAAGATGGTAGTTTCATTTAAATTTCTCCTTTATATTAAGAATGTCAAATATTTTGACTTTCAAAGTATTATAAAGAAAGTATAAATTATATAGATTACTTATGTCAAGTAATAGATACTAAAATAAGACTTGTGTGAGTAAATTATTTTATTAGTATTAATTTTCAGATTCTTAGACATTTATAAGAATAAAGTGGTATTATAGTATAGTTAAGTACATAAGATAAGGTTTAATGAAGAATGGAGGAAAATAATGTTAAAATCGTGTAGACAACAGAATAAATTAAGCTATTTAATTGGTGTAATTTTTATTACAATAATTTTTAGCACTGTAATCACAAACATTTCTTGTGCAATTGAGAAAAATAAAACTAGAAAATATTCTTCTACAAATATAAATGATATGATTTTGATTAATGAAAATAAAGTATATAATGAAAAAGATATGAAAAGGAAAATGGTTCAATTTTACTTAGATAATAAAGGAAAATATATAAAATGGAAGATAAAGGCAAACGAATTTAGTATATTTTTCAATACTGTAAAATATGATTTAAAATATGATGTTAAATTTAGTGATGATTCAAGTTTATATATAAAATGTGATTTTGATGAAGATGTTAAAGATAAATTAAACAAAAATCAAACTTTTGTAGTGTCTGGACAAATAACGGGATATTCTGAATTCTCAAAGTCTTTAATATTAAAACATTGTAAAGTTGTTGGAAGATAATTTAGAATAAAAATATATTAAATTATTAAATTTTTTTAATAATATTAGATATATTGGTTATAATAATAACAACACAAAAGTTTAAAGTATAATGTAATACTAGTTGGGGAGAAACTTTGATTTCAAGGATCTAGCTAGAGGATACTTTTATGATGAGTAAGATGTGTGTTTTATGAAATTTGAAGAGTAAAAATGTATTTTAAACTTTTGTGATATATAATAGAGAAGCAACCCTTTTGGGTTGCTTTTTTAGTTTATTAAGGAAATTATAAACTTTTCATAAAATTTATGAATTTATTTTAAATAAAATTGTGTATTTTTTGACAAAATAAAAGAGGATATATTCTAAAAAGACAGAATATAAATATTAATGGGATAATTTTGTGTTAAAAAATTTAATATACAAAATAAGGAGGTAGTTTTGTATGGATTTATTAAGTATCATTAAAAACATTAATTATTATTTATGGAATTATATTTTAATATTCCTATTATGTGGAACTGGAATTGTTTTTACTTTTGCATTGAAATTTGTTCAAGTAAGAAAATTTGGTGCTTCATTTAAAAAAGCTTTTGGAGGAATATCTTTAAAAGGTAAAAAGGCAGGAAATGAAGGAATGTCATCTTTCCAAGCACTAGCAACAGCTATAGCAGCACAAGTTGGAACAGGAAATTTAGCTGGAGCAGCAACAGCTATAGCAGCTGGAGGCCCTGGTGCTATATTTTGGATGTGGGTTAGTGCCTTTTTTGGAATGGGAACTATTTTTGGAGAGGCTGTTTTAGCTCAAACATATAAAGAAAAAGTAGATGGCCAAATAACAGGAGGACCAGCGTATTATATAAGAAAAGGATTAAATAGTAAATTTTTAGCTGGATTTTTTTCTGTAGCAATAATTATAGCATTGGGTTTTATTGGTAACATGGTTCAAGCGAATTCAATTGGAGCAGCATTTTCTAAAGCATGGCATGTGCCAGCAATTGTTGTAGGAATTGTAGTTGCAGCTTTGGCAGGACTTATTTTTATAGGTGGAATAGGAAGAATAGCATCTGTTACTGAAAAGGTAGTTCCTATTATGGCACTATTATATATAATAGGTAGTGTGATAATATTAATACTTAATGCAGAAAATGTGGGACCAGCGTTTAGAATGATATTTGTTGGAGCTTTTAATCCTAAGGCAGCAACAGGTGGATTAATAGGTGTTGGAGTTAAAGAAGCTGTAAGATATGGTGTAGCAAGAGGATTGTTTTCCAATGAAGCAGGTATGGGTTCAACTCCACATGCTCATGCAGTTGCAAAAGTTAAGCATCCAAGTGAGCAAGGATTAGTTGCTATAATGGGTGTATGCATAGATACATTTGTAATTCTTACATTAACAGCACTTGTTATACTTACAACTGGTGCTTTAGATGGAAAAACAACAGGAATAGAACTTACTCAAAAAGCATTTATAAATGGATTAGGTAATTTTGGAAGTTATTTTATAGCTATTGCTTTATTCTTCTTTGCATTTTCAACAATAGTAGGTTGGTATTTCTTTGGAGAAGCAAATGTTAAGTATTTGTTTGGTACAAAAGCACTACCAATATATAGACTTATAGTATTGGTTTTTATAGTTTTAGGTACTACTATGGAAGTAAAACTTGTTTGGGAACTTGCAGATACATTTAATGCTTTAATGGTTCTTCCAAATGTTATTGCTCTTTTAGGATTAGTTGGTGTAGTTAAAGAGAGTTTAAAAGATTATGAGGAAAATCATGAAAGAAAATAAAGAATAATAAAGTAAAGCTTCTACTTTAAATAGTAGGAGCTTTACTTTATTTTAAATTTAGTAGTTAGTAAATATTTATATGAAATATTGTTACAAAATAGTAACAATATTTTAAAAATTCTAATAAATGAAATAAAATATAAAATTTATGCAAAATTATGATATAATACATTAAAAGGAGGCTTTTTATGGATATCTTACAAATATTAAAAGGAATAAATAATGTACTTTGGGGCAAATTTTTGATGTTCGTATTGTGTGGAGCAGGAATTTTATTTACATTTCAATTGAGATTTGTACAAATTAGAAAATTCGGACAAGCATTTAAGAGAACATTTGGACAGCTTAAATTAAATGGGGAGAAAGCTGGTAAGGAAGGAATGTCATCATTTCAATCTCTTGCAACAGCAATTGCAGCACAGGTTGGAACAGGAAACTTAGCAGGAGCAGCAACTGCTATAGTATCTGGTGGGCCAGGAGCTATTTTTTGGATGTGGTTTAGTGCTTTTTTTGGAATGGGTACAATTTTTAATGAAGCTGTAGTTTCACAGGTTTATAAAACAAAGGTAAATGGACAGGTCACTGGGGGACCTGCATATTATATTAGAAAAGGAGTAAATAGCAAATTTTTAGCGGGATTTTTTGCAATTGGTATGACAATAGCTGCTGGATTGACTGGTGGAATGGTTCAGGCAAATGCAATTGGAAGTGCTTTTAATGCTATATCAAATATTCCATCTTTAGTTATTGGAATTATAGTAAGTATTTTAGCAGGCATTGTGTTTATAGGAGGAATAAAACGTATAGCATCTGTAACTGAAAAATTGGTTCCTGTAATGGCAGGCTTATATATAATAGGAAGTTTAATAATTTTAATTATTAATGGCTCTCAAGTTGGAAATGCATTTAAAATGATATTTGTTGGAGCTTTTAATCCAAAGGCTGTTATGGGAGGTGCTTTGGGTATTGGAGTTAAAGAGGCTATGAGATATGGAATAGCAAGAGGATTATTTTCAAATGAAGCAGGCATGGGATCAACCCCACATGCTCATGCAGTAGCGAAAGTGAAAAATCCTGTAGAACAGGGAATGGTTGCTATAATGGGAGTATTTATTGATACATTTGTAGTACTTACATTGACAGCTCTTGTAATATTGACAACAGGAGCTTTAGATGGACATACTACAGGTATTGAGTTAACTCAAAAGGCATTTAAATTAGGTTTTGGTAGTCCTGGAAGTTATTTTATAGCTATTTCACTATTTTTCTTTGCATTTTCTACAATAATTGGTTGGTATTTTTATGGAGAAGCAAATGTAAAATATTTATTTGGAAATAAAGGTGTAATACCTTATAGAATATTTATGATGATTTTAATAATTATGGGAACAATTTTAGATGTCCCAGTTGTATGGCAACTTGCAGATATTTTTAACGGAATAGTTATTATTCCAAACATAATTGCATTAATAGTTTTGTTACCTGTTGCTAAAAAAGCTTTAAAAAACTTTGAAAGTGATGGATTAATTAATAATAATGATTTAAATATGTAATTTATCTTATGTAATCTGTTTAAGTAGGCTTATCTTAGAAAATTTTTATTTAAAGTATAAAGAATAGTATAAAGTATAGAGTATAAAGTATAGAGAAGAAATAAGGAGGTTTTTCTTTCAGAAAAACTGTATTAAAATAAATTTAAGTAAAGCTTAAATTTATAATTTATAGATTTTCAAAAACTTGTTTTTGAAAATCTTCCTTATTTTTACTTTGCGCTTTATACTTTTTACTTTGTATATTTACTTTGTTGTATTTATTTTCATACTTTTTTATTTATTATAACTTCTTGTTCTTTAAATTTTAGGAAAAGTGTAGTATAATCTATTTGTAACGTACAAAACAACAATAAAACAAAATAATATTCGTTATGAAACGAATGAATGAAATAAATACCACACAAATATATAGAAACTATATGGGCTATATTTACAAAAAAACATATATGAAGGGAATGGGAATATGAAAAATCAAATTTTTAGAGTTTATGTTGAAAAGAGAAAAGGATTTGATGTTGAAGGAGTAAATTTACATAATGACATTAAGCAAAATCTTGGAATTAACTCAATTGAAACTTTGAAAGTTATAAATCGTTATGATGTAAGTGGAATTTCTAAAGAAGAATTCAAAATGGCTGTAAAAAATGTTTTTTCAGAACCTCAAGTAGATAATATATATGAAGAAGAGTTTGAAATAAAACAGGGAGAGAAAGTTTTTGGTATACAGTTTTTAGAAGGTCAATATGATCAGAGAGCAGATTCAGCAGCACAATGCATTCAATTAATTACTCAAAAGGAAAAACCTATTGTTAGAACGGCAAAATTAATAATTATTAGTGGAAATATTAATGATAATCAATTTGAAAAAATAAAAAAATATTGTATTAATCCTGTGGATTCTTGTGAAGCAGTATTAAAGAAAATGGATACATTAGAGATGAATATAAAAATGCCTGAGATGGTATCTGTAATTGATGGATTTATACAAATGTCAGAAAAAGAACTGGATAATTTTATAAATAAACTAGGTCTTGCTATGAGTCTTGATGATATAAAGTTTTGTCAACAATATTTTAAAAGTGAAAAAAGAAATCCCACAATGACAGAGATAAAAGTTCTTGATACCTATTGGTCAGATCACTGCAGGCATACAACATTTAATACTATAATTAAAGATGTAAAAATTGGTGATGGAAAATATAAAGATATATTACAAAAAGCATTTAATGAATACTTAGAATCAAGAAAAGCTGTTTATGTAAATAAAGAAAAACCAATGTGTTTCATGGATATTGCATGCATTGCAACAAAAGAGCTTAAAAAGCAAGGAAAACTTAATGATTTAGAAGAGTCTGATGAGATAAATGCTTGTAGTGTTGAAATTGATGTAGATGTAGATGGAAAAGATGAAAAGTGGCTTTTAATGTTTAAAAATGAAACTCATAATCATCCAACAGAAATAGAACCATTTGGAGGAGCTGCTACATGTCTTGGAGGATCAATAAGAGACCCATTATCAGGACGTTCTTATGTATATCAAGCAATGAGGGTTACAGGAAGTGGAGATCCAACAGTGCCTATGGAAAAGACTTTAAAAGGAAAACTTCCTCAAAGAAAGATAACAATAGAAGCTTCTAATGGTTATAGTTCTTATGGAAATCAAATAGGTCTTGCTACAGGCCAAGTAGCTGAAGTTTATGATGAAGACTTTAGAGCAAAGAGAATGGAAGTTGGTGCAGTTGTAGGTGCTGCTCCAAAGAAAAATGTTAAGAGATTAGATTCAGAAGAAGGAAATATAATAATTCTTCTTGGAGGTAGAACAGGAAGAGATGGTTGTGGTGGTGCTACTGGTTCTTCAAAAGGACATGATGAGAAATCAATTTTAAATTGTGGTGCAGAGGTTCAAAAGGGAAATCCAGTAGAAGAAAGAAAACTTCAAAGATTATTCAGAAATCCAAAAGCAGCATCACTTATTAAAAAGTGTAATGATTTCGGAGCAGGTGGTGTTTCTGTTGCTATTGGTGAGCTTGCAGATGGTCTTTATATAGATTTGGACAAAGTTACTAAAAAATATGAAGGATTAGATGGAACAGAACTATCTATTTCTGAATCACAAGAAAGAATGGCTGTAGTTGTTTCAGAAGAGAATGTAGATGAATTTATAAATCTTGCTCACAATGAAAATTTAGAAGCTACAAAAGTTGCGGTTGTAACATCATCTAATAGATTAGTTATGAATTGGAGAGGTAAAAATATAGTTGATATAAGTAGAGACTTTTTAAATTCTAATGGAGCTTCTAGATATACAGAAGTTTTCGTAAATTCTCCAGATGAAGATACAAACTATTTCAATAAAGATGTAGAAAAAATATATACAGATGAAACATTAGAAAATGCATGGTACAAAAATTTAGAAAGATTAAATGTATGTTCACAAAGAGGACTTATAGAAAAATTTGATAGTACAATAGGTGCAGGTACAGTTCTTATGCCATTTGGTGGAAAGTATCAAGCAACTCCTGCAGAAGGTATGGCAGCAAAAATACCAGTACTTAAAGGAGAAACAAATACAGCAAGTATAATGTCATATGGATATAATCCAAAGCTTTGTAAGTGGAGTCCATTCCATGGTGCTGTATATTCACTTGTAGAGGCTGTAACTAAAGTAGTAGCTTGTGGTGGAGAATATAAAAACATAAGACTTACACTTCAAGAATATTTTCAAAGATTAGGTGAAGATGCAGAAAATTGGGGTAAACCATTTTCAGCTTTAGTTGGTGCTTTATATGTTGAAAAAATGCTAGAACTTCCTGCTATAGGAGGAAAGGATAGTATGTCTGGAAGTTTTAAAGATTTGAATGTTCCACCTACTTTAGTAGCATTTGCAGTTAATACAGCTAAAACAAAGAATATTATATCACCAGAATTCAAAAACAGTGGAAGTAAAGTAGTATTAATAGAAGCAGTGAGAGATGAAAATGAACTTCCAAACTTTGATATCTTAAAGAAAAATTATGAAAAGATAAATGAACTTATTAAAAAAGGATATGTACGTGCGGCTGGAACAGTAAAAACTGGAGGTATTTCAGAGATAATATCAAAAATGTGCTTTGGTAATAAAATTGGTATGAAGTTTACTGAAAAACTTAATAAAAAAGAGATTTTTGCACCAAATTATGGTTCAGTAGTACTTGAATTAGATGAAAAAGTATCATTAGAAGATGAATTTAAAGATGTAAAATATAGATTATTAGGTTATACAATAGATGAGAACATAATAACAATAGATGATATAAAAATAGATATGGAAAAAGCATACGAAAGATGGTGCAGTCCACTTGAAAGTGTGTTTAATACAAAGACAGAAGAAATTAAAGAAAAGATGATAGATGAAATTTATAGCACACAAAATAAGTGTTTAAATAAGGTGCAAAATGAGGCAGCAGCTGAATCATCAATATTAATCAAAAAACCAATGCCAAAGGTAATAATTCCAGCTTTTCCTGGTACAAATTGTGAATATGATTGTAAAAGAGCATTTGAAAAAGCAGGTGCAGAGGCAGAAATTAAAGTATTTAAAAACTTAAATGCAGATTATATAAAAGAATCTATAGATGAACTTGTAAGTGGTATAAAAAATTCACAAATAATAATGCTTCCAGGTGGATTTAGTGCTGGAGATGAACCAGATGGTTCAGGTAAATTTATTGCTAATGTATTTAGAAATCCTAAAGTTAAGGATGCAGTTATGGATTTAATAAAAAATAGAGATGGTCTTATGCTTGGTATATGCAATGGCTTCCAAGTGCTAATAAAATTAGGACTTGTACCGTTTGGAGAAATAATAGATGCAGATGAAAATTGCCCAACATTGACTTACAATAAAATAGGTAGACACGTTTCAAATGTAGTAAATACAAAGGTTACATCTAATCTATCACCATGGTTTAATAATGTAAAAGTTGGAGATATTCACAGTATACCAGTATCACATGGTGAAGGAAGAGTAGTAGTAAATGAAAGTTTAGCTAAAAAGTTATTTGAAAATGGTCAAATAGCTACTCAATATGTAGATTTTGAAGGTAATCCAACTTATGATATAAGGTTTAATCCAAATGGTTCTATGTATGCAATTGAAGGTATGACTAGTCCAGATGGAAGAATCTTAGGTAAGATGGGACATAGTGAAAGAATAGGTAAGAATGTTATTAAGAATATAATAGGGGACAAAGATCAAAAATTATTTGAATCTGGAGTACAGTATTTTAAATAAAAAAAGTGTCTAGAGCCTGTGAGGTAAATGTCTATATAGTGTTAGGAATCGTGTCACTTCAGTAACAAGTTCTAAATCTTACTCATATTCAAAAGAAGAATTTTTGAAAAATATTCCAAAGGAATTAGTTATCAAAAAATAACTCTTTTGAAATTCGTAAGATTAAGAACTTGTAAACTTTGTTCCAATGATATCCTGTACACTATATAGATATTTACCACAGGCAATAAATTTTATTTACTGACAATATACAAAGCCTGTGAGGTAAATATCTATATAGTGTTAAGAATCGTGTCACTTCAGTAACAAGTTCTAAATCTTACTCATATTCAAAAGAAGAATTTTTGAAAAATATTCCAAAGGAATTAGTTATCAAATTTTTGTCTTATTTTTGAACATGAATAACATATATGCAAAAATATTAAAGACAAAGAATGATACAGTCCATCCAAATTTATATCCTACCTTATGATAAACATTGATCGTTGCCCATATACCAAATAATAACCAATAGATTACAAAACATGTAATTATAAAATAATTTATAATGTACTTATATTCGCCTGATATATATGCAATGCGAATAAGCCAGGTACTATTTTTATTTACCAATACTTTTGATGAAGAGGCATTTGAAATATAACCTATTCTTGATAAGTCACTATTAAGTTCTTTAATATCAGGATATATATATTTTGCATTTTTTAGTTTAGGATAGGTATCTAATAATTCTTCTTTATTTTTATTGCTGTTGTTATATTGAAATATAGATATATATTTTAAAGTTTTTCCAGTATATTTAAGAGGTTTCTTATTATCTTCAAATAGTTTATTAAGTGTTTCATTTGATATTTGATTGTTTTGTTTTATTGAATTTTCTATATTATTTATCATGTTGTCTACTATTCTTGAAGGTCTATTATAAATAAATATTTTATACATTAAGGAAGAAATACCAATAAATAAAACTATTAAAGCTATAATAAGTATGCTTTTAGAAAATTTTCTTTGAACCTTATAAATATCAGCAAGTTCTTTTTTTAATTGATTTACTTCATAGTGTAAAGTACTTTATGCAATATTATATATAAATTTTAAATTATTAGTAAAGTAAAATTGTTGTTTAGTATAATTAATAATTCAATTAAAACTACTAGTTTAATTGATTACCTTTAGGGTATAATGATGATAAGAGAACATGCTGGGAGGAATCCTAGAGAGAGTTTATGTGGAGGGATTCTATGAAGAAGAAAATACCAATAGGTGTAAGTGATTTTAAAAAAGTTATAGAAGATAATTATTATTTTGTGGATAAAAGTTTGTTCATAAAAGAAATAGTTGAAGATGGTTCAGAAGTTATACTTTTGCCAAGACCAAGACGATTCGGAAAAACTTTAAACATGAGCATGCTCAAATATCTTTATGAAAAAAGTGAAGAAGATAATAGACATTTATTTGAAGGTTTAAAAATAAATAATTATGAAGATATAATGACTATGCAAGGTAAGTATCCTGTTATTTATATTACTTTTAAGGATGAAAAACATTCTAAGTGGGAAAGATGTAAAGATGGTTTTGAAGGAATTGTTATAAATGAATTTAGTAGGCATGATTATATTTTAGAAGGAGATGCCTTAAAAGAATATGAAAAAAAGAAAGTAATGCAAATTTTAGAAGGTACTGCACCTTATAGTACTTACTTAAATGGATTAAAAATATTATCTCAATATTTATATAAATTCCATAAACAAAAGGTTGTTATATTGATAGACGAATATGATGTGCCAATCCAAAGTGGATATATGCATGGATATTATGATGAAGTAATAGAATTCATGCGAATATTTTTAAGTGGTGGACTTAAAGATAATACTTATCTAGAAAAATCAGTTCTTACAGGTATACTTAGAGTTGCAAAAGAGAGCATTTTTTCAGGAATGAATAATTTAAAAGTAAGTACATTAATAAGTTCGCACTACAACAGCAGTTTCGGATTCTTAGAAGATGAAATGCAAGATATGCTTAAATATTATGGAATAGAATATGAAACGAAAGAAGTACAAAATTGGTATAATGGATATAGATTTGGAGATAAAACTATATATAATCCTTGGTCTATATTAAATTATGTGGATAATTATAGAGAAGGCTTTAAGCCATATTGGGTAAATACTAGCAGCAATGATTTAGTAAAGAGAGTGCTTGCAAAAGGCGGAGAAATCTTGAAAATGGAGCTTGAAGATTTAGTAGAGGGAAAAGAGATAGAAAAAGAAATTAATGAAAATATAGTTATGCATGACATAAATGCAGAAAGTAATAATGCTTGGAGTTTTTTGCTTTTTAGTGGGTACTTAAAAGTGGTTGATAAAAAAATAGAAAGAGCAAGAACATACTGCAAATTAAAAATACCTAATCTGGAAGTTAAATATTTATATGAGGATATTATATTAGCTTGGTTTAGAGAAAATATAAGCGGTGAAAAGTTTAATGTAATGTTAAAGAGTTTGGTTACTGGAGATATAAAAATTTTCAGTAAGATATTTAGAGAATTCATATTAAATTCAGTGAGTTATTTTGATGTGTCAGGAAAAGAAAGTGAAAAAGTATATCATTCTTTTGTACTTGGTGCACTTATAGCTCTTTCTGATGAATACCAGGTTAAATCTAACAGAGAAAGTGGATATGGCAGATACGATATAATGATTATCCCAAGAGACATAAATAAAAAAGGAATAGTTATAGAATTTAAAAAAGTAGATAAAGATGATAATGAAACTTTAGAGAAATGTGCTCAAAATGCTTTAAATCAAATAGAAGATAGAAATTATAAAAGAGAGCTTTTGGATAGAGGAGTTAAGGACGTTATAGAGCTTGGAATAGCGTTTGAGGGGAAAAAGAGTATGATAGTGACAAGTTGGAAGTGTAGTAGATAGAACACAGTTAAAAAGAGAAAAAAGATAATTAAATGAAGGATAGCTTTCTGCAGTTGCAGAAAGCTTTTAACTTTTTTCAAGAATTTATTGGTTTAAAGCACAGATACATATTTTAAGAAATATGTTATTATATATATTATAATATAAATTAATACAAAATAGTTTAAAAAAAGGAGGTTAATCTGATTTTTATATTTCAATCAGAAAAAGGTAAAATGTATAATTTGAGTGATGAATTAATAAAAATGATGGATAAAGCTTGGCGTGTTAGAAGTGAAAATTTTACAAATGACATTGAATTTGATATTCCGGTAAAAACTTTGCCTGTAAGCGTAACAGGGGAATACTGTGAATTAAAGTGTGCACATTGCAATGGGCATTATTTAAAAGGCATGACTCCTGTAGAAAATGTAGACAAGCAAGTTATAAATGAATATGATAGTTTTCTTGTAAGTGGAGGGTGCAATAAAGAGGGTGTTGTAGAGTTAGACAAGCATCTAGAATTTTTAAAACAACTTAAAGACTCTGGAAAAAAGATAAATATGCATTTAGGATTAATTGATGAAGAAAAAATTGAAAAGATTAAAGATTTAGCAGATTGTGTTTCTTTTGATTTTGTTGTAGATGATGAAACAATTAAAGAAGTTTATGGATTAAATAAAACATATAAAGATTATATAAATACATATAAAAAATTAAAAGATAAGACTAAAGTGGTACCACATATTTGCATAGGATTAAAAGGTGGAGAAGTTAAAGGAGAATGTAAAGCTTTAGATGTTTTAAAAGAAATAGGGGTAGATGCTTTAGTTTTTATTATTTTTATTCCTACACAAGGTACTGTATATGAAAATAGAAAGTCTCCACATTTAGATGAAATAGTAAAGATACTAGCACAAGCTAGAGTTCAATTCCCAGATAAGCCTATACATTTAGGATGTATGAAAGCAAAAGGAAAGATAAGAAAATACATAGATTATTATGCTGTAAAATGTGGAGTTAATAAAATAGTAAATCCTACAGATTATGCGGTAAAAGCGGCAGAAGAGTTACAATTATCAATAAAAAAGGGACAGGAGTGTTGTGTGTTATGATAAAAGTTTCAGCGGGCTCTGCATCAGTATTAGGATTAAAAAAAATACAAACAGATGCTGAATGTACAACAGTTTATTTGTTAAATGGAGATAGATGTACTAATAATTGTGGATTTTGTCCTCAAGCAAGAGAAAGTAAGGCAAATTTAAAATTTTTATCTAGAGTTATATGGCCTTCTTTTGAAGATGATGAAGTAATCGAAAGTATAGTAAACAGCTATAATAAAAAACAAATAAAGAGAGTATGTATTCAATCCACAAGTACTGCAGATAGTTTTGAAAGATGCAGCAAACTAATTGAAATAATTTCTGCAAAGTGTAATGTTCCAATTAGTGCTGCTGTAAATGCAAATACTTTGGAAAGAGTTGAAGAGCTGAATACAAAAAGGAGCAGATAAAGTTTGCATGGCAATAGATGCATGTAATGAAAATATTTATAGACAAATTAAGGGTGGAAATTATGAAAGTAAGATAAATTTACTAAAGCAGTGTGCAGAAAAATTTCCAAATAGAATATCAACTCATTTAATTGTAGGACTAGGAGAAACAGAGGAAGAAATTATTAAAATAATAGATAGTATGCACAGGGTTAATATTTCTGTAGGATTATTTGCTTTTAATCCTGTTAGAGGAACAAAGCTAGAAAAATGTACTTCTCCACATATAAGTACATATAGAAGAGTTCAAATTGCAAATTATTTATTAAAAAATAAATTCATTAAATTTGAAAATTTAAAGTTTGAAAAAAATAAGTTAGTTAAAATAAATATTGATAAGCAAAATGTTTTAGAGAAACTTATGGATGGTAAAGCTTTTGAAACACCAGGATGTCCAGGATGTAATAGACCATATTATACGGAGAAACCCGGTGGAACTATGTATAATTATCCTAAAAAATTGACAAGTCAACAACTTGATATGGCAATAAAAGAATCAGAATTACAAATTATATAGTGCCCTAAAACATTTCACTTTACAAAACAATTTTTTGTTATAAGTGTGTGCAACTAGTAAATAAAAATTAAAATTCACTACACTCAAACAATGAGTTTTTCTTAACAGAATGATATATTCAATAAATTTGTGGACTGTATCTGATTTTTTGATATACTATAAGCAAGAATAACTCATTGGAGGTAAGTTATGGGTGAAGAACAAGAATACTATAAAGCCGTGAGAATGGGAAAAGCCAGTTTTCTAAAGCTTAAGATAAGAGGAAAAGATGGACACTTGGTTTCACTTTTATCTTTTTTAGAGGAATCTAAGATATGCGGAAAAGAGAATTTAGGAGTAATGGAAATACCACTAGAAAAAGTTGTTGGAACTTATACTTCATCAAGAGCTGAAGCTTTTTCCGCTAATTTTATGCCTCTTATCCATCATGAAGATAGTGAGTTTAAAACGAAGTGGACATCTTTGTATAAACATCATATGAATGAGGGAATTAAAGACCCTATAAAGGTCTATGAATATTTAAATTATTATTATGTAGTAGAAGGTAACAAGAGAGTAAGTGTTCTTAAATATTTGGGGGCATATTCTATAGTAGCTGATGTTATAAGACTAATTCCTGAATATAATGAAGAAGATGAAAAGATAAAACTTTACTACAAGTTTTTAAAGTTTAATAAAAAAACATCAATTAATTCTATATGGTTTTCTAAGGAAGAAAATTTTGATTTAATGGATAAATTTTTGAATGAATATAATCCTACATTAGAAGTATTTGATGACAAGTATAAGCATTTTATAAGCTATGTTTATGATCCTTTTAGAGAAATTTTTCATAAATGTGGAGGGAATAAACTTTCAGTAACCACTAGTGATGCTGTTTTAGAATATATCAAAATTTATGGAATACCACAGGAATTTAATCAAGGTGAAAAGACTAGGATTATAACGTTTATAAAGGAATTAGAAGCACAAAGTAAAAATGAAAAAAAAGTGATATCAGAACCTATAAAAACTTCAAATAAAGGAATTTTTACTTCTTTAACAACAATAATACCAAGAAAGAAAATAAAAGTAGGTTTTATTTATAAAGGAAGTATCAAACAGTCTGGATGGACTTATGCACATGAATGCGCACGTCTTCATTTGGATAAAACTTTTGGAAGTAAAATAACTACAACTTATATTGAGAAAGTATGTTGTGAAGATGCTTATGAGAAAATATCTCTTTTAGTTAAAGAAGGGTACGATATAATTTTTACAACTCATCCTACCCTTAAAAATGCTACATTAAAAGCAGCATTAGATTATCCTAAGGTAAAATTTTTAAATTGTTCAGACTCTCTTCCGTTAAAACACGTAATAATGTATTATGGAAGAATGTATGAACCAAGATTTTTAATGGGGCTTTTAGCAGGTACATTTACCAAAACTAATACTATAGGTTATGTAGCTCATTATCCTATTAGAGAAACAATAGTAGAAATAAATGCTTTTTCATTAGGAGCACAAATGGTAAATCCAAGAGCAAAAGTTAAAGTATTGTGGAATACTGATAAAAGAGATGGTGAAAAACTTAAACCAATAAAAAAAGTTTTAGAAAAGGAAAATGTAGACATTGTATGTTATCATGAATTGCCTGCACCAGAATCTAATGATTTTCAATATGGACTTTGTTCTTTAAATTTAGAAGAAAAAACAGATGAAAATTTCTTGTTTTCCCATTATGCTAATATAATATTAAATTGGAAAAACTTCTATGAAAAATTTTTAACACTTATGATTAATGGAGAAGATAGAAATATATTTGATATATGGGCTGCTAATACTGATTTGATAAATTATTGGTTGGGTATGGATTCAGGAATAATAGATGTAATCTATTCTAATAGATATATACCTAAAAGATCCCAAATGCTCATAGAGTTATTTAAAAAGATGATACTTGAAAAAGAATTCAATCCTTTTACAGGACCTATTTTTGATTGTGAAGGAAATTTAAAAATAAAAGAAAGTAATTCAGCAGCATACGAAGATTTACTTTCTATGGATTGGTTTGTGGATGGAGTAGAATCTATAGTTGATCCTTATAATAATCAATTATAGTGTAATTATAAGCATTTACTATATTTGTACAGTTATATTTTAAAGATCTTTTTTGAAGATCATAGTTAAGATGTTGATGTCCATGAAAATGATATTTAGGATTATAATTATCAATGAGCTTTCTAAATTCACTAAATCCTTTATGGCATAAATCAGTACCATCACCTAAGTTTAAAGCAGGAGCATGTGTAGCTAAAATATCAATACCCTTATTAAAGAAAAGCTTTAATTTAGCTTTTCTTGTTACTTTTTTTATTTCCCTTTCTGAATATTGGAAAGGGCCATTTGAATATTTCATTGACCCACCAATACCTAGTATTCTAATTCCTTTATGGTTAACAACTTTACCATGTATATTAATACATCCTAATGGAGGATTATTTATATATTCTTTATCATGATTTCCTGGTACATAGTATAAAGGAACATTTAACATAGTAACTAAATAAGAAAGATAAGAAGCTTTTAAATCTCCACAAGAAATAATACAATCAATATCAGAAAATCTGTTTTTATCAAAATAGTCCCATATATATTTAGATTCTACATCACTTACTAAAAGTATTTTCATATCATTTACCTCAATCCACGTTTAATTAATTTTAGGACAAGAATTTTGTTTATATTTTATCACATTTTAATGAGATTAACTAACAAACAATTTGAATATTTTCATTATTTCTTGCTGTTTAAGCATTTGCTGCTGTAGTGACCAAGTGTTTTGAGGTAATTTTTTTGATTTACCAAGTACTACATTATCAAAAAATAGATATAAATCTTTTTCAAGAGAATTTAGAAATTTAGTTTGATCATCTTCAGATAAACTATAAAATTTATCTCGTATTAATTTGTTATATTCACTAAAATTTAAAGATAAATTTTTAGTTCTATTTTTATAGTTTTTCCTTGATACAATTAGAACTATAATTGCTATAATGATTATTATAATTATTCCTTGCATTTTTTCACTTCCTTCAATATATCATTTTCCGTATCAGCTATTTTTAATCTGTGAAAGCTTAGTTATCTTTTCTTAGCATAAAAAATACAATTATTATACCTGTTAACAAAACAATAGTTGCTGCAATTCCTGCTTCAGGTCCAAAAGCACCACCTGTAAACCAGTCTGCCCCTTTTAATTTTAAATGAATTAAACTTCCAATCTGTATTTTAAGACCACTAACTTCAAAACCAAAAATATTTCCTTGAGCCCAGTTCCATGCAGCATGAAGTCCACAAGCCCCCCATAAATTTTTAGTCTTAATAACATAAAATCCAAAAAAGATTCCAACCAAAATTATATTAAGTATTGCTACCACGCTTACATTTGGATTGGCTAAATGAAGAATACCAAAAAGAGTAGAAGATATTAATAAACCTAAAAAAACATTATATCGAGCACCTAGAACATTCATAAGCCATCCTCTTGTAGCAATTTCTTCAGTGGCACTTTGTATAATCCAGCCTGGTAATACAATTAAAATGCTGCTTAAAGCAGATAATCCTACAGCAGAAGTGGGATTATTATTTATGGTAATATGTCCTGTTACAAAAAGTAATGCTGTTACTAAAGAAAACATTATTAGACCTATTAAGAATCCAGTAAAAAATTTTTTTATGAAACTTTCTTTATAAAAACCCATACTTGAAACTTTTCTTTTTTCTACAAATCTTACCCAAATAAAAATTATCAATGAAACAAATAAAAAACCACAAATAAGATTGCTTAACATAGCAATTGAGGGACTAACATTAGATGAAATAATGAATGAGTTTAAAAGTTCACCAGGTATTTCACCAAGTATAAAAAAAACAATAACTAATATTGGTGCTAGAATAAAATTAGGTAAATATCTAGCAGCTTTAGCTTCTTTAAATAAACCTTTGTTATTTGAGAACATGTGTGACATCCTTTCTTTATTATCATTATAAATATATACATTATACATGAATTATCTTGGATTTTCTATAATTAGGAAAAATAAGGTTAAGAAAGCGAAAAATAAATAATAAAGAACAAAGTATAAATAAGGATACATTAGAATAAATGGATAATAATTCAACACAAATACGAACAATATAAAATATAAAAGTTTAAATAATACATAAATTAACGAACGATTATAAAAAAATATTTAAAAATGTATTGAAAAATGCTTTTCAGGGTGTTATTATTAAGTTGTGGTAATTAAATAACGAATATGTAAATAACTCATATAAATCCGATGATAAGGTTCGGAAGTTTCTACCAGAAAACCGTAAATTTTCTGACTATGAGTAAGTATAGGTGAAAAATCCACTGCAAACTTACTCATAGATTGTGGTGGATTTTAATTATGTAGTAAAGTATATAATGTATTTTATTATATCAACAAAATTCATAATATTTTTAATATAATTACATAAAGTAATTTACAGCTGATATTAAATCAAGTTTCTATTATTTAGGAGGGATTGCTTTGAAAGTTGCAATAATATTTGGAAGTAAATCAGACAAGGAAATTATGAAAAAAGCTTCAGATCTTTTAAATGAGTTTGAGATAGAACATAAAGGATACATATTATCAGCTCATAGGGTACCAGAAAAGTTAAGTGAAACTATTAAGGAGTTAGAAGAAAAAGGAGTAGAGTGTATAATTGCAGGAGCAGGTCTTGCAGCACATCTTCCAGGAGTTATAGCATCTCAAACTACAATTCCAGTTATAGGAGTTCCTATAAAGGCAGCACTTGAGGGAATGGATGCACTTCTTTCAATAGTTCAAATGCCAAAATCTATTCCAGTAGCAGCTGTTGGAATAAATAATAGTTTTAATGCAGCAATGCTTTCAATTGAAATATTGGCATTAAAATATCCAGAAATTAATAAAAAACTTTTAGAATATAGAAAAACAATGAAAGAAAACTTTATAAAAGAAAACGAAGAAGGGGTTGAATTTTAATGGATAGCAAAAAATTAAACTTAGAAAAAAAAGAACTTATGTATGAGGGAAAAGCAAAAAAAGTATTTTCAACAGAGAATAAGGATTATGTTATAGTTCATTATAAAGATGATGCAACAGCTTTCAATGGTGAAAAAAAAGGTACGATAAATGAAAAAGGAGTATTAAATAATTCTATATCAACAGCATTGTTTGAATTATTAAAAGAACATGGAATTGAAACACATCTTGAAAAGAAGTTAAATGAAAGAGATCAATTGTGCAAAAGAGTAGAGATAGTTCCTCTTGAAGTAATAGTAAGAAATGTTGCAGCAGGAAGTATGGCAAAAAGATTAGGAATTGAAGAAGGAACAGAACTTAAAACTCCTGTTTTTGAAATATGTTATAAGAAGGATGAGTTAGGTGATCCTTTAATAAATGATTATCATGCTGTTGCTATGGGATTAACTAGTTTTGATGAGCTTAACAATATATATGGTACTACAGCAAAAATAAATAATATACTAAAAGAATTTTTCTTAAAAAGAAATATAAAATTAATTGATTTTAAAATAGAATTTGGAAAGTTCTATGATAAAATAGTTCTTGCAGATGAAATTTCTCCCGATACATGTAGATTTTGGGATGCAAAAACAAATGAAAAATTGGATAAAGATAGATTTAGAAGAGATCTTGGAAATATTAAAGAAGCTTATATAGAAATAATGAATAGAATAAAATAAGTACAATAAATTAGCCACTAATTGGGGGTGTAATAATTGAAGGATACCATTTTTGATTTACAAGGTGATAAACTTAAGGAAGAGTGCGGTGTATTTGGTATATATTCTAAAGATGATAATTTAGATGTTAGTGCTCTTACTTATTATGGATTATATGCACTTCAGCATAGGGGTCAAGAAAGTTGTGGAATTGCAGTAAGCAATGGAGAAAATATCGATTGCTTCAAGAAAATGGGACTTGTGAGTGATGTATTTGATAGGGATACATTAGATAAGTTAACAGGGAAAATTTCAATAGGTCACGTTAGATATTCTACAGCAGGAGAAAGTGAAGCAAAAAATGCACAACCCCTTGTAAGTAAATTTAAATTAGGTTCTATAGGTATTGCTCATAATGGTAATTTAGTAAATGCTGAAGTAATAAGAGAACTTTTAGAAGAAGTTGGATGTGTTTTTCAAACATCTATAGATTCAGAAGTTATAATAAATTTAATTGCAAAAAATTATAAAAAAGGAATAGAAAGATCATTAGTAGATGCAATACAATTTATAAAAGGATCATATGCAATATTAATACTTACAAAGGATAAATTAATTGGAGCAAGAGACCCTAATGGTATTAGACCATTATGTATAGGAAAGTTGGACGAAAGTTATATACTAAGTTCAGAAAGTTGTGCCCTAGATGCAGTAGGAGCAGAATTTGTAAGAGATGTGGAACCAGGAGAAATAGTTATAATAGGTGAAGAAGGTATAAAATCAATTAAGGTTGCAGAAAAAACAAAATCTACAACATGTTCTTTTGAATATATTTATTTTGCAAGACCTGACAGTGTAATAGATGGAATAAATGTTTATGAATCAAGAGTAAGAGCAGGAGAAAGACTTTGGAAGGAATGTCCTGTAGATGCAGACGTAGTAATTGGTGTGCCAGATTCAGGAGTGCCAGCAGCAATTGGTTTTTCAAAAGCTTCTGGAATTCCTTATGCTATAGGAATAATTAAAAATAAGTATATAGGAAGAACATTTATATCTCCGACACAAGAAATGAGAGAAAGAGATGTATCAGTTAAACTTAATGTATTAAAAGTAAATGTAGAAGGTAAAAGAGTTGTTATTATAGATGATTCAATTGTAAGAGGAACTACCAGTAGACGACTTGTAAATATATTAAAGAGAGCTGGAGCTAAAGAAGTACACTTTAGAGTGTCATCTCCTCCGGTTAAATTCCCATGCTATTTTGGTATTGATACACCTTATAGGAAAGAACTTATAGGGGCAATTAATAATATAGAAATAATAAAAGAAAAAATTGGAGCAGATAGTTTAGGATATATAAGTATAGAAGGACTTTTGGAATCATTGGGAAAAGAAAAAGGTTATTGCGTTGGATGTTTTTCTGGAGAATATCCAATATCCACTGTTAGTGAATTTTATAAAGATGGTGAAAAAGAAAAATAATTCGTTTTTTATAGTTGGGAGGCTTTAAGATGGCAAATTATGAATCTGCAGGGGTAAATATAAAAGAAGGATATAAAGCTGTTAGCTTGATGAAGCAGTATACAAAGAGAACTTTTGTACCTGGAGTTTTAAACAATATTGGAAGTTTTGCAGGTATGTTTGAAATAGGTAAAGGATATAAAAATCCTATTTTAGTTTCAGGTACTGATGGAGTAGGAACAAAAATAGACATTGCTTTTAAAATGAAAAAATACGATACAGTAGGTATTGATTGTGTAGCTATGTGTGTAAATGATATATTGTGTCATGGAGCTAAACCATTATTTTTTCTAGACTATGTGGCTTGTGGTAAATTAGATGCAGAAGTTGCAGCTGATTTAGTAAAAGGTGTTTCACAAGGATGTTTAAATGCAGGATGCGCCTTAATTGGCGGTGAAACTGCAGAAATGCCAGGATTTTATGATGTAGGTAAATATGATATTGCAGGTTTTGCAGTGGGCATAGTTGATAAAGATAAAATGATAGATGGTAGTACTATAAAAGATGGAGATGTATTAATTGGATTAGAATCAAGTGGAGTACACAGTAATGGATACTCTTTAGTAAGAAAATTAATAAAAGATTTTGATGAAGATTTTAATGGTGAAAAAATCGGGAACACACTTTTAACACCAACTAGAATATATGTTAAAGAAGTTTTAGCTCTATTAGATGATTTTAATATTAAAGGTATGGCTCATATAACTGGCGGCGGAGTTTATGAAAATATTCCAAGAATGTTTAAAGATAAATTTACAGCTGTAGTAGATAAAAACAGTTTTAATATGCCTAAAATATATAAACACATCATGAGCTTAGGAGTTAGTGAAAATGATATGTTTAATACTTTTAACATGGGAATAGGTTTTGTATTATGTGTATCACAACAAGAATCAAGTAAAATAATAAAAAAATTGTATGATAGTGGTATTAAAGCTTATGAAATAGGCCATGTAGAAGCTGGGGGAATAGGAGTATGTTTAAAATAGCTGTTCTTGTTTCTGGAGGAGGAACAAACCTGCAATCAATAATAGATAGTGTAGAAAATGAGTACTTAAATTGTAGTATTGAAATGGTAATAAGTAATAGAGAAAAAGCATATGCGCTTGAAAGAGCAAAGAAAAAAGGTATAAAGACTTATGTTGTAAGTAAGAAGAACTGCAAGAGTTGTTTATCAGATGAAATACTAAAAATTGTAGACGGTAAAGTAGATTTAATTGTTTTAGCGGGATTTTTAGCTATACTTGAAGGGAAAATAATACAAAAGTTTAAAAATAGAATAGTAAATATTCATCCTTCATTAATTCCAGCCTTTTGTGGTAAAGGTATGTATGGAGTAAAAGTACATGAAAGTGCTTTAGAATATGGAGTTAAGGTTTCTGGATGTACAGTTCATTTTGTAGATGAAGGAACAGATACAGGTCCAATAATAGTTCAAAAAACTGTACCTGTTTACAGCAGTGATACTCCAGAAATACTTCAAAAGAGAATATTAGTACAAGAGCATAAAGCTCTTCCAGAAGCTATAAAGTTAATTTCAGAAAATAAAATTAAAGTTCAGGAAAGAAAAGTTGTTACAGTGTAAAACTTAAAGGCAAAAAAGTCATTAAATAATTAAGTAAATTTCACTGAGTTAGAAAATATAATAAAAAAGTATTAAAATTCAAGGGAAGGGGTAATTAATTATGATAAAACGTGCTTTATTAAGTGTTTACAATAAGGAAGGAATATTAGAACTTGCAAATTTTTTAATGGAAAATGGAGTTGAAATAGTATCAACAGGCGGAACATACAGACATTTAAAAGAAAATGGTATAAAAGTTTTAGAAGTTAGTGAAGTTACAGGTTTTGATGAAATACTAGACGGAAGAGTTAAAACATTAAATCCATATATACATGGAGGAATATTAGCAGTTAGAGATAACAAAGAACATATGGAAATATTAAAAGAAAAAAATATTACACCTATTGATATGGTAGTTGTTAATCTTTATCCATTCTTTGATAAAGTAAATGAGAATATATCTTTTGATGAAAAAGTTGAATTTATAGATATTGGTGGACCAACAATGATAAGATCAGCCGCTAAGAATTTTAAAGATGTTATAGTAGTAACTGATGTAAATGACTATAAAACAGTAATAGATCAATTAAAAGATAATAAAGATGTAGATTGTAATACAAGAAAATATTTAGCAGGAAAAGTATTTAACTTAACATCAGCTTATGATGCAGCTATAAGTAATTTCTTATTAAATGAAGAAGAATATCCAGAGTATTTATCTCTTTCATATAAAAAGATGATGGATTTAAGATATGGTGAAAATCCACATCAAACTGCAGCTTACTATGTATCAACTCATGAAAGTGGTTCAATGAAAGATTTTGAACAATTAAACGGAAAAGTGTTATCATATAATAATATAAAAGACATGGACATAGCATGGAAAACTGTTTGGGAATTTGATGAAATAGCTTGTTGTGGATTAAAACATAATACACCATGTGGTGTTGCTGTAGCAGATTCATTATGTGAAGCTTATAAAAAAGCTCATGAATGTGACCCAGTATCAATATTTGGAGGAATAGTTGCATTAAATAGAAAAGTAGATAAGGCAACAGCAGAAGAAATTGTAAAGATATTCTTAGAAATAGTTATAGCTCCTGATTTTGATGAAGATGCTTTAGAAGTATTAAAAACTAAGAAAAATTTAAGAGTAATAAAATGTGATAAAAAACCTGAAAGTAAGCTTGAAATGGTAAAAGTAGACGGAGGAATACTTGTACAAAGTTCAGATAAGGAGTTGTTAAATGAAACAAAAGTAGTAACAGAAAAACAACCTACTGAACAAGAAATGAAAGATATGATATTCGGAATGAAAGTTGTAAAATATGTAAAATCTAATGCCATAGTTGTAGTAAAAGATGGAATGGCAAAAGGAGTAGGAGCTGGACAAGTAAATAGAATTTGGGCAGCAGTAGAAGCTCTTGAAAGAGGCGAAGATGGTGTAGTATTAGCATCAGATGCATTCTTCCCATTTGGTGATGTTGTTGAAGAAGCAGCTAAACATAACATAAAAGCTATAATTCAACCAGGAGGATCAATAAGAGATCAAGAATCAATAGATGCATGTAATAAAAATGAAATGTCTATGGTATTTACAGGAATGAGACACTTTAAACACTAGAATTATGGAGGTAATTTCAATGAAATTATTAATAATAGGCGGTGGCGGAAGAGAGCATGCTATTGCTTGGAAGCTTGCTCAAAATGAAAAAGTTAAGAAAGTATATTGTGCACCAGGAAATGGAGGCACATTTTTCGAAGATAAGTGTGAAAATGTAAATATTAGTGAAATACCACATCTTATATCTTTTGCAAAAGAAAATAGCATTGATTATACAATAGTTGGTCCAGAAGCTCCACTTGTTGATGGAATAGTAGATGAATTTAAAAAAGAAGGACTAAAAATATTTGGACCTAATAGTAAAGGTGCAGCTTTAGAAGGAAGTAAGATTTTTGCAAAAGAATTTATGAAAAAATATGGAGTCAAAACAGCAGCTTATGAGGTGTTTAACGATTTTGAAAGTGCATTTGACTACATAAAAAAATGTGAATATCCAATGGTTATTAAAGCAGATGGACTTGCAGCAGGTAAAGGTGTAGTTATATGTAATAATTTTGAGGAAGCAGATGAAGCTTTGAAAGATTTTATGGTGAATGATATCTTTAAAGGTGCTGGTAAGAATATAGTTATAGAAGAGTATTTACAAGGAGTAGAGGCATCTATATTGTCAATAACAGATGGAAATACTATAATTCCTTTTATATCATCTAAAGATCATAAACAAATTTATGATGAAGATAAAGGACCTAATACAGGAGGTATGGGTGTTATAGCTCCAAATCCTTATTGTACAAAAGAAGTACTTGAACAATTCAATGAAGGTATTTTGAAAACTACATTAAACGGCATACAAAAAGAAAATATGGATTTTGTAGGAATAATCTTCTTTGGAATAATGATTACAAAAAAAGGTGTGTATCTTTTAGAGTATAATGTAAGGATGGGAGACCCAGAAACTCAAGCAGTGTTATGTTTGATGGAAAGTGATTTATTAGATTTAGTAGTTAAAGCTTTAGATAAAAATCTTGAAAACTATGAAATCAAATGGCAAAAGAAGCATGCATGTTGTGTAGTTGGTGCATCAAAAGGGTATCCTAAATCTTATGAAAAAGGATTTGAAATAACTATAGATGAGAAAATAAAAGGAAAAGTATTTATTGCAGGAGCAAAAGAAGAAAATCAAAGTTTAAAAACTTCTGGTGGTAGAGTTTTATGTGTGGTTTGTAAAGGTGATACATTAGAGGAAGCTAGAGAAAATGCTTATGATAATATTGAAAAAATACACTTTGATGGCATATATTATAGAAAAGATATAGGTAAAATAAAATAATATGTTATAATGAAAAAGTACAATTAACCAGTTAAACTATTGTGATTGATGAATTTTAGTATATAGTTCATTGATTACAATAGTTTATTTTTCGCGGTAGATTGTACTTTTTAGTAATATGTATGCAACTTTCCCAGGTGAAAAATAGCCGCTACGGGAAATGATATCTTGCTTAGAAACCTTTCACTTCAGTAACAAGTTCTAAGCTTTACTCATATTGAAAAAAGATTTTTTAATTAATATTCCGTAGGAATCAGTAATTAAAAAATAACTTTTTTCAAATTCGTAAAGCTAAGAACTTGTAAACTTTGTTCAAACGTTTCTTACGCAATATATCATTTTCCTTCGCTAGACAGTATTTTTTTACTGCGAAAGTTGAAATATTAATTAATTTTCTATGCACTGCAAAGGAGGAATCATATGTGGTTTACTAAAGTAAAAATTAAAGATAAAAATAAGTTAAAAAAAATGTTAATTATTATTACTATTGTAGTGTTGGCTTCACAAATTTATTTAGATTTATATATATCTAATTTTAGAGTAGCAGTAGCTATATGTTTATTTGCTGTATTTATGTTTTTATTTGAAGAAATGAATTCTATTAAAATTGGACTAATTACGGCAGTTTTAGTATATGGTTTAAGAGTATTGGTACATGGAATAAGAACTGGCAATTTTAATTCTGGTGTATATTTTTATTTTCCAGAAATGTTTTTTTATATTTCTTATGCTGTTTTTTTATATTTTGTATTAAAGAAAGTACAAAAGAAAGAATTGAACAAACTATTTATATGTTTGATAGCATGTGATTATTTTGCAAATTTTATTGAAATCTTAATAAGAGAAAAGCAAATAATTTTTATGCCTCACAATTATAAAATTACAGCAGCGTTACTTTTAGTAGCTTTTGTACGTTCTAGTATAGTGTGGATTATACTGAATTTTGTAAGATATTATAAAATGCTTTTATTAAAGGAAGAACATGAAGACAGATATAGAAAATTACTTATAATGACATCTAGTTTAAAAAGTGAAACATATTGGATGAAAAAGACAATGGATAATTTAGAAAAAACAATGGCTAGTGCTTATGAATTATTTGAGAATATTACAACAGAAAAAGATAAAGAACTTTGGGCAGATAAAGCGGTTAATATTGCTAAAGACGTACATGAAATTAAAAAAGAATATGGATTAGTTGTTCGTGGTGTAGAAGAAATAACTAAAAATAAGTTAAAAGATGAGGGAATGTATTTTAAAGATTTAACAAATATTTTAGAGAATAGTATAAAAACTGAAATTAAATATTTGGGTAGAAATATACATATAGAGTTTTATATGTCTAGAAATTTTTATACTAATAAACATTATTATCTTATGTCTATATTCAGAAATATTATTATGAATTCTATAGATGCAATAGATGAAAGTAAAGATGGTGAAATAATATTTGAGCATAAAGAAACTAAAAAAGAACATATTTTTTATATCAAAGATAATGGATGTGGTATAAAGAAAGAAGATTTTAAGTATGTATTTTCACCAGGATATTCAACAAAAATTAACTATGGTACTGGAGAAATAAATAGAGGTTTGGGACTTAGTATAGTAAAAGACATTGTAGAAAATGTATTAAAAGGTAAGATAAATCTCAAATCCACACAAAAGACGGGAACATGTTTTGAGATATGTATATCAAAGAGTATGTTAGAGGAGGATAAAAATGAAGATATTTATAGTCGAGGATGATATAAGCGTTATAAAAATATTAGAAAAAATTATACAAGATAGAGAATTAGGAACGATTATAGGATATTGTGATAATGGAATAGATGCTTTAGAAGAAATAAAAAAAATTACACCAGATATTGTACTTGTAGATTTATTAATGCCAGGAAAAGATGGAATATCTTTAGTAAAAGAAATAAAAAATGATATTTCTAAAATACAATTTATAATGATTTCACAAGTGACGTCAAAAGATATGATAGCTAGAGCTTATGAAAAGGGAGTAGAATACTATGTAAATAAACCTATTAATGCAGTAGAAGTAGAAACTGTAATTAAGAAAGTTAAAGAAAAAATAGAAATGCAGCGTATGCTTAAAGAGATAAAGCGTGTATTTGCAAATGTAAATGTTCAACCTCCCCAAATCAATAATTACTATAATAAAGAAAAAACTAATACCACAGATAAGATAAAAAGTGTTATGAATAAATTAGGTATACTAGGTGAAAATGGAAGTGAAGATATAATAGAAGTAGTAGATTTTTTGACAAACCCTCAAAATGATAAGAGTAACTATAGTATTAAAGAGTTGTGCAGTAAATTTACAGATAATCCTAAATCTATGGAGCAGAGAATAAGAAGAGCAGCTACTACAGGTATGGTGAATTTAGCTAATATAGGAATTGAAGATTATATGAATGAGGTTTTTGTAGAGTATTCAAACGGTATGTATAATTTTGAACAAATAAAAAAAGAGATGGATTATGTAAGGGGGAAAAGTAATAATAGAGGTAAAGTTAATTTAAAGAAATTTATTCAAGGGATGGCCTTTTACTGTGAAAAGAAATAAAAATCAGAATATTTGGAACGACATTTTGAAACTTTTTGAAACTTTTTGAAAGCTGCAGGTTAAAATGTTTGTGAAAGAATAAACAGAAAAAGGCTATCTATTTTTTCGTGTAAACGTTATGCTTTTTAAAAGTGTAAGGATAGGTAGTTATATACTGTATTATTTGGAGGGATTACTTTGATAACTATTATTAAAGGTATGGGATTACTTATTTTAACACTTGTTTTATTTTCAATATTTAGTTTAAAAGCACCTAAAGGGCAGAAAGCTATGTCAGGATTAGCAGGTGCGGCTGTGGCTACTTTTTTAGTTGAAGCCATTCACAAATATATAGGAGGTAATTTTTTAAACTTAAAATTTATAGGAGAAGTTGGTAGTGCAGCAGGGGGTATGAGTGGACCAGCAGCAGCAATTTTAGTTGGTTTAAGCGTAGGAATTAATCCTATTTATGCTGTAGCAACAGGAGCAGCGGTTGCAGGAACAGGTATACTTCCAGGATTTATTGCAGGATATTTGGTAAGTTTGATTGCTCCTAAATTAGAAAAAAAGTTACCAGAAGGGGTAAATATAATATTTGGAACTTTACTTATTGCGCCACTAGCTAGAGTAATTGCTATAGGAGCAACACCTTTAGTTGATGCTACTTTGCTTAACATTGGAAACGTTATAAGTGTAGCAGCAGAACAATCACCATTAGTTATGGGATTCTTATTAGGTGGAATAATGAAGATATTATGTACTTCTCCACTTAGTTCTATGGCTGTAACAGCTATGTTAGGACTTAAAGGTCTTGCTATGGGAATAGCAGCTATAGCTTGTGTAGGTGGTTCTTTTACAAATGGTATAATATTTAAAAGATTAAAACTAGGGGATCCAAGCAATATAGTAGCAGTTATGTTAGAACCTTTAACTCAAGCAGATATAGTAACGGCAAATGCATTACCGATTTATTCTGCGGATTTCATAGGTGGAGGACTAGCTGGACTTGCAGCAGCATATTTTAAAATTATAAACAATGCACCAGGAACTGCGTCACCAATACCAGGACTTCTTGCACCATTTGGATTTAATCCGCCTGTAAACGTATTATTAGCTATAGTTTTTGCTGTAATAGGTGGAATAGTTGGTGGAATGGTAGTATCACAAATATTTAAAGTGTTTGGTACTAAGAAAAGTTGTGTACCTGAAAAGGAAGAATATACAGAATTAAAAGAAAAAGCTGTTTAATAAAAGGCACAAACCAATAAATGAGGACTCCGATAAATGATATTTTGCTATAAAACCGTTTAACTGCATAAAGTAATTCTAAGCTCTAAAAATTTAATATTGCTAAAAACTCAAACTCGTTACACTCAAACAGTGAGTTTTTTTAACGCAATATTAAATTTTTAGAGCAAGAATTACTAATTATTTGTTAAAATGGTTTTTACGCAAAATATCATTTACCTTCGCTAAGCAGTGTTTTTTTACTGCGAAAGTTGAGTAATTAAAAAATAACTTTTTTAAAATTCGGTAATATAAGAGTACGTTAGGTCGTTCAAAAAGTCCTTATTAATTTTTGATAAGGACTTTTTAGTATTATTATAAAGGAAATAAACAAGTTTTGTTGAATATAAAATGATGAATATATTTTATAAATTTCTATAATTTAGGGGGCAAACTATGAAGAAGAGAACAAAACGTATATGCAATTTTGGAATTGTTTTTATTATGATTGGTATATTGATTTTTCAGTATAATATTAATTTTAATATAAACAAGGAACCACCTTCAAATAAATGGGGCAAAGGTGAAAAAATAGCTTCTGCTAAAGTAACAGATTTTCCTACTATACAAGAGAATAATGGAAAATATGTTGCAGCTTTAAATGATGGAGGAAATTTAAAAGTATTAGAATTTGATAAATTAGGGAATAAACTAAAAGAGAAAACTTTTAAAACTGACAATGAGATTATAAATCATGTAGGTTTTTTTAATTTAAAAGATAATTCCTATGTTTTAGATTGGACAGTAATGAAAGTAAAAGGAAATGAAATGAATTCTTTTAAATTAGATAAGAATTTTAATATAATAGAGAAAAGTAAACCATCAATAGTAAGTGAATTATTTCAAATAGGAAATGAAATTAGAATAAAAACTTATGAAGATAAGATTGAAATTTTTGACTTTACAAATAATAATACAAAAACTTTAAATATAAAAGATGCAAGCTTAGTAAATGGAATAAAATATAAAGATAAATACATAATAACCTTTATGGATGATAACAGTAAGGTGAAATATTTTTATTATGATCATAAAAACGTAACAGATATAAAAGAAGCATGTTCAATAGCTACAATTGCAGGACAATCTATAGCTAAAAATACTTTTAGTGCGGATGATAAATATGGATATTTTTTAACTGAAAAAAGCGGTAAAGGTGGCTTTCAAGTAGATATTACTTCTTTTGCTTTAGATGGTAGTAAAAATGTTAGAACGAGAAAATTAAGGATAGATGGAGTGCATTCTATAAAAGGGATTATTCCTGTCAACAATGGTAAGGAAGCAAAATTTTTAGCAAGTGGTTCAAGAAGTTTTGGATTAAAGAAAATATATAATGATATATTTCAATTTAGTATAAGCAATAATAAAATAAAATTAGGTGAATATATATCAAAAACTAAACAAGCTTCAATGCTTCCTAGTATTTATAAGGACGTAGCTATTTACTGTGATTATGAACCATCAATAGAAAAACACAATATATTTGTGACATCAACTAATGAAGCTTTTAAAGAAAAGAATAATGTAATGAAACCTGTTGAAAAGAAGATAGCACTTACAGATACTATGCAGGGATTTGCATATAGTTTTGTTTATATATTTATTATTGGACTTCAATGGATATTCTTTGCAATATTATTGATAGGTGCAATGAGTTTTCTTGAATATAAAATGAAACCTAAAAATAGAAAGATATTGTTTGTAATTATTAGTATTATTGTGGCATTGATAAAAACTAAGGTCATGTATCAAGTATCGTACAAGAATTATTATTATTATTTGCCAAGTGTGTTATCTTCACCAATGGTGGGCATAATTATTAATTTGGTATTTAGTTTTATTTGTTACGGATATGCGTATAAGCTTTATGAGGATGATATTGATGCAATGCCTATAGCGAAGTTTGCTCCGCTTTTATTAGTTGATTCCATGCTAACACTAATGGTATTCGCACCATACGCTTTGTAGAGAAGCCTGTAGCAGTTACATGGGGGGGTACAAAATGGATTTAAAGACTTGGAATAAAGATATAAAACAGTTAAGGGCAATAATTTTAAAAAAAGACAAAATTGAGGAAAGTAAAAATCTTTGCTTAAGTTTACATGAAATGGTTCATTCTTCTAGTATGTCAGGAATAGATAAAAAAACATTTGAAGATGAATTATTTGAAGGATTAGACGAAAATACATTTAGAACTGCAACAAATGAAAAAGGACGTACTATTGCATATGGTATGTGGCATTCTACTAGAATAGAAGATATAACAATGAATATATTAGTTGCTGGGGATAAACAGATATTGAATACAGGAAACTGGAAGGAAAAAATAAATTCTAAAATAACCGATACAGGAAATGCACTGACAGAAGAAGAAATAATTGAATTTAGTAAAAATATTAATATGCAGGAGTTAAGAAACTATAGAATAGCAGTAGGGAGAAAAACAAGGGAAATTATAAAAAGCCTTACATATGATGATATGAAAAGGAAATTCAAAAAAGATAAATTACAGCGTATATTAGATGAAGGTGCTGTCTTAGATGTTGAAGATGCAAATTGGTTAATAGATTTTTGGGGAAGAAAAAATGTAGCAGGAATTATATTAATGCCAATAACAAGACATCATGTACTTCATATAAACGAATCATTAAGAGCAAAAAAGAAATCTAAAAGAAAATCTAAAAAAAATAAACTTTAAGTTTTAAATTTTTGTAATATGATAGTGAAGAGGCTGTCCCACTAAGAGTAAATACTACAATATATTGTGCTAATTAAAAAATATATTGTATGTGAATTTCTTAATGCGACAGCCCTTTTAAATTCTGTATTTTACATAATGTTTTTTTTAGTTGCTTTTGAAATAATAAAGTCTACCATTTTCTATAGAATATTTAATAAATTTTTTATCATATAGATAAGTTAAAAAAGCACAAACAGCAGAGAAATTTAAATGATACTGTTTAAAGTTCAAATCTAAATCATTTAAAATGGCGATATTTTCTAAAAGATCTTCTATACTTAGTGGCTGATCTAATAATTCTAAAAATTGTTCAGTGTAATTATTAATATTAGTTAAATTTCTGTCTATTAGAGAAATAATATCCTCCTTATTTAAAATCTTTTCACTGTGACTTATTACGAAGTAGTCAGCATCTATTTCTTTAATATATTCTAATGTATTGATACTTTCTTCTATATTATTTAAAAAAGGAAAAGAATACTTGTCTAATATTTCATTACTAAATATAGAATCTCCCAAAAAACATACTTTTTCTGGAGTTATAATTCCTATTTGATCTATGGAATGACCCTTTAAAGAAATTATTTCAAATTTATCATTGTTAATTTTATTTATTCCATTTTCTAAAGTTAAATCAACTTTAAAACAATCTTTATGTGGTTTTAAAGGTTTTAGTGGGTTTCCAGAAAATAAAATGGATGCTTGTATATTGGTGTTTTCCATCAATGTTTTTTCATCTTTTGAAGCATATACGGTGCAGCCTGGATAGGTATCTTGAAAATATAGATTTCCACCACAATGGTCTGTATGGCTGTGTGTATTGATTATGTATTTAGGATGAAGATTGTTTTGTGTAAGAACTTCATCGATTTTTTTTGCTTGGGAGTTATTGATACCTGTGTCTATGAGTATGCAGTTTTTGTTTTTGAATGTGTAAACTCCTATGTTTGTAGGGGCATTTATGTAATAAGAATTTCCTTTAAGTTTATTTAGTTGCATAATTTCACTTCCTTGTTAGTAAAAATAAAATCTAAAAAATATAATATCACAAATGAACAGCATGTACAATGTAGGCTAAATATAAAGTATTAATTCATAAATAAAAGATTCTTAGTAAAACATATTAATGATAATTAATAGTAAAATGGAGGAATATTTATGGAGAAATTTGCGAAACCAATTATTGCAGTAAGTAAATGCTTAGGATTTGAGGCTTGTAGATATAATGGACAGATGTCAAATGATAGCTTTGTTGAAAAATTAAAGGACTATGTTGAATATAAAACTGTTTGTCCTGAAGTAGCAATTGGGCTGGAAACTCCAAGAGATACTTTGAGACTTGTAAGAGAGGGAGAAAATATAAGAATTTTACAACCTAAAAGTAATAATGATTATACAGAAAAAATGATGGAATTTTCTAATGAATTTTTAAAAAATATAGGAGAAGTTGATGGATTTATATTAAAAAGCAGGTCACCTTCTTGTGGTATAAAAGATGTAAAAATTTATGAAAGTATTGAAAGAGGATCAGCTTCTAAAAAAGGAAAAGGAATCTTTGGAGATTTAGTATCACAGTTATTTTACAATTTACCTATAGAGGACGATGGAAGATTAAGAGATTATACTATAAGACATCATTTTTTAACTAAATTGTATTTGATGGCAAGTTTTAGAGAAATAAAAAGAAGTAAGTCAATTGAAGAATTGATTAATTTTCACAATAGAAATCAGCTTTTATTTATGTCTTATAATCAAAAACAGTTAAATAATTTAAAAAATGTTTTAAATAACAAAGAAAATTTAAATAAAGAAGAAATGTTTAATGAATATGAAAAATACTTAGCTTTAGTTTTTGTGAGAATGCCAAGATATACTTCTAATATAAAAGTATTAATGAAAAGTATGGAATATTTTTTAGATAAGTTAAGTCTTAAAGAAAAGGAATTTATTTTGGATACAATTGAAAAATATAAAAATCATCACGTACCATTTACTGTACCTTTATATGTAATTAAATCATATGTAGTTAGATTTGAAATACATGAACTTTTAAATCAAAGTTTTTTTGAACCTTATCCAGAAGAGTTAATTGAAACAAGAGATTCAGGAAAAATGGTGGATAATTAGATTAAATTGTTAAGGGTATTTGCCAAATATAAAAAGGTGATGTATAATGTAAATAACATATACCTGTAAAACATAATATTAAAATGAGTAGGAGGAGTATACAATATGAAAATTTTAATGTCTGCTCAAGGAAAAAATAAAAGTGATTTATTAGATACTTGGTTTGGAAGATGCCCTTATTTTCAAATATATGATAATGAAAGTAAGAAAATAAAAGTTTTAGAAAATGAAGGTGTAACAGCTTCACAAGGAGCTGGTATTGCAGCTGCACAACAAGTAGTAAATGAAAAAGTAGAAGTTGTTATAAGTGGAAGTATAGGACCAAATGCATTTAGAATATTAGATGGTGCAAACATAAAAATGATTAAAGCTGAAGAAGAAAAAATAGAACAAATAATTAAGGATTATGAAGATGGAAAATTAACACAGGTTCAAAATCCAGGAAAAGCACATCAAGGAATGAATAAATAATGAAAGGAAGTATGTAAATTGAATATAGGCATACTTAGTGGAAAAGGTGGAACAGGAAAAACTACAGTTTCAACTAATCTTGCTAAAATACTCAAAGCTACATATATAGATTGTGATGTGGAAGAACCTAATGGATTTATATTTTTAAAACCTGAAATTACAAAAGAAGAAGATGTTAAAGTAATATTTCCAGTAGTTGATGATAAAAAGTGTACTAATTGTTGTGAATGTGTTATAGCATGTGAATTTAATGCACTTGCCAGAGTAGGTGAAGATATAATGCTTTTTCAAAAACTATGTCATGGATGTACTGCATGTAAGTTTGCTTGTGATTATGATGCAGTAAGTTTTCAAGAGAGAAGTATTGGAAAAGTGGAAGAGGGAACTTCTGGAGATATAAAATGTAAAAGAGGTATTTTAAATATAGGGGAACCCATGGCAGTACCTGTTATAAAAAAATTATTAAGTAATGTAGAAGATGAACTTAATATAATAGATTGTTCTCCAGGTACATCTTGTAATGTAGTAAATACACTTCAAAAGATAGATATGGCAATTTTAGTAACTGAGCCAACTGAATTTGGACTTCATGATTTAAAATTAGCTGTAGGTTTAGTACAGCAATTAAATATACCTTTTGGAATAGTAATAAATAAAGAAGTAAGCAGTGAAAATATAATAAGGCATTATTGCAGAGAAAATAGCATACAAATAATAGGGAGCATTCCTTATAGTAGAGAAGTGGCTGCAATATATTCTAAAGGAAAGATGCTTGTAGAAGATGAAAAATTTAAAACAATTTTTCAAAACATAGCTGAAGAAATGAAGGTGGTGAAAGAATGGAACTAGTAGTTATAAGTGGAAAAGGTGGAACAGGAAAAACTACAATTTCATTTGCACTATCAGAACTTGCTTCAAATGTAATAAAAGCAGATTGTGATGTAGATGCGCCAAATCTTTATTTATTTTCAAAAGGAGAGAATATCAAAATAGAACCTTTTATAACTGGAAATAAAATTCTTTTAGATAAAGATAAATGTGTAGAATGTGGAAGATGTGAAGAAGTATGTAGATTTGATGCTATAAAAGATTTTGAGGTAAATGAATACAAATGTGAAGGCTGTGGAGCTTGTACATATGTATGTCCAGTAAATGCTTTGAAATTAGTGCCAGAACAAGGTGCACAAACAATTATTACAAAAACAGATAAGGGTATAATTTCTAGAGCACAAATGGAAATAGGAGCTGATGGCTCTGGAAAACTTATAACTAAGGTTAGAAAAAAAGCAAAAGAGTATGAAACTGATAATACTTTAACTATAATAGATGGTTCTCCGGGAATAGGGTGTCCAGTTATTGCTTCTATTACAGGTTGCAAATATGCAGTAATAGTTACAGAGCCAACTATATCAGGGATGGAAGATTTGAAAAGGGTAATTGGAGTATGTAATCATTTTAAAGTAACTCCATTAATATGTGTTAATAAATATGATATTAATGTAGATGTTACAAATGATATAAAAGAATTTTGCAGTAAAAATAATTATGAAGTAGTTGGTGAAATACCATATGATGATATGGTAATGAAATCTATAAATGAATTAAAACCAATAATTTCATATGAAGAAAGTATTGCAAATAAAGCTGTAAGAGAAATGTGGAAAAAAATAAAAAAAAGTATTGACATTAATAATTAATAGGAGGAATTCATATGAAAATATCAGTTGCAAGTGAAGGAAATATAGTAAGTGGACATTTTGGTCATTGTGATACATTCAGAATGTACAATGTAGAAGGTAATAAAGTAGTTTCTAGTGAAGTAGTTGCAAATCCAGGACATAGACCAGGATTTTTACCAGTATTTTTAAGAGATCAAAAGGTAGATGTAATAATAGCAGGCGGTATGGGAGCTGCAGCTCAAGATTTATTTAATCAAAATGGTATAGAAGTAGTAGTAGGAGTAAGAGGTAATGCTGACGATGCAGTAGCTGGTTATTTAAATGGTACAGTTAAATCAACTGGAAGTGTATGTCATGCTCATGAACATGAAGGACATTGTGAAGACTAATTTATAAAGTGTAAAGTAGAAAGAATAGAGTATAAATAAGGATAAATTCCCGGAGCAAAGCTTCGGGAATTTTGTGATTATATTTAAAATTTTCGAAATTTTTAAAAAATAAGAAGGAAAAAATAATAAGGGATAGAAGTATATATATAATAACAATTTCTTAAGAGGTTTAATACAGGAAGGGGGATACTGTATGAGCAAGTTATATTATTGTTTAGATTGTAAAAGAGTTTTTAAAGATGAATCTAAATGTAATTTTTGTAATGGAGAAAATGTTAAAGAATTAAAGGTTGGCAAATCTGTTAATGTAATTGGTACAAAATTAAAAGGAAAAGTTTTAAAAGTAAATGGGGATAATGTTAAACTTATTTTAAAAGATGAAATGAATAATAAGTACTTAAAAGAATATAAAACTGAAGAATTAAAAAAAATATTGTAAAGTAAAAAATGATTTTTTTCAAATGTTTCTTACGCAATATATCATTTCCCTTCGCTAGACAGTATTTTTTATTGCAAAAGTTGAGCTATTTATATAAAAATTTAAAAATAGTATATACTATGGATATAGTTGAGAAAATTAGATAGGAGACGTGAAAATGAAAGTAGTAAAAAAAGATGGAAGAATTGAAAATTTCGATATAAGTAAAGTTATGACTACAATTGCTAGAGCTTCAGATGATGCAAATACACCTTTAACTTCATCTGATGTGGAAAATTTATCAGAGGATGTACGAGATAATATAGTAACTAATTATAAAGATCCAGTGCATGTTATACAGATAAGGGATGCGGTAATTAGAGAATTACAAAAATTAGGTTTTAGAAGTATAGCAAGTGTATATGATACGGGGAAGGTGGAGAGAAGATAGAGGACAGTTAACAGTTGACAGTTAAGGATGATTTTCCGAAGCAAAGCTTCGGAAAATTTTATATTAAGGGTTATTTAATAACCAAGTTTACTCCAATAATTAAAAATAAAATTCCAATTATTTTTACAGGAGTAATTGGTATACGGTCAATACCTAAAATTCCAAAATGGTTAATTAGTGCTCCGGTTATAAGTTGTATTGAAACGAATATGGAAAAGGCTGATGCAGTACCTAAAACAGGTACTATTTTTATTGAAAAAAATACAATAATAATTCCCAATACCCCGCCAATTAGATATATAGGGCTAGCCTTAGTTACATTCACATATTCTTTTATATTACCTGTAAATAATACAACTAGCAGCATTAAAGAAAAACTAGTCATAAAACTGTGAAGTGCTGCATTTTTCACATTAACGTATTTACCTAAACAAGCATTAATAGGAGCTTGTAGTCCCATACATACTCCTATTATAACAGCAATTATTACTGCATGAGTTTTGTCCATGATATTTCCCCCCATTTGAACATATTATGTTAATATTTCTTACCTAAGTGAAAGTTTTTTATGTAATATGTACTTTTATTCCAGAAGTAAAATGCTGTTTATCAGAGCTTAGAGGACTTAGCTTATAAGACCAAATAACATTTTACCTGCCACAGCTAATGACATAACAACAAAAATAGGTTTTATCAATTTTGAACCTTTATTAAGTGCTACTTTTGTACCAAGTCTTGCCCCTAAAATCATAAAGATTGATACTGGTATTGCATATGTATAAAAAATTCTCCCGTTTATAGCAAATAGAATTAAAGAAGTAATATTACTTATGAAATTTAAAATTCTAGCGTTTCCTACAGCATGTACAAAATCATATCCAAAAATCCCTATAAGTCCAAAAATCAAAAATGATCCAGTTCCAGGACCAAAGAATCCATCATAAAATCCTAATAAAAGAGCTAAAATAATTCCTAAAAAAATGTTTTTATTATTTAATCCTTTAAATTTATTTTCAACGCCTAGGGTTTTAGAAAACATACTGTATATTCCGATAAACATTATCATTACTAAAACAAGAATATTGAGCACAGCTTCATTAATGTTTAAAACTACGTTAACGCCAATCACTGCACCGATTAGAGTAAAAGGTACTAGAAAACCTAGAAGTTTAAAGTTAACCTTGCCTGATTTTGCAAATTTTAATGAACTTGTAAATGAACCACAGGCAGCACCAAATTTATTAGTACCAAGTACAAATGAAGGTTTAAGCCCTGCTAAAAGGTATGCAGGTACAGTTATAAGTCCACCTCCTCCGGCAATGGAGTCGACAAATGCCGCGACAAATCCAGCAATGCATAAAAGAATAATTTTCAAAATAGTCATCTCCTCACAATCTATTTTAATTAGTAGTGAATATCACTTTAGTAACAAGTTCTAAGTCCTACTCATATTCAAAAGGAGATTTTCTGAAAATATCAGCTTATCTCAGGGAATAATGTATCTGAACCACCATAAATGATATCTTGCTATAAAACCTTTAACTTCATAAAGTAATTCTAAGCCCTAAAAATTTAATATTGCTAAAAAACTCAAACTCGCTACACTCAAACAATGAGTTTTTCTTAACGCAATATTAAATTTTTAGGGCAAGAATTACTAATTATTTGTTAAAATGGTTTTTACGCAATATATCATTTATTTACGTTAAGAGTTATCTTTATTCTATGGAAGTTGAATTATCAGAAAATAACTCTTTTGAAATTCGTAAAACTAAGAACTTGTAGAATTTGTTTTAATGATATTCTGCATAATATATAGATATTTGATCCTTATCTTTCTCAATTTTTCTAAGCATACATAGATTATAATTCAATTTCATAAATAAATCTATATTTCTTCTTTAATCTTTGTAGTTTGTATATAGAATGTATACAGTGCCAGAAAATAAAAAGCGTATAAGATAAAGGAATCTTTGAACGACATTTACGTACTCTTATACTTACGAATTTGAAAAAAGTTATTTTTTAATTACGAATTCCTTTTTGAACAAAACAAAATAGGCATAATTCCTGAAAGGAATTATGCCTATTTAAAATTCTAGTTACCCTTATTAAAACTCTTTATTAGATTATTATCAAGCAATGTATCAGAATAATCAAGCTGCTTAATAGCATTCTCTTTTTTCTTTTTCAATTCTTCCGTCTCTTTCAATTTCTCTCCAGCTTTTAAGTCATAATAATTACTATTAGAAGAAGAATAAAATACCTTATCATCAATAAAAGAACCTGTTCTAAATACAACCATTCTATCCTCTACATTAAAGATATCACGACCAAACATATATTTGTTCTTTAAACCAAACATATTAGCTAGAGTAGGATATAAATCCATTTGACCAGCAGTTACATGATTAACTCCCTTATTTTCATCATTAGGAAAACGAATCATAAGAGGAACCTTTTGATATTTCATCCAGTTAAATTCAGTATCACCATTTACACCTACAAATGAATAAAGTTCATTTGCGTGATTTCTTGGTATTGCAAAGTGATCACCGTATAATACTACAATAGAATCATCAAGCATGCCTTTTTTTTCAAGTTTATCTAAAAACATTCCTAATTGCTTGTCTGTATAATGAATAGATTTTAAATAGTTTCCAATAAATGTATCTTCATATTTTCCTACATTAAATTCACCATATTTATCTACAGCTTCAAATGGGAAATGGCTTGTCAAAGTAACAAGGAAAGAAAAATAAGGTTCTTTCATTTTTTTCATCTTTTCTAAAGACTGATTAAGAAAAGATTCATCACTTATACCAAGACCTATTTTTTCATCAACATTAAAGCTATTTTCTCCATAGAAGTTATCAAAGCCTTCTTTTCTGTACATAACATTTCTATTCCAGAAACCTTCTTTATAACCGTGAAAAGCTGCTGCATCATACTTCTTATCTTTAAGTTCAGTAGCTAGTGAATTATACTCGTCACCACTATAGATGTAATATGCTGCACCAGATGTTGCTGGATAGAATGAGTTTAGTGACATAAACTCTGCATCAGAAGTATTTCCTCCAGCTACTTGATAATAATAGTTATCAAAGTATAAACTTCTTTTTAACCATCTATTTAAGTTTGGAGTAATTTCTTGTCCTTCTATTTTTTGATTTATTACAAATTCTTGAAGAGCTTCTACTTGAATCATTATCAAGTTTTTATCTTTACCTACGTTTTTAAATTTATCACCTGAAGGTTTTGTATTATTAGTTAAATAAGTTTTTATATCCTTTTGTTTTTCATTATTAATTGCTTTTTTGTCAAAGAAACTTTTGTTTACAAAGTTATAAACGTCAAGAAAATGACAATTTAAGTTACCTATAGCGTTACATATATATATTTTGTTATACATTCCTTCAATTAATCTAGGTTGCTCTACTCTTAATTTATGAATATAGTATTTATTTGAAATAAAACCTACTGCAAATAGAATCACAAAAGAAATTGCACGTTTTTTAAATGAAATATTATTTTCAAGTTTAAATTTTCTTGAGAAAGTTTTCTTTTTATATTCCATATGTTTTAAAATTGATTTAACAATAGGAATAAGAATTATATCTGTTAGCAATAATAAATCTTGAGGTTTTAGAATATCTTTTACTGCAGAATTTACTGCGCCAAGTAAAATACCGTTTCTAATAACAGGTATAGTTAATACGTCTTTATAATATCTAAAATAATTTATATCAGCTATTATAAAAGCACTGATTATTATATTAAAGATATATAAATACCTAGCTCTACCTTTTCTTTTGAATAATAGAGAAAAGGATGCAATTACTAATACGGAAGCGAATATAGGACCTAATACACCTAATGTTCGGAAGTAAGGATTTATTACATCCCCATATATTAACAACTTAATTGTTACTAAGACTAAAAATAATATTAAGTCTACGTAATCTATTAGTTTTTTCATAAATAAATCGCCCTTTCTTGAATTTTTATATTAGACAAAATAAAAATAATTTGTTAACATTAATAGGCGAATATATTTATTTAGACGCCCATAAAAGTATATCACAATATGAATAAAATTCAATTAGTTATACAGAAAATTCATTAAAAATTTAACAAAATTTAAAAGTTATTAAGAAGTAGGTGGGAGAACATATGAGAAAAGGAAAAGAATATGTAATAGATATTAATGATACTCAATTCCCTGGGTTTGGTGTAGGTGAGTATGAGGGTAGAAAGGTATTGATAAAAGGAGCTGTACCGGGTCAAAAGGTACTTGCAAGAATAACTAAAAAGAGAAGTTCTAAAATAGAAGGTAGAGTTGTAGAAATAGTTGAAAATGTAGATTATGCTGTAGATCCAAAATGTAAACACTTTGGTATGTGTGGAGGATGCAGCCATCAGTTCCTTCCATATGAAAAACAGTTAGAATTGAAAGAAAAACAAGTATTAAAGTTATTTGAAAATGCTGATTTAAGTGGATTCGAATATTTAGGAATAGAAAAAAGTCCAGAGATTTTTGAATATAGAAATAAAATGGAATTTACTTTTGGTGATTTTGAAAAAGGTGGAGAGTTAACTTTAGGTATGCACAGAAAAGGTTCTCCATTTAGTGTAGTTAATGTAGAAGGATGCCAAATAGTAGATGAAGACTTTAGAATGATCTTAGATGTAGTAGTTAGATATTTTAGAGAAAAACAAATGCCATTTTACAGAATACTAAGTCATGAAGGATATTTGAGAAATTTAGTAATAAGAAAAGCTAAAAACACAAGGGAAATACTTATTAATTTAGTTACAACTACACAAGTAGATTTTGATTTAAGTGAATTAGCTTCTATATTAAAGGTACTAGATTATAAGGATACATTAAAAGGAATAATACATACATGCAATGATTCTCTTTCTGATGTAGTTCAACCAGATAAAGTAGAAGTATTGTATGGTGAGGAATATATAACAGAGGATTTATTAGGACTTAAATTTAAGATAAAACCTTTTTCATTTTTCCAAACTAATTCAAAAGGAGCAGAAAAACTATATTCAATAGTTAAAGATTTCCTGGGAAATTCTAACAATAAAGTTGTATTTGATCTTTACTGTGGAACAGGTACAATAGGTCAAATAGTTGCGGGAAATGCTAAAAAAGTTATTGGTATAGAGCTTATAGAAGAAGCTGTAGAAGCAGCAAATGAAAATGCAAAGTTAAATGGATTAAACAACTGTGAGTTTATAGCTGGAGACGTTGCAAAGGTAATAAAAGAAGTAAGAGAAAAACCAGATGTAATTATTTTAGACCCTCCAAGACCAGGTGTTCATCCAAAGGCATTGGATTATGTTATAAAGTTCAATGCACCAGAGATTGTATATGTATCATGTAACCCAAAAACTTTGGTTAATGATTTGAAGGTGTTAACGGAAAAAGGATATACTATCCAAAAAGTTAAAATAATGGATATGTTTGCCCATACGCCTCATGTGGAGACGGTAGTAAGGCTTAAAAGGAAACACAGGTAGAGGTATTGGTATAGCTGGGGTTGGAGAATGGTGAAAAGGGGATATGTTTCTTGATACGGGGGGAGGAAACAAGAGATATTTTTATTAGGATATAAAATCCCCTCGTCTCCACCATATATAAACTGTAATATTGATACAATAGAAAGTCCTTGATTTCAAGGGCTTTTGGTGTTTTTTGGAGAAAATGAAGTGCTTGAAAAGCAAGTTTTGAAGATATAATTTGAAAATATAATTTTAAAGATGCACCCACCTTATGTATTTTAGTAAGGTGGGTGCATTTTTTTAGGTTAGGATGTGCACTTTTGGCATAAATATACAGATGGTAAAACAATCTAAATTTATTTATAGATTTAAAAAAGTACATAACTTATAGCTCTTATTTAATAGTACTTGGATAAGAAAACAAAAAATTAAAACTTATGATATAATTTAAACATAAGTTAAATAAATTAATGGATATTTTATGAATTTAAAATGTATAAAGGATAATCATGGTTATTATACAGTAGGAGAATGTTATCCTATAATAGATAGAATATGTAATGATTTAGTTATAAAAATAAATAAAGGATGGACTCATAATAAAGAAGTGGAACATTTAATTCATTGCTTAGAGGAAGATATAGAAAAAGGATATTTAAGAATCTTTAAGATGATATATAAATTTGTTTTCTTTTTATTTTTTAGGATATAGATTAAATAGGACTTTTACAGCAACAAATTATTTGTTTAGAATTACTGTTATGATAATAGAAAATGAGTTTAGAATTTAAAAAGAAAGTACCATTGCAAAAGGTGATATGAATTAGAATTATTTAAGGATGATGATGTATATAAAAAAATAATTATTATAAAATTGGTTATGTGCTTGAATTGGAAGGTGATTTTATGAATTTGTGGGAAGCTTATGATAAAATTGATTATTATTTAAAAGGGAAATTACTTACGATTCCACCGTATCCTTGTGTTTCTGGAAATAAGGTGCATGAGTTATTAGATTGCTTAGAAAAACCAGATCCAGCGTGGGGAGGAGTACAAGGAGAAATTTTAAGAATGGTTGCTAATCCATGGCAAAGAGCATATCAGATAGAATATAGATTTAAGCCATCAAAAATATTTAATGATTTTATGAAAGTAATTGAAAGTGCTACATATGATTTGATGGTTGGTAACTATATATGTTCATATATAAGTTTAGTTCCTGTTGTCGAAGCAGTATTAAGAGAATGGGCTGCTGAAAGCTATAAGGAAATAAAATCAGTAAATACAGATGGAGATTTTAGTACATTTGTTTTTGAAAAAAACTTAGTTAAATATTTAAAAGAAAAGAATGGTGAGAGACAACACAATCCAAAGTTTCAAAAGTGGATAAGTAATCAAATTAAATATTTTGACTTTATGATTAAAAAAGTATTTTACCTTAATTTTAAAAGCTCTGAAAAGGGTTTAAAAAGAGAGTTTAATAGAAATAGAACACTACATCTTTTGGAAAATGTTGATGAACCAGAAGTTTTAAGGGATAATAACACAAGAATTTTTTTATTATTAGATATTATATCTGAATTATATCTAGCTTTGAATGATGAGCTTTATGTCAAAAATACTTTTTATTGTGATTATGAAGATAATATTGATTTTAATCTAAGATGGAAAATTTATATAAAAAATGCAATGGAATCTATAGATTTTACGGATATGACTATAATACGATTTGCATTTTTAAACAAGGATGAAAAGTTATGCTTATCTGATGATAAAAAAAAGAAATTTTTAGAACAAAAAGATTATCAAATTGAGTTTTTAAAAAACATAAAAGGTAAAATATAATGTTTTTAATAGATCTCATCAAGCCTATGTAACACAATGTGTTATATGCGTAACAAGATGGGCCTTTTGCTTTAGGAGAAAAATATGAAAAATAAACCTTTTAAATCTATTTAATTGGGAAAAAATTTTAGATGTAGGTTAATTTAAAGCATATTGATGAATAATATATAATAACAGTTCCTGTGAGCCTCTTGATGATGAGTAATATTACAGGCCTGACCCTGGAGTAATCCAGGGTTTTTGTTTTTATATAAATAATAATAGGTTTATAAATTTAGAAAATTTACAATAAATAACAACAATATATTGGATAACATAGAAAAACATTGAAATATAGTATAAAATCTTATTTAAGACGAAAGTGTTACTATAATAATAGATAGAAGAATATAGAAATGAAAATAAAATATTAACATAAAATTTAGGTGAGATTAGAAACAGAATCTAATTACCCAAAATTACTAAATAGGAGATGAGTTTGAAGATTATGGATAAATTTGATATACAAGTTGATAGAAATTTGAAAGGTATTGAATATGAAAAATGTGGGGAAATAAGCAAAGCAATTGATTTATATGAAAAAAATATAGCAGAAAATTTTGAGGGTAATCATCCGTATGATAGATTAGCAGTAATTTATAGAAAGCAAAAAAGATTAGACGATGAGATTAGGGTGTTAGAAAAGGCTATTTATGTGTTTGAAAATATAGTTTATAAAAATAGAGGGGATAGAACACCGAAATTGGAAAAATTCATAAAGAGATTAATAAAAGTTAAAAAATTAAAAATGAAAAAATTTAAACAATCATTAAAGGAAATGAGTGAAAATTTTATAAAAATTACAGGAGCGGTAAAATAAAATGGATAGTCTAGAGAATAAAAAGATTGAGTTATGCTATGTATGGTTAGAAGAATATAAGGCTTTTAAAGATGCTGAATTTAATTTTTCAAATAAGGTTAATTTCCATAAAAAAGACAATTCGATAGAAATAAGCAAAAAAACAGCAGTTGAAAATTTTTTTGGAAATAATATAACAAATATAACTGCTATAGTTGGCAAAAATGGAGACGGTAAAACAACAATAATAGAATTTTTAAATGAATTTTTTTATGTACGGAATTATATAAAAAATAGATTTGTTGTTATTTTAAAAGAAGAAAAATATAAGATTTATTACAAAAATGATATTGAACCTATTATTGATAATAATATGGATGCTGTATATTATAAGTGTGATAGCGAAGACATAGTGTTGCCTCAAAGTTTAGCTACAATATTCTTTTCTAATATTTTTGATAAAAATACATCAATAAGTAATCAAGGGCATAGCAAATATGTTAATGTATCAACAAATTCACTAATTAGAAATGTAAGAGATAATAGAGGTGCATTTCAACTTACAAGCGACATTGAGCTTTTTGAAAATGAAGAGTTCAAAAGAGAATTTGAATTTTTAGATAAATATAATACTGAAAATATAAAATTGCCATATGATTTTATGAAGTGGTTTCCTAATAGATTAGAGATTAATCTTAATGAAAGTGTACTTTTGACAAAAAGAGAAGGTTCAGTAAATGATGGTGAGTTTTTTTCTAAAATCCAGAAATATATATTTGATAAAGTTTATAGTAAATTTGAGTACGACCTTTTAAAATCACAATCTTTTCAAGAAGTGTTTGAAAGATTGTATTCCGGAAACTGTATTGATAATTTCTTCAAAGAAATATATGAGGATAGAAGAATTTTATTTCCAAATTTAAGATATGATAAAATAAATAGGATTAGTGCACAAAATTTAGAAAATCAATTTGGTGATAAAGAAAAAGAAATCGAAAAAATTAAAAATGATGTTATTAAAAACTGGGATGAGTTTAAGCCTAATCAAACGAAGATAAATTTTGATTACTGCATAGAGATTTTTAAAAAATTAAAAGAAACTTTTAGAAAATTAAAAGATGAATTTGGAAAATTCCAAAAATCAGATGGATTTAAAATTTATTCTTTAATGTTGGAAAACTATGATAAACAAATAGAAGTAATTGAGAATAATATTAAACTAACTAAAATGATAAGAAAAAAGATATCTAAAAATAATTTAAAGAGAATAACTTCACTGATAGTAGAGTTAGAAGTAGGAAAAGTATATACAAAATGTTTTATAGAAGTTGGGTGGCTGAATACATACTGGGCTAGAGATAAAAAAAGGTTAAGTTCAGGAGAAAATGCGTTATTAAATATGTACTCCAGATTTTATTATGCTAAGCAAAAAATACAAGAAGGTTGTAAAAACTTAATAATTTTAATGGATGAACCTGAATTGTATTTTCATCCTGAGTGGCAAAGAGGCTTAATAAGTTATTTAATAGATTTTTTAAAAAATGTGTTCAGAGAATATAATATTCAAGTAATTATGACTTCTAACTCTTCTTATATAATATCAGATTTACCTAAAGAAAATATCATATTTCTTGAGAAAGAAAATGAGCAATGTAAGGTGTGCGACAACAAAAATTTTAAACAAACCTTTGGTGCTAATATACATACGTTACTAACTAATTCATTTTTTTTGCAAAACACTATAGGGGAGTTTGCAAATCAAAATATAAAAGATTCTTTAAAAATTATGGACAAGTACAAACAATTTAATGATTCAAAGATTAGAAAAACAGAATTTAAAGAAGAATATATAAAATATATGGGGTGTAAAGAAAATGAAGAAATTAGCATAGAAGAAATGAAAAAAAAGATAAAATATATTATCAAGATTATTGGAGAACCCTTAATTAAAAGAAAATTAGAAGAAATATATAGGACAACTTTTCCGGAAGATAGAGAAGACTATGAATTGGAGATAAAGAAATTACAGCAGGAAAAAGGCAAATTACAAGAAATTATAAAGGAAAAAGGTCTGGATAATATTGAAGGTATAATGAAACTGTTGGAGCAGAAGATTAGAGAATTAGAAGAGAAAGCTGGAGATGGGGTATGATAAAGATACGAGTTAATGAAGGCAGAATGAAGAAAATAGAAGAAAAACATTGGAAGTGGTTTTGGAACAATTATAATAAAACAATTACAAGATGTATAGAGGCAGAAGAAGAAGAGTTTTATTATAAAAAATATAATGAAAAAACTAAAAAATATGATATTGAAGAAAAGATAACAGATATAGAAATTAAAAGATTTTTAAGTTACATAAATAAAACTAATGCTCAATCTGAACCAGAAATATTGAAAATTATTATAGTAGGAAAATTAATTAATGAAGAAAATAAAAAAGAGTCTATAAGATACATAACTGAAAATATATTAAAGAAATTCCCCAAAATATTTTGTTGCCAGATACAGCAAAGCGTTAAATCATTTTTGAAAAATAAAAAAATAATAATGAAAAATATAAAATGTAGTGATAGAAACAATTCTAATGAATTTAATAAGGTTAAAAATTGTATAAAAGATTATTTTAAAATAAATAAGGACATTTTAAATATTTATGTAGATACATTAGATGATATTAATTTAAAAATAGATCAGATAAATTTAACCGAAAAGCAAGTTCGTAACTTTAATGAAAATACTTTTATAAAATTTAAATATAATGGTAATGAAGAATTTATTCAAATGCAAAAGATTTTATTAAACATATTTAACTACAAATTATTTACTGATGAAGGAAAAGAAGAGGGAGATGATTGGGGAGCATATAGTTTATTAAAAGAATTAGATATAACTACTTGTCCTTATTGTAATAGAAATTATATTCATACTTATATAGGTAAAGAGGGGATGTGTAGGGCAGATATAGATCATTTTTATCCAAAATCTAAGTATCCTTTTTTAGCTGTATCATTATATAATTTTATACCAAGTTGCCATACATGCAATTCTAGTTTCAAGAATGTTGTAGATACATTTTTACTACCTCATTTATATCCTTACGAAAATGAGTTTGATGAAGAGGCTAAGTTTAAAACCAGTTTTTATACAGGTGAGGATAATAAAAATGAAGAATGCGAAAAGGATAATGTTTCACAAAAAAAAGAAGAATATGATATAAGCTATTTATTAGGAAATTCAGATAATTTTAAAATAGAAATTAAACCTAAAGATTGTGAAAGTGAAACAGGAAAGAAAATACAAAATTCAATAGACACTTTTCAACTTGAAGAGTTATATAATTTTCATAAAGATTATGTTAGAGAACTTATTAAAAAGGCTATTATTTACAATGAAAGCAGAATAGACGAGCTGTACACTCAATATCCAGAGCTTTTTAGCAGCAGAGAAGAGGTATTACAAATGGTTGTTTCTAATTATATATGTGATGAAGATTTAGGAAAGAGACCATTATCAAAATTAACAAAGGATATATGTGATGAATTGGGATTAAAATAATTAGATATTGAAAATATAATTATAAACAATGCCTTAAATGGGGGGAAAGTATAATGGCAAAAGGAGATAAGTTTTTACAATTAACTAATTATTTTAAAGTGTGTTCCGAGGAAAGAATATCTTTAACTTTTGATGAGATTGAGCAAATTTTAGGATTTTCGCTAAGTCCTTCTGCTTATAATTATGAGGCTTATTGGTATTTGTCTAAAACTCATAATTTACCTGTTACATGGATAAGTCAAGGTTATAAACTTGAAAACTTAAATTTAATAGGACAAGAAGTTTCTTTTATAAAAAGTAACATAGAAAATATATCAGTATATAATATTGAGAAATTTAATAAAAAAGTAGAGAAGGTTAAAGTAAATATGGAATATAAAATTAGTGGTAAATATGCTATTGAAAATATAAAAAAATATTACAATGTTATTTCTAAAGATAAGAATGGAAGGTATAAATCTTGGGAACACTGTTTTAAATATTTTAATGAAAATAAAAACAAGGGTGGGGATGAAAATATAGTAGAGGTATTGTGTTTACATTTAGCTTTTTATCTTGCAAGCTGGGGAATGTATAGAGGTTCATCATTTCTTCTTCAAAAGGATTATAAAGTTCATCATGAAGCAGTTCTAGAAATACTTAAAGAAAAATATAAGCCACTTTGGAATATAAAATGCAGTGATTTAATTGACAGAGAAAACTTAGAACTTATTTTTGAAGCTAAAAAAGAGCTTAAAGATATTTATATAAATAATCGTAAGAATATAGATGATCATAAAGAGGTATCAGATATTTTAATTACTAAAATTTTAATGGGTACATTTGGATGTGTGCCAGCATATGATAGATTTTTTGTTAAAGGGATAAAAACATATAAAGTAGCTGGGAGTATTTTTAATGAAAAATCAATAGATAATCTTGCTAAGTTTTATATAGCTAATTATGAGCAGTTTGAAAAGTGTAGGCAAGAAATTTCAAGAAATGGAGTAGAATATTCACAAATGAAATTGCTAGACATGTGCTTTTGGCAAATTGGTTATGATAAGAGTAATGAATGAGAAAATAAAAATAACTATAAAACACAAAGATTTAATAAAAGCAAACCCATTCAGTTTAAAATGTACCCTTTGTCAAGGACATTATAAAAAAAGACTATGCAGCAGCTTGAAGATGATTTCTGAATGATACAGGAGTCATCTTCTTTAAATTCCATTGATATCTGTAATTGTTATAGTAATCCATGTATTCATCTATTTCATCTTTAAGCTCGTCCAGAGCTGTGCATGATTTAATGTAAGCCTCATCCTTAAAATGTCCAAAGAATGATTCTTGAGGTGCATTATCCCAACAATTTCCTCGTCTAGACATTGATTGTCCTAATCCAAAACTTTTCACTAACTTTTGGAAAGTGGGGCTAGTGTAATGTGCTCCTTGATCTGAATGGATAAAGGCATCAGGAGCGAGAGTAATATCTTTATTATTCATTGATTTATATATTGTATCAGTGGCAATATCTAGCGATAAGCTAGTGGCTACGTTATAAGCTAGTATCTCATTAGTAGAACCGTCTTTAATCGTAGATAGATATGCTCTTTTGTTATTACCATACGTTAGATAAGTTATATCTGTAAGCAGTACTTTTCCGGGTATATTTTGTTTAAAATCTCTATTCAATAAATTAGGGACAACCCTGTGCTCATGGGTGGCTTTCGCCATTCTTCTATATGGATTAGCCTTCCTTATGGGACAAATAATTTTGTGCTTTTTCATTATTCTTCTGATACGCTTTAAATTATACACAATACCAAACTCACCATTTAATGTAAGCTTAATTTGACGAGCACCTTTTTTACGATTTTTAAAGTTATATGCTTTTAAAATCAAATCTTTTGCTACTTTATCACAAAACTCTCGCTTATTTCTTGACTCCATGGCCGTAGCTGAAAAATAACTATAATATCCTGACCTTGATACACCAGATAAATTACATAAATAACTAATCATATTTTTAAATTTATATTTTTTAACTGTATCTCTTATTATTATGAATTTGTCTTTAGAAAGTAATTTTATTTTTTTCGCGTCATCATCCTTTCCATCATATCGAGCTTTTTTAGAAGTTCGTTCTCAGCTTTCAGTAAATTATTTTGAGCTTGTAGTCGTGCATATTTCTCCTCTAAAGAAAGCTCCTTAGTTGATGGTCGTCCTGAATTATTTCTTCTTGTATCAGCTAAACCACATACACCATTATTTCTATAAGCAGCTCTCCACCTTTTTCCAGATGATCTTACTCTTTCAATTCCTATGATATCTACATCAAATCCACATTCTTCGAATATTTCTCTAGAGAATTTTCCGTTCTGATTCTCAGCTATAAAAATTTTTTTGAATTCATCAGTATACGTAATTGCTTTATCAGTGACATTTTTCACATATTTGTTTTGTGCCAAAGTTTCTATTTGTTCTTCTGTAAATATCTTTTTACTCATTTTTTATCCCCCGAATTCTCATTTGTTTAATTATACATAAAAATACCCTATAAAGTAGACTTTTTTATAGTGTCTACTCTATAGGGTACATTTTATAATTACCTAGTGTTTTAATTTAATTTAAAATAAAAAAAGGAAATACCATAAAAATCAAGAATAAATATATTTTAAAATATAATTATGGGAGTATTAAAATATTACTAATAGGTTAGAGTCATAAATATAAAATAATTAGACCAGCTAGTAATAGTCAATAGTTTTTTTAAAAAAATTTATTTTTAAATTAGGGTATAGCAAAGCTAGCTATTGTAAAAATACGAACAATAGCTCTCTAATTTATTATTTGGGTTTAAAGCCGATTAGGCTACTGTTTTACATTGATTTTGAAGATACATTTTCTCGTGTATCTTAGGATCTCTAATCTCAAAAGGTTTCTGGTTTTTAAGAACCGAGAATATGTACTTGATTAGTTTGTTCATAACAGCACCTAAAGCCACTTTTTTCTTTTTACCTTTAAGATTTTCTTTGTAGTATTTAAGCAAAACTTCATTGTTAGGTTTACCATTTTTGTTAGTTCTCACGGATGCTAATGCGATAGCATATAAGGCTCGGCGTCCGATTCTGGTACCACGCTTAGACATTTTATTTCTATCACTGTTGAATTTGCCTGATTGATTAACAGAAGGATCGATACCAAAATATGCAATTAAATGCTTAGGCTTAAGAAAACCGTTGATGTCACCAATTTCACTCATTATAGTTATTGCTGTTAATTCACCAATACCAGGTATTGAGTATATTAATTGGATGTTTTTAATAAATGTCTCTTGAAGCCTACGGCTTTTTATAAGTGAATGTATTTCCTTCAGCAAACATTCAAGTTGAGTTTCTAAGGTTTCTATCAATGAAATTGTATTAGTGATTTTTACAAATAAGCTAGACGACTTTATCCCAATATAGAGTGCTTCTTGGGCAATAAGAATCAGTTTTTTATAAAGATTTTCACTATAGTTTAGTCCTTTTCTTGAATTGCTAGAAATGATTTCTATCAAAATCTCTCTATCTGCATCAAGAATGGCTTGTGGACTAGTAAATTGCTTAAGTATAGCTAAAGAAGTTTTACACGTAATATTTGAAAATACGGAATTGTATCCAGGAAAAATAACCCTTAAGTCAGTAGATAATTTTTTCTTATAAGTAGATTTAGTATCTGTTAATTTATAGTAGTCTCTGCAGAGAGATTTTAAGGTATAAATTTCAACATCGAATGCAGAAGAACATTTAACAGATTGAAATTTACCTATTTTAGCGATGGATATTGTATCACTTTTATCATTTTTCACTTTTCTTATTCCACTATTTTTGTTACTATTAGTAATGAGTGGATTAAAGATAAATGTTTCGAACTTATCTTTAAGAAAGTGGAAAAGAGTAAGGTGATAAACACCAGTAGATTCCATGAAAATGCCAGTTTTCATGTTAAACTCTTCTTCCGCTTTTTTTATTTGATCTACTAGGTAATCAAAACCATCTCTATTATGTTTAATCTTAAAAGGCTTTCTGTAAATTTCACCGTTAGGTGCCAGAATAGCTACTACTGAAAAATCTGCTGATACATCAATTCCAACTGTTGGTTTATATAAAAATTTACTCATGTGTATTATCTCCTTTATTTTTGAGATAGAATAGATATTCCATTTCTATCAGTAATTCTATAACCTTGTTTGTGACACGGGTAATTCCCAAAAGGAAACCCAACCAGCTAAACATAGAGTTCTCACTGATGGAATGATACGCTAATTCACGGGTATAAATGACTCGACAGAGTCACTCCCAGGAGGTGTACATCTATCCTCTATTCAGGAGATATTATACCAAAATATTTAACTGTATAGGTTTCAATTTGACTTTAATAGAAAACTTAGTTTAGATGTAAAATGAACGCCCTATCGGGCAGAAATAATTAGAATAATAATAAAAAGATTTGTCGTAATGTTCGTTAGAATAATAGATAGTTTTCTATTGAATGTTATGACTACATTATACAAGGTAGGTAAATAATATGTTAATTCCAGTAAAAATAAAAGATTCTATAGAAATTGAAGATACAGAAATAGAAAATACAAACTTTAAATCCTTAAACTTAAGAGAAGAACACATAGAAGAATTTTTGAGAAAAAACATAGAAGTTATATTTGAAGATGAAACTCTTCTTGTGGTTGGAAAGCAGGTTGTAAACAAAGAAAATGGAAGAAGTGATTTAACAGCAGTAGATGAAAATGGTAATCTTGTACTTATTGAGATTAAAAGAGATGTTAAAGATATTATACAGAGGAAAGGGGCTTTTGAATTTCAAGCTATAAGATATGCTGCAAGTTATGCAAAAATTAAAACTCCAGATGATTTAGTTGATAAAATATTTGCATCATACATTGAAAAATATAGGGATGAGTTTGAGCTTGGAGATCTAACTGTTTATGAAAAAGCATCAAGGATTTTAAATGATTTTCTTGAAAAGAATAATGCATTAAAAACCTTTAATTCAAAACAAAGAATAATACTTATAGCATCATCTTTTGATAAGCAAACCCTATCAGCTGCAGCTTGGCTTATAGCTAATAATGTTGATATTAGTTGTTTTGAATTAAGTCCAATGAAAATAGAAGATAGTTATTTTATAGATATTAATAGAATATTACCTCCTCCAACTTTGGAAGATTTTTATGTTGAAGTAGATGATAAAAAACGACATACATATATGGCTAAGAAGAATACATCTATTACTAGAACTATACTTCCAGGAATGGATAAGTTATTTGAGTGGGGGATTATTAAAACTGGAGATGCTGTAGTAATTAAGAATAGAGATAATTCAGAAGCCACTGTTATTGACAGTAAGTATGTTGATTTTAAAGGTGAAAAACTTACATTTAACAAATGGGGACAGAAGGTTACCAGTTGGTCTAGTATTAGAATTTATGATTGGGTTCTAATTAAGGGAAGCGATAAAACTCTACATGAAATGAGGCAAGAGAAAATGTTATCTCTTGAAAATGAAATAGAATAATATTATATATAGAGAAACCAGCAGGTGGTATAAATTTAGTTTACCTGCTGGTTTCTTTAATCTTCTATATTAAATTTGTATTTCAAAAGTTTAACAGGGACACACAGCTTACTAGAAAGTTGATTTATACTTAGTCCCACACATTCTTCCTTATTAAACATATCTTCTATAAGTAGTTCTGCTGCAAACTTATCAGCTTGTATTTCATATTTATTCTTAACTTGAAGTTTATTATCAAGGAAAAATTGTAATGACATATCATTATGAAGTAGAGCATGTCCAAGTTCATGAGCACATATATATTTTTCTTCTTCTTCGGTTAGGTTTGTATTTAGATGTATTATTTCAAAGCCGTTAGGAGTCTTTTGAAAAAGTCCCTTAATCTCATCATCTAAATAGCTTTTCATAATTTTTATATTTAAGCATCCACATAGTTCAAGGGGATCTTTAGTTTCGTATAAATTACTGAGCCCTTCTACAATGTGTTTTATCATAAATATCAAACCCCCTAGAAAATATTATTTTTCTTTTTTTGCATTTGCTGAGCATATTGGAGGCCTAATTTAATGGCATTTGCTAAGGCTATTTTACTATCATCAGATAGGATTTCCCCATTAAGCATAAGTCCCTGTTGAGATAGAATTAAATCCATTGCTTCTTTAACATCTACTATTTCATTTGGTCTTTCATAATCAGTACTACAAGCAATTTCATTATATGGATCTTTAAAACTAGTATCTATTTTTTTAGGCACAATAATGTCTTCTCCTAAATCAATATCTTTTGTAACAAGTTAGTTTTGAGTTTTTTCAAAAAAACTAAACGGTACTTCGCATACTTCGGAAATTTGGCTAAGAACTTTGAAAGTAGGATATGTTCTTCGTGTTTCTATATCAACAATATAACCTTGAGATTTGTGTATATCTTTAGCAAGCATAATTTGAGTATAACGTTGTCCAATTTTTTTAGATTTAATTTTACGAGGCTTTTTTACTAAATTACCTAAAAACAGAGAAAATGTGGTGTGGCTTGTAAAGTATTATGGCAGAGATTGGCCTTTTGATATGGTTGTTATAGATGAGCTTTCAAGTTTTAAATCTCCAAAATCTCAAAGATTTAAGGCATTAAGAAAAGTTAAACCTAAAAGAATAGTAGGACTTACAGGAACTCCAGCACCAAATGGACTTATGGATTTATGGTCTGAAATATATCTTTTAGATGGTGGAGTGAGACTTGGAAAAACAATCACAGGATATAGAGAAAGATATTTTAATCCAGATAAAAGAAATCAAAATGTGATATTTAGTTATAAGCCTAAAGAAGGAGCAAGAGAACATATTTATGAAAAACTAAAAGAAATATGTGTAAGCATGAAAGCAGAAGATTATTTAAAGTTACCAAAGAAAATAGATAATATAATAAAAGTTAAATTATCAAAAACAGCAATGGATAAGTATAAGCAGTTAGAGAAAGATTTACTTTTTCCACTTAAGGATTCAGATATAGTTGCAAATAATGCTGCTGTTCTTACAAACAAATTACTCCAAATGGCAAATGGAGCTGTTTATGATGAAAATGGTGATATTCAAGAAATACATGACGAAAAGATAAAAGCTTTAGAGGATGTTATTGAAGCTGCAAATGGAAAACCAGTACTTATATTTTATTCATATAAGCATGATAGAGATAGACTTAAAAAGCATTTTAAAGTAAAAGAATTAAAAACATCAAAAGATATAAAAGCTTGGAATAAAGGAGAAATTTCTATAATGCTAGTACATCCAGCATCAGCAGGACATGGACTTAATCTTCAAGGTGGGGGAAATATAATAGTTTGGTTTGGACTTACATGGAGTTTGGAATTATAACAGCAAGCTAATGCCAGATTATATAGACAAGGGCAAAAGCATACTGTAGTGATCCATCACATCATAACAAAAGATACAGTAGATGAAAAAGTTATACAAGCTTTAGAAAACAAAGATACAAGTCAAACTGCTTTAATTGATGCAATTAAAGCAAGAATTAAAAAGCAGGAAAGGAGAGCCTAAGATGAATGCAAAAGAATATTTATTACAAGCTGTTTGGCTTGATAAAAGAATAGATAGTAAACTTGAGCAATTGGAATCATTAAAGAGTTTAGCGATGAAAGTAAATACAGATATTACACAGGAAAGAATATCTGGTGGACCTAATAGTAAAAGTTCAATGGAAAATGTAATGGTAAAGGTTATAGATTTAGAGTATGAAATTAATGATGATATTGATAAACTGGTGGCTCTTAAGAAAGAAATTATAGAAACTATAAATAAACTTAATGATTTAAATTATCAATTGCTTTTAGAGATGAGATATATTAATGACAAGTGCTGGGATGAGGTAGCAACAACTATGAGATGCGATAGCAGATGGATATTACGTTTGCATGGAAGAGCATTAAAAGAAATTGAAAAAATAATAAATAAGCCACTGAAAGCCATCCCAAAACTATGCTATAATATAAACTGTAAAAACATAGAAATTCAAGAGTGCCATATGCTGTAGTATATGCCGATGTTATATCGATTCTTAGGAAATGCAGCATTCTTGATAACAAAGCCTTTGAAGCTAAAACTCTATAGTTTTTTTTCTATGTCTAAAAATAAAAGACGGTGAAGCAAAGTGCCAACTAAACCATTAAAACCTTGCAGGCATCCAGGATGTCCTAAACTTACAAAGAATAAATATTGTGAAAAGCATATGAATTTACATGGAAACAAAAGGAAAAATACTGGAAGACGTGGCTATGATAGCAGATGGAACAAAGCAAGAAAGATATTTCTAAAAAATAATCCTCTATGAGTTGAGTGCAAAAAACAAGGTAGGGTAACAAAGGCTACAGTAGTTGATTATACTATTCCTCATAGAGGAGATTATAAATTATTTTGGGACGAGAGCAATTGGCAACCTCTTTGTAAGAAGTGTCATGATAAAAAGACTATGACTAAAGATAGGTATTTAGAGTATAAATATTAAATTTTGTAGGAATTTTAAGAAAAATAGAGTTGTGAAATAACGGAACAGAAATATACGTTAGAATAATATAGATATACTCTATCAAAAAAATTCAAGCATCTCCAAAAAAACAATGAGAACATTTGTTCAAAAAGGAAATAGTAATCAGTTTAAACAGGAAATTAAGCGTTATTATCAATGTTGATAAACCTAATTTAATACCTTATATTAATATTATAATATTAATATAAGGGAGTGAAAGTAAATGAGAATAGCTGAATTTAAAAAACTAATCAATCAAATTGTCATAGGAATTGGAGGGAATGTTCAGAGTAATGGTTTATCGAAAAATATGTTTGACATATGCGATTCGAATGGAAATATAGTAAAGACATACTATGTTAAAATAAGTAGTAGTAAGGTAGGATTTTGGGGATTAACGGTAAATCAAATTAATAAATTAAACAATAATAATGTACCTTTTTCTGTAGTATTGATTTCCAATGATTATATTCATATTTTGAATGATAATGTTGTTAACAAAGATATTCATAACAACAGTAATTTTCCAGTCGCTAAGGATAATGAATATAAAATTAATGCTGTTAAATTAAAAAACACTGAAAGTATAAAAAATGTAACTGGTGTAATAAGTATATGTAAATTATTTTAGGCTTAGAGTTACTGGAAGCCTGTTTGCAAGACTTATAGTCATAAGAAGACAATAACAAATGATAGATGTGTTGAATACGAATATTAAAATATTTTCACAAAATTTTAAATAAATACTGTTTTGGAGGGGGGAGCAAAATCTCTACAACCCCCTTCTACAAAGACCGCCGCCCTTCACGTGTGAATTTTCGTAGAATTAAACAGGGGGGATAGGCAAAAATCCCAAAATATAAAGTTTGAATTAAGTAGCTACAAGCGTTGTGGTTACTTTTTTTTATTGCGTAAAGGTTTAATGAAAGGAGCAGCTCATATGACAAGTGATGAAAAAGAAAAAATAAGTGAATTAAGCTTAAAAGGTATGGGGTATAAAAAAATTGCAAACTTCTTAAATCTGACAAGAGATAGTGTTAGAGAATTTTGTAAGCGTAATGCGTTAGATGGAAGTTCATGTGCTGTTTTGCTCTAAATTTTGAAGAAAAGATAAAAAGAAATTTACTCTGAGCCTATTGTAATAAACGTATTAAGCAAAAAGGTAAAGGTAGAACTAGAAGATTTTGTTCTGATGAATACAGACGAAAATGGTGGAATGAAAATCAAGATAAAAGAAATCACTCTTACAGAGTTTGATGATGATATATTTGAGAATTTAATTGAAAAAGTAGTAGTTATTACACCAACGCATTTAGAATTTCATCTTAAGAATGGAATGAAGGTGGAAGAAGAATTTGTTAAAAAGAAAGGTATTAAAGGATTACAGTAAAGGAGGAGTTTTATGTCTAAGGTTTCAGTAATACCAGCGAAACCAGTACAAGTTATAAAAGGTATGCCAGCTCAAACTAAAAAGAGAGTTTGTGCATACTGAAGAGCAAGTATGGATTCAGATGAACAGCTTACAAGCTATGAGATGAAGGTTACTTATTATGAAAATTACATTAAAAGCAAACCAGAGTATGAGTTTGCTGGAATTTTTGCAGATGAAGGAATATCAGGAACCAATACTAAAAAACGTACCCAATTCAATAAGATGATTGAAGCTGCCTTTGAAGGTAAATTTGATATGATAATTACAAAATCAATAAGTAGATTTTCAAGAAATACACTTGATACTTTAAAGTATATTAGAACTCTAAAAGAAAAAGGTGTAGGAGTGTATTTTGAAAAAGAGCATATAGATACTTTAGACAGCAAAGGTGAAGTTCTAATTACTATCTTGTCCAGTTTGGCGCAAGATAAAAGCAGAAACATATCTGAAAACAGCTGCTGGGGCATAGTCAGAAGATTTCAGCAGGGGAAAGTAAGAGTAAATGCTAAAAGGTTTTTGGGTTATGATAAAGATGAAGATGGAAATCTAATTATAAATGAAGAACAAGCTAAAGTTGTAAGAAGAATATATAGCGAATACCTAGAAGGAAAAGGAATAAGATCAATAGGAAAGGGACTTGAAAAAGATAAAATATTAAATGGATCAGGCAACAGTAAATGGTATGATTCAACAATTCAAAAGATTTTAAGAAATGAGAAATATACAGGAGATGCCTTGCTTCAAAAGACAATGACTGTAGATTTCTTAACCCATAAAAGAGTTAAAAATAACGGACAAATTCAACAGTACTATGTTGAAGACAGTCATCCAGCAATCATTTCAAAAGAAACATTTCAAATGGTCCAGCAAGAAATAAAAAGAAGAGCAGCACTTGTAGGATATTCAGAAAAAACAAAAAGCAGATATACCCACAAATATGCCTTCTCAGGCAAAATAATATGCGGCAACTGCGGCAGTAAATTCAGAAGAAAAAGATGGGGCAATTGCGAAAAGTATAAAAGGTATGTATGGATATGTGCAAATCACATTGATAATGGACTAGAAGCCTGTGATATGAAAGCAGTAGATGAAGAAAGATTAAAAGCAGCTTTTATAAAATCCATAAATAAGATTATTGAAAATAAGGATGAGTTTATTGATAAACTGATGAAAAATATAAATAAGGTGTTTGAGAGTAAAGAAGATGATACGCAGCTGCAGAAAATAAATAAAAGGCTAGAAGAACTTAAGGAACAGATGATGAACTTGGTAAGGCTGAATGTAAGAAGTGGATTAGATAATCAGATTTATGATGAAGAGTATGAAAGGCTATCAGAGAAAATGCAGCAGTTAAAAGAAAAGAAGACGGAGTTTGATAATGTAGAAGCAACAAGGGAGAAGGGGATTCAGAAAGTAAAGGAGATTGAGAAGTCGATTAATGGAAGAGAAGATGTTATTAGAGAGTTTGATGAGGAGCTTTTTACGCAGATGGTGGAGAAGGTTATGGTGGTTAGTTTGGTGGAGTTGGAGTTTGTGTTTAAGAGTGGTGGTAATATGAAGGAAATATAGTAAAAGTTATATTAAATGGTAAAATATATTTTAAAGTTATGATATAATGAAAAAAGTTAGAGGGTATTAATTATAAATATTTATATATATAATATTGCATCTGCATCCATTTTAGATGTAGATGACAATGTGTGTGGAGATAAAATAGATAGACATCATTTATTTAAGAAAGGAGAATAAAATGAAAATATTAGATAACGGTTTTCATTCTTTTAAAAATGCTATAAATTCATTACAATATTTAGAAAAAGCAAAGGATCAAAACTATGAATATACACTCAAGGAAATTATAATTTCTCTACATCATTCTGTTGAAACTTTATTTAAGTATATAATTAAGAGTACAAATGAGTATTTGCTTTATGAAAATGTTAATGATATATTTTCCCAAAAATCTAAGAATTTTATTGAAAATAAGAATAATGATATTAAATATCAAACTATTAAATTTATTGATGCGATTGATAGGGTAATTATATTAAAAAATGAGAAAATGTCATCTAAACAATACAATTTTTTTATAACATTAAATGAATATAGAAATGCATTAACTCATTTTGAACTAGAAACAGAAAATAAGCAAATTGAACATCTTATAGCTAATGTGTTACCCATTATTTATAGAATTTTAAAAAACAATATTCCGGAATTTAAAGAATTTGTCAAGAATAACAATTTACAAGCAAATGTAAATAGTATAATTAAGGAAGAATTAAATTGGAAATTAAAACAGCATATTAATTTAGTAAAAAAAATACAAAATGCAGATGCACAAATTAAGTATTATGATAGGAATCCAAAAGAAAAGGAAAAGTTTTTTAAAAATCATAATACGAAAGAGAAGAATATCAGTTATGAAAAATGTCCTTATTGTAATAAAAATACTTTTATTAGAACGGATACCATAATTATAGGCTTTGAAGAAAAAATATTTTCTGGTGAGTGTAAATTTTGTGGATTTAAATCAAGTAAAGAAAATGCCTTATTTATTTTTAATGATTTTTCTAGCTATGAATTATATTTAAATGAGTATTTTACGTATATTTTTGATATATTAGAAGAGACTATTTGTAATGAAAATAATTTGGACAAGATATTAGAGTTAGAAGAAATTAAAGTGTTAGGACAATTATATGAATCTAATAAAGAGGAAATAGAAGATGTATTTATACAAATAGTACAAAAGAAAGTTGAAGAACTATGTGAATATTTTGCGGAAGCATATTTTAATAAACATGTAAACGGATATGTGGAATATGGAGAAGAAATGTTGACTGAGGGTTCAGTTAGTATAGATTTATCATTAGATGATTTAGAATGTGATAATGAATTGGTTAATATTATAAATAATATATATGTTTTCACAAATGGAAATTTAGAATTTCTAGATGGTAAGGTGCAATACTCTAACGAATTTGAATATTCAATAATTTATCCTAATCCTAATTGGGATAATGAAGATACAGAAGGTCCTTGTTATATTCAGGCAGATTATAAATTTGATTCAAGTAATTTTTGGGGAGCATTTGATTTTGAACCATATGAAATATCAGATGATGAAGACGACGATAACAACATGTGGAGCATGTAATTGTGGTATATAAGGATTAGGAATAATTAAAAATACTTTGATATTTTATAGCTTAAATTAAATTTCACGAAAATATAAATTAATTAGTATTTATAAAGATAAAAATAGCAAATGAACATGTTAGAAAAAACATTGTATATAGGGAGGCAATTAATGTTGGATATAAAAAAATATATAGGTAAAATATGTTTAGAAGATGAATCGAAGCATTTAGGAACGGGATTTCTAATAGATAAAAATAAATTGATAACCGCAAAACATGTTTTTATAAATAATAATATTTCTGATGAAGATGAAAAAAATATAAAAATTTATTTTAAAGAGGTTGAAGAACAAGTTAAAGAAGTTGGTATTATAAAAATAATAAAGCATGAGAATAGAGATATAGTTATTATTGAATTAGATGAAGAAATGGACGAATATTTTAAAATGGATGTGTCAGATTTTCATAGTGGTGAAAAATTTATTACTTTTGGTTATTCTGCTAGAAAAAAAACATATGGTGAAAAGATATATGGTCAAATATTAATAGAAGATTTTAAAAATAATGAACAGTACGATTTAGATTTACATTGCCCAGATTTTCCTGCATTAAGTACTAAAATGTTTAAAGGAATTTCAGGAGCACCAATAATTTCAGATAAAAACTATGTTAAAGGAATGATTATTAAAAAACCTGATGGTACAGAATCATTTGCAGGAATAAAATTTTCTAAATCAATAGATTTTTTAAAATTTAATAATGTTGAAGTGAATTCTTTAGGGGGGGATATTCCTAAAGTTGATGATAAGTATATAAATAGAAAAAAATATGAAAAAGATATAATTGAATTACTTAGTAAAAAAAAGATTGTACAAGTTTATGGACTTAGTGGAATTGGAAAGACTCAGTTAGTAACACAAATTATAAATTCTGAAAAAAATAAATTTGAAAAAGTTTATTGGATTGATATAAAAGATCAAAATGATGGAAAAATTGATTTAAAAAAAGCAATAATATTTGGTAAGAATAAACCTATTAATTTAGAAGAGATTATTAAGAGGTATGAAACTTTAATAGTAATTGATAATCTTAATAATAATGCAGAAGATGTATTTGAAAGTTTTAACAATATCCAAGGTAATAGTTCTAAATTGATGATTACATCATTGGAAAAAGTTTTTGAAGAAGAATATACTTATAAGATAGATTATTTAACATTGGAAGAGGCTTATAAGCTATTTGAAAAGGAAAAGCTTGGGAAAATTAAGTCAGGGGTGTTAAAGTCGTTTTTAAATGAAATTGATAGGCATCCGCTATTATTAAGACTTATAATAAGTCTATTAAAAAGAGATAAAAATTTAAAATTAGAAGATATTCAGAATGATTATAAAAATATTCATAAAATAAAAGATAAAAATAAAAATTCGGTTTTTTTTAAGCGAATAGTAGGAAGATATATATATGATTATGAAGAAATTCTATCACATATAACAACTATTAATAATTTATTTATTGAAAAAAGTTTCATGAAAAAATTTGGAATTATAGAGTTGCAAGAATTAATATCTGCTTGTATAGTAAATGATAATAATACTTATTATTACTATGTTCACAAAATTGTATTAAATTCCTTAAAGGAAATATTAAAGGAAAATAAATATATTTTAGAGTTTAAAGAAGTATTAAAAGAGTATTTAGAAAAAAAATTAGATATTAGAGACATATATTATTTTAAATTTCTTTAGAATCACATAGAACTCATAGATAAGTTATTTAAAACAGAAAAAGATGACTATATGAAAGTACTATTATGTAATACTATTGCAAATTATAAAAATCAAGATAAGTTTTTGGATGAAGTTATAAAAAGTATAGATAACCTAGAGTTAGATTATACAAGGTATTATGATATAAAATTGTTTAGTGAAAAACTTGAATTTGAAGTTAGAAAATTGAAAAAGAAAGATAAAAAAGAAGGGATTAGTGAAAAAATTGAACAACTGAAAAAAATATTGAATATAAATTTAGATAAAGATATTAAAAATATACTTTTAATAAAGCATCATATTGGAAAATTTTATGTTTGGTTACAAGAATATAATGAAGCAGAAAAAATATTCGTTGAAATAAAAAATGTAGATAGTGAGGCATATAGCTCAGTTTTACAACTTTGTAGAATATATAAAAATTTAGCATCAAGTAAAAAAATTAAATATGATGAAAAAAAGGAATTTATTGATAAAGGTAAGGAGAATATAAAATATATTTTAGATGGAAATAATCAACCTATTACAGTTTTATTAAGTGCATATGAATTAATTTCAAAAAAACCTTTTTATGCTAAAGAATTAATAGAAGAGTACTTAAATAAAAGATTTGAAGAATTTGGTGATATCTTAAAAGAATCAATTAATAACGAATTTGATCAAACATATTTAGTACTTAAAGAATTTTCAGGTTGGTTGTCATATAATAAACCTAATTTTTATAAAAATTTATTGGAGTATTTAGAACCACCTGCATATATAAAAGAAAATAAAAAATTATTATTAGCTTATGGTCAAATATATTCAAAAGAATTTAGTAGAAAAAAATATCATAATGAAGAATTTGATAAGGAGTTAAATATAGCTGAAACTTATTTAAATCAGTATATATCAATGATTGAATTCGACAGAGAAAAATTTAACTTTAAGTTTTTAATCGATCTATATTTAGAGAGTAACAAGTTTAAAGAAGCAGATGAGTTAATAAATGAAATTTATGACAGTGAAAATCCGTACCATCTTAAATGGAAATGTATTATATATAGAGATAGAAATGATTTCGAAAAAGATTTGGACAAGTCTTTACAATTAATAGAGAAAGCTATAGATATTATTGAGCAAATTAGTAATAAAGGCAAATATTATATGGCTGCTTTTTATAATGAATATGCGGATACATTAAAGGCAATAGATGATAGTAAGTGCATACAAACTCTTAAGAAAGCACTATCTTTTAAGAAAGAAATAAGTGGAAATCTTAAAAGAGATTGGACTGAAAAGTTAGAAGAATGGGAAAAGGAGTTTGATTAAATATGAATGTTAATATAAAAGTTTTTCCAGCAAAAGGTGGAGATTCAATTTTAGTATCAATAGACAACCAAAAATATAATATACTAATTGACTCGGGATATAAAAGTACCTATTATGATTATATAATGGATGAAATGAAGTGCTTGGAAGATAATAACAAGCATTTAGATATATTTATCATAACACATATAGATAATGATCATATTTTAGGTGGAATAGAATTTTTAAAAAATAATAATTTAAAGAAAAATATTGAGATAGAGAATATTTTATTTAATGGGTATAGACAAATATTAAGCAAAAAAAACTTAGAGAAAAACTTAGATATTAATTATAAGTGTAGAATGAAAGAGATATCTTCAAGTAGGTATTTTAACACAGATGATTTTGAAGAAGATTTTGAAGAAGATTTAGCTGATGTTGGTTATTCAGAAGGTGAATCTTTTTCTGAACTATTATTAAAAGGAAAGTATAATATAAATAGGAATTATTATAAAGCTGTATTTAAACATAAAGATAATAATAAAAATGTTATAGAAATATCAAATAAAGTTAAGATGATAATCCTTACCCCAACACAAGATGATTTAAAAGATTTATTAGATGAATGGGAAAGATACTTAAAAACAGAAGGAATTGAACATGTTGTATGTAAAGAGTCAGAAGATGCTTTTGAATCTTTTGTTTCAAATTCTGATGATTTTCATGAAGGATTAAATGATGTTTCGAATACAATTTTTGACATAGAAAATTTGGCAAATAAAAATATTACTATAGAAAAAACTATAACAAATAAAAGTTCTATAAGTTTTATATTAATAGTAGAAAAAAAGAAATATCTTTTTTTAGGAGATGCTTATTCAGATGAGATTCTAAAATCACTAGAGGATTTATTAAAATACAATTTAATTGAAGATTTGGATTTTGAAGTATTAAAGGTGCCACATCATGGTAGTAAAAATAATATATCAAGTGGACTATTAAAAAAAGTAACTTGTAAAAACTACATTATTTCAACTAATGGAGCTCATGGGCATCCTAATAAAGAAACTATAGCTAAAATAATTAAATGGAATAATAAATGTAAAATATACTTTAATTATAAACTAGATATTATAGATGAAATTAAAAGATGTAGATCAAATAAATATAATTTTCAAATAATAAGTAAGGAGGATTATGATAGTGATATTTTAGAATTAAATTTTTAGATGGTGGAACTTTGAGCGGAATATGAATGAAATCATGCAAGATTTTTACTAATTAGAATCCGTTTTTTGATAATTAGTAAATAAAAGATAACTATTTTATAAATTAAAAACTATAGTATTAAAAAATTTAGTTATTATTATGAATTCATGGATTTTGATTTTATATTTGTTAAAAAGTAATTTATAAAAAAGTTAAATAAGGTTGGTAATGAAGGTAAAGATTATCTGAATCCTAGATTTAGGGATTGGCGGATTTTGTATAGAATTAATTAAGTTTTATAAAAAGAGGAATAAAAATGTTAAAGACAATGTGTTTCCTTTTAATTTCTTAAAACCCCTACATGCACGTTGAGACAGTGGTAAGGCTTAAAAGGGAACACAGGTAGCTAAAATATAGTAATATAAATGATTGAAGTCCTTGATGTGTTTATCTACATTCAAGGGCTTTTGTGTATGGGAACATATCTATAAGTTAAAGTAGTATGGGTAATATATACATAAAACTGATATAAATGAGAAAAATGGTTTGTCTATCATTACATTATTAATTATTTTAGGAGGATTTATGATAGAGATATTACTTTTTATTCTATATGCAATACTATGTTTTATAATTTCAAGTTCTGTTCATGAATTAGGTCATATTATTATTGGATTAATGCAAGGGTTCAAATTCTATTTATTTATAGCAGGTCCTTTGGGTTTTAAACGCAATGATAAAAATAAAATTGTATTTTATATAGAAAAGAATATTTCTCTTTGGGGAGGACTTGGAGCAACACTTCCACAAAATGATGATGTCAATAACTTTAAAAAATTTGGACGTGTCCTTTTAGGGGGACCAATTACCTCTATTATAGTTGGAGTTATATGTTTACCATTAGGTACAATTACAAAAAATATATTTTTATTTCTACTTGGTTCTATGTCATTAGCAATAGGAGTAGCGTGTTTAATTCCTGCAAGAAATGGAGCATTTTATACAGATGGTGGAAGATGGTTAAGAATGCATAAAAATGTATCAACAAGAACCGTTGAACTTGCAATTTGGAATTTAACACAAAGTGTAATTATTCATGACAATTATGAAAAACTAAATTATGATGAAATAATGATTTTGATAAACGATAAAGATGTCAGAACACAATATTTGGGACATTACTATGCTTACTACTTTTATAAAGACAACAATGATATTTTAAACATGGAGAAAGAAAAAATTCAATTAGAAAATTTGAAAAGAAAAGTGCCTAAGCAAATGACATCTATGTTTCGAATAAACTGACAAATAAATTTGATTAGTATAATGAGAAGAATGAAGAAGCAAGACTTTATTTTAAAGGGCAACGAAGGAATCAGAGTTTGAGGCGTGTGAAAAAGCAAGAGATTTTTTTTATGAACAGGAACTGTAACTAAACAATAAACCTTTACTTTTAAAAAAAAGAATTGACTCAATTAAAATAAAGGTATCAATTTGTTACTTTGGGGGATAGATAGGAAAAAGGTTTATATTAGTGTTATTAGTCATCTCAATTTGCAGCAACCGCGACAAGAAAATTTGCAGCAAAATATCTTTTAAAGCCGCAGGCAGTTTTTATTTATAATCAACAGCCTGCGGCATAAATTTTTGGAAAATTTATGCTAAATCTATTTCATCTGCGATAGCAGCCAGAGCTGAAGCAACAGTAATACCATCTACAGTTCCTATAACATTGGAAAGTTTTTCTGTATTATAAAACTCATCACTTAAACATGCTAAATGACATCCAGCTCCCCAATCAGGTATACAGGCAAAGTTTCCTTGAGAAGTTTTACCTACTAACACTAATATGCCTGAGCGGCTTTCTATTTTATTTCAAAATGACTGCCATAATTAATTATAGAACTTATTCTTCCAGTCCAGTTTTCTTTTCTTTTTTTATTTATACATTGAAAAATCATTTTTATACATCACTATCCTTTACTATAAATCAGAAATTAAGCTCATAATCTTCTGCCAAAGGCCTAGTTTGACTTAATTTATTATATTTTTTATTTTGCATAAGCTAACTTTTCCTCCACTATTTTTAGAATATCTTCAGTAATTATAGATTTTTTAAGTTTATAAGCTTCAAATATAGCTGCATAACATAATTGATTTATTTTTCTTGGAACTCCTGAAGTAAGACTATGTATAATTGGGAAACATTTCTTATCAATTATTGAATTTGCACACTTTGCCATATCAAGTTGATAATCAATGTATTCTTTAGTTTGTGCAAGACTTAATCCAGAGCATTCTAAGAATAAAGAGATTCTCTGTTTTAAAGGCAGATTTACTGAAAGATTAAGTTGATTTAGTAGTGGCGGTAAACCAGAAAGAATTAACGAAAAGTTTCCGCCTTCATCATAAAAACTTCGTATTTCATCAAACATTGGGATTGAAAGAGTATGTGCTTCATCAATAATAATGCAGTTGAATTTTCCTTGTGCATTTTCTTCATTAAAATAAGTTATAATTTGATTTTTTATATCATCAGCATTAAATGCAGGTTTTAACCTTAGCTTGAGAGCTAATGTTTTATACAGTGCTTTTTTATTTGGATTAGACAGTTCTGAACCAACTACTCTAAATTCAGAAGGATCAAGTTCATTTATAGAATAAAAAATCAGAGAACTCTTTCCTGTGCCGGAGGCACCAGTAACTACAGCAATTTGTCTTGAATAAAATACTGTAGAAATAACATCAGAGTTATTATTAAAATTTTCATACTGAAAACTTTGTTTTGATCTATTTAAAAATGGGATTTTGCTAAATTTAAAATTTTCTAGTATTGCTGTTTGAATTTTTGTATTCATATCATTTAACCTCCGGTTTGTGTTTTTCTAAATTTAATTTTGATAAATACATTATTTTTAATTGTGCTAAATAGTATATAAAATTTTTCTTGAAATCTGGTGTGTTTTCTTTAATATCTGTAAGGATAGATATTAAAATCTCACGATTAAATTCTTTAAAAGTGTCCCACAGCTCGTAGAGCTTTCCTTTTTCAGCAAAAGTAACAGAAGTTATATCAAGTAATTTTGAAACGATAGTTACAAATTCATTTTTATCTATAACATATGTCTTATCTTTAGGTGCTCTTGAAATGATTTCATCAGTAGTGCCTTTTACTGACTTTTCTTCTTTTGAAATTACTAAATCTTTGGATAAAGATACATTTATCTGTTCCTGAAGATATTTTTGATAATGACTTTTTATGTTACTTAAGTATTGTTTTGATATTTCGGAATTTACACATGGATCTTCTTCTAATTTTCTTACAGATTTATGTTTCTGTGTTTTAAGATCAATAATTTTTGCTATTCCAAAATATTTATCGAGGTAATATACGTGTACATAATCCAAGTGAAATGGATTATATCTAAGACCAATTTTCTTACCTACAAGTTTATTATCAATCTCATAAGTGTTACCTTCAAAGGAAATAACTCCATATTTATTAACAGTTCTTTCTGCATAATGTAGAAATATTTCATCAAGTTGCACTGGGGAGAAAAATCTTAATTTTGTTCCATTTTCTATAGAAAATTCCCAAGTTTTTATAGGTGTTTTTCCAAGTGAAGAATGAATTTTATCATGATATTCCGTTTTAAGCCATCCTTGAAACATATCATTTAGTTCCATTATATTTGTTACTTTATGCTCTTTAATTTCAGATACAAATGAACTTTGCACATACTTCCAAAACACTTCAATTTTCCCTTTCCCCTGTGGATGATACGGAGTTGAATATTTTAGAACGATACCAAGCTTTGCACAAATGAGTTTGAAATTATCGGAAATATATACTTTACCATTATCCACATAAAGACTTGATGGTGCTCCAAATTTTATGACTGCTTTTTTTAAACAATCTTCAAGTCTGGTTAAAGTTGCATCATAATAAAACTGACAGTGTAAAATTCTACGGGAGTGATCGTCGATAAAACCTATAAGATATACTAATTTACTTAAGCCATTGGCATCTGAAATATAAAATGCTTCCATAATATCAGATTGCCACATCACATTTACAGCCTTTTTTTCATGCTTCGCATAAACCCTTGTATCTTTAGAAAGGCTTTCTCTTGTATACCCATAAAAATTTAAAATTCTATTTACAGTTCTAACTTTCAAAAAGTCTTTATCAACTTTATTAGCAAGTTCAAGCATAACAATGATTTTCTGTGCAGAACGACAGGGAAGCTCTTCTTTTAATGCTAATATTTCTTTTATAATTTCTTCAGGTATAGAGGGATGTTTCCCCTTATTTGATTTTATCTTAGGTTTTAATCCTTCAAAACCATATTTTCTATAATTGGCATAGTAAGTATATATTGTTCTTTCTCCAATAGTAATAACCCGCCTATTTACAGGATCATGAAAGGTTTTATGCGCTAGCTGATAGGCTGTTTTTCTTATAGTTCCTGGTTTTGCTTCAAGTAACGGGAGAATAACTGAGTACCTAAAAAATGCGATAGCATCTTTTGTCTTGATACTTCCTTCAAACATTAAAATCACCTCATTTCTTTTATGAACTAATTGTATAAAAAATAAGGTGAGTATAAAAATAAAATTTTCTTGCTGTTTTATACCTATCGGTAAAATATTCTTCTATGTAATCAAAAACACTCTCACCCTTTCTTACATTGGTACTTATATACTCAATTAAATCTGTAGAAACTTTATTATACTTTACAACAAATGATGGAAATATGCTTATGTATTCTTTTTCGCCGGAGGCGTGCTGCCATAATAAAGTCTGTATTTTAATTCTTGAATACTTTAAATCATTTTCTACAGTATAATATATTCCACGTTCAAAAGTTCCATTTTTCTTGAGTTTATCTGACTTTGGTATATTTAATTCCTTGCGGATTGACCTTAAACAAATCCCTTTAAGATACTTTTTTTCATAATCTTTCAAAAAGTTATTGAAATCTATATTCAATTTTAGTATGATGTTCTTAGGGTTTTTGGTCGTACTTAAATCCTAGACAAAAAGCACAGGAAGTATTCAATACCTCTTGTGCTTTTTTTTCTTTATATTTATTACTGCTGATATTCTTGACTAAAAATAAGGATTTACTGCAAATGAAAATGTCCTCTAACACTCTTATTTAATAAAAAATATGTTAAAATATATGAGATAGAAGGAAGTGAATATATGAAAAATATAAATTATAGTGCTAAATTAACAGGAGAATCATTCTTATTATATGAATTTAAAATAGTAGCTAACTTAAAAAAAGAAGGCTTTTCGGATAAAGAAATAAGGAAAAGAGTGTTAGAAGAAAATTTATTTCAATATAAATTTAAATCAAGTATAAGTAGAAGATTAAGTCCATTAATCAAAAGAGTTAACTCAATAGATGATAACTTAATTAATATGTTACTTGAAGACCCATTGGGATATGGCGTTATAATAAATTTATATACCATAATGAAAAATGATAAATTATTTTTTGAATTTATGGATGAAGTTATACGAGAGAAAATAGAATATAACTATGGCTTTATAGAAAAAAAAGATATCAATGTGTTTTTTACATCAAAGGCAGAACAAAGTGAAATAGTGGCGGGATGGAGTGAACAAACTATTGCAAAATTAAAGCAAGTAATCTTTAAAATTTTATCAGAAGCAGGTATGATAGAAGATGTAAAAACAGGAAAACTTAACAAATTATTAATACCTATAGAACTTAAAGAATATTTACTAAGTATGGGTGAAAAACAATATATTAAAGCAATGGGAGAATATATAGAATAGAGGTGAATTGTTTGAAAAAAGTATCCTTAGGAGATAGACTCGAACAAATTATAAATGAATTAAACTCTGAGAACTTTATAAAAGGGAAAGGCCTTGGAAATGAAATAGAATATTATATTTTTGATTATGACCCTAAAGAAGAAATAATGGTTAGAGAATATGTTAAATACATAATAAAAGAGTTTAATAAAGTAAATTCTAATAGAAAAATAATAGAATTTGATTTATATAAAATGTTAATAGGATTTTTAAAGCAAGAAGGTGATTTTGAGCAAATAATTAATCTTGAAAATAGAGAAGGAAAAGAATATATATTAGAAGCTGTTGGGACCTTTGTAAATTCTGATATTTATTGTAAAATAATAAAAGAAAGGTCTGAAGATTTTGATATAATATTTCTGACTGGAATAGGAAAAGTATATCCATTTATGCGTTCTCATAATATTCTTAATAATTTACAGCAATATTTGAAGAAAAAGCCATTGGTTATGTTTTATCCAGGAGAATATAGTGGTCAAGATTTAAAACTATTTAAAAAATTTAAAGATGAAAACTATTATAGAGCGTTTCCATTAGTATAGATGCAAGAAGGGGGATACGAAAATGCTTATAAGAAATATGTTTGAAAAAGATATTTCTCGTGAAATTAGTGGAGTTATTAAAGCTTCCGAAATAGATGAAAATAAGATATATCAAGAATTAGAAGAATATGTAGTAACTAAGGAAGTATTAAAACACTTAAATAAATTTTACGAAAATTATAGTAAAGGTATAAGCGGAACAACTGATAAAATGGGTGTTTGGATTTCAGGATTTTTTGGAAGTGGTAAATCACATTTTTTAAAAATACTATCATACTTATTAGAGAATGAAAGCGTATTTGGTAAAAAGCCCATCGAATTTTTTAAGGATAAAGTTCAAGATGAAATGCTATATGCTGAAATGGAAAGAATATCAAAGATTAATACTGAGACTATCTTGTTTAATATAGACTCGAAGAATCCTATTAATAATAAAAATAAAGAAGATGCTATATTAAGGATATTTGTTAAAGTATTCAATGAACATAGAAATCTTTGTAGTGAAATTCCAGGCGTTGCTTATATGGAAGAACAATTAATGAAAGATGAAGTTTATGAACAGTTTAAAACAGAATTTATGAATATAAGAGGAAAAGAGTGGATGTATAGAAGAAACGCTTTCCTTTTAGATAAAGATTATGTAGCACAAGCTATATCTAAAGTTTTAAACATTTCTTTAGAAAGTGCTAATGAATATGTAAGAGATGGCGTAAATAATTACGAAATAAGTATTGAAAAGTTTGCAAAACAAGTTAAAGAATACATAGAAGGTAAAGGTGAGAACTTCCATTTAGTATTTCTTGTAGATGAAATTGGACAATATATAGGTGACAATAAAGATTTAATGCTAAACCTTCAAACAGTAGCAGAAGATTTAGGTACATACTGTAAAGGTAAAGTTTGGATAATGGTTACATCACAAGAGAGTATAGATTCTCTTGTAAAAGTAAAAGGAGATGACTTTTCAAAAATACAAGGAAGATTTGATACAAGACTTAGTATGTCATCAATTTCTGTTGATGAAGTTATAAAAAAGCGTATTCTTGAAAAAGATGAAAATGCGGTATTACTTTTAAAAGATTTATATAGAGAAAAAAATGCTATATTAAAAAATTTAATTAATTTTGAAAATGCGAGAAAAGACCTTTTAAGTTATGCAGATGAAGAGGATTTTGTAGAAGTATATCCTTTTATTCCATATCAATTTAAAATACTTCAAAGTGTATTTGAGCAAGTTAGAAAGCATGGCTCTTCTGGTAAACATTTATCTGAAGGGGAAAGGTCTATGATTTCTGCATTCAAAGAATCAGTTTTAAAATATGCAGATAAAAAAGATGGTATATTGATACCTTTTCATGCCTTTTATAATACAATTGAAGAGTTTTTAAATCCTTCAATTTCAAGAGTTATAGAAAGAGCATCAAAGAATCCAGAACTTAAAGAAAATCCTATGAATATACAGCTATTAAAGCTATTATTCATGATTAAGTATTTAAATGATGAAGTACCTTCTAATTTAGAGAATATAGCTACATTAATGATAACCAATATAGATGAAGATAAACTACAACTGAAAGAAGAGTTAAAAAAGTGTTTAAGAAAGCTTCAATCACAAACTCTTATACAAAAAAATGGAGATAATTATATATTTTTAACTGATGATGAACAAGATGTTAATAAAGATATTGAAAATGAGATAATAGAAGATGAAACTTTAAGGAAAGAAATCATAAAAGATATATTTAGTGGGATATATGATGCTCCTAAATATAAGTATTCAAAAAATTATTCTTTTACATTTAATAAGAAATTAGATGATATAGGAATTGGAAATCAAACAAGTAATCTATGCATAAATATATTAACACCACTTTGTGATAGCTTTTATAAAAGTGATGAAGACCTTATATTAAAATCTTTTACAGATAAAGAAATAATTATTAAACTTACAGACGAGGATGAATTTATAGAAGAACTAAGAGAAGCATTAAAAATAGAATCATATGTTAGAAAGAAAAATATAAGTTCACTTCCAGAAAATAAACAAGCAATAATAACAATTAAGCAAGGTGAAATGAGATTAAGAAAAAGTAGAGTAAAAGATTTATTAGAAAAAGCACTTGTGCAAGGAAATTATTATATAAATGGTGAAAAAGCACAAATAAAAGGAAGTTCAGCAAGAGAAAAAATCAATGCAGGATTTAATCTTTTAACAAATAGTGTTTTTAATAAATTAGGATATATTAATGTTAATATATCAGATGAAGCTGAGATAGTAGCATTACTAAAAAACAATATAGAGCAATTAGGATTTGATGCAGTAGACCAATATGACAATGCCTTAGCAGAAAAAGAAATCTTTGATTTTATATGTTTTCAAGAAGAAAATCATCAGCAAATAAGAATGAAGATAATTTTAAATAGATTTAGTGATGCTCCATATGGATGGAATGAAATAGATATTGCAGGTGTAGTTTCAAAACTTTTAAAGAAACAAAATATAAACATTATGTTTAATGGTGAATTTTTAGAACCAGAAAACCCTAATAAAGTATTAGATGCTTTAACAAAAACAGCAAATGTAGATAGGGTTATAATTAATAAAAAAATAAAAGTAGATGAAACTCTCATTAGAAAAGTAAAAACTATATGCTTAGATGCATTTGGAAGTATTAATTTGCCAGATGACGAAGATTCTATAATAATAGTAATCAAAGATAAAATAAGTAAAGAGGTAGAAAAAATTAATTCTTATTTAAATAAATATGAAGGTAAAAAATATCCAGGAAAAAGTTTATTTCAAAAAGGACTTAGTATATTTAGAGAAATTACTGATCATAGAGATAATTTAGGATTTTTTACAGAGATAAAAAATAAAGAAGATGAACTACTTGATTGGATAGAAGATGTAGTTTATGCAGTAGATTTCTTTAAAAGTCAAAAAGAAATATTTGATAAAGGCTTAGAGATTTCTAAAAAATGTGAAGATAACAAAGACTATTTAGAAAAAGATTTATTAGATGAAGTAGCTAAGTTAAATGAAGTACTAAATGACCCTATGCCATATAAAAAAATAAGAAATATATTAGATATAGTTTCTAATATAGAAAAAGGATTTAATTTAATAATTGAAGATAAAAAAGAAAAGGCTAAAGAAAGAATAAAAAATGATTACGATTATTGTTTATTAAAATCAAATCAGTATGGAGTTAAAAGTAGAATAGCAGAAGCTATAAAAGTATTTTATGATAAACAACTTAATGATATAGAAAATTATAAAGATATTTATAGATTAGATGCTTCTATAACCATAAGTTCAAATAAAAGAGAATATTTTGAGGGGCAAATAGACAATGAAATATCAGCATATAAGAAGATATTAGAGGAAGAAGCAAAGGAAAATACAATAAAAGAAACTAAAGAAGAGATTAAAATACCACAAGTAAAACCTAAAAAAGTTGAAAAAATAACAGTTTCTAAATTAGTAGATATTAAATCTTTAAAAACAGAAGCTGATATTGAAGTGTATATAAGAGAGCTTAAAAATAGACTTACATCAATAATAAAAGAAGATAAGGAAATAGAGATTGAGTAAAAGGAGATAAAATTATATCTCCTGTTTTCTTGATATATGGAGGGTTAAGACATGGATAAAAATATACTGAAGAGTTTTGCTATGGAATCGAGAAAAGAGCTAATAGATAAAATAAAAGTAAAGACTCGTCAATATGGTATAGAAAAAGATAGCATAAAAAATTCTAATATAGTAAGTAGTGATTCTATAGTTATTAATGGAAGACCACTTAGTAAAGATGAAAAATTACAAAGAGAAAAGCTTATAAAAAAAATAGAAGTTATAAATGAAAAAGGTGATGACGGATACAAGAGTATAATTGAAGAAGTTGCATATACTTGGTTCAATAGATTCACAGCATTGAGATTTATGGAAGTAAATAATTATATGCCTACAAGGGTTAGAGCTTTATCATCTGCTACTGAAGGAAGTGTTGAACCTGACTTAATAAAAGAAGCGAGTAATGTAGACCTTCCAGTGGATAAACAGAATATATATGAAATGAAGTTAAATAATGATATGGAAGGGTTATTTAAGTATATGATAATAGCTCAATGTAACGCTTTAAATGAAATTCTTCCATTCATGTTTCAAAAGATAGGACATTATACTGAGCTATTGCTTCCTGATGGTCTTTTAAATGAAGGAACCTTTGTTAGAAGACTTACAGACACTAATCTTATACCAGAAAGTGACTGGGAAAATGTAGAGATTATAGGATGGCTTTATCAGTATTATAATTCAGAAGAAAAAGATAGGGTTATAAAGGCTAAAAAGAAATATACAAAAGAAGAAATACCATTTGCTACTCAGTTATTTACACCTGATTGGATAGTTAGATATATGGTTCAAAACTCATTGGGTAGATACTGGGTAGAATCTCATTCAGAGCATAATGAATTAAAAAAAGAATGGGAATTTTATCTTGAAAATCCTAATCCAGAACCAGATTTTGAAGAAAAATTAGCTCCATATATAAACAAAGAGTTAAAGGTAGAGGATATTAAGTGTTTTGACCCTGCTTGTGGTTCAGGACATATATTAGTTTATATGTTTGATGTATTGTATCAAATATATGAAAAATGTGGATATATGAACAGAGAAATTCCAAGGCTTATTATAGAAAATAACCTTTATGGACTTGATATAGATGATAGAGCTTACCAACTTGCTTGTTTTGCTGTTATTATGATGGGAATGAAATATAATAGAAGGCTTCTTAGAAGTATAGAAAGAGAAGGAATAAAGATTAATATAGCGTCTATACAAGAAACTAACAACTTAAATGATAATGATATAGCTTATATATCTGGAGAAGAATCAGGAGAAAATTACGATAAGACAAAAGCATTTATAGAACAGTTTAGAGATGCTAAAATAATTGGTTCACTTATAAAGGTAGAAGAATTTGATAAAGAGTTTTTAGAAAAAAGATGTGATTATATATCAAATAATCCAGTAGATAAAATAGATTATCAAGCTTCAAAGAATAAACAAGTAGAGGAATTGTTACAAAAGTTAATAAAACAAGCTGATATAATGAGTAATATATATGATATTTTAGTAACTAATCCTCCATATATGGGAATTAAATATATGAATCCAATTTTAACTAATTTCATAAAAAGCAACTATAAAGAAACAAAATCTGATTTATTTTCAGCGTTTGTGGATTATTGCATGAAGAAAGTTAAAAATAATGGGCATTTAGGATTTTTAACACCTTTTGTTTGGATGTTTATATCATCTTATGAAAATTTAAGAAGATATATAGTTAAAAATAAAAATATAAGTTCACTTATTCAATTAGAGTATAATGCTTTCCCAGAAGCTTGTGTTCCAGTTTGTACATTTACAATTAGAAATTATAATATTGATTTATCAGGTGAATATATAAAGTTGTCTGATTTTACAGGAAGTGAAAACCAGTCAATAAAAACATTAGAAGCAATAAAAAATTCACAAATTAAATATAGATATACTGCTTTTAGTAAACAATTTAATAAGGTATCAGGAACTCCTATTGCATATTGGGTGAGTGACAAAGTTCATAAAGTATTTGAATGTTTTAATAAATTAAGTAATATTGCTGAACCAAAAGTAGGGTTGCAAACTGGAGATAATGATAAGTTTTTGAGGTATTGGAATGAAGTTAATTATAATAAAATAGGATTAAATTTTTGTTGTAGTGACGAAATTGAAAAAAGCAAACTAAAGTGGTTTCCATATAATAAGGGTGGAGAATTCAGAAAATGGTATGGAAACAATGCCTATATTGTTAATTGGGAAAAAGATGGTATAGAAATTAAAAATTTTAAAGATTCAAATGATAAATTAAGGTCGAGACCGCAAAATACTAAATTTTATTTTAGACAAGGAATTACTTGGTCGTTTATTAGTTCTACTAACTTTGGAGTTAGATATTCACCTAACGGATTTATATTTGATGTTGCAGGGTCATCTGTTTTTCCTAAAGACGAAGATATTTATTATTTGACTGGATATTTAAATTCAAAATTAACTTTTCAATTTTTAAAGACTCAAAATCCTACTATGAACTTTCAAGTGGGAAATATATCTAATTTACCAGTTATTATAACAGATGATAATAATCTAAGAAATAAAATAGATGAATTAGTAAAGATAAGTATAAGTATTTCGAAAAAAGACTGGGATTTTTTTGAAATTTCATGGGGGTTTAAAAAACATCCTATTTTAACTTATAAAATTAATAATAATAATAAAGTAGAAGAAACATTTAATAATTGGTATCAATTTGCTGAAAAACAATTTCGTAAGTTAAAAGAAAATGAAGAAGAACTAAATAAAATTTTTATAGATATATATGGTCTTCAAGATGAAATGACTCCAGAAGTTGAAGAAAAAGATGTTACTATAAGAAGAGCTGATAGAGAAAGAGATATTAAATCATTTATATCTTATGCAGTAGGCTGTATGCTTGGTAGATATTCTTTAGACCAAGAAGGGCTTGTATATGCTGGAGGAGAGTTTGAATCTTCAAAATATAAAACATTTAAAGCTGATGAGGATAACATCATACCAATACTTTCAGATAGTTATTTTGAAGATGATATAGTAGCTAAGTTTGTGGAATTTGTAAAAGTTACTTTTGGAGAAGAAACTTTATCAGAAAACCTTAATTTTATAGCTGAAATACTTGGAAAGAAGGATAATGAAACAGCAAAAGATACTATAAGAAGATATTTCCTTAAAGATTTCTTTAAAGACCATGTTCAAACATATAAGAAGAGACCTATATATTGGTTATTTACATCAGGAAGACAAAAAGCTTTTAATTGTTTAATTTATATGCATAGATATGATAAAACGACTTTATCAAGAATAAGAACAGATTATTTACATGAACTTCAAGATAGGCTTGATACAGAAAGAAAATCTTTAGTAGATGTAATAGATGGAGATTATAGTACTAAAGAAAAGCGTGATGCTAAGAAAAAGCTTACAGCTATTGATAAGCAAATAGATGAATTAAAGAAATATGATGAAGTTTTACATCATATGGCAGATAGTCAAATAGAAATGGATTTAGATGATGGAGTAAAAGTAAATTATGAAAAATTCAAAAGTTTGTTAAGTAAAATATAAATAAAAATAAGATTTAAACAACTGAGTTTATATAATTAAATAAGAGGCATAGAAAGTTTTAGTGTTTCTTGTAAAGAGTATATGTAAAATCCCTGTTATAAAGGTTATAATTATAATAGGGATTTATTTATGTAAATGAGTGATAAGGAGCGTAAAAATGGCTAATATTGATATTATAGAAGCTTTAAAAGAAGAATTTAGTGAACCACTAAAATCTTATGAAAAACGAAAAATAGTTTTTTGGAATGATTATGAAAAAGAGTTCGAAGATATAATAGATGAAATAAATATTGAAGGGGTTAAGGTACATAAATTAAAAGAAAACAATAATTTTTATACCAAGTATTTATTGGAGGAAGAAGATACAGAATCTAATTTTTTAATATATAATACTGTAAAAATTACAAATGATAGAGATAATTGGATGCTTGATACTATGCTTTATTCTTCACAATTTTATGCAGATAAAGCTTCATTAATAATGAAGGAGCTTAATATAGATATTTTTATAAGAAAAGAATTTATAGCTTATAAAGAATTTTTTAATGCAATTGAAAGAAGAAAAAAGTTTAGTAAATATGGAGAAAAAATAAATAATCAAGAACAACTTGAACTATCTATTTTGGGAGCTTTGAGTAATTCCAAGAGCATGGATTTTGAAGAAATTTTAAAAGCTGTACTTAAGGAGTCTTTAATAGAGAGTGAAAATAAGTTTTATATAGCTTTTGAGAAATATAATATAGATAAAGCATTTTGGAAATATACTTCCTTAAAATATGGTTATGAAGGTAAAGATAAATCATTAAAGAAGTTGTTTATATATTTAATATCTACTGCTTTAGGTGGTTTTATAAATGAAGATAAGTTAAGCAGAATAAGTGATTTTATTGGAAAGAATAAACCTAATTGTCTTATTTTTATTGACCACTTCCAAAATCATAGAATAGATTATGAAAAATATGATGAACTATCAGAAATATATGAAGAAGAAACGAAAATAGCTGATATTATTGAAGAATTAGATGTTGACGATTATAAAGAGATAGATATACTAAAAGTCTTTGATAGGGAAATAATTAAGTATATAGTAAGTTCTTTAGAAAATAAGATAGAAGATTATGAGATATTTATTGAATTAATAAAAGGCAGAAGAACAAAACATTTTTACAAGAATTACAAAGGGATTTATGAAGCTTTGTTAAATGTAGTAGAAATGTATAGATTCTATAAGACTTATAATTTAGGTATATTACCTAAAAATAATGATAAATTGTTCAAAGAATATGCAAATGAATATTACAAAATGGATACTTATTATAGAAAATTTTATTATTTTTATGATTTGCAACCAGAAAGTAATGTAATAAATAGGCTAAAAACTTTAGCAGAGAACTTATATGCAAATTGGTATTTGACTGCAATAGGTATTAATTGGACATCTTCTATAAATGAAGACATGAAAAAAGATTGGTCTATACCTGGTATTATCAATCAAAGAGAGTTTTATAAAACTTATGTAAACCCTATGATTTCAAATGGAGACAGAGTATTTGTTATTATTTCAGATGCATTAAGGTATGAAATAGGAGTGGAAATAGCAGAAAAATTAAATGAAAAAGTAATTAATTCTACTCAGATTCATCATAGTCTTTCAACTATTCCATCTATAACAAAACTTGGTATGGCATCTCTTCTTCCACATAATAAAATTCAATTGAAAGATGATGGAAGAGCATTTGTAGACAATATTGATAGCAGTGGTTTGGAAAATAGAAATAAAATACTAAAAAATAATTTTGAGAATAGTATAGCTGTAGATTTTCAAAAATTACCTAAGAGCAAAACTGAATTTATAGAAGAATTAAAAGGATACAAACTTGTTTATTTTTACCATGATACAATTGATGCTACTGCTGATAAAGGAGCTACAGAAATATATACTTTTGAAGCAGTACAAAAAGCAATTGATGAGATAATGGACTTAATTCATAAGATAACCGAGTGGCTGGGTGGTGTAAATGTGTTAATAACATCAGACCATGGTTTTATATATCAAAGAAGTGATTTAGAGGAAAGTGATAAGATTTCAAAAGAAGATATGTCTTTCATTGATAGAAATAGAAGAAGTTTTATATCAAAAGAAGATGTAGAAAATGATAATCTTATAAAAGTAAATATGTCATATCTTTTAGAGAATAAAGATGTATTTGCATACATGCCTAAATCACATATAAGATTTAAAGTTCAAGGAGAAGGAGCTAAATTTGTGCATGGAGGGGCAACACTTCAGGAATTAGTTGTCCCAGTTGTGGCTTTTAAAAATATAAGAAGTAGCTATAAAAATAGCATAAAAGCTGAAAAAGTAAAAGTGAAACTTACAAATGAAGTAAGAAAAATAACTAACAGTATATTTACTCTGAATTTTTTCCAAACAGAAAGTATTAGTGAGCAGGTAACTCCGGTTAATTTAGAAATTTATATGAGTGATAGTGATAGAAATATTATATCGAACATTGAAAAAATAATTGCTGATTTAACGACTGATAGACCAGAAGAGAGAACTATAAAAACTAAATTAACCTTAAAACCTATGAATTATGATAAGAATAAGAAGTATTATCTTATAATTAAAGATAAAGAATCGGGAGTAATTTTAGAAGAAATACCTTTTACAATAAGTTTAGGAATAGCAAGTGACTTTGATTTTTAAAAGTTAGAAGAGGTGTAAAATAGACATGGAAAATGAAGGAATATCTTTAGATTTAGATAAAAAACTTAATAAATATTTTGCAGGAAGAGTTGTAAGAAAAGATTTAACAAAATCAATGAAACAGGGATATAATGTCCCTGTTTATGTTCTTGAATATTTACTTGGAATGTACTGTGCAACAGATGATGATGACAGCTTACAAGAAGGAATTGAAAGAGTAAAGAAGATTTTATCAGATAACTATGTTAGACCTGATGAAGCTGAAAAAGTTAAGTCTAAGATTAGAGAGTTGGGTCAATATACCATTATTGATAAAATTACAGTTAAATTAAATGAAAAGATAGATATTTATGAAGCTGAATTTTCTAATTTAGGATTAAAAAATGTTCCCATAGCTCCTTTCTATGTTAAGGAATTTGAGAAACTTCTTGAAGGGGGAATATGGTGCATATTAAAGATGGAATATTTTTTTGATGAAGAAGTAAAATCAAAAAGTCCTTTTAGTATATCAAGCTTAAAACCAATACAAATGCCTAATATGGATTTAGAAGAGATATTAGAAGGAAGAAAGCATTTCACTAAAGATGAATGGATAGATATATTAATTCGTTCTACAGGAATGGAAAGCACTCAATTACCTTATGAAGTAAAGTGGCATATGCTTGAGAGACTTGTTCCACTTGTTGAAAATAATTATAACTTATGTGAACTTGGACCAAGGGGAACAGGAAAGTCACATGTATATAAGGAATTATCACCTAATAGTATACTTGTATCAGGCGGACAAAGTACAGTAGCTAATCTTTTTTATAATATGTCCACAAGAAAAATTGGACTTGTTGGTCTTTGGGATACTGTGGCATTTGATGAGGTAGCTGGAATAAGATTTAAAGATAAAGATGGTATTCAAATAATGAAGGATTATATGGCATCAGGGTCTTTTGCAAGAGGAAAAGAAGAAAAAAATGCTTCAGCATCTATGGTTTTTGTAGGAAACATTAATCAAAGTGTTGATTCTTTAATAAAGACATCACATTTGTTTGCTCCATTTCCAGAAGAAATGGCCAATGATTCAGCTTTCTTTGATAGGATGCATTATTATTTACCAGGATGGGAAATACCTAAAATGAGACCAGAACTTTTAACTGATAGATATGGTTTTATAGCAGATTATGTATCAGAGTTTTTTAGAGAAATGAGAAAGCGTTCATTTACTGATGCTATTAATAAGGATTTTAAGCTTGGCAATAATTTAAACCAAAGAGATGTTATAGCTGTTAGAAAGACAATATCAGGATTGATAAAACTGATATATCCTAATGGAGAGTTTACCAAAGAAGATTTAGAAGAAATATTAAAGTATGCTCTTATAGGTAGGAGAAGGGTAAAAGAACAGTTAAAGAAGATAGGTGGAATGGAGTTTTATGATGTTAATTTTTCTTACATAGATATAGAAACTATGCAAGAAGAATATGTATCAGTTCCTGAACAAGGTGGAGGAAAGTTAATTCCAGAAGGATTAGGAAAACCAGGACATGTATATACTGTAGGTCATTCAGGTTCAATGATAGGTGTATATAAAATAGAGAATCAAGTGGTTTCTGGAAGTGGTAAGTTTGAAAAATCGGGAGTAGGCTCTGATAGAGAAGCAAAAGAAAGTTTAGATACTGCTTTTAGATATTTTACTGCAAATAGTAAGAGTATAAGTGCATCAATAAGCACTAAAACTAAAGATTTTTTAATGCATATAAGTGATTTACAAGGGATTGGTCTTACTAATGAACTTGCTGTTGCTCAATTTATAGGACTTTGCTCAGCTTCATTAGAAAAGCCAGTTCAAGAATCTATGGTTGTATTAGGAAATATGAATTATGGTGGAACAATAATGGAAGTAGAAGAATTTGCAAATTGTTTACAAGTATGTGTAGATGCAGGTGCAAAAAAGGTATTAATTCCTGCATCAGCAGTAGTGAAATTTCAAACAGTTCCTCCAGATTTATTAATAAAGGTTCAGCCTATATTTTATTCTGACCCTATTGATGCTGTATTTAAGGCATTAGGAGTTAGTTAATAGCAGAAAAGGGGGATGTTATGGATTCCAAAATGGATTTAAATATATTTAGGGACAAAATGAGAGAAGGATTAATTAATGCTATAGAATACAAAAATAATTTTGTACCAAAAACATTATACAAATATGTTCCATTATTAGATAATAGATATATAAAATATGAAGAAGAAAATAAAAAGAAGATAGATTCCTTAAAAAATAATAAAGTGTGGGTCGCACATTATAAAAGGTTTAACGACCCATTTGAATTTAAAATGATGACTGTAGATACGGAAAAACTAAAAGGGACACAATGGACAGCTGAATATATAGATGAATATTTGGAGTTGTTTAGAAACATTACTTTCGCATCATGTTTTAGTTCTGAAGTTGATAATAATATGCCAATGTGGGCTCATTATGCAAACAATCATAAAGGATATTGTATAAAATATTCAGTGTTAAATGCTCAAAGTATATTTCCAGTGTCATATGAATCTGTGAGAACTAAAAGTGCAGTAATTGTAACTAATATAATTAATGAAATGATTCAAGCGTATTCACAAAATTTAAAAAAGCCAACAGAAAAGTTTTATGAGTATTTTACTTATTTTTATCTTTCACTTAGTTGTAAACATAACTTTTGGAATTACGAAAAAGAGTATAGATTTTTGTATTTAAATCTGAATCCTAATAATAATACTGGAAAGCTTATAGATTTATCAGAAGCTGGTATAAAGGTAGACGCTATATATATTGGTTATAAGTGTGATGAAAATTATGTATCTGAACTTATTAATATAGGAAAATATATTGGATGTGAAGTTTATAAAATGGCATTTGATGAATACGGAGATGAATTTAAATTAAAATCAGAAAAAATTATTTGAAATTGTATTTATTCATTTAGTGTATATCACATGGATAAAAAAACTGCGGATAATTAGAGATCCACAGTTTTTTTATTGTTAAAATATATTATTTATCAATTCCTTATCCTGTTCCGAGATTATATTTCTTTTAGAAATATTAGAATCTATATTAATATTAGGAGAGGTGGATAGAACCTTGATTAAAGCTGTTTCTATAAGTTCCTGTAAATCATTATTTGAAGTATCTTTGTAAAGTTTTTCTTTTATAGCCTGGCATATAAAGTTACTTCTATTATTCATATATTTTATATGTTCATACAAATCCTCATATTCTTTAGAAAAGCTAATAGAAATTTTACGCTTGTCCATTTTTAATAAGTAACACCTTATAGAAAGACATGGCATTTACGAATTGTGAATCTGGAGAAATTGTAGCATGAGGATAAGTTTCTTGAATAACTTTTTTTAGAAGTAAACTTCCACCGCGGCAAAAAACAACTTTTCCATTACTGTTGAAAATATCTAATTCATTTTGTTTTGCAAAGCTAATTATATCTTTTAGATGTTCTTTCATTATTTTTTTAATTAATTCTTTACTTCCTTTTTTTGCAGTTCCATTAATAAACAGAATTCCATCATCTTTTAATATTTGTTCTACATCATCCTTGTAAAGTATTACTCCATATTCTCTACTTAATGCATCTGCTATCTTGCTTTTTAAAACATTACCACCCTTATTTGCAACCAACATACTATTTAAGTCAGGAACAAGATTATTAAATCTACAGATATTGCTGTTTAAGCCTCCTATATCAATTATTGTTGCTCTTGTGTTTCTATAATCATTTAGTGAAGTATATATAGGACCAATTGATTCAGGTAATATAAGAACATCATCTATATTAAACCTTACAGTTTCTTTATTTATAGTCATGCTAACAAATCCATTATTAAGAATATAGTCTCTATATTCTTCTTTGAGAGTAGCATTTTTATATATACTCAAAGGGGCTCCTACCGCAATTTTAATTCTTATAGAAGGATGTTTTTTTATAACTTTTGATATTGCAACATATATAGCAAGTTTATGTTCGATGGATTTTTTGGATAAATCAAAGCTAAGCTTATTTTCATTGACCATATCCCCTATTAAATAATTTTTATCGTTAAATTCTATCATGAAAGTGTTATGTTCAACATCAACTCCAAGGTTTTCTACTTCTTGAACTTTAGTTCTAAACATATCTCGTTGTAGGTTAAAGGCATTATGATACACAAATTTTGTACTATCTTTACCAGCATCAATTGCTATAAAAAGTGTGTTATTCATATTTTTTATCCCTCCTTATTTGATTAATTTATATATAATAAGCACTTAGGGTAGGAAATATTCCTACCGCTATGTGTGTTTTAGTCGTATTAGGTAGGAACTTGTAATACTTGGTGTATCAATTGAGTAAAAGCCTGATATATCAATAGGTTAAAAGGGCTAAAACCATGTAGAACTGTTTTTCTATTTAAAATATTTGACAAAAAAATTATTATATATTTATAACACAAAATGAAAGGGGAAATATTATTGATAAAAATTAGAAATTATGAAAAGTTAGTTGACGAAATAAAGAATTATTTAAGAAAGTATTTGGAGTTAAAAGGTATAGAGATAAAAGGAAAAAGTTTTAAATGCTTTCAACATAATGATAGCAACCCAAGTGCAGGATTAACTAAAGATGAAAGAGGGTTTAGATGTCATGCATGTGGAATATCTGGAGATATATTTACAGCCTATAGTATTATTGAAAATAAAAGTATCAGAGGGCAAGAATTCTTTAATGTACTTAAGGAGTTGGCAGATATTTTCAATATATCTTATGAGCTTGATGATGATTACAGATTGGTAAAAGATAATGCATATATTTATGTAGATAATATGGGAAATGAGGCTTATAAAATTGTAAGATATCATGAAGAAGATGCCTATGGAAACATAATTTTAAAGAGCAACCGAAAGATAAGCAAAGTATTTAAAGCTTATACAAGGACTAATGACGGATGGAAGTTAGGTATGGAAGAGCAGAGCAGATATATATATAATCTAAAGGAGATTAGTAAAGCTATTAAGGATGAAGAGGATGTTTACTTTGTAGAAGGAGAAAAATGTGCTGAGCTAATAAAGGATAAGTTTGGATTTACTTCAACTACTATAGCGTTTGGTTCTAATTCATGGAAAGAACCTTACATTGAATTATATAAGAAGCAGTTAAAAGGAGCAAATGTGATTCTAATTCCTGATAATGATGATAATGGGTACAAATTAATGAATCAAGTAGCTAAAGATTTAGGAAAGGTAGTTAAATCTTTAAAAATAATTAAATTAGATGAAGATTTAACTTTACCTACAGGTGGTGATTTAGAGGAATGGATTCAATTAGGAGGAAAAAAAGAAAGGTTATTGAAGTTGAAAGAAAAATCAAAGGAACTTATAGAAGATGAATGTACTTGGTATGAGAAAGATGAATTAGGTAGAATAAAAGTTAATACTGGATTGCTATCAAGGTATCTTATTAATAAAAACCCATCTATATATTCAGCAGCGAGATTTTATTTATATAACAAAGGAGTTTATAAAGAGTGTAAGTACAATGAAGTACAAGCTATAATAAAAGATAAAATTGAAGATAGATTATGTAAAATGAGTTTAATAAGAGATGTTGAGGGGTTATGGGCTATTGATAAAAAAGTTATAAAAGCACCTAATGAATTAGATACTGAGTCTAATATAATAAATGTAAAAAATGGTCTATATAATATTTTAACAGGAGAATTGAAAGGTCATGAGCATAATTTTATATCAACTATACAATTAGATGTAAAATATAATTCTGATGCAAAAGGAAGTGTATTTAATAAATTTTTAAATGATGTAGTGTCAGACAAAGAATTTCAATTATTGTTACAAGAGATAGCAGGATATACTATGTCAACTTTTAATAAAGCTAAAAAATTCTTCATAATACAAGGACCAAGAGATTGTGGAAAAACAACATTTTTAAATTTAATTATGTCTATAATAGGGCAAGAATATTTATCGCATATAAATCTTCAGCATCTTAATGAGCGATTTAATAAAGCAGAGCTTTTTGGGAAAATAGCTAATATAGCTACGGAACTTCCAGATAAGGGGATTGAAGATGTAGGATTTATAAAAGCCTTGGTAGGACAAGACCCTATACAGGCAGAGAAAAAATGCAAAGACCCATTTGCTTTTGTGAATAAAGCTAAATTAATATTTGCTTGTAATAATTTACCTCAAAATTATGGTGACAAAAGTGATGCTTTTTATAACAAAATGATAATTGTTAGGTTTGAAAGAAAATTTAATGATCAGGATATAGATGTTATGCTTCCAGAAAAGCTTGAAAAAGAAAAAGAATATGTTTTTTTATGGGCTATGGAAGGCTTGAGAAGGCTTGTAAATAATGGATTTAAATTTACGGAAACAAATACAACTAAAGAGTTAGTTGTATCATATAAATTAAAATCAAATAATGCTTTAGCTTTCGTTAAAGACTGTTGTGAATTAAATCAAAATGCACAAATTGGAAGTACAATCTTATACAATAATTATAAAAATTATTGTACCAAAAATAATTATAAAGCTGTAAGTAGAAACAAATTTAAAGAAGAATTGGAAAATGCTTATAAGGATAAAATACATTCAAAATTGATTACAAGCAAAAGAATATCTGGATATATAGGAATAACTTTGAATAAATTTACTTATTAAAGCTTAAAATATTATAACTTAGTGTGAAAATAATCTTTACTCAAAGTAAAGTTAATATATATATTTAAAAGAGCATTTCTTAATTAATTTAAGAGAGGCTCTTTTTCATTTGGTTAAGTATAGCAACTGAAGAAAAAATATCTTTTATTGAGAAATTATAAAGCATAAGGGGTATTGATTAAACTCTTATTTGATGCCATTTGAGAGGAATGAGATAAATTTTTTATATTTGTTTATATAATAATATAGCTATTTATAATTTTTTTATTGATGATATAAAAATAATCTCTCAAAACTCTCAACATGTTCAAATTAAAGAGCTGGATAAGTAAAATAGTCACAATTAAATTCTCTAAAAAGAGAATATTATTTCTCAGATGCTAAATGTAAATAACTCAATAAATCCTTTGAATACTTGATAATTATAACTTTTAATCAATAAATATAATGTTGATAGTAAAATCTCAAAATTAAACCGTAGTTATTTAAGAGTTTTTAACTATATATCGGATTTATGTATTCCAAAAAGTTGTTTTAAAAAATATAAAATGAAATTAATAGTTAAGCATCAAATATAGGCTCTAAATTTAAAGTAGTCAATAATTCATCTATATCAGGAAAATCATAAATGTGGTTATCAAAGAACCAAATTATAGCAGAATCACGATTATTAGGTTTAAATGAGTAACCCGCTACTTTTAATAATTCATTTATTTCTTTACAATTAAGTTTTAATGCAAGTCCAATCCTAATAATTTTGTATTTAGAAGGATTAGCAGTTTTATTATTAATTAATTTACTCCAATATTCTTTAGTTAAATTTGCTTTTGTATATACTATTGAGTCTTTTTTTATGCCTTTGGAATCTACGAGATATTGGATGTACCTACCTAAAGTCATGTTTTTTGAATCTTGTATGGTATTTTTTAAATCTGAGAATTGAAAATCTGATAAAGCGTGTCCAAAAACTAAATCAGAATCTTTATCATATTTAGATAAAATGTTTTTTATAAAATATTCTTTATCAGGATTTTGAATGATTTTTCTTAATTGAACTCTATATTTCACCATTTCCATGTATGAAGCCACAAGAAATCCTCCTTACTTAAATGTTGCCTATAAAGCAACCATAAATATTTGTTGTTCATATATAATTTTATCATAAGATGAAGTTGTCTAAAAGATTCGATTTTGGTTGAAATTTGAATAGAAAATAACTTGGATATAGTCTAAAAACAATAAATAAATATATATTTATTTTAAAGTAATGGAGGAAAATGTAAACATGACAAATGATGAACTATTAGAACTTATAAAAAATGAATATTATAGAATTAAACCAAAAGGATGCTGGGATTTTATGAAAAAAAGAGATAAGAGAATACCTTGTTTAAGTAAATTAAAAGAAAGGTTTGGAAAAACCTACAATCAAATATTAATAATGTCAGGTATATCCGATGATGAATTAAATTTTGTAAGAAGAAACAAGGAGCAATATTTAGAAAAGTTAAAACAAATCTCTATGGAGTTAGGATATGTACCATCACATCAAGAGTTTTTAAAAATGGGGTATTCCCCATCTATTTTAAAAAAATACTATGGCTCATATTTAAATGCAGTTAGGGAATTAGGGATTAACTTCAATTTAAGCGAAACGCCTATTATAGTAAAAGAAAGTAAAGAAGAGCTTCTGGATATGTATATAAGGTTTAGTGAATCTTTAGGTGGACCAGCATCATGTAATGACTTGGAAAAAAGTAAAAGAATATATAATGCAGGAGTTTTCAGGATTAGGTTTGGTGGAATGAAAGGATTAAAAAAGAGTGCAGGATTTGAACCGATTTATAAAAATAATGAAAAATACACAAAAGAGTATATAAAAAATATGTTGAGAAAACTTTATATTGAAAACAATAGGAGGTTAACAGCAAAAGAGATGGCAGAAGATTCAGATTTACCAAGTCTTGTAACTGTATTAACTAAATTTAAAACAACTAAAATAAGTGATATTTGGCAGGAAATAGAAAATGATATGGATTGTGTATAGAAAAATAAAAAATAATTATATATAATTGGGAGGAATTTAATATATGAACAAAATAAAAGTAAGATTTGATAATGAAGTATTAGATGTAATTACAGAAGATGAAGCATTAAACGCTATTGATACACATTATATAGCTAAAGAATTAGTAGAGTATTGTGAGAGTGGACTTGATTGTAGTATATATATAGACTTAGAAGATGGAGAGATTTTTAGTGTAGATGGGAATAATAGTTGTCTTAATTCAAGCCCAGAAACCATAATTACTATAGCTAATATTAAAGGGTATGGAGATTTAGGCTGTTTATATGATATAGTTAGTAATTTTGAAGATTTTAATGATTTTGAGAAAGAATATGAAGATTGGGTTGATGGAGTTCAGAGAGATTATAGTTATGACTTTAATATGGATAAATATTATGATGTTTGTGAAGCATATGTAGTAGAAGTTTTAGAGGAAGAACCCAATAAATATTTAAGTGAAGAAAGAATTTACTCAATGGAAAATGGAATGTTTTTAGATGATGTTGATGAAAATATTCTCAAATTTTATGAAAAGATAGAAATATTAAGTCCAATTGAGCAGGAATATGTAGAATTAGTTGAAAGTAAAGAAGCACCATGTTTTCTATACAATATATATGCTTCTACAAAAGAAGAACTAAAAGAAAAACTTTTAAAAATAATTGATAGAGATTATGGATTGGAATACTTTTTAAAAGAAGAGATTTATGAAGCTGTTAAAAATGAATATGTGGGAAATCGTTCAGAAGAATCAAATGAAATTGATGATTTTATAGATTCTTTTGTAAAAGATTTAATAGAGAATGAAGCTAAAAATGTTTTTATGAAGTGTATAGATAAAGAAAATGAGTATATTAAGGAATTTAAATGGATAGGTGAAGGAATATATGACTATTATAAAGATAACTATGGATGCATTGATAAAATTGATAATATTCTAATTATGTTAAAACAAGATAATAAAATCTAAAAGAGAAGGAGAACTATTAATGAAAAATAAAATATTCTTTGAACAATATGATGGAAGAATAATAGGCTTTGATTCAGTAAATGTAGACAAGTTATATAATTGTTTTGGTCTTTATAGAAAAAATGAAGAAGGAGAACTTGAGCGAATAGAAGATGGTTGTGATAGTGATTATTATACAGAAGATGAAATAATAGATGGACAAGTTCTAAATGAAGATGGCACTAAAACAGAATTAAATAGATTTGAAAAACAGCATATAATTTATAGAGCAACAGCAGGTTCAAATGTTTTTTTGTTTGAATATGGACAAGTAAGTGATGTCCGTACTGACTTAAAGAAAGAATGTGAAAATGTATGGATAGATAATAATGGTCAAAGCTATATAGATATATCAAAATCACTGAATTATACTATAATATTAAAGAAAGAAAATGAAATGACGGATGAAGAGTGGAAAAAGATAATTAAGATATAAATGAAAAGTTAATAGAATAAATAAAAGACATTTTACTCAAAGTAAATAAAAGATATATTTATTTGCTTATAGAATAAAGTGTCTTTTTTGTTGATTATTAGGAAAAAAATACTTACTTTGTCTATAAGATATATTATAATTAATATATAGCAATTTGTGTGTTATGCAAGTAAAGTATTGGAGATGATATTAGTGAGTTATTTTGAAGCTAATTATGACTCAGTTAGATACCCATATGAAACAGAATATAAAAAAGGGTTAAGAAAATCACAGATTGGAGCTATACATGCAATAGCTTCACATTTTACGACAAGTGAAACTCCAGCAATTATTACAATGCCTACTGGTTCGGGAAAAACCGCAATATTAATTTTGTCAGCATTTATATTAAGAGCTAACAGGGTGTTGGTTCTTACTCCAAGTAGGTTAGTTAGAAAGCAAATAAAGGACGACTTTAGTTTATTGAAAACATTATTAGATATAAATGCTTTAGTAGATATACATGAGAAACCGAAAGTATATGAATTATGTAATAAAATAACATCACAAGAACAGTGGGAGAAATTAAGAGAATATGATGTTGTAGTTGCTACTCCTATGAGTATTAGTCCTGTTATAGAAGGTATACCTAATCCCCCATATGACTTGTTTGATTTAATTCTCTTTGACGAAGCGCATCACAGTCCAGCAGATACTTGGAATAAATTAACTCAGATATTTTCAAAAGCTCTTAAGATATTATTTACAGCAACGCCTTATAGAAGGGATAAAAAGGAAATTAAGGGTAAATTTATATATAACTATTCTATTTCAGATGCGTTTAACGATGGGGTTTTTGGAAAAATAGAGTATATTCCAGTAACTTCTGAAAGTGAAAATGCTGATATTTCCATAGCTAAAAAGGCAGAAGAAATTTTTAGTCAAGATAAGATAAATGGATTTAAACATTACATAATGGTACGAACTGATACAAATAAGAGAGCCGATGAATTGGTTGAAATATATAGAAAAAATACAAACTTAAAGTTAGAATTAATAAATAGCAAGCATTCGTACAAGCATATAAAAGAAGTAATTAATATGTTGTATAAAGGTGAAGTGGACGGTGTCATTTGTGTTAATATGCTTGGTGAAGGATTTAACTTTCCTAATTTAAAAATAGCGGCTATTCATTCGCCACATAAATCTCTTGAAGTAACATTACAGTTTATTGGTAGATTTGCAAGAACAAATGCATCAGATATTGGTGTAGCGAAATTTATTGCGCTACCATCAGAGATTGAGATTGAATGTGAAAAATTGTTTGAAGAAGGTGCTGTATGGCAAGATATAATAACTAATTTAAGTGAAAATAAAGTAAATGAAGAAATTGAGCTTAGAGAAACAATCGATACATTTAAATGTATTCTTAATAAAGATGATGAGACGAAAGATTTGTCATTGCTATCATTAACACCATTTACTCATGTTAGGATATATTCTATAGATGATTTTAAAATAAATAGTGAAATAGATTTTGGAAAAAATATAGTTGTAGTAAACAAGCATGTAAGTGAAGAGCATTCAACTGTAGTTTTATTAACCAAAGAAATTAAAAATCCAAAATGGACAAATTTGAATATGTTTCAAAAAATTCAATATGATTTGTTTGTAATTTATTATGATAGAGCAAATAAGTTACTATTTATAAATGCAACTATAAAAACAGAGGAAATTTATAAAACTATTGCTGAGGCATATACTAAGTCTATTCCTAAACGATTACCTATAAGTAAAATTAATAAGGTTTTAGCTAATTTAAAAAATACTGAATTTTTTAACATTGGAATGCGAAATGGTGTTCAATCAAGCAATACAGAATCGTATAGAATTATAAGTGGTTCAAATGCACAAAAGGCAATAAGGAAGACTGATGGAAGAATATATCATAGGGGACATTGTTTTGGTAAAGGAATTGGTGAGAATGGAGAAATAACAGTTGGGTATAGTAGTGGTTCTAAAGTATGGAGTAATAGTTATTTATCAATACCTATGTTTTTAAAATGGTGTAAATATATTGCTTCAAAGATAAACAGTAAAGTTGTGGTAAAAACTAATTCAGCTTTAGATTTTTTACCTATTAGTGAAGAAGTAACTTCCTTTCCAAAGGGAACTGTTATATCTGCTGATTGGAATAAAGAAACTTATATTAAGCCCCCTATTATTAAATGTAAAAATGATATTGAAAATTTACCACATATTCAATTATTAGATACAGAATTAGAAATAATAAGCTCAACTAATGAATTATTAGTAATTGCATTAAAGCATAAATATTTTAAATTTAAAATAAAATTTTCTCTTAATGATACAAAGTACTTTGCATGTAGTGATGAAAATATTAATAATTTTTATATAGTTAAAATGTTTGATGAAATTACTTTACTTCAATATTTAAATGAAAATCCATTAACTTTATACTTTAATGATTTTTCATCATTAGTTGGAAATGAATATTATAGAAAAAATTATGTTGAACCAATACTAATAAACCAAGATATTTTAGAAACTATAAATTGGTTAGATAAAGGAGTAGATATAACAAAAGAGTTTGGAAAGGTAGCAACTGGAAAACAGTCTATACAAGAATATCTTAATTTATATTTAATAGAAAAAGATTTGAATTTTATTTATTATGACCATGGAACAGGAGAAATTGCAGATTTTATAACAGCAAAAATTTATGAAACACATATTACTATACAATTGTATCATTGCAAAGGAGCAGGTGGAAAAAGTCCTGGTGATAGAGTAGGCGATGTTTATGAGGTATGTGGTCAAGTTGTTAAATCTACTTTATGGACTGAATTAAAAAGATTAAAAAGTAAGTTAAGGGATAGAATGAAGAGTCATGATGATTCAAATGATAATCCAGGAAACTACAAAAGAGATTCATATGAAAAGTTTTTAGAAATAATAAACTTAGGTGAAACTATGGCAATTTATTTTGAAATAGTTTTAGTTCAACCAGGTATTTCAAAATTAGGCATGTCTGAAAAAATATCAAGTGTAATTGCTTCGGCTGATGATTTTTGTATAAATCAAGGGTATGAACATATAAAAGTTCTTTGCTCTCCTTAATGAAATAAAGAAGTAAGTATAATATTAAAAAAAATAATGCTATAATTTATTTAATAAACTTTAAATAAAAATGTTTTGGTAGCTGGTGTTACTTATAAAAAAATATAAGTAATTGCTTAAAGTACCAAAACTTTTTTTGTTTTACTAAAGCAATTCTTAGATAAAATTTTCAACTATATAAATTTCAAATTTAATATTTCGAGAGATGAAATCATTAAATCCATTGATATATAAGGTCTTAAAAGAAAAATAGTCAAGTATTATGAAAAGGAATTGATTAATTTTACAAGAGATATGCTTCAATATTGTTCACCAAAAGAAATAAGTGAAAAAATTAAAGAAATAATAAATAGCAATGATGCAATTTATAGAAGATTAGCTATACATATTATAAGTTATCATTATGAAAAACTAAAAGATATCTTTTGGGGCTTAGAGAAAAATCCTTTAGAAGATTATGAATCTAAATATGAAATTTATAGATTATTAGAAGATAAATCTGAAATATTTAATAATAGTGAAATAGATAAAATTTTATATTGGATAGAAAATAAAACATACTTTATTCCAGAAAATTACAAGAATGATGAGGAAATGAAAAAAATAGGTATAGCATATAATAAAAAAGAATTTCTATATCCATTATTAAATTCAAAAAATGAGAAAGTAATTAGTTTATATAATAAATATAACAAAATAAATCCAACGCCAATAGAGCATCCCGAAGAAATGCATAAAGTTATAGTAAAAGATTTTAATTATATTAGTCCATTAAAAGTTCAAGATTTAGAAAAAATGACAATAGAACAAATATGTAAATTTTTAAATGAATTTAAAGAAAGTAACGATTTTGAAGAACCTAGTGAAGAAGGTCTAGCAGAAACTTTTGAAAAGTATATAATAGATAATTTTTATGAAGTGGTAGAAGAACTAAATGATTATTTAGACATACCTGTTATATATCAAGATGCAATTATAAGCGGATTTAATAAAATAGATTTATTAGATAACAGCGTATATATTGAAAAAATACTAGATTTTTTAGAAAAGTTATCAGAAAAATTTTATATAAATTTAAAATCAGAAAATGATTATAGAAAATCCAGTTTAATATCATTAATAAGATTTATTGATAATCGTTTATTAGAAATAAATGATTTAGATAATGATAAAATTTCAAGGACAATTAAATATATTTTGATTAAAATACTTGAAAATGTAAAAGAAGATGTAGTTTGTAGTAATTATGTTACAAGTGCACTTAATACGATAAGAGGAAGATGTTATATTGCATTAGTTAAATATTCTTTAAAAGTAGCTAAGTTTAAGTTTTTAAATGAAGAAATTAAATGGGAAAATGATGTAAAAGAATTGTTCACAAAAAATTTAGATAAAGAAAAAGAGTCATCTTTAAATTATTCAGCAGTTTTAGGAATGTATTTACCACAGTTAATGTATTTGGACAAGAAATGGGTAGTGCAAAATATAGATAGAATATTTGATGAAAAGTTAGAAAAATACTGGCAAGCTGCAATGGAGAGTTATTTAGGGTATAGTAGATTTTATTTAGATATATATATATTGATGAAAGAGCACAATCACTATGAAAAAGCTTTAAGAACTAATTTTAATGATAAGGGTATAAATGAAAGACTGATACAACATATATGTATTGCATATTTAAATGGAGAAGACTCATTAGGAAATAAGACAACACTGATAAGTAAATTATTAGATAAGAGCGAAATTGAAAGTTTAGAATATATAGTAAGATTTATTTTAACAACAAAGGATGAATATATTAATACTAATATAAAAGTGAAAATAAAAGAATTATGGGGACAGCTTATTCTAGTGTTAGAAAATAATTGCCAAAATGAAAAATCCCAAAAACTACTATTTAAGTTATGTCAATGGATTAACTTTGTAGATATTTTAGATGAGGATGTGGTTAAGTGGGTTAAAAAATATATTAAAAATTGTAGGTATAACTATGAAACATATTGGATTATAAAAGGATTATTAAAACATGCAACAAAAGAGCCTAAAAAAGTTGCTGATATTTATTTAGTAATGATTGAAAATGAAATATATCCTAGATATGAAAATGAAATAAGGATATTAGTAACAATGTTTTATAATAATGGTTTAAAAAAAGAAGCAAATGAAATTTGTAACTCTTATTTATCCAAAGGGATGAAATTTTTGCAGGATATATATTACAAATTTAATAAGGCAGATAAATTTTAGGAAAAAATAATTATAATATTTAAAAGTGTAGTATGTCTTAGTAAGGGTATATAAAATTTTAAGATAGTAAACTACCTATTAGGCTATGTGAAACAATAGCTTAATAGGTAGTTTTTTGATTTGTTCTTCTTTTATTTCTAGCTGATTTTCTAGCATTTCTTATATTTTGGCAAGATTGAGAAGAACAGTATTTTTGCCTATTACCATTTTTTACACCCATTTTTCCACAAGCTTCACATACAAAGAGTGCTTTTTTAGTGTCTGTATTATCCAAAGCAAGCTCGATAATGCTTGTCTCGCAAAGATCCCCTGGGGTTGTTAACAAATTGTGAACAAAAGAGAGTGCAAAATATAAAATAGGTATAATCATAAATATAAACTTTACTTGTGGTTGGAAAGCAAGTTGTAAATAAAGAAAATGGAAGAAGTGATTTAACTGCTTATGAAAAAGCATCCAGGATTTTAAATGATTTCCTTGAAAAAAATAATGCATTAAAAACCTTTAATTCAAAACAAAGAATAATACTTATAGCATCATCTTTTGATAAGCAAACCCTATCAGCTGCAGCTTGGCTTATAGCTAATAATGTTGATATTAGTTGTTTTGAATTAAGTCCAATGAAAATAGGAGATAGTTATTTTATAGATATCAATAGAATACTACCTCCACCTGCTCTAGAAGATTTTTATGTTAAAGTAGATGATAAAAAACGATATACATATATGGCTAAGAAGAATACATCTATTACTAGAACTACACTTCCTGGTATGAATAAGTTATTTGAGTAGGAAATTATTAAAGCTGGAGATAGTGTGGTAATTAAGAACAGAGATAATTCAGAAGCTGTTGTTATTGACAGTAAATATGTTGACTTTAATGGTGAAAAACTTACATTTAACAAATGGGGACAGAAAGTTAATGGTTGGTCTAGTATTAGAATTTATGATTGGGTTCTAATTAAGGGTAACGATAAAACTCTACATGAAATGAGACAAGAGAAAATGCTATCTCTTGAAAATGAAATAGAATAGTAATGTGCATAAGAGAAAACCAGCAAATGGGCTAATTCAAGTCTATTTGTTGGTTTTATTTATAATTACTTTCGTTATGGTAAATATTTATCCATAGTATAAATATAGTGCTTGATAGATATTTGTTTCCACTTACCTTGTGAACGAGCACTTTCGGAAGTATTCTTTAAAGTTAATATATGATTACAACCTGAACAATTAGAGTGATGTATAGGAGGATAATTATTCCAATATTTAGATGATATTAATTTGGGGATTATATGATTTTCAAATTCATCTAACTTATGAAATCTTCCTCTAAACCCTATAAATTTATTACTTTTATATGAATAATATATAAAACCAGGGCTAATTCTACCGCCAGATGGGGGTAAAGCACTTTTAATTGTAGTATAGTCACCAAACCCATCAAATCCATAAGAGAGATAAATATCTCTAAGACTATTATCTATTGCTGAAATTGGGTGACCATCACTCATATTTTTATTAGTTAAATCTTCAGGTATAACAGAATTAATGATAAAAGTTGTTAAATTTTTTGATTCTTTAAGATTATTGATTTTATTATACAAATCAGCAATGCTAAAGTCAGTGTGTTTTTTATGTTCTATGTCTAAGATAATAATATCTTCATTTTGAATAACACTTTTTATTTCTGATAATGCATCATTAAAATGCTTTACTTTTAATCTAAAACCTAATTTGCTGAAATTATTTCTTAAGTAATATGCATCATGTTGAATTTCATTTTGAAGTTTATCATAATTATTAGGATCGTAAGATATTATAGGAATAAAATTTTTCAAAGGTTTCAAAGAATCATAAAGATTTAATCTGTAATTAGGATTTTTGTTAATTTGTAAGAAAAATTCATTAATGGCTTCTTTACTCTTTTTATGAGATTTAAGGTTTAGAATATCAATCATAACGGTGGTATTCTTACCTAAAGTTTCTTGGAGCTCTTGTAATAAGGTTTTCTTTGAATTTGAACGTGATTTAGTTTGAACAATTTCTAATAATGGCAGTGTTTTGTTAGAAAGTGGGAGGGAACACAAAGCTTTTAAAGCATTTAGTTCTTCTTGCCTATTTTTTAAGACTGGTACATACATAAAAATCACCTTTATATAATTTTTTATACACTATTAAAGTATATTTATTATTTAATAAATATATGATTAATATGGATAAGTTATTTAATAGTAGTAATTAATGTTCATTGTAAAATTTTATATAGAGTTGTAATTTACTAAATTTATATTAAACAATTTGATTATAAACATGAGAATAGTAAGAGAATGCTTAAAAAATTATTAATATTTTCATTGTAACAAAAATATAATATAATGTTATTACTAAGTTGAAGGTGGATAATGGGATTAGTAGCTTGGATAAAATCTAAACTATTATTAAGAAAAAAGAGTAATGAAGAAGAAATGTTACAAGAACTAAGAAAAGAAATTAATAATTTAAAAGAGGAAAATAGAGCATTAAAAGAAAAAATTATAGTATTTCCTAAAAGAAATAATGAAGAAATACCCATAAAGTTTTTTGATGAAAATATAGAAGAGGTAATAATAAAAAATATACGTGAAACTAAAAAAGAGATTTACGTTGCAATGGCATGGTTTACTTCAAAAACATTAATGGATGAACTGAATAATCTTAAAAGAAGAGGAATAGATGTTAAAGTAATGATTAGCGATGCAAAGGAAAATAATTATATAAAAAATTTTAACAAACATAATGATGGATTCTGTAAATCTGTTAAATATGTGTAATATGGTAGTTTAATTAACCCTCGGAGAAATCCCAGGGTTTTTAAGAATAGTAGGATTTACAGGAACTCCAGCACCAAATGGACTTAATCTTCAAGGTGGAGGAAATATAATAGTGTGGTTTGGACTTATAATGAGTTATCACAGTTATATTATTTGAATAGAGAGATTGAAGAAATACAAAAAAGGATAGATGAACTTGAAACGGCTGCAACTTCATGTACAGCAAGGTTAACAGGAAGGCCTCATGCTAGTGGTGTGTCAGATAAAATAGGAAAATATACAGCAGAGATTGTGGATCTTAAGAGTTTATTAGATTTAAATCTTAAAAAATGTTTTTATGAACTTAATAGATTAAATAGATATATAAATAGTATAGATAATAGTGAGATGAGATTAATACTAAGTTTAAGGTATATTAATGGATTAGGATGGGAACAAGTTGCAGCAAGCATAAGTCCATATGCATCAGGAGATAGTGTAAGAAAAGCACATGATAGATTTTTAAGGAGAAATAAGACAAGCTAATTTTTAAAGCCGTCGAATTCGAACAGTTTAGAAAATAGAATTAAAAAAACAAATGATATGAGCTCTCTGAAAGAAATTTCTTAGAGCTCTTTTAGTATAAAAAATAATTGGCGGTTTTAAAAAATATATAAAATTAGTGATACGTAAATGAAAAATAAAGTGTGTCAATTGATACAAAGATATTGCGTAATATGTATATTTAGTATATAATTGAACTATAATATTATTAAGGAGAGATTATAAAGTGAGTTCTTTTAATATAGAAACAAAGAAGTACATAGATTTTACTCCAGATGAAATTAAAGAATACCTTGATAACTTTAGAAGAATAGTTCTTGAGGGTAAATATATTATATCCAAAAATGATAACAGAAAAGAAAATATAGATTTTATAGAGGATTATAAGATAGATAGTAAAAAAGAGAAAGAAATTTTATTGGGTATTCAATATGATGATTTTTGTTATGCTGTTGATAACTATAAAAAAGAATTTTCACATGAAAAGTTATACATATTTTGTAAAAAACATAAATTAGATAATTGGGGTTCTTTAGAACTTGTAGATATATATATTAAAACCAATATTACTCAAACAAGAAGAGGCGATGATTTTATGATAGTCATATCATTTCATAAAAGAAATAAACCAATTAAATATTTATTTAAATAAAGTATTGGATTTGTATAAATAAGGAGGAATTCAAAATGTTAGGTTTTTGTGAAAAATGCCATGACATGATTGAGTATTCAATTAAAGAAGTCTATAAAAATAAGTCTATTAAAGGTAAAAATATAAAATATAAAGGTAAAGAAGCGTATTGTACTGAATGTGGAGAACCAATATTTGTGTCTGATATTAGAGATTATAATTTAAAGATGCTTGATGAAGCTTATAGAAAAGAAAAAAATTTAATCCTTGTTTCAGAGATAGAGGACATACTCAATAAATATGATATTGGCAAAAGACCATTATCATTAATATTAGGATGGGGAGAAGGAACACTAACTAGATATTTAAATGGAGATATTCCGACAAAACAATATTCAGATATATTAAAAAGAATTTTAGAAAATCCATCATATATGATTGAAATGTTAGAACAGCATAAAGAGAGAATTTCTGAAAGAGCGTATAATCTTTGTAAATTATCTATAGAAAAAATTGAAAAAGACCAAAGGGCACTTACTATAGAAAATGAAGAAAAAATAGACAGTGTGGTTAAATATATGTTATATAAATGTGTTGACATAACTCCTTTAGCACTGCAAAAACTATTATATTATTGTCAGGGATTCTATAAAGTTTTTAATGGGGAGTATTTATTTAATAATGATTGTGAAGCATGGGTTCATGGTCCAGTATATAAAAATATCTATCATGAATATAAAAATTATGGATACAATCCTATTGAAGAAAACATCGAATTTAATCATGGAGAACTAACTGAAATAGAAAGAGAGATAACTGACAATATAATTGTAAACTTAGGATGTTATAGTGGAAAAATTTTAGAAAAAATGACTCATAGCGAAATGCCTTGGAGGATAACTAGAAAAGGATTAGATGCCAATGAATTGTCAGATAGAATTATTGATAAAGAATTAATAGGAGAATACTTTAATGAAATAAAAATGAAGTATAATATGTTAAATATATCTGATATTAGGGATTATAGCACAGATATTTTTAATAAAATAAATAATTAATTATAAGAAAAATTTAAAATCTGTCCGTTTTGTCCGTTTCATATGTGTTATTATAGTATTGTAGAAAAAATAAGAAGGAACAGCCTTGAGAGATAAAACCTCTTAGGGCTTTTTTAAGTTTATCTGACTTTGGTATATTTAATTCCTTGCGGATTGACCTTAAACAAATCCCTTTAAGATACTTTTTTCATAATCTTTCAAAAAGTTATTGAAATCTATATTCAATTTTAGTATGATGTTCTTAGGGTTTTTGGTCGTACTTAAATCCTAGACAAAAAGCACAGGAAGTATTCAATACCTCTTGTGCTTTTTTTTCTTTATATTTATTACTGTTGATATTCTTGACTAAAAATAAGGATTTACTGCAAATGAAAATGTCCTCTAACAGTAATATAAATGATTTGAAGTCCTTGATGTATTTATCTACATTCAAGGGCTTTCGTGTATGGGAACATATTTATAAGTTAAAGTAGTATGGGTAATATATACATAAAACTGATATAAATGAGAAAAATGGTTTGTCTATCATTACATTATTAATTATTTTAGGAGGATTTATGATAGAGATATTACTTTTTATTCTATATGCAATACTATGTTTTATAATTTCAAGTTCTGTTCATGAATTAGGTCATATTATTATTGGATTAATGCAAGGGTTCAAATTCTATTTATTTATAGCAGGTCCTTTGGGTTTTAAACGCAATGATAAAAATAAAATTGTATTTTATATAGAAAAGAATATTTCTCTTTGGGGAGGACTTGGAGCAACACTTCCACAAAATGATGATGTCAATAACTTTAAAAAATTTGGACGTGTCCTTTTAGGGGGACCAATTACCTCTATTATAGTTGGAGTTATATGTTTACCATTAGGTACAATTACAAAAAATATATTTTTATTTCTACTTGGTTCTATGTCATTAGCAATGGGAGTAGCGTGCTTAATTCCTGCAAGAAATGGGGCATTTTATACAGATGGTGGAAGATGGTTAAGAATGCATAAAAATGTATCAACAAGAACCGTTGAACTTGCAATTTGGAATTTAACACAAAGTGTAATTATTTATGACAATTATGAAAAACTAAATTATGATGAAATAATGGTTTTGATAAACGATAGAGATGTCAGAACACAATATTTGGGACATTACTATGCTTATTACTTTTATAAAGACAACAATGACATTTTAAACATGGAGAAAGAAAAAATTCAATTAGAAAATTTGAAAAGAAAAGTGCCTAAGCAAATGACATCTATGTTCCGAATAAACTGACAAATAAATGTGATTAGTATAATGATAAGAATGAAGGAGCAAGACTTTATTTTAAAGGGCAACGAAGGAATCAGGGTTTGAAGCGTGTGAAAAAGCAAGAGATTTTTTTTAATGAACAGGAACTATAACTAAACAATAAACCTTTGCTTTTTATAAAAAAAGATTTGACTCAATTTAGAAATAAAGCAATTAAGTTTTATAAGGAGGCTAATTTATTGAGTCCTTTTGTAACTTTAGTGGATAGATAAAAATTAATAAAATATACCATGTTAGTGTAAAATTACTGTAGGATAGTTTAAAGCAAAAAATAGAAAAACTCTTAGTAAAGAGTAGGATGTAGGTATGTATAAATGGTTTAGAGAAAGGAGAGATGATAATGTTTGGTAAACCCAAAATAGGATGGGTTGAAATAATGATTGGTGAGTTCCAAGTAAGTGGAAGTTATCTTACTGATATTCCTTATGATGCACTTCAAGCTTGCATTTATAGCATTAAGAATAATGCACCATTTACTTTGTATATTGATGAAGAAGGAATAACTGATTTTATAGTTTCATATTATAATTCAACATATATTATTCGAGAAAATGATGAGATAGAGTATTATTCATGTGATAAAGATTTTAGAGAATTAATAAAAGAAATCATAGAAGATATAGAGAGAGATTTTTCAGAATGGATTATTGAGTTTACTTATTTGGAAGAGGAAGAAGAGCAATATAAGAAATGGGTAAAGCAATTAGAGGAATTGCTTAAGAATGCTAAAGAATTAATAAAAAAATAAAAATTGTAGTGATACTATAATGTATTAATTATTATTTTATGAGAAAGAAATTAATCTAAAACTAAGAGTAAGAAGAGATCATGTGCCTCATGATGTATGGGAAGATGACCTATTGCAATTTGAATATGTTGACCTTGAAAGAGGATCTAACACTGTATCTTTAAGACAAGCACAAAAAATTTTATTGAGTTTGGAGCTTGTGAAAGAGATATGTTAAGGTATGTAAGAGAACCTAATATGTATGACATAAAGGATGAAAAGTGGAAAATTTTATGTGAAGAGCAAAGAAGATTATGAAAAAGTACATAGATGAAAATATAGGTTAAGATTATAAATGTATCATTAAGTTTAGACCAGCTAGTAATAGTCAATAGTTTTTTTAAAAAAATTTATTTTTAAATTAGGGTATAGCAAAGCTAGCTATTGTAAAAATACGAACAATAGCTCTCTAATTTATTATTTGGGTTTAAAGCCGATTAGGCTACTGTTTTACATTGATTTTGAAGATACATTTTCTCGTGTATCTTAGGATCTCTAATCTCAAAAGGTTTCTGGTTTTTAAGAACCGAGAATATGTACTTGATTAGTTTGTTCATAACAGCACCTAAAGCCACTTTTTTCTTTTTACCTTTAAGATTTTCTTTGTAGTATTTAAGCAAAACTTCATTGTTAGGTTTACCATTTTTGTTAGTTCTCACGGATGCTAATGCGATAGCATATAAGGCTCGGCGTCCGATTCTGGTACCACGCTTAGACATTTTATTTCTATCACTGTTGAATTTGCCTGATTGATTAACAGAAGGATCGATACCAAAATATGCAATTAAATGCTTAGGCTTAAGAAAACCGTTGATGTCACCAATTTCACTCATTATAGTTATTGCTGTTAATTCACCAATACCAGGTATTGAGTATATTAATTGGATGTTTTTAATAAATGTCTCTGGAAGCCTACGGCTTTTTATAAGTGAATGTATTTCCTTCAGCAAACATTCAAGTTGAGTTTCTAAGGTTTCTATCAATGAAATTGTATTAGTGATTTTTACAAATAAGCTAGACGACTTTATCCCAATATAGAGTGCTTCTTGGGAAATAAGAATCAGTTTTTTATAAAGATTTTCACTATAGTTTAGTCCTTTTCTTGAATTGCTAGAAATGATTTCTATCAAAATCTCTCTATCTGCATCAAGAATGGCTTGTGGACTAGTAAATTGCTTAAGTATAGCTAAAGAAGTTTTACACGTAATATTTGAAAATACGGAATTGTATCCAGGAAAAATAACTCTTAAGTCAGTAGATAATTTTTTCTTATAAGTAGATTTAGTATCTGTTAATTTATAGTAGTCTCTGCAGAGAGATTTTAAGGTATAAATTTCAACATCGAATGCAGAAGAACATTTAACAGATTGAAATTTACCTATTTTAGCGATGGATATTGCATCACTTTTATCATTTTTCACTTTTCTTATTCCACTATTTTTGTTACTATTAGTAATGAGTGGATTAAAGATAAATGTTTCGAACTTATCTTTAAGAAAGTGGAAAAGAGTAAGGTGATAAACACCAGTAGATTCCATGAAAATGCCAGTTTTCATGTTAAACCTTCTTCCGCTTTTTTTATTTGATCTACTAGGTAATCAAAACCATCTCTATTATGTTTAATCTTAAAAGGCTTTCTGTAAATTTCACCGTTAGGTGCCAGAATAGCTACTACTGAAAAATCTGCTGATACATCAATTCCAACTGTTGGTTTATATAAAAATTTACTCATGTGTATTATCTCCTTTATTTTTGAGATAGAATAGATATTCCATTTCTATCAGTAATTCTATAACCTTGTTTGTGACACGGGTAATTCCCAAAAGGAAACCCAACCAGCTAAACATAGAGTTCTCACTGATGGAATGATACGCTAATTCACGGGTATAAATGACTCGACAGAGTCACTCCCAGGAGGTGTACATCTATCCTCTATTCAGGAGATATTATACCAAAATATTTAACTGTATAGGTTTCAATTTAACTTTAATAGAAAACTTAGTTTAGATGTAAAATGAACGCCCTATCGGGCAGAAATAATTAGAATAATAATAAAAAGATTTGTCGTAATGTTCGTTAGAATAATAGATAGTTTTCTATTGAATGTTATGACTACATTATACAAGGGAATAACTTAACAGAATTTAAGGATAAGGTAGTTGGCAATTTAATAAAGATTATTCATGAACGTAATATGAGTGTAAATAATAATTAGTATTAGAATAAATATAAGTAGTTCAATTATAATATATACAATTATAATATATAATTGTTAAGAAAAGCTAATATGATTACAGAAAAGCACTGGGAAATTAATTACCTAGTGTTTTAATTTAATTTAAAATAAAAAAAGGAAATACTATAAAAATAAAGAATAAATATATTTTAAAGTATAATTATGGGAGTATCAAAATATTACTAATAGGTTGGAATCAAAACTCCAATGATCTAATTGATAAAATAAAACTTTATATAAAAAGAGATTGTATTTAAAAGATTAAAGGGTGACTTGTATGAATATAAGTGATAGAGAATTAAATAAGTAAAATTAAGCTTGAATGTGGAGAATTTCATGTGAAAATAAAGAGGAGTAGATTAAGAGAATGGAAAATTTATTAGAAAAGCAAAAGGCAATAGAAGAATTACTAATGGATATGGAGATTTTTGAAGGGATAGAAACAAAACTATCTAGTTTTAACGCTTTTGAAACATTAGGTGTTGTAAATACAGAAATAAGACACAGCAATGTTTTAGCATGGCTACTTAATCCAAAAGAAAATCATGGTATTGGCGATGTTTTTATAAAGAAGCTAATTCAAACATTATTTTACCTAAATAAAAATACGATTTTAAAAAGCAACTTAACTCTTTTTGATATATCTCTTATGGATTATTACGATTTTAATATTAGAAGAGAATGGAAAAATATTGATATATTAGCTGTTTCAGATGAAAATAAGTTAGTACTAGTTATAGAAAATAAAGTATGGAGTAAAGAGTCAAAACATCAATTGAAAAAGTATTTTGATATTGTTAATAGAGATTTTCAAGGATATAGCAAAGTATTTGTTTTTTTAACCCCATATGGGGATTCACCAAGTGATGAAGAAAATTGGATAAGTTTTAATTATAAAAACGTCTTTGATATACTGAAAAAATCAATGGAATTAAAAAAAGATATAATAAATCAGAGTGTTAAAGTTTTTATTGAACAATATTTAGATGTTTTAAGGAGGTATATTGTGGGAGATTTTGAATTGGAAAAAATATGTAGAGAGATATATTATAAGCATCAGAAGGCATTAGATTTAATATTTGAATATAAACCTGATATCTATTCAGAAATATCAGATTATATAAAAGAAGTAGTAGAAGCTGATTCAAATGTAATATATGATAGTTCAACTAAGACATATGTGCGTTTTATAACAGAGGATTTAGATACTATTATAGCAAGAAAGGGAAGTGGGTGGACTTCATCAAATAGAATACTCTTATATGAAGTTCAAAATAGGAATGACAAGATAGTTTTAAAATTAATTATTGGTCCAGGTGATGATATAATAAGAAACAAAATTTTTAATATAGCTACTCAAAATAAGAACTTATTTAAGGGAATGCTAAAAACGTTAACACCACAATATTCTCAAATATTTTCAAAGGAGATAGTACCTAAAAAATACATAAGTAAATTTGAAAATGATATTGAGGTTATACAGAAAAGAATTACGATTGAACTTGAAAACTTTATCAATAGGGAAATGAAAGAAATAGATAATTGTATTAAACAAAATTTTGTGTAATTAATACTAACCCTAGGTGGTAAGATAGGTGTTGTAGGAAAGAATCAATGTTATTCTCGAATAAAGATGAAATATCTATGGCAAGAACTGTTAAAAGATACTTACAAGAAGAATATGTTGTTTATTCAGACAACATAAAAAATCCAGAAAAGAAATTACGAAACAAGATATAATATCTCTAACATTTACGCTTATTATGGCTGGAAAGATAGGGATAGCAGATAAAATAATTAATGCTATACATGTAGTAAAAGACATAAATAATGACTATAAGTATGATATAGAATCAATACTATATGGTTTTGCAAATAAATTTTTGAGTGGAAAAGATTTAGAAGATGTAAAATATATTTTAAAGTGAATATATTATTAATAAATGAGGAGTGATCTATATGAAATGGGAAGAAGCAAGAAAAATCTATGTTAATAAATGGATATTATTTGAATCTACAGATGTACATTCAGAAGATGGTAAAAGAATTGTTGATGAACTTTCTGTTATAAATGTTTTTGATGAAGGAAAAGAAGCGCTTAGAGAGTATGCACAAAAACATAAGAAGGATAAAAACAGAGAAATGTATGTATATCATACAAAAAATGAAAAGCTATTTATAGAAGAAAGAACATGGATTGGAGTACGAAAAAATGGTTAAGCTTCAATTAAAATATGGTCTCCCATTTTGTAGTATTAAGTTAATTTATAAAGGTAAAGAAATAACATTAGATAATATTCTTTAGGGGTAATGGACTATGGATTTGAAATAAACGGAATTGTTGGAATGGATTTTTTAAAATCAGTAGGAGCAGTTATAGATTTGGATAAAATGATAGTTAAAAAGGTTAAATAAAATTTATAGAGAATGAAAAGATTTTACGGCTCATAGGCTTTGTCTGTGAGCTTTTCACTTATCCAAAAAGCAAGAGCTTTTTTAAAAAAGAACACAAAGACGTAATGAGCCACTAAACTATATCTGAGATAGTATCCAAAATTCAATTTTAATATATCTCATTTTGGAGATTTTGTAGTGTGTGAAATTGGTGATAAGCCTATAGAATTGATATTGAAGAGGTAAAGCATATGTTAGAAAAGTATCTTTATAAAGAAATAGCTTGTAAAAGACTTCCAAAAGAACACTAAAGCTATAGTGAAAAAGTAAAAGCAACTCAAGGAGGGTTGCTTTTTTGAATATAAAAATAATGTTAACAAAGGACATTTATGGTAAAGAAAAAAAGGAAACTAACGATAATATTGTAAATGGGTTTTTTAGATTTAGTGCAAAGCCATTTAACTCGCATAGTGAGCGTAGTTCACTAGATAGTTTTAATATAGTGATAAATATTTCAGTTTAAGATAGACCAATTATCTTTTGAATTATCAATGCGGTTAGTATTGAGGAAAGAGAATAATTTCTTGGTCTACCAGTTGAAGAATAGTAGGAATTATAAAAACTTTGAGGGATTAATATTTTGATTACATAGGGGGTTGAAATTATGAATATTATTGGTACAACAAATTTAGCAAAAGTCAAGTTTGATACAAGTAATGCCTTAGGAATTAAAAATGCCAAAACTAAAGGAAATTGCCGTCCACATGAAATAACAACTATACCATGGGACGATATGTACAATGAAAAATGTATAGGTAAAGATGGAAAAGAATTTGAAGTAGTTAGTTATTATAAGATTAAGGAAGAAGTTTTAAATAAAGATTATGTTGATGTATTTTCTTCTAAAGCTCAAGGGAAAGATGTAAAGTGTTATGATTATTATGTAAAGAATTTTATAGCAGAAACAACTAAAAATTTCAGTGACTGCAGTAGTTTAAAAGATGATACAAAGTCACTAAAAAAAGGAATAAATAATCTTATTTTAGAGATGAAAAATAATACTTCAAAAGGCATTTCTAATAATATGGAAAACTTGAAAACTAAGTTTAATGTAAATGGAGTAGATTTCACTTTAAAAGAATTGATGGATTCTTCAAAGATTATGGATTATGCAAAGTCTATTATGCCTACTATAAGAAGTGGTTTAAGTTATGAAGATTATGCAGAACTAGGAATAGTTAAAGGTAAGATAAATACCTATGGAGAAAAAAATCTAAACAAAGATCAGCAAAAACTACTTAACTTAAATATATCTGCAAGAGTAAAAAAAATTATAGATTCAGTTCCAGAAAGAATAGATGAGAAATTTATAAAAAATATAGTTAAGGATTTAGATAATAAATTCTATGGTATTAAAAATGTGCAAGCTGCTACAAATATAGAATATGCAAAAAAAATCATGAATACTTTTGAAAATGTAGATTATTCAAACATAAAAAGTTTTGAAAAAGCTACAAAATCATACGGAAAGCTTATAATACCTGTATTAAAAGCAGCAGGTATTGTAAATATGGCTATAAGAAATGATTTAGCTGAAACAATTGAGTATGAAATTAGTAAATTGAAACCTTTAGCTGATGTAAGCTATGAAAAGATTATTTCATCAGCTGATGAAGTTAGAAGAAAATTTGGAAATCCAAGAAATATAATAGATGTTAGAAGATAAATTTTAGCAACTTAATAATATAAAACTCAACTTTAGCAGATGAAAAATAGCCGCTACGGTAAATGATATCTTGCTTAGAAACTATTCACTTCAGTAACAAGTTCTAAGCTTTACTCATATTGAAAAAAGATTTTTTAATTAATATTCCATAGGAATCAGTAATTAAAAAATAACTTTTTTCAAATTCGTAAAGCTAAGAACTTGTAAACTTTGTTCAAATGTTTCTTACGCAATATATCATTTTCCTTCGCTAGGCAGTATTTTTGTCCTGCGAAAGTTGAGTATAAAATTTATAGAAGAAGTAACTCAAGTAGGGTTGCTTTTTTTTAGCTTATGGGTAAACGTAAAAAAATTACTGCCTATAATTTAGCAATTGTATAAAGCAAAATAGCAGGTAATAAAGAAAAAGGAGGACCTGCTATGCAAAGTGAAAAAAAGATATAAACTGGACTACATGTAAAATAAGAATGTGATATAATAAGAAGTATTCAAAATTTATAGTAGTTGAGAGTTCTTTTATGAATTAAAAAATGAAGAAAGAGGATAATAATATGAATGGAACTATAAGAGCAAATATAAAACCTGGTACAAAAGTAAGAGTTGTTCAAAAACAAGATCAGCGTTCTGGAAAATTAACAGATGGTGTAGTTCAAAGAATTCTTACAAACTCAAGTAATCATCCTCGTGGTATTAAAGTTATGCTTGAAAGTGGTATTGTTGGAAGAGTTAAAGAAATTAAGAAGTAAAAGTGTCAACTGAAAAATAATATACTAACTATATTATTGTATTAAATTTTTTGATAAGATGTAATACGATAGTAAAGAAGAGAAGAAATGGAGAAATAGTGAATGGAAAAGATTATACCAATAAAAAAAGATACTGAACATGTTGTAGAAATAACAGGATTAGGTTTTGAAGGAGAAGGAGTAGCTAAAATAGATAATTATACTATATTTGTGCAAGGAGCACTTTTAGGAGAAACAGTTCGTATTCAAGTTTTAAAAGTAAGGAAAAACTTTGGATTTGGAAAACTTATAGAAATAATTAACCCATCTCCGGATAGAGTTGAACCAATTTGTAATGTATACAATAAATGTGGAGGATGTAGATTACAACATTTATCTTATGATGCACAACTTAAATTTAAAACAAATAGAGTTAAGGAGTGTTTAGAAAGAATAGCAAAAATTAAAGTTGATAGTAACGAAAACTTAATTGTTCATGATATATTAGGAATGGAGAATCCTTATAAGTATAGAAACAAAGTACAACTTTCAGTAAAAGAATATAAAAATGAAGTTAAAATAGGATTTTATGCTCCTAAAACTCATGATATTATTGATATAGAAACTTGTGCAATACAAGATGAAATAGCAGATAAAGTTGTTAAACTTACAAGACAATGGATTAAAGAGTTTAATATAAAGCCTTATAATGCACATATAAATGCTGGAGTAGTAAAACATATCATGGTGAGAAGAGGATTTAAAACTGGTGAAACTATGGTTGTTATTGTAACAAAAGCAAATAATCTACCATGCAAAAATGAATTTATAGAATTAATTAGTAAAAACATAGAAGGAATTACAAGTATAATTCAAAATGTAAATCCTAATAGAACTAATGTTGTTTTAGGTGAAAAATGTAAAACGTTATGGGGAAAAGATAGTATAACAGATTACATAGGAAAATTTAAATTTAATATATCTCCATTGGCATTCTTCCAGGTTAATCCAGTTCAAGCAGAAATATTATGCAATAATGCTTTAGAATATGCTGATTTAAGTCCAGAAGATGTAGTATTTGATGCTTATTGTGGTACTGGCAGCATATCATTATTTTTATCACAAAAATGTAAAAAAGTATATGGAATTGAAATAGTACCTCAAGCAATAGAAAATGCAGTAGTTAATGCTCAAAAAAATAATGTGGATAATGCTGAATTTATAGTAGGAAAATCTGAAGAAGTTATACCACAATTAATAGAAGAAGGAATAAAAGCAGATGTAGTTGTACTTGATCCTCCAAGAAAAGGATGCGATAGAGCTGTTTTAGAGGCTATATCAGAGATGCAACCTAAAAAAGTAGTTTATGTATCTTGTGATCCAGGAACGTTATCTAGAGATTTAAACATACTTGCTGAATTAGGATACAAAACATTAGAAGTACAGCCAGTAGATATGTTTCCACAGAGTAGCCATGTGGAATGCGTGGTTAAACTAAGTAAGTAAAACAAATATGTTTGACCTTATCTGCATAATAAAATAGAGAAATTTTCCTACATTTTTCCGACGTAAATTTATACTCGTTGAAAAACTATTTTATTACAAAAATAATAGATTTAAATTATTTTTAAATTGGTATGATAAGAATGAAGAAAAGAGAGATTTATATTTTTATACAATTTGTAAAGATATAAAAGTTTATGAAAATTTCATATAGTGGTATTGAATTTGTGTAATAAGTGGTTACACGAATTAAGAAAACTCTGTTTAAGGCAGAGTTTTTTTGATATTTTATAACAATAGTAAATTAAATGGATGTAAAATATATTTTAAAATGAATATATTATTGATAAATGAGGAGTGTTTTATATAAAAAGGGAAGAAGCAAGGGAAAATTATGTTAATAAATAGATATTATTTAAATCTATAGATGAACATTGAAAATATAGTAAAATAATTGTTGGAATAGATTTTTTTAAGTTAGTAGGAGTAGTTATAGATTTGGATAAAATGATAGTTAGAAAGGTTAAATAAAATTTGTAACATGACATACTGGTGTCATATTAATTTCGTTATACTATATTTAGTTCATATAATATGAATCAATACAGTGATGAAGTGAACAATATGAAATAATAACATTAGATAAGAAAGTTGTTGTTGGAAAATCAATTAAGACAACGAATGAAAATGGATAATTTATGAACAATCAAACTATAGATATATTTGTATTTTTTAATTAATGCAGGGAGGAATGATAAAAATGCCAATTATAACAGTATCATCAGAAAATATTGACAAAGAACATATTTGTTGTGTTATCTCTGATAAAAAAGGAGAAAATTGTGTTGGTAGTAAAAAAGCATGGCTTAAAGAGCGATTTAAGGATGGTCTTGTGTTTAAAAAACTTGATGTAAGAGGAAAAGTTTTTATTGAATATATACCTGCTGACAAGGCTTTTATACCAATAATAGGATATAATTATATGTATATAGATTGCTTTTGGGTATCAGGTAAATTTAAAGGGCACGGCTATGCAAATGTACTTTTAAATGAATGTATAGAGGATGCTAAAAACAAAGGTAAAGATGGATTAGTTGTTTTATCATCTAAGAAAAAAATGCCATTTTTATCAGACCCTAAATATTTGAAATACAAAGGATTTGAAGTCTGTGATAGTGCAGAACCATACTTTGATTTATTATATTTACCTTTTAAGAAAACAGTAAAAAAACCTAAATTTAAAGAGTGTGCAAGAAAAGGTGTTATTAATGAAAAGGGGATAGTTTTATTTTATACTAATCAATGCCCATACACTGAAAAATATGCTAATCTAATTAAATCGGCCGCAAATGAAAGAAATATTAATTTTACGTTGAAAAAAATTGATACATTAGAAGAAGCACAAAATGCACCAACACCATTTACCACTTATAGCTTGTTTATTAATGGAAAGTTTGAAACAAATGAAATACTGACTGAGAAAAAGTTTTTGAAAATATTGGAGTTAAAAGGATGGAAGTCTAGATTGAAATAAACTTAAACACATAGAAAAGTAAAATATAGATCTTTTCATGCTTTAAGGCATATGGAGACCGTAGTTAGGCTTAAAAGGTAAAATATAGTAATATAAGTGATTGAAGTCCTTGATGTATTTATCTAAATTCAAGGGTTTTCGTGTACAGGAACATATGTACAATATTATGTGTTTTGAGTATGAGGAAACAGAATATGATGTGAAGATTTATTTATATAATATTATGATAAGGAAGATGATAATGGTTTATTTGAATGTTTTTACATTTCCAAATGATGATATGGAATTTGATTTTTTAATAAAAGAAAAAAGAACGTGCTATGATTCATTTTATCCATTTAAGATATTATCAAGACATGGTTTTGAAAGAATTGATTTTGAGCCAGTTACGATTTTATATGGTGGAAATGGTTCGGGAAAATCAACAGCATTAAATGTGATAGCAGAAAAAACAGGAATCAATCGAGATTCTATTTATAATAAATCTAATTTCTATTCCGACTATGTCAATATGTATGAGATGCAACTTGAAGATGATATCCCTAAAAATAGTAGCATTATAACAAGTGATGATGTATTTGATTATATGTTAAATATCCGTAGCCTGAACGAAGAAATTGATCAAAAACGAGAAAAAATTTTTGAAGAATATTTGGATGCGAAATATTCTCATTTTCAAATGAAGTCTATAGCAGATTACGAGCAACTAAAAAAGTAAATATGGCTAAAAGTAAAACGCAGTCACGTTTTATGAGAAATGAATTGATGGCTAATGTGAGGGAATATTCAAATGGGGAAAGTGCATTTCGATATTTTTTTGAAAAAATCGATGAAAATGGATTATATATATTAGATGAGCCTGAAAACAGTCTTTCTCCAAAACGTCAGATGGAATTAATGAAATTCATTGAGGACTCTGCACGATTTTTAGGCTGTCAATTTATTATATCAACACATTCTCCATTTCTGCTTGCCATGCGTGGAGCAAAAATATATGATCTTGATGAAAATTCAGTTGATGTGAAAAAGTGGACAGAATTAGAAAATGTACGTACATATTATGAATTCTTTAAAAAATATGAAAATGAGTTTTAATCATATAACGATACACCTTTGTGAGGAAAATTTTTCATAGCAAAGTGTTTTTGGAAATATATAGGCAACAGGTGGAGAGAGTGGTTAGGCTAAGTAGGAGTTATGTAACTAAACAATAAACCTTTGCTTTTTATAAAAAAGATTTGATTTTACGGCTCACAGGCTTTGTCTGTGAGCTTTCCAATTACCCCAAAAGTAAGAGGAGAAAAGCTTGAGAAAAGCAGAACTTTATTTTAATTTAAAAAAGTTTTGCTTCAATGAAATGGAATAATAAGTATAAAATTATGTTGGAAAAAATATTTAATATTTTATTGTTGTTACGGATATTTTTGAAATTGATAAGAAATCTTTAGTATTTTATAGTAGAATATAATTGTATTATATTCAATTAAAGGAAATTAAATATAATTATTAATTCATTTTAGATAATACACAAATGATTGTAAGAAAAATTAAAAGAACTAATTATTATATATTAATACATAAAAAACAATTAAAAATGTATTCTTAAAGTAGTAAATTTAATATTAAGAACAGTATTTGAATGTAAAAACATTGCAAGTATTATATGCAAAAATGAAAATATAAAGAAAAGTTAACGGGATAAATGAGTTCTTTCAAGATAGAGATTAAGCATTTTGAAAATAAATTTTTCAAGAAATTTATAATGTATAGATTAAGAAATGTTCACTAGAATTTGACATAAATTTTATTGTGAGAGATTGAAAAGCTTTTTAAATAAATTAATAGAATTAATAGATAAATATATTAGTGTGGTTGTAAATTACGGGGGAGGTAAATATGGAAAGTGGTATTGATAGTCAAGGGAGAAAAGTTCATTATAAAGATGCTTTAGTAGGAAAACGATATTTTTGTCCTTATTGTACAGAAAAATTAATTTTGAGAAGAGGAAAAAAAGCTTGTTTTGCACATAAAGTAATAAAAGAGAGAACACCGCTGCAACGTACATGCCCTGAGTATCATGAAAATACAAGCTATAGAAAAATTGATAATGCAGCAGATATTGTATACATTAACAATGGAGGGATACCATTATATCTATGTAATGATGGTAATAAATTTGAACTTCGTGCGTATTTCCCTAGTATAAGCGAAAGGTGTAGAAGTAAGCTAATAGAAAATGAAACAGAAGTTTTTATTAATAAACAGAAGTGGTGTTGTGTAGAAAATTTAAACTATTATATAGTATACGATATTAGAAAATGGATATATGTTGATATTAAACCAACTACAGAATTTCAAGAAGTAAAGAGAAAGTGGTTATATGGAATAAGAGGTATTGATATAGAAAATGACATATACCATGCTAATAATGAAGGAGGATATCGTGTAGCTATAAAGACTAATATCTATGTTGGGAAAAAATATAGGATGATGTTTTCAAAAGATGCACCGCATGTTTTTGGAATTATGTTTAAAAATATAGGTAAAATTAGATTAAAAGAAGCCGGAGAACAAAAGATATTTGATATATATGAAATGAAAATTACAAGATTTACAAAGAAAGCAAGACAATTTATAGATGGAAAAGGCTATCATCTTGTTGAAAAAATAAGTAATGTTATACCTCTATGGCCACCTGCTGTGTGTAAAGGAAATGAGTTGATTTTTGATAATGATAAAGCATGGTTTTATCATTCAACTAAGGGTAATAATGAATATTTTCACGAGATACAAGAAGGAAGAATATATAGATTAATAGGAAATAAGATTTTTAAAATTTCCAATATATCTATATGTAGTGAGAAAGTTATTGTAATTACAAATAAATTAGTTCATGATCAAGAAATAGTAGGTGTTGCAGCAGAAATTAAATATATTTTAAATTATAAAAAAAAGTTAAATGACAAAAAGCTATTAGATTCTAAAATAATAATAAAAGATATTGAAGGGCAATTTATTGATTATAATCAAAGTAATAATCCTATTCCTAAAGATGGCAGGTTATTTATTCAGTCGAATGTTCCAATTATAGCAAGAGTAACAAAAGAGAATTATTGTGTATATTCAAGTACATATAGTTTAGATGAAATATCCTATGGAAGGGCAATAAATATTGATTGTAAGGGGTTTGGAAATATATATTATAGGTATAATAAAGTCTATACAAATAACGAAAAAATAAATCAAGTAGATTGGAAAGCAATCTTTCGAAAACTTTATGAATGCAGAGGAACAATTGTAGTTCCTACTTATAAAAATAAAATATTATTGTACAAGATTAAGAATAATCTTAATAAAGAAAATAGGGGTGTTTATGAAATTTTATATAAGTGGATTCGAAAAGGGGAGGTACCTGTAGGTGCACAAAGTCTTCTATGCGAGATTGAGAGGGAGATATACAATGATTAAGTTAAAAAATTTGAATAAAGATGAAAAGATGTTAATGATAGAATTCTTACCTATAAAAGAAGTAATTAAATTTTTAAAGAAAAATAGTAAATTATTTAAAAATAAATTTGATGGAGCGTATTTTAATCCAAAATCAAAATTATTGCAAAAAAAGATACCGAAGGTTTTTACAAATGCAATTGAAGAGGGGGATAAAATAACAATTGATTTTATTAAAATAATTCTATATGAAAAACTAGAAGAAATTAATCAATATGTAAAGTCAAATTTAAATATATCTAAAAATATAGAAGAAATAGTACAAAAAAAGCAGATGAAAGAGTATATAAAATTAATGATTATTCTATTAGAAAAAATAGAACCTAAATATATTATGTTATTTTTTACTTTAAATGGGATTCAACTTAAAGTAAGACAAAAAAAACTAGTTCAAAATAGTATTGAAAAAGCTATTGAATATAAAGAAATAAGAGAACAAGTACAGGAAGAAGAAAGAAAAAAATTAGAAAGAACATATAGAGATAAAATTAATCAAGTAGAGAAAAAAGAACAAATTTTATTAAAAAATGAGAAAAATATAAATAAAAGCTTGAAAGACAAACTCTTAGAAAAAGATAGAATTATTAAAGAAAAAAGACAGAAACTTAATTTAAAAATTAAAGAAATAGAAATACAACAAAGGGAGTATAGTAGTTTAAAAAATAAGTTAGATATATCAGAGTCTGAAATTAAAAGAATTAAGGAAAAATTAAAGGATAACAAAGAAAGTTGTAAGCAAGATTTAGAAAGGGAAAGACAAGAGAATGAGGAATTACAAACAATAAATGAAAAACAAAAGTTGAAAATTAAGCAGTTAAATAATGAATTAAAAGAACGATATGAAATCTATAGTAAGAAATACATAGAAAAATGGGAAGAAGAAAATCAATCAATAATAGATAAAAAAATAAGTTTAACAGAGGAAATAAGGAGTCTAAATGATACTATTAAAGTATCACAAAGACAAGTTATGAATTTAGAGGAAGAAAAAGATAAGGTTCAGAAAAAACTGAGAGAATATAATAGTTTAGTAACTAATTTTATTAGTAATATTGATAAAGAACTTATTAAGTCAGCATTGAAATCATCAATTTTAAATTCAAAAGAATTGATACAAAAAAAAGAAAATCATATAGAATTATATATTAAAAATCAAATCAAGTGTGACAAGATAAATACTTGTGAAAGTATAGAGGAATGGACAAAAGTAGTAGCATATAATCTAAAAAACATAGGTATAAGAAAGAATAGGACGGAATGGTCAGATTATATAGTAAGTGTGTTAGCGGCTAAAATAATACCACTTATTGTAGGATGTAAAACTAGAGAAATTGCTAAAGCTATAAGCTATACATATGCAGGAGAAACACCTCTTATTGTTACTTTACCAAGTGGGTATAGTGAAGTAAATGAGTTGATAGACCTGTATCATAATTCTAAAGCTAAGGTTATTTTAATAGAAGGTGTAGTAGGTCAGATTAATGAATCTTTAATGTTACCACTTTTTAAAGAATATATTGAGACAGAAGAAAATGATAGAATTATAGTGGCTTCATGTGAAGATATTAATATGGTTAATTTAATGCCTTCATATTTATTGGAATATATGGCTCTCATTAAAATAACAGATATTAGACCAGTAGTGCAGCATAATTATGTTTGTACTGATAGTACAAGCTTATTGCAATTAATGAGAAAAAATGAGTTAGAAATAAATGATAGTTATAAAAAACTAAGTAAGTTACTCAAACATATTGAAGTTGTTAATGCGTATATAATTACGAGGAGTTTAATATTAGCTTATTTATGCAATGAGAAAGAGATGCAAAATGCACTAGTATGTTTAAGCATATGTGATTTAAAATTAATGTTTAAAGATAATGATGTAAGGGAAAAGATTGCAAACAATATAGATAACTATCAAAATGATTTCACACAAGAGTTAAAAAATCTTATAGTAGGTGAATAAAATGAATGAATTAGTACAGCAAATTTCTAGAGACTTATCAATATTTCCATGTGATGATGAAACATATGGCGAATATGGTAATAGAGTTATATATTGTGCTTTAGTAGCATGGGCAAAAGTTCAAGTTTTAGGTACTTCATATGTTGAAATAGATGGAAAAGGGAAAGAGTATCCATATGTAAGTCAACGTTATATCATTGAAAGGATGAATAATATTGTTGGGGGATTACTTGAATCTATCCCTCATTTAGAAGCATGGGTACATATAAGTAAAGATCAATCAGTAAAAAAAAAATTGAGTAAATATATACTTGAAAAATTGATTTTCTGTTATCAGATAAGTGAGACATGTAATATACACTGCTTAACATCATCACCTGAACAAATAGTATACTTTAAGAATAATGAACTGATTTTAGGTGGTACAGATTGGAATAGCAATCTTAATAATGCATATTCTATTGGCTTAGGGGCATGGAGAAATAAAAGAAATCAAAGTAATTCTAATTATAGAGGAATATTTAATATACCTGAATGTAGTTTAAATGAGTACTATAGGTCATTAGAAAAAAATGCATTGTGGCAATCAAATCAATTAGAGGATGAATATGAATATTTTAGTGGGCAAACTGGTCTTTGGCATAATAAGGCTTGGAAAAAATTCAACAAAGCACATATTCCTAAAGGAATTTCATTACTTCGAAAAAGTAATCAGAAATATAAGTATATTTTATTATGGTATAAGAACGAAGGCTTTTTTACAGCTAAGTTAGATGAATGGTATTACAAAGAAAAAGAGATAAATAGAATTATGTATGCTTTAGAGTATCATTGTGGTAAACCTGCTCAATTTAAAGCAAAAAGAAATAGAGAAATGATAGAGTTACATTGTCATAGTAGATTGCCTAATGCAGAAAATAGAATACTGTTAATGGCATCTTGGCCTAAGAGAAGATATAATGATATTTATTTAAGAAAAATACCTATATGCATATGGGAAGATATAGAAGATGTACTAGGTGGATTAGGTATTCAAGTAGTATTTGAATAATTACAAAGGGGGAAAAATAGTGAGTGAATTAGGAATTAGAAAAACACATGAAAAGTTAAAAGAGAGACTTATAAATTATATTAAAGCTCAGTATTTTGCTGAAAATGATTTGTTACTAGAAGCTACAGAATCAATATTAAATAAAGAAGGTGTATTGTTTCAAGAACCTTTTATTGAGGCAACACAAAATTATAAGATTGAAGTAGAAGGATTTGAAAATGCAGATTTAGATGATAATATAAAGAGATACTTAGATTATTTGATAAAGCATAATTTAGGTGTTTTTAATACACCTTTTACACATCAAGTTAAAGCACTTGAAGCTTATTATCAGGATAAAGATCTATTAGTTACAACAGGAACAGGTTCAGGTAAAACAGAATGTTTCTTATGGCCAATATTAACTGAAATGGTAAGGCAAGTAGCAAATGATTCAGACGATTGGGAACAAGAAGGTATAAGGACGCTAATTTTATATCCAATGAATGCTTTAGTATCAGATCAATTAGGCAGAATACGTAATATTGTTGGAAGAAAAGATGATGCTTATATGAAACTTATGAAACAGGAAAGTAATGATAATATAAGAAGATTGAGATTCGGAATGTATACAGGACGTACACCTTATCCTGGAAAAAATGATAAAGATAAAAATAAAAATCTTGCAAAATTGTTAGAGAAAACATATATAAATTGTAAAAAAGAAGTAGGGAAAGAATTAAAAAAAATAGGCAGAGTTCCAGCTAAAGATTTAAGTGACTTTATTTGTAGTTTAAATAAAAATAATCAGTCAACTGGAATAAATGATGCAGAACTATTGACACGTGCTGAAATGCAGGAAATATGTCCGGATATTCTTATTACTAATTATAGTATGCTTGAATATATGCTTATGAGACCTATTGAACAATGTTTTTGGGAAAAGACAAGAAAGTGGTTAAAACATTCAATTAATAACAAACTGTTGTTAGTTATAGATGAGGCACATATGTATAGAGGGGCAGCAGGTGGAGAGGTTTCTTTATTAATTAGAAGATTAATGGATAAATTACAAATTGGTAGGGATAAAATAAGGTGTATTTTAACTAGTGCTAGCGTGCCTCAAAAAAAAGAAAAGGAATTGCGAGAATTTGTTTGTGGACTAACAGGACAAAGTATAAATAATTATAATTTTGCTATTATCGAAGGAGAAAGGACACCACTATTAGGTCATGGGAAAGGTAATAAAGAAGATGTGAACCGTCTTTTGCAGCTTGATTATGATAAACTACAAAGTAATAATAAGAAAGAAATGGGCGAGCAACTTAATATACTTACCAAATTATTTAGATGGGGATGTGTAACAAATAATTACAATAATTGGCTTTATGAAAAAATGTCTAAGTATCCACCAATGTTAGAACTAATTGAAGTATGTAGTGGTAAAGGGGTTGCATTTGAAGAAATTGCAAATAGTGTTTTTGAAGGTGTTTCTCAAAAAGATGCAGAAGGAGCAATAGAAATTCTTTTAGTATTAGGTACTTTATCAAGATCAAAAGATGAAAAAGTATTACTTCCAGCTAGAATACATTTGTTATTTAGAGGAATAAATGGACTGTATGCTTGTCTAAATCCTGAGTGTGAAGATAACCATGAAGTAATGGGAATAAAGATAGGCCATATTAGTAATACACCTAGTTTTACATGTCCAAAATGTGGAGGAAGAGTTTTTGAGCTTATAGGAGATAGAAGATGTGGTACATTATTTATTCGTGCGTTTAAAGAAAGTGATAGTATAGGACATCATTCATTTCTATGGCAGGATAATAGTAAATTTATTAATAACCCTATGGAAATACACTTATGGTTAGCACCAAAAGGTAGGACTGATATATTTAAAGAAGGAGTGAAAAATAGTAAAGCAAAAAAAGAATCTGTATTTGGATATATTAATAGTCAAACAGGTATTTTGTATGAGGGAGAAAAATTTTGTGGTAGAAAAGGTTTTATTAAGGTATTAATACCAAGAAAGTATGATGAAAAAAGAAAAGTTTATACTTTTAAAATATGTCCAAACTGTGGAAGAGAAAAAAACAAGCTGACATCATTTAAGGTAAGAGGAAACGAGCCTTTTGCTAACTTGGTTACAGAACAATTAATTGATCAACCAGTTAAGGATATGAAATTAAAAAATGAAGGTAAAAAAGTACTTCTATTTTCTGATAGTAGACAGCGAGCAGCTACATTGGCAAGAGACTTGACAATAGCAACAGATGGAGATGCAGGTAGACAAGCTATTTTTATGGCACAAAAAGAGTTAGAAAAAGAATATGGAAAAAATCAAAAATCGCTTAATATATTGTATTATGCATTTCTCAAAGTAGTTGATCAAAATAAAGTTTCTTTTTTCTATGGAGATGAGAAAGAAGAACTTAAAGAGCAATTAAAGCGTTATCGAGAAATGTATGGTGATTACGAAGATACAGATTATGAAGAGATGCAAGATATAGGGGTTCCACCTAAGATGTTTTATCAACTTTTTTTAAAGAATATTAGTGATAGTTATCGTTCTTTGAATAACCTTTGTTTAGGTCAAATTATACTTTTAGAACAAGGTACACATGTAAAAAAAATAGATAGAGTTATTTTGGAAAAGGCTAGGAATAGTACTGGATTAGATATAAAATTAATAAGGAAAATATATAATACATGGATTCAAAATATTTTAGTCAAAGATATAGCTATTTTCCCTTCAGTATCTGATGAAGTAAGAAATAGTATATTATCATTTGATAAAGGTAATTTAGGTATTAGTGAAAAAGAAAAGATGCCTAAATATTTAACAAATTTATTAAAGGTAAATGGGATAAAAGAAGATCAGATAGAAGAATTAAGAAAGAATTTTATATTTTTTCTTACAGATAGAAATAAGAGTAATGATGTATCGCATAATAACAGATATTTATTGCCTAATAATTTAACATTAAAAACAAATGAAAATGAAAAGTGGTATAGATGTAGTAAGTGCTCAGGTACATCTATGTTTACTCTATTTGATAGTTGTATTTATTGTGGTAGTAAAAATTATTTATCAGAAGTATCACAAAAAGAATTACAAAGATATGATTTTTGGAGAAAGCCTGTAATAGAAGCAACACAAGGAAGAAAAATTAAAAATTTCGTAACTGATGAGCACACAGCACAGTTATCGCATAAAGATCAAGCAAATGACATTTGGACAACTACAGAAGAATATGAAATGCGTTTTAGAAATATTGTAATGGAAGAAGATAGTGAACCAATTGATATCCTAAGTTGTACAACTACTATGGAAGTAGGAATTGATATTGGCTCATTAACAGCAGTTGGTTTACGAAATGTACCACCTATGAGAGAAAACTATCAGCAACGTGCTGGACGTGCAGGTAGAAAAGGAGCAGCTGTTTCTACTATAGTAACGTATACAGAAAATGGACCACATGATGCATGGTATTTTAATGATCCACAAGAAATTATTTCAGGTGAACCTAGAACACCTTGGATTGATTATACTAATAAAAAATTAATTAAAAGACATTTAAATTTAATTCTTCTGCAGGAATTTTTTGTGTCACGTGAAAGAAGTATAGAAGATATGGATGTCATTAGTTTTTTTTCACAAGGAAATGAATTAAATTATATAAAATTTCTTGAATGGTTGCAAGATAAATTGCCATTGCCACAGGAGAGAATAAATACGCTTATACCTAATAAAGCTATAATCAAGTGGAATAAATATAAAGAGTACATAATAGAAGAAATTGAAAGAATACAATCAAAAGTTAATCGAAATCCAATTACTTATAAAATAAAGAAAAAAAGTAAAGAAAATGATGTTAAGGAAGTATATATGTCATTACTAGACGTATTATTTAAGGAAGGATTATTACCAACATACTCATTTCCAAGAGATATTGTACATTTTTGGATTGAAAAAGAATATGGAAAAATAGATGAAAGTCCTGAAAGAAGTATTGATATTGCTCTTAGTGAATATGCACCAGGTCGTATGATAGTTGTCAATAAAAAATCGTATATTTCAGGTGGCTTATATGATCATTATACTAAATATGACAAAAATTATGCATATAAAGCTGCAGAGCCTTGGTTAAGGATGAATGAATATAATAAAAAGATTTATTGCTGTGAAAATAATAATTGTGGATGGTTTGGTTTAGAAAATAAAATGAAAAAGTGTCCATTGTGTGGAGGAAATTTAAAAGAAGAAACTTTAATTAAACCTTGGGGATTTGTAGCAAGAGATGGAATGAAAATTTCAGAAGTACGAGATAATCAAGAGTACTCAATTGTAAGTAAGCCATCATATGCTTCACTTTCTAATGATACAAGTAAAATGAAAGCAATATCAAAAACAAAGTTAATTCGTATGGAGAATAGAGAAGATCAACAATTAATTCTCATTAATAAAGGACCTAGTAATGAAGGGTTTGATTTATGTAGTAAATGTGGTGCCATTGATCCACATATAACTCCAGAAAACGATAAGAAAGAAAGAAAAAGACCATATAAAGTTCCTTATAGAGAAAAGAAAGATCTTCAAGTATGTTTTCATACAAGACAAAAAGTACTTTTGGGATGTGATATACTTACTGATATGCTTGTTTTAGAATTAAAGTTAGAAAAAAATAATATTAATATTAATAAAGAAAATTTAAATATATGGATAATACCTGCAGTAACATCTTTATCGGAGGCATTAGTGTTAGCAGCAAGTAAAGTTTTAGATATTGAATTTAGTGATTTAAAATCAGGATATCGTTTAAGATATGTAGAAGAAAATATTTATGTAGATATATATTTATATGATAGTTTATCTAGTGGAGCTGGATATGCAAATAGAGTAGGTAAATTAATAAAAGAAGTAATGAATGAAACTGAAAAAAGATTTAAAAAATGTAAGTGTGAAGCATCTTGTCCAAATTGTTTACAACATTTTTGGAATCAGTCTATTAAGGAAAATTTAGATCGTATAGCTGGTTTACAATTGTTAAATTGGGTAATGAAAGGCGAATTATGTACTGAAATCGATGTAGAAAAAGAAGAAAAGTATATAGAAACACTTAAAGAAATAGTACATTTACAAGAAGAACAAGGAGATATTATAAAACGAGGAAATAATTATTGGATAAATATGAGAGGAATAGAGAAAAAAATTAAAATATATCCTGCAATGTGTAGTTTAAATAAAATAAATAAAGATGAAAAAACAATTTTAATACCGGATAGATTATTTAAAGTGGCTATTGCAGATGTTTGGAAGATAGTAGAAAAACATATATTGTAGACAGCTGAAATATATACGTTAAAAGTAAAAGATAGAATTAAAGATCATGATAAGAATGAGAAAAATACTTGAAGTTATTTAAAGTAAATGCAAATGAAAATGCAGTAGATTTTACAATAAGAAAAAGGTTTTGAGTTTTAATTTTATTTTGCAAAATGTGAAGTAAATATAAGAATACATAAGAAATCACATAAAAGCTTTAAAGATAAAGTAAAAACCTTAATTAAGAGTCTGTCAAGAATTTTGTGTAAACTTCCATAAAAATTTTAAAATTAATATATTTTAAGAATAGCTAGGTAAGAGTATTATGATATAAATACCTAGTTATTTTAATTTATGTAATACTATTACAATGGAATCTTTCTAGCTCCGCTAAAGCAGCTTCTTCTGTTGTTGCTGTATATATTAGTTTTAAATCAGCATTAAATTTTTTTCTATCCTTGTAAGATACATATTTTGATGAATTCCTAATTTGATGTATTATACATCTTTGAATTTCAGTACGTGGATAAATTACTTTAATAGCTTCAGAAAATCCATTTAAACCATCAACACAAGCTATTAATATATCATTAATTCCTCTGTTTTTAAGTTCATTCAATACTAAAAGCCAATATTTTGATGTTTCATTTCCACCTATCCAAATACCTAAAACTTCTTTTATTCCATCTAAATTCACTCCTATAACTGCGTAAGCAGCTTTATTCACAATTTTATTATCTTGTTTAACTTTATAGTATATAGCATCCATAAATATTATTGGATATACAGATTCTAGAGGTCTATTCTGCCATTCTTTTGCTATAGGAGTAATTTTATTTGTTATGCCAGATATTAAAGTAGGCGAAGCCTCAAAACCATATATATTTTCTAAGTGAGTTGCTATGTCTCTTGTTGTCATACCTTTTGCATACATACCTATTACTTGATCTTCAATTCCTGAAACATCAGTTTGATTTTTCTTTACAACCTGCGGTTCAAATGAGCTTTCCCTATCCCTCGGTACATTTAAATCAAATTCTCCTAAATCTGATAACACTCTTTTAGAAGTACGACTATTTCTACTATTTGTGGTGTTTTTGTTTTTATAGTCATACTTTGAGTATCCTAAATGATTATCAAGCTCCGCTTCTAACATTTCTTTAAGTGTATCTGCAAATAATTCCTTTAATGTTTCTTGAACATCTTTGCACTTGTAGGCTTTGTTTCTTTAATTAATTCTTTAATAAGTTATTTTTTTGAAAAAGACATAATCTGCACACACTCCATTTTTTATAAGAATATTATGTCAATTTTTATGAAGTTTACACAGATTATTTTGCACTTTACTGAAATAAATATTGCTAACTTAAACTTAATATATTCTCAAGGTATTATTTTCTTGTATGTATAAAATAAATTATATTAATAATACCATAGATTTATTGTAGCTTTAAAATAAAGATAATTATATTAAAAATAAAGATAATTATATTAAAATACAAGAAAAATGTTGCTATTTGACAAAAAACTTAATTATGGTTTAAAATACCAATAAATAACTTGTGTAGGAGGTAACGTATGAAACTTGGAGATTGTTTAAAAAAGGAAATACAGAATCAAGGTAGAACAGTTAAATGGGTAGCTGATCAATTAAATATTAATTATAAAACATTTTGTGGAAAATTAGAGAGAAATTCTATTTCAGGTGAAGAGTTTTTAATGTTAATAGATATATTAAGTTTAGATATAAACCATATAAAAAATAATGTATTAAAGGAAGTTAATAATAAAATGAGTGTACAAGAAGAGGAAATATTAGACAGACAGTATAAAGGTAATATAGAGAAAGAAGATTTTTCTAAGTTTCCTAAAAGAAAGATACAAGGCAATACGAATAAAGTCAAAATGCGAATTAAAGGAACTAAAAGAATGATTGTAGGAGAAAAACTGTAATTAGTGATAAAATTTTATATGTTAATTTTATCTGATACTAATAAAGTAAATAAGCCTTCTTTAAAATTATTAAAAGATAAAAGATGTGCTCAACTTTATAAGATTTATAAGGATTTAATAGATATAAAAAAGGAAGATAATAAAAATAAAGATAAATTTAGAACAAGTTTTCCCAATAAGCAAACTTCTAAATTGTTTGAATATTATACTTTTGTATTAATTATAAAAATATTAAATAGTAATGGCTATGATTGGACTAGAGGTTGGTTAGCTGATGAAGATGATTGTAAATTGAAAGATGGAGATCTTCCTTCAGAAACTGTATTAAAATTTGAAAAAGAAGATTGCTATTGTGAATTGGTATATGATATGGAGATAGCTAGAGATTTTAAAAATAAAAGTCAATTTATCAGTATGAGTTTGAGACATAATAGACCTGATATAAGATTGGCTTTATTTTCAAAAGAAGATAATAAACTTAAAGGTTCTGTTATTATAGAAGTTAAATGTCGTAAGAAACCATATATAACCAATAAAAAGGGAGAAGTAATGGAACAATTAAGTGATTATTATAACTTATGTTATAGTTATTATGATGGTGAAAAAAATCTTGCACCTGAAAGAGGTGTTATCAAGAATATTATTGTTACTTGTCCTAAGCAAGATGACAGTTATGTAAAGAAAACTTTTGGATATAATAATTTTACATTAATTCAATTAGAAGCTAAAGATAATGGTGTTATTTATGGATATAATGAGTTGGAAGAAGAAATAGTAGAATTTTTGAATAAGACTCATATATAAACATGAGTTTGAGATTGCAGAATTACCCCAAAAGGATTAGATGTTATGGGAGAAAAACATTATGAGGATAGATTATAACTTAAAACTTTATATAAAAAAAGGTTAGTTTTGTAGGTGATATTAGAGAGGGTGAAATTGCTTTACCAGTAAAAGAGATAAGAGATAAATATTCTTATCAATATAAGTGCAAAGTAAAAAAGTCAATGAAAATAAGGATGTGAGTTGAGTTCAGGATGTAATTGAGTGGATAAAATAATATAGATTATACAAAAAGGCTGCTGACTAGGAAGATATTTCTTAGTTAGTGGTTTTTTATGTTTTAAAAGTAATTATTTTCTGTTTTGTACTGACAGTCAATGTCAGTGCAAGAGCATATAATTAAAGTAAAGTTTATGAAATATAAATATTGAGGGTAGGGGTATTAAGTGAATTATGAAAATATGGAAAAAGAAATACTTATTAAAATTTTAAAGCAGAAAGATAATATGTTAAAAAAACTATATTTAGAAAAAGAAAAATTAAATTATTATGCAAGTACAGATGCTATGACTGGAGTATTAAATAGAAGATCAGGTTTAGAGTTATTAGATAAGAAATTAAAATTGTCAATAACCAATAATAAAAAATTTGTTATTTGTTTTGTTGATGTAGATAGATTGAAGATGATAAATGATATTTTTGGACATGAAGAAGGTGATAATTGTTTAATAAGTGTAGCAAAAATTATAAGAGAAAATATTAGAAAAAAAGATTTTGTAATTAGAATGGGAGGAGATGAATTTTTAGTAGTATTGCCTGAAACAACAATGAGAGAAGCTAATAAAGCATGGTCTAGAATTTGTAGAAGGATAGAAGAAATTAATAAAAATAGTTGTAAGTACAATTTAAGTTTGAGCTATGGATTATATGAGTATGACAAAAGAACTCAAAAGGAAATGTGTGTTAGTGAATTAATACAGAAAGCTGATGCAGAAATGTATAAGAAAAAATTGAAAAAAAAGAAGGAATTTGATGATATATGTATAATTAATATAAATTGGTAAAAATATTTAAGAAAGGAAATATATTATGAATGGAAAGATTTAAATCAGACGTATTGTTATTTATTTACAATGATTTACAAGAAGGAAAAGTAGTTAGAAAGAATGATGTAATAAATAAATTTAGTATTAATGAAAGAACTTTTTATAGATATATAAAAGACATAAAAGATTTTGTGGAAAAACCTGATAGTGTACTAATAGGTGAGAAAATTATAATGGACAGGGAAAAAGGAGGGTATATTCTTAATGGAAAGAATGAAAAAAACTTAAACGAAAAAGAAGTATTATCTATTTCTAAAGTGCTTTTAGAGAGTAGAGGTTTCATAAAGACAGAAATAGAAGATATAATTAATAAGCTTCTTGAAATTTGTATATGTGAAGATAAAGAAAATATTAAATATATTATAGGTAATGAGGTAGTAAATTATGTTTCACCACAACATGGAAAGAAATTATTGGATAAGCTATGGCAAATTAGTACTGCAATAAAAGATCAAAGAATATTAGATATTGAATATTTTAAGATGGGCATAGATGGTAGAGTAGAAGACAAAGTTTCTAGAAGAATTTTATATCCACAAGGACTATTATTTTCAGAATATTATTTTTACCTCATAGCTTTTATTGAAGGGAAAAGTTATGAATATCCTACTATCTATAGAGTAGATAGAATTAAAGAGTTAACTATTACTGATAGAAAATATAGAGTAGATTATAGTAAGAGATTTAAAGATGGTGAGTTTAGAAAGTTAATTCAATTTATGCAAACAGGGGAACTAGAAAGAATAAAGTTTAGATTTACAGGTGGATCAATAGAGGCAGTTTTAGATAGATTACCTAATGCTAAAATAGTAAAAGAAAAACAAGGTGAATACATAGTAGAGGCAAATATGTTTGGAAAAGGTATAAAGATGTGGCTATTGAGCCAAGGAGAGTCTGTAGAAGTTCTAGGTCCTGAAAAATTTAGGGAAGAAATGATGGAAACTATTGAAGAGATGAGAAATTTATATTTGAATTTAATGGAAGTTCGATAGAGACTGTATTAGATAGGCTGTCTATTGTAAAAATAATTGACATATATAATAATAATTATTTAATTGAAGCAGAGGTATTTGGAAAAAGAATAATTATGTGGATATTAAGTCAGGGAAGTAATATAAAAGTTATTTATCTAGATAGTTTGATACAAGAAATTAAAAGTGAAATCAAAAAGCTTAAAAATATCTATAGGGAGGTGGAATAATGAGCGAAGATACTACATCAAAAGTAACAGAAGCTATGGTTAATCTAAATATGATGGAAACACAAGCAAATGCTGATTTGGGAATTACCCAAGAATATAATAAGCAAAATCGTGATAACTTATGGGATTCCAAAGAAAGAAAAGCATCATATAAAGAAAAAGTTTTTGATGGAAAGCAGACATACGAAGATCCTATTAGTGGAAAAACACTACATAAAAGTCAAACAGCAGCCCAGAAGAAATATCACATGAAAAATGAGAAAGGTGAAAATGTTTCGCCTAAATGGGCAAAGCATTCAGCAGAAACTGATCATATAAAGGCATTGAAAGATGTCCACAATGTTGTTAAGTACAATCCTTTTTTGTCGGATGAGGATTTTAGGGAAATAATGAATTCACCTGAAAATTATAGAATATTATCAAAATCTGATAATACAGCAAAAGGCGAGAAGAGTGATTGGGAGATAATAACAAATAGAGATAATGGTATGTCAAAAGAAGCCAGAAAACAAATGGCAAAGGAAAAGATAAATTCCGACATCGCTTTGCAGAAAAAATTTGCAGCAAGAACTGCTAAAAATGTTGGAACAGAGTTTGTCACTGGTGCGAAAGATATAGTTGTGAAATCAGCAATTCCGTTGACTGTTGAAGCAGTTAGAAAATTATGTGAGGTGGCAAAGGGGAAAGAAACTTTAGATGATGCTGCTAAAGATATGGGAAAAATCACAGCCAATGTTGCTATTGCAGGTGGAAGGAATAAAGTTATAGTTGATGGTGTTACAGTATCACTAAGGAATAGCAATAAAGAAGTCTTTATTAAACTTGCCAATAATAATGAAGTTGCTCAAATTATTGCAGTTGCAGCAATAGTAAAAGATTCAACTGTTAAATATATAAATGGAGAAATTAACGGAAGAGAATTTATTGAAGAAGTCGGTGAAAAGGGTACAATAATGGTTAATGGTTTAATAGGTGGGGAAGTCGGGAAGAAAATTGGAGCAATTATTGGTGGTATAGGAGGAACGGGGGTACTTCCTGGGAGCGGGACAACAGGTGGGGTTATTGCAGGAGCGGTAATAGGGGAGGTGTTAGGAACTATTATTACTACAGTTGTTTGTAGCTCAATAGTTTCCGTTATTAGTACAACGAAACATCTTAATGACTATAAGTTGAAGGAGAGTCAGATTAGGAGAATTGAAGCAGATGCATTAAGTGAAATGTCCAACCAAAGAGATAAGTTGAGAAGTATTTTTGAAGAGGAATATAATTACTGGGATACAGAAATTCAAGGCGGTTTTGATATGATTTTAAGTAGTGCTTGTGAAAAAAGTTATAATCTTCAAGGTATTACAGAAGGATTAGACAGAATATTGAATATATTTGGTGAAAATATTGCTTTTAAGAGTTTAGAGGAATATGAATCACAATTAGGAAGTACACTTGTATTGAATTTTGGAAAGAAGTGATAACATGGTTTTAGAATTATTAGGTGCAGGTGCGTTGACTCATGTACTATATAGTACTGATAAATCCATGAAAATGGACGAAAAGGCATTGAAAAAATATGCAAGAGCATTTGAACGAAGTGAAGAAGCCGAGCTAATGGTTAGAAATAAAGCAGAATATACGGATAAAAGATTGGTAAATGTTGCAAAGAAAAAAAGAGCCATCGTGGAAAATACAGTTCCTAAATTTGTTGAGGTGTATAGCCAAATTCAGAAAATTGATTTAGGTGGAGAAAACAATAATGAAATAGCGTTTTGTGATAATATTGAGAAATTAGCAATCTTTGATGCTTTAGTTATATCAAATAAAAAGGAATTTACTGATAAAGAATTGGTGTGTGGACTTTTAACTAAGGGATTAGGTAAGATGATGGTAATGGATTCAGAACGATATTTGTCAGCAGCAAATAATCAAATGCGAGAAGCCAATGTTGTATATTCTCAATCAGAATCTATTTGCACTGCTTATGATGCTGTTATTGCAAGGGCAGATAGGATTGCTAAATTATTAATGGGTATGAATGCTTTATTTATAAGATCAATAAAAGAAACAAAATGTACCATAGATAAAAATGGTTTAGATGTGCATAATTATTCTGAATGTGATAAAGGTGTTTTAATGATTTGTGTAAATATAGCTGTAGCAATGTCCGATATTATTAATGTTCCTGTTCTTACATCTGAAGGTGCGATACCAGAGGAAGCTATTGAAACTATAATGACTGGTGAGAAGTATTTATCAAAAATGAATAATGCTATTAATACATATTAAACGATAAAAGGGAGGAAATAAGATGAAACAGATTAAGGTATCTGAAAAATGCAATGGTTGTGGATTGTGTATAGTTAATTGCAGTTATTTGCAAGAAAACTCGGATGGTAATGCAGTGCCTATTGAAAGTAAAGCAATTAATGACTATGATTTAGAGACAGTCAAGAAAATTATTAATGATTGTCCTGAAAAAGCATTGAGCATAGTTGAAACAAGTAATACAAGCAAAAGAGGAAAAGCAGGATTAAAGGATTTAATAGAAATGCTGAAAAAAAAGACTAATAATTTTACAGTTAAAAAAGTATCAACTAATGATGTTAAGTTAAATTGTAAGGATTATTATATTGCTGTTCCATGCAGTATCAAAGAGTACAGTAGGAATTATAGTTCTGAAAGTCAGGCTAAGTCTGTGGCTAGAGATGAGTTCCGTAGATTATGTTATTCTGAAACAGCATATCGACCAATTATTAAAAAAGTATTCGTGGAATATAAGGTTAATGTTCTTAAACCATATTATACTTGTGAAGATGCTGAAGGTAGTGTGTATTTTTCTTATAACAAAAAAATCAGAAAACTATTAGCAGAGATATATGCAGAAGCTCAGGAAATATGTGGTGGAGAATGTGCGTTACCTATATGTTGGAAAGATTTTAGTATTTATTTAAGCGAACGTGATTTTTCAATATCAGTATTAAAAGAATTTGATGAGCGAAGTACTTCTTCGGGTATTATTTCAGACTTGAAAGATAGAGGGGAATATACAAGCTTGGATTGGTACATTGATAGAATGGATTTTGATTACGATGAAGAATATGCAGGTGAAGGATTATTTGGAAAGACTAAATATAAAAAGAAATGGTATTTCTCTGGATTTAATGAGGAAGCAAAAGAATATATAGATGATTTGAAAAGTTCTATTGATTCGATGTCAAGTGATATATCCGAGGAAGCAGCTAATTCTATAAATTATGTATTAGGAGAATTTGAAAAGAAGGTTAAAGAAAAATTAAATGAGAAGATTTATGAATTAGATCGAGTTACTAATTCATAAAGATTTGGATTTTATGGCTCACAGGTTTTAACTGTGAGCTTTTTACTTATCCAAAAAGCAAGAACTTTAATGTATTTGACCTTATTTATGTAATGAAATAGATGAAATTCCCTATAGTTTCCCATTGTGAATTTATACTTGTTGGAAAACTATTTTTGAACAATCTGACTAGGTAGTTGATTATCGAGTGTTTTATTTGTACTAAATCTAAAGGAAACAATAGAAAAATGTAGAATAAATATACATAATATTAAAATTTGATTACATATGGAGTGATAAAAATGGATGTAGATATGTTTTTTCAAGAATTAAAAGAAAATTTACCTGACAAAGCAATAAATATATCAGAAAGTTTAGAACTTCTTAGAGAAACAATTAATGATACTATGGAAGCGATTCTTGCAAATCAGAAGGTATAAGAAAACCAGAATTGGTAGCAAATAATATTTATATTGAAACAAATATGAGTGGAAATGCTATTAGAAATTTAATTATAAAGATGCTTAAACAATATAGGATTAAAATAAGTGAATATAAAGTTTATTTTAGAGCGGACTATTCCAGTCTAAACAAGTAATAGTAATATATAAAGTTTATAAATATAGGAGGAAATTTAGTGAGAGGGACATTAAGTGATGAAGAAATAAGACTAACTGTTGATTTGTTGATAAACAAATATGAATTATCAACTAAGTTTTTAAATAAGTTGTTTGGAAGAGATTTAAAGGAGGCTTCTAGCAGGATTTTAAATGAAATCGAGTTTATAGAAGTAGATAAGAAAAACTTATGTAGATTACTCGTTGTAAAAGAAGGTATTAATTTATTTTCTGGAAGTTCTGAAAATAAGAGAGAATTAAGAAGAAAAATATTAGAAAAAATGCCTGACAACACAATTATTGAATTATACAATAAATATCCAGATATTAACAAAAATATAAGCACAGTTTCATATATGAGGACTCCACTTGTTAATAGAAAATGGTATTCGGGTAAATTTTGGGCGGTGGATTTTGTTACAGCAGCAGGATTTCCTAAAATTTTTGCAGGTATTGGTTCTAGTAGACAAGAAACTAAATCGTCAGTAGAATTAATTGAACCTAAAAGAAAGGTACCACCATTAGTAGAATATCAAAAGAATATAAAAAATAAACTTTTAAATATTTTAAATCAAGAAGGCGATAAAACTAGATGCATGATTTCATTACCAACAGGTGGTGGAAAAACAAGAGTTGCAGTAGAAGCTTTTTTAGATTGGATGGAAGCTAGTTTTCAAGAAGAGAAATATCTATTATGGATTGCACAAAGCGAAGAACTTTGTGAACAGTGTATTAGTTGCATTGAACAAATGTGGAGAAGTAGAGAGTTTATTTTACCATTAAAAATATATAGATATTTTTCTAAATATGATTTTAAATTAGAGGAATTACAAGGTGGTGTCGTCGTAGGAAGTATTAATAAAATTTATAAGAGAATAGAATCCAAGGATCCGGTAATTTTAAATATATTATCTAATACAGGAGCAATGATAATTGATGAAGCTCATAGAGCATCAACTATGATGTATGATGTTTTATTCAAAGAAGCTAACTATTTAACTAATAATAAATTATTTTCAGTGTGTGGATTATCTGCAACTCCAGGCAGAAATACTATTATTTCAGAAAATGAAGTAGATAAATTAGTTAATAGATTTCAGATGAATTTGATAACGCCAGAATTTAAAGATGATAGTAAATATAAAGAAAATCCTCTAGAATATTTTAAAGAATATAAATATTTGTCAAAAGTTAATCATATAGTTTTTAGGTCTAATATTGAGTATAAATTAACAGAAAAAGAATTAAAGGATTTAGAAGATAAAAAGGAGTATTCGCCATTATTTTTAAAAAAAATTGCAAAGGATACAAAACGAAATACTATGATTGTTAAAAGACTTATAAAAATAAAAAGAGGAAGTCCTACATTGGTATATGCTTGCACAGTTAAGCATGCAAAATTTTTATCTACAATCTTAAATGTATTAGGAAGAAGATCAGCATATATAGATTCTAATACAAATAAAATGGAAAGAAGAATAATTATTAAGCAATTTACAGAGGGGCATATTGAATTTTTGTTTAATTATGGTGTTTTAACTACTGGTTTTGATGCTCCTAAAACAAGGAATATTGTTATTTGTAGACCTATTAATAGTGATATTTTATATGAGCAAATTGTGGGTAGAGGAATACGTGGAACTAGATTTGGTGGAACTGAAGAATGTGATGTTATTGATTTTTCAGATAATATATATCATTTAGGTAGGCAGCAGACATATATGAGATTTAAAAATTATTGGGATAAGGAAAATCATGAGTAAGAAATATTAGAAATTTGGATATACAACTCCACAAAAGTGTAAAGATTTATCTATAAAAACTGCATAAAAAATAACCTAGCATTAACTAGGCTCTTAATCATTATGTAAATTCAGATGCTTTAAATTTGATAGCTTTTAACAAAATTGATATGATCTAAAGCTGTAATTGTATGAAAGCTTATTTGATGTGTAGGATATTTGAATTTCATCAGTTCAAAAAACTTTTGCTTATTCATTTGTCCATGTTGATATGCTTCAATGTAGTCATATATAGTATCATCAGCCATTGATCCAATAACTACATCATAGCTGTGTGTTTTCCCACTACGGCAGTTTACTACAAATTCTAACCACTCATCTGTATAATCTTCAAATCTTTTTATATTTAAAGATTCAAGATCTTTAATTTCGTAAACATTAACTATTGAGGTGTTGAATTTGCTAGCCCATTTTTCTGCTTGTTCTTGAATCTCAGTACAATAGAATCCCCAAGAAAAATCTTTAGTAAATCTATGCTTACGAATTTCAGGGAATTCAATTTCAATGTAACTACTGTGATATATTATTTTATGTTTTAAATCCATCACTTTTCTCCTTTTATTCTTTAAATATATTTTTCAATTTTATTTTTAAATCAGGAAATATTGTACTGATATATTCATCGAGTATGATATAGTGTTCCTTTAATATTTCCATAGTTATCATCTTTTTATTATAATAAAATAAGTATACTATTGTAATCCCCGTACATTCTCAAGGTATTGTTTTCTCATATGTATAAAGTTACAAGAAGAAAAAATATTAGAAAGACAGTATAAAGGCAATATAGAGAAATAAAATTTTATATTTGGATTTTTTAAAATAACAAACATTATAAAAGAAATTTCTAAAAAAATATAATTGGGTAGAGCCCTTGAGTGTTAGTGATGCACTCGAGGGCTTTTTATATTATCAATGCTATATTTGATGAGGCAAAAAAAATAGTACAAGAGACTACTAGAAAAATAAAGAACACAACTAGAAAACATTAAGGAAATATATTCTGTAGCATATGAAGAAGGTACTTTACATAAGAATAAAACTAGAGAATAACTATATAAATTGATGGATTTTTGGGCGTAAAATATTTAAACAATATAAAAATCTATATAAAATCAGATTATATGGGGTGTATATTAAAAAAATTGTAATATTATATAATGTGAGTAAAGTTTAATGTATGGTGTTTATTGCAATATATAGTATAATTATGTATGAAAAAAGAAAATTTTATATAAAAATACTTATGGAGGTTAATTATGCTAGATGAGAAAGAAAAGAATAAGGTTAATAATCTATTTGGATTTTTAAAGCAATATAATAATGTAAAAAATCCTACTATAATAGATATTGATTCACAATATTGGCATAGATGGTTTGATCATATGCCTATACATGAAAAAATAAAAAATAATATACATAAAGAAGGCGATGATTCTGATACAATATTAACTGTAGGAAAACCTGAATTTATTAAATGTCCTGAGCCTCCTGTAGAATTAAAAGAATGGCTTGAAAAGGGATGGAGTAAATTTGATGTAGAAGTAAAAGTAAAAGATTCAATAAATAAAATAGAAAAAGATTCTGAAACGGAAGAAGAAAATTTAGTTCAAATTAATTTTGATGATGATAATGAAAGAATATCAGCATTAGAAAACTGGAAGTCCAAAAGAAATATTTGGTCAAAGAAAGAAAAAATTGCACATGATGTTGATGATATATTTAATATGTTATATACACTATATTCAACATTGAAAAAAGAATCTGAAGCTATGGAATTGATTTTTGGTGATGGAATTTTAGGATGTAAAGATGAAAAGAAAATATATCATCCTATTCTTTTGCAAAAAGTTAATTTAATATTTGATGCTAACATTCCAGAGTTTAGGATTGAAGTATCTGATAGAAATCCTGAATTATATAAAAACATATTTACAGTAGTACCTGATTCTAATACAGAATTATTACTGGAAATTTATAAAGAATTTGAAAAAGAGGAATTTTCACCTTTTGATATTGATAACAGTAATTCATTTCTTAATAGAGTTGCCCATGCTTTATCTCCTAATGGTGAATTTTTAGATGATGATGATGAATTTAAATTTGAAAGATATCCTCAGATATTTAGAAAACCAGTTTTATTTATTAGAAAATTAAATATGGGGTTTGGATCAGCTATTGATGCTATCTTAGAAGATTTAGAGGAAGTGGATTCTATTCCAGAATTTTTGAAAGATATAATTGGTGTAGATGAAGATAACAGTATGCAGCTAGGTAATAGTAATAGTACAAGTATTGAAAATAATAGTACATTATTGGCTTCAAATGGTTTAGATGAAAATATTATTCTTACAAAGCCTGCAAATACTGAACAATTAGCAGTAGCAAAATATTTAGAAACGCATGGAGCTGTTTTGGTTCAGGGGCCTCCGGGAACAGGAAAGACTCATACAATTGCCAATATGATAGGACATTTATTATCTCAAGGAAAAAGTATATTAGTTACAAGTTATAGTGAAAAGGCTCTATCTGTTTTAAAAGAAAAAGTTACTGATAATTTACAGGCATTATGCTTAAGTTTGCTTTCTACAACTAAAAGTAGAATTGAAATGGAGAAGACTTTAGATGTTATTAATGAAAATAGATCCAGATTAGAACCAAATAATTTGAATCAAAAGATAAGTTCATTAGAAAAAGATAGAAAAGATAAAATTAAAAAATTAAGCAAATTGAAACTTGAATTGAAAAATGCAAGATTAAATGAATATAGAACCATAGTAATAGGTGGAGAAGAATTTAAACCTAAAGATTGTGGAAAATTTATTAATGTACATAAAGAGAATGCAAGATGGATTCCATTACCTGTTAAAAAAGGTATGAATTTATCTTTAAATGATCAAGAAGTAGAAGAATTATATTTAAGTAATGAAGCAATTTCTAAGGACGAAGAAAATGAATTTGATAGCAATCTACCAGATGTTTCTGAGTTAATAACGCCTATAGAGTTTAACAATTTAATCAATAAAAAGAATTCTTTTGAAGAAAAAGTATTAGATTATGGAATTGAATTTTGGAAAGATAATCATGAAATAAGTGAGCAAATACTAAAATCAATAATTGATAAAGTTGAAAATGCTGTTAAAAATATTGATTTAAATAAATTGTGGACTTTAGAAATAATAGAGAATTCAAAAGAAGATATGTTAAAGAAAAACTGGATTAATTTAATAAATGAAATTGAGAAGGTATATGCTCTCTCATTAGCTTGTTCTGAAGATATTCTAAATTATAATCCTGAATTTCAAGATCTAGATGATAACATAGATGTTAAAGCACAGATGGATGTAATAATTAGAAAGCTTGAAAGTGGTGGAAAAATAACTAAATTAAATCTTCTTTTAAATAAACAAATGAAATCACTTATAAATTCATGCAGAGTAAATGGGCATGTCCCTGTAAAATCCAATGAATATAAAGCTTTAGATAAATTTTATAATTTAAAATTGGAAAGAGAAAAATTAGAGAACAGATGGAATAGGCAAATGGTTCCATTAGGAGCTGATAATACTAAAGCTATGGGAGAAAATTTTGAAGTTACATGTGTTAAGTATATACCTGTAATTAAAGGGAGTATTAATTGGTACAATGATATTTGGAATCAAATAAAAAATGATATAGAAAGAGCTGGATTAGATTTAGATAAAATTAATACTAGAATTGATTTATCTAATGATAAATATAGCAATTTAAAATATATTAAGACAAATTTAAGTCACAAAATTATAGAAACTGTGCAGTCACAGATAAATAGAATTCAGTATGAAGAGATAAAACAAAATAAAGAAAAAATCGAAAGTATAATTAATAAGTATTCATCTAATAAAAATAGTAAAATAATGAGCCAAATTCAAAATGCAGTGATGAATGAAGATGTAAATTTATATAAAGAATGTTATGAAGCTATAATATCCATAAGGGAGATAAGTAAGGATATTATTAGAAGAAGAGAATTAATAAGCAGATTAGAAAAAATAGCACCAACATGGGCTAATGAGATAAGATTAAGAAATAATGAATTCGGAAAAGAAAATGTTCCTTTAAATATAAATGATGCTTGGAAATATGCTCAATTTAAACAGGAAATAGATGATAGAAATTCTGTTAATATTGAAGAAATTCAAAATGATATATTAGATATGGAGAGTGCATTAAGAGAAAATACAGCAGAACTTGCATTTAATAAAGCATGGTTATATAAATTAAAAGCTTTTGAAAATAATAAATCTCAGGTTAGAGCCATAGAAGGGTGGAGACAGCTTATCAGAAAGATAGGCAAGGGAAAAGGAAAAAAAGCAGAAAAGTTAAAATCTGAGGCTCGTAAATTAATGCCAGAATGTCAAGGAGCAGTTCCTGTTTGGATAATGCCTCTAAATAAAGTAGTAGAGAATTTTAATCCTAAAAAAAATAAATTTGATGTAGTAATTATTGATGAAGCAAGTCAGGCAGATGTTATGGCAATAGTTGCATTATATTTAGGAAAACAAGTAATAATTGTTGGTGATAATGAGCAAGTTAGTCCACTAGCTATAGGTGAGAAATCTGGTGATGTTGAAAACTTAGCAAAAGAGTATTTACTCAATATACCACATCCGTCTTTATATAGTGGTAGATTTTCAATATATGATTTAGCACAAGCATCAGGTTATCAGCCAGTAAGGCTTAAAGAACATTTTAGGTGTGTTCCTGAAATAATTCAGTATTCAAATCTGCTTTCATATAATGGACAGATTAGAGCATTACGTGAAACTAGTCAAATTAAAATAAAACCACCTATAGTAACTTATAGGGTTCAAGATGCAGTAACTGTAAATAAAACAAATGAAAAGGAAATAGATGTAGTAGTATCTTTAATGTTAGCATGTTGTGAACAAGAAGAATATAAGGGCAAGAGTTTTGGAGTAATAACATTAAAAGGAAATAAACAATCTGTATTAATAGATAGAAAATTACAAAGTAAAATGGATGCTAAAGAGTATAATAAGAGAAACATATTATGTGGTAATCCTGCTAATTTTCAAGGTGATGAGAGAGATATTATATTTTTAACTATGGTAGATGCTAATGATGGAGAAGGTCCACTTAGATTACAATCATTTGGAAATGATGATTTATTTAAGAAGAATATAATGTTGCAGTAAGTCGTGCAAAAGATCAGTTATGGCTTGTTCATTCATTAGATTCTGAAAATGACTTAAAAAAAGGTGATATAAGAAAAGGCTTGTTGGATTATTGCAATAATTATAAATCAAGACAAGTAGAGTTTGAAAAGAATGTAGTTAAAGCTGAATCTGAATTTGAAAAGAGAGTAATGAAATATTTGATAGATAGAGGATACCATATAACACCGCAATGGGAAGTAGGTGCATTTAGAATAGATATGGTAGTAAGTTATAAGGATAACAGAGTAGCTCTTGAGTGCGATGGAGAAAGATGGCATGGAGAAGATAAACTGGAAGAAGATATGAATAGACAATCTATTTTAGAACGTTTAGGTTGGAGGTTTATAAGAATTAGAGGAAGTGAATTTTTTAGTGATGAATCGGGTTCTATGGAAAGAATTATTCAAAAATTAAATGAACTTGAAATATATCCAGAAGAAAGTACTGATGATTTAAATGGTGATAATACTTTAAAAAATACTGTTATATCAAGAGCACAAGAAATTAGAGCAAGTTGGTATGTTGAAGATGATGAAGAAACTGATATCTAATTTTAAAGAAATCACAATTAATTTTGTGGTTTCTTTTTATAATGAAGTTATATTTTACTTAGGGGTTTGAGTAAAAATAATCTATATGGTTAGAAGATGGTAATAATAATATATGTTTCTTGACATGGAGAGAAAACAGGAAAATAAAAGAAAATATAGTTGGGTAAAGCTCTTGAGTGCAGATGGTGCACTTAAGGGCTTTTCAAATGTTGAGATACATATTAAATATGGATAATATAATAGAAAAATGAAGAAATAAGATTTATAATATAATTGGATTGATATAGGTTTAGATATTTATTTTAATACATAAATATTACTAAAAATTAATTTTACATAATTGGAGGAGTCAACGTGGAAAATAATTTTAACCATGTTTCATTTTTATGGAATATAGCAGAAAGTTTAAGAGGAACATACAAAGAAGAAGATTATAGAAAAGTAATGCTTCCAATGATAGTAGTAAGAAGATTTGATTGTCTATTAGATAATTATGATAGAGAAACAATTAAAGAAGTATATAAAAACTATGATTTTTTACCAGAAGAAGAAAAAGATGAAATAGTTATAGCGGATTTAAAAGAAAATCGTGATATGAATTTACAGTTTTATAATGTATCTGATTTTACATGGAAGAAGCTTTTAGATGATAGTGAAAATATAAAGTCAAATTTTGAAGAGTATCTTAATGGATTTTCTAATAATGTAAAAGAAATAATAGGTAAATTTAAGTTTAAAGATGAGATAGCTCAATTAGACAGAAAAAATAAATTATATGCAGTACTTCAAAAAATGTATGAAGTGGATTTTCACATAAATGAAATATCCAACAATAAAATGGGATATATATATGAAGAAATGCTTAGAAGATTCACAGAAAATTCAGCAGCTGGGGAACAGTATACTCCAAGAGAAGTAATTAGACTTTGTATGGAGATGTTATTCTTAGGTAAAGAAAGCTTCCTTACTGAAGAAGGTAAAGTAATATCTATAGCGGATTTTTGTTGTGGAACAGGTGGAATGCTTTCAATAGGTGAAGACTATATTGAAAAATTAAATAAAAAGGCAATTGTTAATGTATATGGTCAAGAGTTACTAGATGAATCTTTTGCAATATGTCAGGCTGATATGTTAATGAAAGGACAAAATCCAGATAACATAAGACTTGGAAATACTTTAACGGAAGATAGATTTAGTGGAGAACATATGAGATTCCTTATAAGTAATCCTCCTTTTGGTGTGACGTGGAAAGATGAAGAAAAGAGAGTTAAAGAAGAGGCAGACTTAGGCTTTGATAGTAGATTTGGTGCAGGTACTCCAAGAGTAAGTGACGGTTCATTACTATTCCTTCAAAATATGATAAGCAAGATGTATCAAGATGAAGAAGGAAGTAGAATAGCTATAATCTTTAATGGTTCACCTTTATTTACAGGGGATGCAGGTAGTGGAGAATCTAATATAAGAAAATATATTATAGAAAATGATTTATTAGAAGGAATTATAGCATTACCTACAGATATGTTTTACAACACAGGTATAGCTACATACATATGGGTTATTACTAATAGAAAAGAAGATAAGAGAAAAGGTAAGATACAGCTTGTTAATGCAACAGAGTATTATCAAAGTATGAGAAAGAGCTTAGGTAATAAGAGAAAAGAAATATCATATGAACAAATACAAGAAATTAAAGATTTATATGAAAGCTTTGAAGAAAATGACAACTGTAAAATATTTAATAATAAGGAATTTGGTTATAGAAAAATAACCATAGAAAGACCTCTTAAATTGAGTTTTAAGGTAAATAAAGAAGCAATAGAAAGAGTGAAGGAAACAAAACAATTCATAAATTTAGCAGTATCTAAGAAAAAGAATGAGGATGTAAAGGCTCAAGAAGAAACATTAGGAAGAGAACAACAAGAGAAATTAATAAAAATGTTAGAAAGTTTTGATTCAAATAAAGAATATTTAAATAGAGAAGAATTTATAAAAGAACTTAAAGAAAAAGCTAAAGAGGGTGGAATTACTTTAAAAGCAGCACTTTTAAAAGCTATATGGAAGACCATTGGAAGAAGAAATGAAAATGCAGATATATGCAGAGATTCAAAAGGAAATATAGAAAGTGATTCCAACTTAAAGGATACAGAGTCAATCCCATTAAAAGAAGATATAAAGGCTTACTTTGAAAGAGAAGTAAAACCACATGTACCTGATGCTTATATGGATGAAAGTACTTTTAATAATATAGGCTATGAAATACCATTTACTAGACATTTCTATAAATATGAAAAACTAAGACCTTTTGCTGAAATAATGAAAGAAGTAGAAGAACTAGAAAATGAAATAGCATTAGAAATAAGGAAGGTGCTAAGCTAATGAAGTACAGATATAGAAATGAAGAGGAAATGAAGGATAGTGGAATTGAGTGGATAGGAAGGATACCTAAAAATTGGAGTATAAGTAGAATTGATAAGGAGTTTATTGTTAGAAATGAGAAGGTAAGTGATAAAGATTTTTCACCATTATCAGTAACTAAGCAAGGAATATTACCACAATTAGAGAATGTAGCGAAATCAGATAACAATGATAATAGAAAAAAAGTTCTTAAAGGTGATTTTGTTATTAATAGTAGAGCTGATAGAAAAGGTTCATGTGGAGTTTCGACTTATGATGGTTCAGTTTCTTTAATTTGTAATGTTTTAACACCTAAATATTTAGAGTCACAATATGTTCATAGTCTATTTAGAAATTATTATTTTTCAGAGGAATTTTATAGATGGGGTAGTGGTATTGTTGACGATTTATGGTCTACTAATATTGAAAAAATGAAAAAAATAAATATTCCAATTCCAAATGAAAATGAAGATAAGAAAATAGCAAACTTTTTAGAAAAAAAAACAACTGAATTTGATTCTATAATTTCAAAAAAAGAAGCATTAATTCAAAAATTAGAAGAGGTTAAAAAAAGTCTTATAAGTGAAATTGTAACAGGTAAGGTTAAGGTAGTTAAAACTTCTGATGGATATAAGCTTATAGAAAGAAAAAAAGAAGAAATGAAGGATAGTGGAGTTGAGTGGTTGGGGAAGATACCTAGTTATTGGAAAAGAATAAAAGTTTCAAGGATAGCTAATGTAGTAAGAGGTGCTTCTCCAAGACCAGCTGGTGATCCAAATTATTTTGGTGGAAACGATGTACCGTGGATTACTGTAGCTGAAGTAACTAAAGATGAAAATAAGCTTTTAGATTCTGTTTCAGCTTATCTAACATCATTAGGAAAAATACAAAGTAGATATTTAGAAGAGGGAACATTAATAATGAGTAATAGTGGAGCAACATTAGGTGTACCAAAAATATTAAATATAAGTGGGTGTATTAATGACGGTTCTTTAGCATTTTTAAACTTAGATATTGATAAAAATTATCTATATTACTTATTAAAAAGTAGAACTAAGATTTTTCGAGAAGAAATGCAGATTTCTGGGCAACCAAATTTAAATACAGATGTTGTGAAATCACTAGATATACTTAAACCACTTGAAGAAGAACAAAGGATAATTGCAGAATACTTAGATTGTGAAATAGATCAGATAAATGTTTTGATAGAAAAATCAAATTATCAAATTGGGAAATTAAAAGAAGCCAAACAAAGTCTAATAAGTGAAGCAGTTACAGGTAAAATTGAAATTTTAGATTAGTTATAAAATCTAAATTTAAAAATCTTTATGGTTTACAACTAACCTATTGATATAATAATTTTGAGGGAAGGAGATGTATGAGAGTGAAGATAGAAAAAATAAGATACGATGGTCATAAGTTATTTAATAATTTAGAGATAGATTTTAAAGATTCAAATGAAGATATATTAAACACTATTGTTATTATTGGTGAAAATGGCTCTGGAAAAACTACATTATTAAAAAGCATTTATGAAGCTTTTGATATAAATGAGCGAGGTTATAAAGAAGTGAGAAACAATAATGTAGAGTTAACCCCAGCTTTATATACAGTAACTGTAAAGTTAAGGGATAATGAATGTGGTACATTGCATCCTGACGGACACTGTTTTGAATTGGATAAAAATGATCCTAAGGTTGTATATATGCCAGCAGAAATTAATTTTGAAAAAATTAATAAAGTGGATAATACATTAAATTTTACGCCAAGTTTCCAAAATATTATTGATCAAAATATAACTCAAAACATACCATCATTTATAGCAACTAAAATAAATAAGGAAATATTTAAAAATAGAGATAAGACTATAGGTGAAGTTATAGATAAAGTTTGTGATGATATAAATAGCATATTTTCCATTATGGATTTAGATGTTAAGTTAGTAGGTCTTTCTGAAACTAGTGAAACAAAACCTATATTTAGAAATAGCTTAGGAAAAGAATTTGATATTACTGGATTATCTTCAGGGGAAAAACAATTATTTTTGAGGGCATTATCTTTGAAATTTTTAGAAGTGAATAATTCTGTGATTTTAATTGATGAGCCAGAAATATCATTGCATCCAGAGTGGCAAAGAAAGATAATTAATGTTTATGAAAGTATAGGTGAAAATAATCAATTTATTATAGCAACTCATTCACCACATATTATTGGTAATATAGAATCAAAACAATTACGTATTATGAAGAAAGAAAAAGATGGTATTAAACTTGTTAATAATGATGAATTAAATGAAACTTATGGAAAAAATATAGGTGATATATTAAGTACAACTATGAAAATTGACAGCTTAAGGAATGAGGATATTACAACTAAATTAAATAAAGCCTATGAATTATTAAATAAAAATTTATATGATACAGAAGAGTTTAAAGAAACATTTAATTATTTAAGAAAGTATTTAGGAGATTTAGATAAAGATATTATGAGAATAAGATTGGATATATCTGTTAGGAATAAGAAAAATGCTAAAAGTTAATAAAGAACAAGAGCCAAACTTTTTATTAGAATATAAGAAAAAATACTCTCCTAAATCATGGAATGATTACAATAAAGATGATATAAAAGCTAAGATAAAAGAAAATATTTTAGTTATAGAACAATATGAATATTGTCCTTATTGTGAAAAGAGAATATATGATAATAATGATGGGCATATAGAGCATATTAAACCAAGAGATAACTATCCCAAAGAGTTTCAGAATTATAATAACCTGTTGGTTTCATGCAATCAAAAAAATAGTTGTGGAATGTATAAAAAGAATAAGTATGATGACAAATTCATAAATCCTGTTATAGATAATCCAGAGAATTATTTTAGTTATAATATTGCTAATGGAGAAATAATACCCAAAAGTAATGATGAACATAGCAATGAATACATGAGAGTAACGTATACAATAGAGATTTTAAACTTGAATTGTTATGAGTTAAAAGAAGCTAGGAAGGCTTTGATAGATATATTAGAAGTTTATAGGGGAAATTATGAGGAATATAATGAATATCTACAGTTTTTTATTGATGATGGTCATAACTTTCCAAGTTTAATAAAGTTATATATGCAATTGTAGAATGGGGGAAGAGGTTTGTTACCTAAGGAGAAAAACTTAGAAGAAAGCATTGAAAATTATTTAGTTTCCAGTGGATATGAACAAGGAGTTTCACAGGAATTTGATTTGCAATATTGTTTATTTACTGAGGATTTATTTAGATTTTTAAAAGCTACTCAAAAGGATTTAGTAGATGAGTTTAAATCTAACTACGGAAGTAATTGGAAAAAGTTATTTTTAGATTTAGTTAATTCAAATATAAAAAGAAGAGGGCTTATTCACGTTTTAAGGAATGGTATTGAAGATATCATGATGAATGGTACTTTTAGGTTGTTTTATAATAAGCCCAATGTAAGTTCTAATAAAACTGACTTAAACAACTATAAAGAGAATATTTTTAAGATTACAAGACAGCTTAAATATAGTGATAAACATAATAATACTTTAGATGTGGTGTTATCTTTAAATGGTTTCCCAGTTATAGTTATGGAGCTTAAAAATCAATTTACAGGACAAAATGTTTATAATGCTATAAGGCAGTTTAAGGAAGATAGAAGTCCTAAGGAAAAGTTATTTGGATTTAATAAAAGAGTATTAGTTTATTTTGCGGTAGATACTGATGAAGTATATATGACAACAGAGCTTAAAGGAACTAAGACTTTCTTTTTGCCATTTAACAAAGGGTTTAATAGAGGAAAAGGAAACCCTACAGTAGAAGGTAAGGAAAAAACTTGTTATCTTTGGGAGGATATATTAAGTAAAGATAGTTTACTAGATATTATTAAAAGATTTTACTTTATAGAAAAGAAAGATAAAAAGGAAAGGGCTATTTTCCCAAGATATCATCAGTTAGATGCTGTGAGAAAGATTGTAGCGGATTTAAAAAAGAATAAAGCCGGATTAAATTATCTTATAGAACATAGTGCAGGTAGTGGTAAGACAAATACTATAGCATGGACAGCTCAGAGATTATCGAGTTTACATGATGAAGAGGATAATGCAATATTTGATTCAATTATTGTAGTTACAGATAGAAAGGTACTTGATAAGCAACTTCAAGATGCTATATATCAGCTTGAACATAAAAAGGGATTAGTACTTAAAATAGATGATAAGAAAAATTCAACGGACTTAGCCAATGCTATAACAAGTGGTATTAAGATAATAATTACTACAATACAAAAGTTCCCTTATGCGCTTGAAAAAATTAAAAAATTAGAAAAGAGAAAATATGCTGTTATTATAGATGAGGCACATTCTTCTACAGCAGGTGAAAACATGAGTGCATTAAAGGAAACTTTAGCAGGTAAAACATTAGAAGAAGCAGCTAGAGAACAAGCAGATGAAGAAAAAAATGAAAAATCTAGTATGGACAAGATGTCTGAATTAATTGAAAAAAGAACGGATTTAAAAAATATTAGTTTCTTTGCATTTACAGCTACACCTAAAAATAAGACAATGCAGATATTTGGGAGAATTGGAGAAGATGGAAAGCCTCATGAATTCCACTTATATTCTATGAAACAAGCAATAGAAGAAAAGTTTATATTAGATGTTCTTAAAAATTATATGCCAGTAAGTGTTTATTATAAGGTTGGAAAGAAAATAGATGATAACCCAGAGTTTGATAAGGGTGAAGCTAAAAGAGCTATTAATAAATTTGTTAGTTTAAATGAATATAATATAAGAATTAAGGTTGAAACCATAGTAGATGATTTTATGGAAAATAGAGTTATGTGGATAGGTGGAAAAGCTAAGGCAATGCTTGTTACTTCCAGCAGACTTCATGCTGTAAGATATAAAATAGCAATAGATAAATATATAAAAGAAAAGGGATATAATATCAAAGCATTAGTGGCTTTTTCAGGAACTGTTAATGATGAAGGGGAAGAATATACTGAAGTATCTATGAATAAAGAAGTGGCTTCAGATATTACGGAAACAAATTTAACAAACATATTTGATAAGGATGAGTTTAAAATTCTTATTGTTGCAGATAAATATCAAACAGGTTTTGACCAACCAAAGCTATGTGTTATGTATGTAGATAAAAAGTTAGATGGTGTAAAAACTGTACAAACTCTCTCAAGATTAAACAGAATTTATCCTGATAAACAAACATTTATTTTAGATTTTCAAAATTCAGTAGAAGATATTCGGGAAGCATACAAGCCTTATTTTGAGATGACTAATATAGATAAGGTTACAGATCCAAATGTAGTAAATGACTTATGGTATCAGCTTCATGAATATGGAGTATATTATGACGAAGAAGTAAATGATTTTGCTACCCTTTTCTATAAAGAAAAAAGAACAAATACACAAGATGGTAAAATGAATAGCATAATTGATAGAGGGGTAGAAAGATATTGTTTTATTGAAGCTGATGATGAGAAGCAAGCAGATGAGTTTAAAAAGAAAGCACAGAAATATATAACATTCTATAATTTTTTACTTCAAATATATCCTTTGAAGAACTTAAATCTTTTAAGACTTCAGGTTTATTTAGTAGCTTTGTTAAAGAAGGTGCCTAAGAAAGGGAAAGAAAGAGTAAATCTTGATGATGTTTTAAGCTTGGATTATTATAAGCTTAAAAAATTAGGTATAGATGAGAAGAGAGGTTCAGATATTTCTTTAAGCTATGGAGAAGGAGAGTTAATTGGAATATCAGAAAATGCTAAATCACGAATAGGAGAAACACAGGAAGAATATTTAGATGACATAATAAAAAGAATAAATGATGTGTTTGGTATTGGTTTAACTGAAGAAGATAGAATAGTAATTGACCAGTACGAAGAAATGTTTAAGCAAGATAAAGCTATAATGGATATAGCTAGAGCAAATAGTTATGAAGACTTAGTGAATACCTTTGGTAAGACTTATTTTAAAAGGGGAATAGTTAAGACAAAAAATAGAAACGACAGGTTATTGAAAGAGATATTAACTAATTCAAATCTACAAAATTTTATGGTTCATTATTTAGCAGAGAAAATATATGATGAAGCTAATAAATAATAAAGTGTTAAAGGGTTTGTTGAAAAAACTGTTTTTATAGGAATTTTAAATGAAATGAATCTATAATGCTTGTAATAAAATAAGTAAAAAATATAATATTTTCAGAATAGATAAGTAATAGATTTTAGCTATGAAAATAAATCAGTTTCATGTTAGAGAAGGTGTGGAGAATGTTAATCCCAATAAAAATAAAAGATTCTATAGAAATTGAAGATATTGAAATAGAAAATACAAACTTTAAATCCTTAAACTTAAGAGAAGAACATATAGAAGAATTTTTAAGAAAAAACATAGAAGTTATATTTGAAGATGAAACTTTACTTGTTGTTGGAAAGCAAGTTGTAAATAAAGAAAATGGTAGAAGTGATTTAACTGCAGTAGACCAAAATGGTAACCTTGTACTAATTGAGATTAAGAGAGATGTTGAGGACATTAGGCAAAGAAAAGAGGCTTTTGAATTTCAAGCTATAAGGTATGCTGCAAGTTATGCAAAACTAAAAACTCCAGATGATTTAGTTGATAAAATATTTGCCTCATACATTGAAAAATATAAAGATGAGTTTGATCTTGGAGATTTAACTGCTTATGAAAAGGCATCAAGGATTTTAAATGATTTTCTTGAAAAGAATAATGCCATAAAGACATTTAATTCAAAACAAAGAATAATACTCATAGCATCATCTTTTGATAAACAAACATTATCAGCTGCAGCGTGGCTTATAGCTAATAATGTTGATATTAGTTGTTTTGCATTAAGTCCAATGAGAATACAAGATAATTATTTTATAGATATTAATAGGATATTACCACCACCTTCTTTAGAGGATTTTTACGTTGAGGTGGATGATAAAAAACGACCTACATATACAAGTAAGAGTAATACACCTAGTACTAGAACTATACTTCCTGGCATGGACAAATTATTTGAGTGGGGAATTATTAAAGCTGGAGATGCTGTAGTAATTAAGAATAGAGATAATTCAGAAGCTGCAGTTATTGATAGTAAATATGTTGATTTTAAAGGTGAAAAACTTACATTTAACAAGTGGGGGCAAAAGGTTACTGGTTGGTCTAGTATTAGAATTTATGATTGGGCTCTAATTAAGGGTAATGACAAAACTCTGCATGAAATGAGGCAAGAGAAAATGTTATCTCTTGAAAATGAAACAGAATAATATTATATATATAACCAGCAGGTAGGCTAATTGAAGTCCGCCTGCTGGTTTTTAGTACTTTAAATAAAAGTTTAACAGAAACTTTAATTTGGGAAGACTGGTGAGGTAATCGCTGGTCTTTTTAATTTAAAAAGATATAGATATTAATTTTTAAAGATACGAGTATTATAATATAGGGGGGGATAATTATGGAAAATAAATTATATTGTCCAAGATGTAATAATAAATTAATAGCAACACGTCTTACATATGATAAATGTGATATAGAACTAATGGGAAATTTTGAACTTAGCAAATTTGACTATCTTTCTAGTAAAGATATAAATTTTATAATTCTTTTTCTGACACATCAAGATAATTTAAAAGCTATACAAAAAGATACAGGAATATCTTATACTGAAGTAAAGAAGAAATTAGGAGATATTTTTACTAATTTAGGAATTGACCCTTCTAAAGAAGAAGAAAGAGGAGGTTTCAGAAATGGCTAATGTTAAATCTTTACCTATAGAACCTAATGATAGTTTAGTTATTAAAAAAATAAAGGAAAAATTAAATGAGTGTGGTGGTAGAATATCGGTACCACTTTTTAGGGGTAAACCATGCGAGATATGGTATGATGACAATGGAAAGGGAGTAGTTTCTCCTAAAATCCCAGTTCCTAATCATTTAACTTGGGAAGTATTTGATGCTGCAGTTGAAATAGTAATGAAAAATGGAGGTAAAGCAGAAAAAGGTAAGGCTCAATCAGGTGCTAAATTAGGTAGTGATAATCTTCCGTTGGATTCAGTAGAAGGATATATTGCGAGTAAAGTTCATGGAGTAGAAGAAGGTAAATCAGCATATGGACCAGGATTTGTAGTTTGTGCCATTTTAGATTGGGCTGGTGTTTGTAAAAATGAAAGAGGATATCTTTCAATTGATCCTAGATTTTTATTAGAATATAATAAATAATTTAATTATTTATTATTGAAAATGGTGTAGCGATTACTTTTTTACATTCTATAACTACATTTTTACTATTTATATTAGTTGTTAAATACTAAGAATTATTAGAATCTATGTTCTTGCAAACTGCTAAATTACACTTATATTTCGTAGCTGTTAATAATACAGATTTCTAAAAAATGAAAAATAAATGGGGACTAAAAAAGTAAAAATCATATTTAACTTTAACAACACTTGAACGTGGGGTACAAATAGTAACTTTGAATAATTTGGATAGTTATAGAGAATATGCTCCATATATATTAATTAATGATGAAGTTGAATTTATATCTAAAGTTATAAAAATGTAAAAAGTTAGCTTCACACTATTATAATCCCCATACATTCTCAAGGTATTATTATCTTGTATGTATAAAATAGATTACATTAATAATATCATAGTTTTAATATAATTATTCAGATATTGACAATTTGTTATTTCAAAATACAGGTATTTATGGTAAAATTGATTATGTAAATGTTTACTTTGTCGATATTATAATAAACTAATCATATTAAACTGTTATAATTTGTAATTCAAATGACTTTTTTGAAGATTATTTGAATATAGGTTAAAGTGGAGTTCTTAGAAAATATATATTGTTGCTAATGGGGGGGATATATTTAACTTAGAAAAGATATGAAGATTCTACAAAGATTTATTTGTTAAATAATTCAACTTTCGCAGTAAAAAATACTACTTAGCGAAGGGAAATGATATTTTGCGTAAGAAACATTTGAACAAAGTTTACAAGTTCTTAGCTTTACGAATTTGAAAAAAGTTATTTTTTAATTACTGATTCCTACGGAATATTAATTAAAAAATCTTTTTTCAATATGAGTAAAGCTTAGAACTTGTTACTGAAGTGAAAGGTTTCTAAGCAAGATATCATTTCCCGCAGCGGCTGTTTTTCATCTGCCAAAGTTAAGTTAAATAAGAAATGATTAGTTTAAAGTTTGGGGAGAGATAAAATGGGTGAGAGGATAAAGTATTTTATTAAGGATTTACCAATATTAACATTAGGTATGTTTATTGGAGCAGTATCTGTACATTTCTTTTTGATTCCAAGTAAATTAATTGTTGGATCCATTACTGGTTTATCAATAGTAATTAATTTACTTACATCAATATCATTGCCGGTTTTAGTTTTTATTATAAATGCATTTTTGCTAATTTTATCTTACTTTCTTATTGGGAAAGAATTTGGTGTTAAAACTGTATATTCAGCGTTGATTTTGTCACCTATGCTTGCCATACTAGAAAAAATATATCCAATTAGACAATCATTGATGCAGGATCAGTGGCTAGATCTTTTGTGTTTTGTGCTGATTTTGAGTTTTTCACAAACGATTTTATTTAGACATAATGCATCAACGGGCGGTTTGGATATTATAGCTAAAATCGTAAATAAATATTGTCATATTGATTTAGGTACATCAGTTTCTATTGCAGGAGCATTTATTTGTTGTACTGCAATTTTTGTGTATGATATAAGAACAGTAATCGTAGGATTAATTGGAACTTATCTTAATGGATTAATATTGGAGCACTTTATGATAGGATTTAATTCTAGAAAAAGGGTTTGCATTGTTTCGAAGGATTATGAGTTAATTCGTAAATTTATAATAGAAGATATGCATCGTGGTGCAACTTTATATCCAATTAAAGGTGGATTAGAATCACAGAACAAGTTTGAAATTGAAAGTTTAATGACACGAAATGAATTTTCTTATCTTATGGAATTTATAAAAAAAGAACAAATTGATGCATTTATTACGGCAGGAACAGTTAGTGAAATCTATGGCAATCTTGGAATAAAGGGAATCAAAAGTAAACCAAAAGTATTATTAGAAAATAAATAAAAGAGGGCTGTGCACTAAATAATTAGTGCACAGCTTATTTTTTATTGTAAAATTTAACTATAACTTGAGACTAGCTAGATTTTCCAATAGGTTGACAGTTTGAAACTTATTGGTATAAACTGACTATGAAGGTGGAATAGGTAGAAAAGCGATGGCATTTACAGGTAGCCAAGATATTTTATTGCGTTTTCTGCCTTGAGTGAAGTGAAAGGGAAGGGTTTAATTATGTATAAAAATGATACAGTTTATTATCCGCAGGATGAAATGACTACTTTTTTACTACCAGTAACAGTAGGATGTTCATATAACAAATGCGCATTTTGTTCTATGTATAAAGATGATAAATATGGTGAAGTTCCATTTCAGGATATAGAAATGCAATTGCTAAATGGATATACTTATACTGAAAAAGTATTTTTGACAGGTGCAGATCCTATGGCAATAGGATTTGATAAAATGAAGCGATTATTAGATATGATACATAAGTATTTACCTTATTGCGCCTGTGTGGCATCATATGCTGCTATAAAGAGTATCGCCAAATATTCAGTTGATGAGCTATCCATTCTTCATGATGCAGGGCTTAGATTACTCTATATCGGTTTTGAAACAGGTAGAGACGATATATTAAAATTGATGAATAAAGGTCATACAGTAGATGAAGCAATTAAACAAGCAAAGAAACTTAACGAATCAAAAATACCATTTAATTCGATTATTATGTATGGGATAGCTGGTGAAGGTGAATATGTAGATAACGCAATTGCAACTGCTAAAATGATTAATCAGTTTATAACAAATAAAGTTATTACCATGAATCTAACAATTTTTAACGGAACGGAGTTAAACAACATGGTAAAAAGAGGTGATTTTATTCCTCAAAGCCGAAATGAACGATTAGTAGAAATAAGAACACTTTTAGAAAATCTCGAACCTAAGCAACCAATGGTATTTGATACAACACATCCAACAAATATAATTAAGATAAAAGGCACATTACCACAAGATAAAGAAAAATTAATAGCAAGGATAGGTTTACCCAAAGGTTTATAAAGAACCCTAGAGATATAAAAAGCTGCAGCAGGTTTAATTTAGGCTACCTGCTGCAGCTTTTTATGGTTACAATTTTAACACTTGTATTATTGATTGTAATATATTATTGTAGATAAGAAAAAAGAAGGCTGATATAATATTTTTTATAATGTTAAAAAAAAGGAGATAATCAATGAAATATTATTTAGCACCAATGGAAGGAATTACAGGATACATATATAGAAATTCTTATAAGAAATTTTTTAATAATATTGATAAATATTTTACACCGTTTATTGTTCCAAAAAAGAATAAAAGTTTTAAAACTAAAGAATTAAGAGATGTTTTGCCTGAAAACAATAAAGGGATGAATGTAGTTCCTCAAATACTTACTAATGATTCAGAAGGTTTTATTACTACGTCGAGGAAATTACAACAATTAGGTTATAATGAGGTTAATTTAAATTTAGGATGTCCTTCTGGAACAGTTGTTTCAAAGAATAGAGGATCAGGATTTCTAGCAAAACAGGAAGAACTTGATAGATTTTTAGATGAAATATTTAAAATGAATGATATGAAAATTTCTATAAAAACTAGAATAGGAATAGAAAGTTCAGAAGAATTTTATGACATAATAAAAATTTACAATAAATATGCTATAGAAGAATTAATTATTCATCCTAGAACACAAAAAGATTTTTATGGAAATAGACCTAACTTAGAGGTATTTAAAGATGCATTATCGTTAAGTACTAATACAGTATGTTACAATGGTGATATTTTTACTGTTAATGATTGTAATGAATTAGTAAAAACTTTTCCGGAAATAAAAACAATAATGTTAGGAAGAGGAATAATAGCTAATCCAGGACTAATAAATGAAATTAAAAACAATACTTTTATAAATAAAGAAGTCTTAAAGGATTTTCATGATGAAATTTTTAATGAATATAGAGAAGTGTTTAATGAAGATAGAAATGCAATGTTTAAAATGAAAGAATTATGGGGATATATGATTTGGCTATTTTCAAATAACAAAAAATATGCTAAAAGAATAAAGAAGGCACAAAAGGTATATGATTATAATAAAGCTGTTTTAAGCTTATTTACGGAGCAGGAAATTATACAAGGTGCAGGATTATTTAGTAAAGTGTAAATAGACAAGAACAGCCTTGAGAGACAAAACTCTTGGGGCTGTTTTTATTGTTCCAAATTAAAGATTATGTTTTAAGTATGATACAGAGTTTATAAATATGACTTGTAATTATTATTTTAAATTGACATAGATATTTAAGTTAATTTATACTTAATGTCTTTTTGGAGCCAAACGTCTATATGGAGTAGAAAAGAATATTAATAAGAGTCATAATTTAATACAGTGATAATGATAATTATTACCAATAAAGTTTGCTCAAAAATTAAAATGTAAGGGGGATTTTTTTTGGAAAAGAAAAATTGGATAAAAATATTATTCTCTCACGCTTCTCAGTGTAAGGGAAAAATGATTTTTTCAGTTATATTTTCTATTATAAGTATTTTAAGTAGTTTAATACCTTATATTTGTATATATAAAATACTTGAATTATTTATAGAAAATACAATAGCTGCAAAAGATATTACTTTTTGGTGTCTGATTGGTCTTATAGGTTGTATATCGAGACAATTGTTTTTTACATTCTCCACAATTTTATCTCATATTAGTGCATATACAATATTAGAGACTATAAGAATGAAAATTGCAGATAAGCTTGTAAAAGCACCACTTGGTACTGTGATGAGCAGAACAACTGGTGAATTAAAAAATTTGATGTTAGATGAAGTAGAGGCTATAGAACCACCACTAGCTCATATGATACCTGAAGGCTCTGGAAATATAATTTTGCCAATAGTTGTATGGATAACTTTATTTGTATTTGACTGGAGAATGGCATTAGCATCAATAGTTACAATACCTATTACACTTGTGATATTTTCATATATAATGAAAGATTATGCTAAAAACTATGATACGTATATGAAATCTAAAGAACGTGTAAACAGCGTAATGATTGAATATATAGAAGGAATACAGGTAGTTAAAGCTTTTGGACAAACTGGTAAAATATATGGGAAATATGCAGATTCAGTAGAAGGATTTAAGAATCACACTTTAAATTGGCTAAAAAGTACATGGATTGGAATAAAATTAGCTTTTGCAGTTGCTCCATCTACACTTCTTGGAACTCTTCCAGTTGGATTGCTTTTATATTCAAAAGGTATTTTGAATCCAGCTGAGGTTTGTGTATGTATTATGTTGTCTCTTGGAATGGTCAACTCTCTTGCAAGACTGGAAGTGTTTGGAGAATCCATAAAAAAGATGCAGTATACTTTGTTAAAAACTAATGACTTATTAGAAATTGCTGAATTACCTGAGCCTAAGGATTATGCAAAAATAACAAATTATAATATAAAAATAAATAATGTAGGTTTTTCGTATACTGGTAAAATATCAGAGCAAGTTCTTCATGGAATAGATTTAGAGTTAAAAGAGGGATCATTTACAGCATTAGTAGGACCATCCGGTGGTGGTAAGTCAACCATAGCAAAGCTTATTGCCCGTTTCTTTGATGTAGACTTTGGGAAAATTACAATCGGGGGTACAGATATAAAAGAAATACCATTAAATGAGCTTGTTAAAATGGTAAGTTTTGTAACTCAGGATAATTTCTTATTTAACTGTTCTATAAAAGAGAACATAAGGCTAGGCAACCCCAAAGCAAGTGATGAAGAAGTGTATAAAGCAGCAAAGCTGGCACAATGCGATGAATTTATCCAAAAATTACAATATGGATATGATACAAGTGCAGGAGATGCAGGAAAACAGTTATCTGGAGGAGAAAAACAGCGTATTGCTATTGCGCGTGTAATGCTTAAGAATTCTCCAATAATAATATTAGATGAAGCAACTGCTTTTACTGATCCTGAAAATGAACAAAAGTTACAAAAATCAATTTCAGCTCTTACAAAAGGAAAGACATTGCTGGTGATTGCTCACAGATTATCAACTATTCAAAATGCAGATCAAATTGTTGTTGTGAAAGATGGAGAAATCATTGATAAAGGAAAACAAGAGGAACTTTTAGACAGGTGTCCGCTATATTTACGTATGTGGAAGAGCCATATTGGTGCAAAATCATGGGCAGTATCTTAGAAGAAAGGAGCAGAGGTGAATGTTTAAAACATTAAAGAAAATTATCAATTGGTGTGGAGAATATAAGAAACAATTATATTTAGGATTTATTTTTACTGTTTTATCTTCTTGGTTTGCAGCGGCTCCAATAATGATAGCAGCATATACACTTGGTATGATAATAAAAGATGCTAAAGGAATAGAAAAGTTTAATACTGCTTGGATACTTTATTCATTATTGTTTGTTATTTTATTTGTATTTTTAAGATTCTTATTTGATTATTTACGTGCTAAAAAACAAGAAGTAATAGCATATGAAATGGCAGCTAAAGATAGAATAGAAATTGGTGATATCATGAAGAGAGTACCGCTTGGATATTTTGCTACAAAAAGTACAGGTGATATTCTAAATGCTATTACTACAGGTTTAGATATGCTTGAAAATATGGGTATAAGAATGATAGATACAATGGTAGGAGGATATTTAAACATTGCAATTATGATTATTTTCCTTGCATTTTTCAGTCCTCAGATTGCTTTGATTGTATTATGTGGTATATTACTTTCTTTGATATTTTTAAAGAGAGTTTCAAGACATGGTGAAAAAAATGGAGAAGTTTTATCAAAGGCAAATGATGAAATATCAAATGCTGTAATTGAATATATAATAGGACTTCCAGTAGTAAAGTCTTTTGGACAGCAGGGAGTTTCAATAAAATCATTAAAAAAAGCTTGTAATAATAGTAAGAAAATAAATGTAAAAATAGAGGTTAATTTTGTGCCTAATGCATCTATGCATAAATTAATGCTGGATATAGCATCAATTGGAGTGATTGTTGCAGCATCATATTTGTGCTTAACTGGAAAAATGGATTTTTCAATAATGCTGATGTTTTTACTATTTTCATTTTATATATTCTTAGGAATTAAACCTATAAGTGATTCAGCACATGTTATGGGTATTATAGATAATGCTCTTAACAGTATAGAAGATATAAAAAATGCCAAATTTGTAGATCAAGATGGAAAGGATATTAGATTAAATAATTACGATATTGAATTTAAAAATGTTACATTTGGCTATGATAAGAGAACAATATTACATGATGTTTCTCTAAAAATACCAGAGTATACTACAACAGCAATAGTTGGACCATCAGGTAGCGGCAAAAGTACAATATGTAATTTAATAGCTAGGTTCTACAATGTAAATAGTGGAGAGATATTTATAGGAGGACATAATATTAATGATTTTACATGTGATAGTTTATTAAGTAATATTTCTATGGTATTTCAAAATGTTTATTTATTTCATGATACAGTTCGAAAAAATATAGCATTTGGAAGACCAGAAGCTACGGATGAAGAAATACAGGAAGCTGCTAAGAAAGCCAGATGTCATGATTTTATAATGCAGTTGCCAAATGGATACGATACAGTAATTGGTGAAGGAGGATCATCTTTATCAGGTGGTGAAAAACAAAGAATATCTATAGCAAGAGCAATGCTTAAAGATTCTCCAATAATCATACTAGATGAAGCAACTGCAAGTGTAGATCCTGAAAATGAGCATTTAATTCAAGAGGCTATAAGTTCACTTGTAAAGGGCAAAACCATAATTACTATAGCTCACAGATTAGCAACTATACAAAATGCAGATCAGATACTTGTTGTTAATGATGGTGCAATAGTCGAGAATGGAACTCATAGTGAACTGATAAAACAGGAAGGCATTTATAGAAACTTTATAAAGATCAGAGAATCAGCAGAAGGATGGAAGATGTGATTAGATAAAAAAGGTATATTATTTGACAAATAAATGTAGCAAATATATACTAATTTATGTAATGATAACAGTTTTCAAATGATATGAATTATCTAATGCTAATTAAGAACTCAACTTTCACAGATAAAAAATAGCCGCTGCGGGAAATGATATCTTGCTTAGAAACCTTTCACTTCAGTAACAAGTTCTAAGCTTTACTCATATTGAAAAAAGATTTTTTAATTAATATTCCGTAGGAATCAGTAATTAAAAAATAACTTTTTTCAAATTCGTAAAGCTAAGAACTTGTAAACTTTGTTCAAATGTTTCTTACGCAATATATCATTTTCCTTCGCTAAGCAATATTCTTTTACTGCGAAAGTTGAGTTAAGAATTAATAATTAAAAATGAATAATGAAAGTTGAATAGAGTTAGAGAGTTCCTGTGATAATTCTAATAATATAGGGGGAATATATGATACCTACAAGTATAGAAAAATTGTTTTATGGAAGTAGAATAAAGGTTGAAAAAAGAGCTGATAATTATGATGTGTATAGTATGAAAAAACATGGAATAATGACAAGCTATCATGTTATGAATGGAATAGATATTATATATAATGATATGCATGTACAACATGCTTGTGTAGATTTAAAACCTCCTGAGGGATATTTTGAAATAAATCATTGCTTAGAAGGACGAATTGAATGTGCATTTACTAATGGGGAATATACTTATATTTCTAAGAATGACTTATCTATAAGTATTAAGAATGGAAGCTGTAGGCAGTCATATTTTCCGGTTGGGTATTATTATGGCATAACTATACGTATAGAAATTGATAAAGCTCAAAATGAAATAGATGATTTTTTTGAGGATCATTCAATTGATTTAAAAAAATTAATTACTGGATTTTGTATTTGTGGGGGAAACAACAATGGTTTCTGTATTATGCGTGCTAATAAATCAATAGAGCATATATTTGCAGAGTTATATTCAGTGCCGGATAAGATAAGAATGAATTATTATAAAATAAAGGTATTAGAAGTCTTAATGTTTTTATCAGCTCTTGATGTAACTACAAAAGAAAAAAGAACTTATTTTTCTAAAGATAATGTGGAAAAAGTAAAAAATATTCAAGAATTAATTACAAAAAATATAGGGAAGAAGTATACTTTAGATGCGCTTTCTAAAAATTATGATATTTCACTTACAACAATGAAGAAATGTTTTAAAGAAATGTTTGGAACAAGTATATATTCTTATATAAGGCAACAGAAAATACAAAAAGCAGCGGAACTTCTAATAAAAACTGAAAGCAATATTTTAGATATAGCAAATTGTGTAGGGTATAACAACGGAAGTAAGTTTGCAGCTGCATTTAAAGATATAATAGGAATATCGCCTAAAGAGTATAGAAAAAATAATATGTATAGATAAAAATATAAGTGGTAAATAACTATCAATGTGATTAGTTATTTACCACTTATATTTGCAATGATTATTCAGTAGCTCTTATACGTTCTAATATAGTAGTTTTTTTGAGTGAACGAGTTGAATAAAAAGAAAGCACAAACTGAATAAGTAATAATACTCCAGCCAATACTAAAATAACAATCCATGGATAATGATAAATAATACAGTGTGATGTATTCTCTAATTTATTACAAACAATACCTCCAATAATAAATCCACCTACTGTGGATAGTAAAAAGCTTCCTCCAGTATAAAAGAGAGTTTCTGTTTGCAGCATCTGGTTGATCTGTTCCGCTGTCATTCCAACTGCTTGTAACAATCCAAATTCTTGTTTTCGTAATGCAATACTTGTGATAACTATGTTTACAAGACTTATAATACCAAATGTAAAGAGTATTACTGAAATAAAATATAATGCTTTTATATATTGATCAAATCTTACTTGAATATTTCGGACATTTTCTGCCAATGTATACATATCAATTTTATTGTTTTGATCAGCAATTGTTTTTATTTCTTTTGTTACTTTTTTTAGCTTATTTGGTTCAACAGATATTGTTAAGCATCCTGTTTGATCAATTACACCAGTTAATTTGCGAATAGAATCATAAGTCATTAAAAAGTATGGACTGCCCGGTGTAACTGGACATTTCTCCATTAAATCACCTGCTGCGTATGTTCCCATAACTGGTGCTTTTATTTCAAACTTCCTTCCATCAGAACTTCTTCCGTTAATTTTATACACATCTCCAATTTTTGCATCACTGTTTGAAATGAGAATTCCATTTTTCTTTGTTAACATATCATAATCTGCTGTACCAGATAATAAAATAGAATTTATTTTTTTACATTGTTTTCTCGATATTGTTGGATAATTATTTGCAATTATTGTAGTTGTACCAAAAGTACCATTATAAGTAATGCATAATTTTACAGCATTGGAAGGAGTAATCTTTTTTACACCATCCACTTTCGTGATTTGTGACAATAATTTAGAATTACTTAGTGGATTAGATTCTAACTGCAAGCGGGTGTCCCTGTATGGATCATTTTTAGCCTCTTTACTAAAAGTAGATTGTGCAATACGCTGGATATTAAGTCGAATTTCACCATTAGGAAAATACATAAATCTTGCTTTTTTTTCTGCACTCATGGATTGTGATAATGTTGATGTTGTTATTAACAAAATACCGCTTAAACTAAACATTCCTAAAGTAAATATGGTCTTTTTGCGATTACGTTTTAGATTCATCCAGGCAAGTCTTTCAGATGTAATTCTATGATGTTTTTTATTATTTTTATATTTTTGTTTTCCCTTATATGGCAAATAACATAAGCCTGCTAGAGGAGAAGTACCTGCTGCCAATTTAACCGGTGTATGCATAGATACACGTACCATAAAAAATGCAAATACAGATATAATAACTGCACTTATAATTGTATTTTTCATTTGGAATCCATGAGGACATACTGTATATCCTATAATGAGACCAATTAGCAATCCTAGTGGAATTCCACGCAAGGCAAGGTTTACTCCTTTTTTTCGCACCATTTTTTTTACCTGCTTTTTTGTCATACCAATTGTACGTAATTGCCCATAACTTTGAACATTTTTAGTAACAGATGAATAAAAAATTCCATAAATAATTATTCCTGCTAAAATCAATATGATAAAGCTGAATAAGACTACATAAGGAAGCATACCCTGTCGATCCAGGGCATTCATAACAGCAAAATAATCTGTTAACATGACTTGGCTTTTTTTTATTCCAGTTGACTCAATTACCTTATGTGCAAAGTCAGTTATCTGAGAGGAATTAATTGCATCTGTGCGTAATCTGGTATAAGCAGTAACAGAAAATATGTTATCTTTGGATAAAGTCTTTGCCATATCCTTACTTACCCAAACCAAATAACTATCACTTTTTTTGTTTAATGCTATAATACCAGAAATTTTATAATCCTGTTTCTGTCCATTGCCAGTTAAATCAAGTGAAATAATATCACCAGGCTTTGCCTTACTGTGAAGGTAATTTAAATAATTTTCAGGTAACATAACCTCATTTTTATCTTTTGGAAAAGAACCTGTATATGAATATTTCAATTGATTTGTTATTTGAGTTTTATCTGCATAGACTATGTTTAATGTAATATCTTTTTGATAAGAATATCCCAGAGCAGCAGTTTCTCCAATCCATTCTACCTTTGATTGTTTTTTCAATTTATCAAGTTGTTTTTCTGTTGCTCCAATAATTGAAATTTGAGCTTTTCCTATCTGTGTATTTTTGTGTAGTTGATCAGTTCCCAGCATGATAAGTGAGATGGAAAACATTAAACAAACAGAAATAGCAATTGTCAATATTGTAAAACGGCGATTTGTTTTATCTGAACGTAAAGAGTTCTTAGCAAGATGTTTTACAATAGTTTTATTATTATTTCGAAACATATTTAAGCCTCCTCTATGCCAACGATTTTGCCATCCTCAATGCGAATAATACGGTCAGCAAGCTGCGCAATTTCATTGTTATGAGTAATCATTATAATGGTTTGATCAAATTGTTGACTGGTCATTTTTAAGAGTCCCAGCACTTCTTGGCTTGTCTTACTGTCCAGATTTCCAGTAGGTTCATCGGCAAGGATAATAGCAGGTTTCGCTGCTAGCGCTCGCGCAATTGCTACACGCTGCTGCTGACCACCAGATAGGTTATTTGGAAGATTATCTAATTTTTCCGTAAGCCCAAGCATACGCACAATTTTGTCCACAAATTTCATATCTACTTTTTCACCATCTAGTTCAATAGGTAATATGATGTTCTCATAAACATTCAGAATTGGTACAAGGTTATAATTTTGAAAAACAAATCCAATATTCCTGCGGCGGAAAATGGTAAGTTGATCATCATTCATCTTTGATAATTCTTTTCCATTCACCTCAACACTACCGGATGTTGGATTATCAATTCCTCCAAGCATGTGCAGCAAAGTAGACTTACCGCTTCCAGAAGTGCCTACAACGGCTACAAATTCTCCTTGTTTTACATTTAGTGTAACGCTGTCCAAAGCCTTGACAAGGTTTGGTTTGGCACCGTAATATTTTTTTAGTTTACTTGTTTTTAATATAATCATAGAAAATCCTCCTAAGATTTTAATTTATGTTTTAATAATACAGGAAAAATGTCTCTCAATTGTCTCAACTGAAAATCAATTGTTACAACTTTGAGACATTTTGTTTTGCATAGCAAAAAGGCAGCTATCAAAGCTACCTTTCATTTGGGAAAAACACTGAAAATATGGAACCTCTGTTTACTTGTGATTTTACTTGAATATAACCGCTTTGCTTTGAAATAATCTTACGGCACAAATAGAGTCCGATACCTACACCATCAATATTATGTACATCTTCCTCACGATAAAAGCGTTTAAAAATCTGTGCTAGATGCTTCTCAGGTATTCCTTTTCCAGTATCTGCAATATCAATTTTGGTTACCATTTCCCATCGCTCCACACTTAATGTAATCTTGCCGCCCCGGCTGGTATACTTAACTGCATTATCCAAAATGTTGAATAGTGCTTCGGCTGTCCACTTTTTATCATGTGGAACCATTAGATATGGGTCGCATTTTACGGTAATTTTAATATTTTTCTTTTCGGCAGGAAGGACAATACTTCCAAGCGCCAAAGCAATGGTATCATACAATGATGCAGGTTGAACAGAAAGGGTAATTATTCCTGTCTCCAGTCTTGACATTTTTACCATGGACTGCATCAAAAAATCCAGCTTATTAATCTGCGTTTCCATAAGTTCATGAAATTCTCGTTCCTTTTGGGGTGGAAGTTGTTGTTCCAACAAGGTGGAGTTATACATTTTCAAGTTTGCCACTGGTGTTTTTACTTGATGGGATATGTCTGAAATCATCTCTTGAATAGCCTGTTTTTCTTCTTTTGTTTGGTTGCTTGTACGCTGCAAAATTTCGTATAGACGTTTGAGTTTGTAATTAAACTTTCCCATCAATGTTTCTGATTCTAAATCAAAATTAACGTTATTTTTCCCAGCTACCATATCATCAATGCAAGAACTTAGTGATTCAGAAAATGCAATTAGTTTTTTTCTGATGAGCACAATAAATATAATACAAATTAGTAAACACAGCAGCGAGAAAACAATTGCAGCACCGCAAATAATTAAATTTGCAGAATACAAAAAAATTATTGTAATAAAACACACCAGCAGGAGAAAATATACAATTCCAATACTTACATAGAGTTTAATTAATGATTGATTCTTCATTCATCATCACCGATCCATAAATATCCCATGCCGTATACTGTTTTTATGTATTTTCTTTCTTTACGTTCAATCTTGTTGCGCAGACGGTTAACATTAACCGTAAGGGCATGTTCGTCTACAAAATTTGCATCCACATCATACAGCTTTTCAAGCAGAATCTGCCTTGTTAGAAGAATACCATGATTACTTGTAAAAATTTTGAGCATTTTGTATTCAGTTGGCGTAAGAATGATTGGTTCATTCTTAATTGATGCTGTTAGTTTATTAAAATCTATCATAAGTTCACCACACATATAGATATTTTCATTCTGATGCTTGTCACATCTTTTCAGAATGGCAGCAACTTTTTTTCTGAAAATGTTAATGCTAAAAGGTTTAGTGATATAATCATCTGCACCTAGTTCAAAGCCCATTAATACATCAGTTTCCAAATCACGGGCAGTAAGGAATACCACTGGAATATCTTGAGCTGATTTAATTTTTTTGCATAAGTCAAAGCCATCTCCATCTGGCAAATTTACATCCAATACAATTAAGTCAAAAGTTTCTGCCTTTATTTTGTCCATTGCTTCTGCAGTATTGTGAACCGGAACTGCCTTATATTTATCAAGTTCAAGATTATAGCATAAACCCGAATTGAGCATAACATCATCTTCAACTACAAGGATTTGTTTCATTTCCTCACTCCTTTACTTTGGGAGAAGAACTCCTTTGTGTGTAAGTTTTTCATTTATATTACAGTATAGTTAGTGGTTACAAAAAAATCAAGCAAACAAGTATTTTAGAAATAGGAATAAATGAATACAGAGTTAATTTAATATCTATAGATGATAAAGATGGAGATAAGATATATAATGATATTGTAGAAAAAATAAAATTTGGTAAGGATATTACAAAACAAGATATAATATCGCTAACATTCACTCCTATTATGGCTGGAAAGATAGGGATAGCAGATAAAATAATTAATGCTATACACATAGTGAAAGATGTAAATAATAACTATAAATATGACATAGAATCAATACTATATGCTTTTGCAAATAAATTTTTAAATGGAAAAGATTTAGAGAAAGTAAAGGAGGAATTGAGGATGACTGAGCTTGGTAAAAGTTTAATACAAGAAGGAATTGAAAAAGGTAAAGAAGAGGGAAAAGCTGAACTTTTAATTAAAATGCTGATGAAGAAGTTTAAAAAAGTACCTAATGAATATAGAGAAAAAATAAAAGTGCTTCCAAAAGAAACAATAGAATTAATTGCAACGGATATATTTGAATTAAATTCAATAGAAGAGCTAGAACAATATTTTTAAAAAAGAATAAGAAATACTATTTTTATGATTTAATAAATATTTTAAGGTAGTAGTAGTATAGATAGACAAGAACAGCCTTGAGAGATAAAACTCTTAGGTTTTTTTTCTTGATAGAATTATTAAAGATTTTAATTATGTGAAAAATACTAGCAATAATAATTTGATGCTTGTTAATATGTGGTATATAATTGAAATTATAAGTTATAGTAAAATATTACATAAAATACAAAAATAAAAATTAATAAAGTAAGGTTATAAACTTTTAAATTTGGGAGGTTTTTATGGAATTATCAGTATTAGTAGGGCAATTTCCAATAAAATGTGATATCAATGAAAATTTAAAAAATATACTTTCCATTTTAGAACAATCAGAGGAAGATGATTTAGTTGTATTACCTGAAGGTGCATTATCTGGGTACTCTGAGGATATTTCGTTTCTTGAAAATATTGATTTGCATAAACTTGAATGTGCCATGGAACAATAGATGTTAATATCTCCTACTGGTGAAGTACTTGAGGAGATAATTTCTGAAAAAACAAGTATTTTCAAAAGAAAAATAGACCTAGATGAAATATCAAACTGGTATATAAATCAATGTAGGAATGATGTGATTAAGTTAGTTAAGGGTTCAGACTGATGTTCTGAGCCTTTTTATTATTGTTGATGAATAAGAAATATCCTCTTATTACAAACCTTACAACAACTGTAAGTGTTAATTAGCGAGTTTTTATTATATGATATTAAAAGAGAAAAGTAAGGGAGGATAAGACATGAAAATTTCAGATAAACTACTTCAAGTTCAGGAAGTACATAAGATATATGGTGAGGGACAAAGTGAAACCGCTGCATTAAAGGGAATCACTTTTGATGTTCTTCCAGGAGAGTTTCTTGGAATTATGGGTGCAAGCGGGTCAGGCAAGACCACGTTGCTTAATTGTATTGCAACCATGCTTAAGCCAACATCTGGACAAGTCTTGTTGGAAGGACAGAATATTTCTTCATTTAGAGGAGCTCAGCTAGCAAAATACCGAGGAAGTAAAATTGGATATTTGTTTCAAGAGTTTGAGTTGTTAGATAACTTAACTGCCAGAGAAAATATCCTTTTGCCGTTGTCCATACATGGCGAAAATCCAAAAAATGGAGAGGAACAACTTCAAAAATTAGCCAAGCAATTTGATATTGAAGAAGTATTAAATAAATTTCCTTCTCAAATGTCAGGAGGTCAGAAACAGAGAGCTGCAGCAGCAAGAGCTTTAATTTCCAATCCAAGCATTGTATTAGCAGATGAGCCAACGGGTGCTTTGGATACGAAAAATGCAAAAATTTTAATGGAAAAACTATCTTCTATCAATGAGACAGAGGGGACTACAATTTTGATGGTTACTCACGATGCCAACGCAGCAAGTTTTTGCTCAAGAATCTTATTTATCCAAGATGGTGTGATTTTTCATGAGCTTCGAAAGAAAGTGCCTGGAGGAACTCGCAATTCTTTCTATGAACGTATCTTAACTGTTATGGCACAGTTGGGAGGAGGCAGCACCAATGTTCTTTGAATTCATCAAACGAAATAGTCGTAAAGTTCGAAAAGAAAATGGAGTTTATTTTGCCTCATTGGTTATTTCTATCATTGCTTTTTATGTTATACTTTCTCTTGGCGAGCAGGATGTTATGATATATTTAAAGACTATTGAGAGTGATGCAGTAGCAAAGCTTTTGTTAATGATCCCGGTGCTCTATGCTGTGTCGCTTTTCTTTGTATTTTTCTTAGTTTATTTTGCGAACAGATACCAATTACAATATCGTAGTCATGAATTTGGAATATATTTAATGATGGGGATGAAACCAAGTAAGTTGTTTGCAATGATTATGGGGGAAACATTGTGGAATGGTTTAGTGGCTTTGTTTATTGGAATTCCAGTTTCTTTATTTTTAACAGAACTAATCAGTCTAGCAACTTCTAGACTAATTGGAATGGGCATTATTGGTCATAGGTTTCATATTTCCTGGGAGGGTCTAGGATTAACGGTATTTGGTTTCATTATTGTACAACTATTAGCTGTGTTTATTCTTAGCTTGAAAATGAGCAAGAAGGAACCTGTAGATTTGATAAATGAACAGAAGGAAAAAGTGCAAAGAGTTCTTTCGTTTGCATGGGGGTGGGCTAGTTTGCTTCTTGGAGCAGTTTTTTTATGCGCAGCTTATATATTGGCAATTTTATATTTGCGTAATCTTGATGTTTGGATGTTTGCATTAATAATTTTTGTTGGTATCAGTGGAACTTTTATGCTATTTCGTGGATTGGGAAGTTTGATTGGAAGAAGGATAAGACGTAAAAGTAGTTCTTCTATGGGATTATTTACATTTACGGGAAGACAACTTCAAGAGAATGTTTTGCATCAATGGAGTTCTCTTGCTATATCATCACTGTTAATTCTTTTGGCAATGCTTTGTTTTGCTTATGGTATTTCTACAAGTTTAGCTCGAGGGGGAGCATCTGCTAGAACCGCAGATTTTACATTTGAAGGATCAGAGAAACAGATTGTTTCTGTACTGGAATCTGGTAAATTAAAACCTTATGTGAAGGGTTATTATCCTATGAAACTAAATAATTTTGAGGGATACTGTGGAGGGATGGCTGAAAATACTGCTTCACATACTTTTTCTTGGGCAGGATTAAAAGAATCGATTTCTAGAGAAAAAAATTCAAAGGAAAAAGAAAATTTACTAAGGGATTTATATAATCCTTATTTAATTTCTCTTTCTAGTTATAATACATTACTTAAGTTTACCAATAAATCTCCCATTGTATTAGAAGACAATGAAGTTGCAATGTATTCTAATGAGGAATTTTCATTCTCACATGATTTATTGAGGAAGGTATTAGAATGTAATTCAACAATTAGTATAGATAAAAAACAATATAGATTGAAATCAACACTATATACAAGCAATCTTGTTGCAGATCGAGCTATTACTATTTCTCATGGTTTGATTGTTCCTGATGATATGTATAATAGATTGATTAGAGATTCGGAAGAATCATTACTCTGGAATATGATTTTAGATTCTGATTTTGTTCGTGAAAAAGGTTTAATGCAAGCAATGCAGCAGGTAGATAAGCTACTTAGTACATCTGGTTTAAACTATGAAAGTTATCTTGCCAGCATGGGAAGACAGTTGTTTTATATAGTTGCAGGAGGTTATACCACACTTTATTTAGGAGTGATGTTCCTTATCATTGGAAATACGGTGTTAGGCTTAAAATTTCTTATGCAGCAAAGAAGTACAAGACATAGGTATCTAACTTTATCTATGCTAGGTGCAAGTGTTAAATCTTTATGTTTGTCAGCAAGAATACAAATTTGGTGGTATTTTGGTTTGGTGATTTCTATAGCATTGATTAGTTCTATTTTTGGTATTTGGTCCATGTTAGGATCTTTCTTGAGGATTCCAAAGACATCAAATTTAAATATCAACAACATTATTTTAATGGTAGTAATTGCACTTATTGTTTTTATAGTTTTTGCACTTTGTTATATATGGATGATTCAGAGAAAAAGTGATGAAGAAATCAAGAAATTAAAAGAGGTTGAATAGGAGGTGAAAACGTGGAAAAGATAGTCATTGTTGAGGACGACGTCTTTCTACGTGAAGAGATACAAAGCATATTAGAGAAGGAGGGATACTCTGTAGAGTGTATCTCTTCTTTTGATAATGTTTTGGAAGATATTGCATTGGCTTATCCTTCACTAATTGTATTAGATTTGAATTTGCCTAAGCTTTCTGGATTCGATATTTGTCGTGCACTTAAGACCAGAGGAATAGGACCTATTTTGGTACTGACTTCACGTAATCAACTTCGTGATGAATTGCATGCATTAGATTTAGGTGCAGATGACTACTTAACGAAACCATGTCATCCTAAACGTCTAATTGCTAGAATTAAAAAGTTGATTTATCTTTATGCAAATATGCATGTTTTGTTAGATGCTGGTGACTTTAAGTTGGATGAGAATGCAAATGTATTATATGTTGGTGAGGAGTCTATTTCATTATCGGAGAATGAAGGAATTATTATTAAAACTTTGGTGAAAGCTGCTCCTTCTGTAGTAAAAAAAGAGGAGTTTTTTAGCCTGTTGTGGGGAAGTAGTGAATATGTTGATGAAAATATATTACAAGTAAATATGACTAGACTACGTAAGACACTTGATAAGGTTGGATTGTGTAATCGAATCAAGACGGTAAGAGGAATTGGTTATCAATTAAAAGGTGGTGATAGCAAATGAAGCCAAGAGATTGGCTTAATATTTTAAGTAAATCATATCCTTGGGTATTACTTCTTTGTATAAGTGATGTTTTTTTCATTTTTATGGCTTGGTTAGCGTATCCAGAAACATTTGGACTTTTGGTTGGTATCATGATTATTTTTTCTGTAATTAGTATTGTATTTGGTATGTTATTTATTTCGAAAAATAAGGAAAAACAAAGCAAAGTATTCTATGATTTCCTTCGAGAACCTTCAGCGGAGCATGAATGTGGATTGATAGAATCTATGGGTGATTTGTATAAAGAAGAAGTGAAATATTTAGCCAATAAATTACGAATGCAAAATGATCAATTAGATGATGCAAAACTCCAATCCTTAAACTATGAAGAGTTTATTGAAAGTTGGGTTCATGAGATAAAGACACCTATTTCTTTAGCAACTTTTGTTTTGGAAAATCGTAAAGAGGAAATGTCGAAGCTAGTATATCAAAGACTCGAGCATGCAAGAATTGATATCAGTGATAATGTTGAACGGATATTATTTTATGCAAGATTACAGGCATCACATGTTGATTGTCGTTTAGAGAGAGTCTCATTAAATCTTTGCTTTGAAGATGTACAGTTAGAACTTGAAGCATTACTTGAGGAAAATGAAGTTAAAGTTATTTCTCATATGGAAGATGTCCCAATTGTGTCAGATAAGAAAGCTCTTCAGTTTATTTTTACACAAATATTTGTAAACTCAGTTAAATATTCCAATAAAGAAATCCAAAGCTTTATTTGGTTAAAAACTGGACTTGATAGTGCAAAGAAAAGGTATTATTTAAGGATTTCTGATAATGGTATTGGAGTGTTGGCATCTGATCTTTCTTTCATCTTTGATAAAGGATTTACAGGAGAGAATTCTGATCGAAGCAAGTCCACTGGAATAGGATTGTATCTTGTAAAGAAATTATGCGATGAATTACATATTGAAATTAAAGTTGAGTCTGAGTATGGAAAGAATTTTACAATTCAAGTACTATTTCCTATAGTTGAGGAAGTGTGAATTTTGATATCTAAGCATTGAGCAGAAAATTATGATTATTGTGCAAAAGTATAAATTCATTAATCCATATATAATATTGGTTGAATGATGAAATTGAGGCTTGTTAATTCCAAATTTTACATTATTTAAGTAGTTGTAAAGTTCATCATTAATGAATACAATATGATTAGTAATTTAGGTATATTTTAAAGAATAGGGATTACCAATTTTTACTTGACTCAAAAAGTCTACAAGATTAAAGACTAATTATAATATAATGTAAGATACTAATAATATTAATATATTTTTATAAAGGGATATTGTAGATTATAAAAGTTTTACCGTACAAGTTTCTTTATTATAAGTTGATAGGTGTATACTTTAAACTATATACTGAAAGCTAATGAGATACTATTGGAGGGATTAAAATTAGATGAAAGAACCAATAAACAATACAAGTACAAGAAATGAAATAACAAATAATCAGAAATTCTTAATTATGACATTTTTTGCGGTTACTTTAATCTTAATTGGTTTTTTTATAGATTCGCCAAAAGGTATTATAAAAGGCATAGGAAAAATTATAATATATCCAGATACGTTAATTACAGATTACATAGGTGTTGGTGGAATGGGTGCTACTTTTGTAAATTCAGGTATACTAACTCTAGTATCTATAGGTATTTTATATAAACTTAAGATTAAGTTTAACGGCGTAACATTTGCATCTTTATTTTTAATGGCTGGGTTTGCATTCTTTGGTAAAAATATATTTAATGTTTGGTTCATTATTTTAGGAGTATACTTATATTCAAAATATCAAAAGGATACCTTTACAAAATATGTTTATGTATCATTATTTGGAACAGCTATGGCACCTATGATATCTCAATTATTATTTAGTATTGAAGCACATTTTATAGTAAGGGTATTTTTAGGTGTTGGTACAGGAGTATTTATAGGTTTTATTTTGCCTCCTTTGTCTACATATTTACTTAGAGTCCATCAAGGGTTCAATTTATACAATATAGGGTTTGCAGCTGGTATTATAGGAACTATATTGGTCTCTATTTTTAAATCATATGGAATTATACCAGAGCCAAGGATGGTATGGACAACGGGAAATAACCAAATTTTTAGTGTATACTTATTTTCTTTATCGATAAGTATGATTCTACTAGGGTATTATCTAAATGAAAAATCCTTTAAAAATGTAGAAAATATTATGAAGCGCTCCGGTCGTTTGATTACAGATTTTACATTATTGTATGGATATGCTCCTTCACTTATCAACATGGGCATTAATGGAATTGCTGCTATCAGCTATATTTTACTTATAGGTGGAGATTTAAATGGACCAACCATAGGTGGAATATTTACTATTATGGGATTTGGTGCATTTGGGAAGCATATTAAAAATATTATACCTATTTTTCTAGGTGTTTCCCTAGGGGCGCTTACAAAAAACTGGGGTATTCAGGTACCAGCTATTCAACTAGCAGCTCTTTTTGGTACAGCTCTTGCTCCTATTGCAGGGGAGTTTGGATGGAAGTATGGTATTTTAGCTGGATTTATTCATTCTTCTGTGGTGTTAAATGTAGGAGTCCTTCATGGTGGCTTGAATTTGTATAATAATGGGTTTGCAGCAGGTATTGTTGCTGCGGCTTTAGTGCCTTGTATAGAAGCTTTTAGAAAGGAAGAAATTTAGATGAAGCATGAAAAGAAGAGAATAATTAAAATTGTCAACGAAATGATGAACTTTTTCTTTACAATTGGATCAGTGGATATTCAGATTCATATAGAAGAAGAAACAAATAGATTTATCATTACCTTTAAAATGGACTATGTGGATGGCTGTGAAACAAGATTAAATGAATTGATTAGTGAATTAAATAGAGCCAAACAACAAGAAATGGAAGAATATTATTGGGAACTTGTAGGTGACTGTGATATTGATACGGAGTTTTCCTTAATTGGTATGATGGTAGATGAAGCAAGGTGTAAAATTGAAAAAGACTTTATAGAGGTAGAGCTCATACGATTTAAAATATAAATAAAGAAGGAAGAGGAAGCAGACTGCTGGTGAACTACCAGCAGTCTATTTCTTTAACGGTGATTTTAAGATATAATTAAAAGTTATTTAAGAGCAAATTAATGAACAATGAAATAGCTTAAAACATATAGAATATTTCTTCATTAATATACAACTATTATTGGATGTTTGCATTAATATTATTTGCTTGTACATACAAAAAATATATGATGGTATATGAGTATAATCGAATATATTAATATTAGGAGGCAAATTTTACTTAATGATTGAACTTTTTAAAGCACTTGGAGATGAAAATAGACTACTTATTAATGAATGCTGAACTTTGTGTTTGTGAAATTGAAGTGTTGCTTGAAATGACACAATCCAATGTTTCTACACATCTAAGCAAACTTAAAAATATTAGTATTATAAATTCGTAAAAATATGCTCAGTGGGTACACTATAAAGTAAGTACTTAATTTATAGATGAAAAAGAATTACTTTATCGATATTTAAATATGAATTGTCAGTGCATTACTGAGGATAGAAAGAAAGTATTAGATATTTTAGAACAGGAGGGATTAAAATGAATGAAGATAAAGAATTAAAAGTATCTAATGAGATGGGTATATTTGAACGTTATTTAACTGTTTGGGTTGTACTTTGTATTATTATAGGAGTGATGATTGGTAAATGGATTCCTATTATACCACAAACTCTTAGCCAATTTGAATATGCAAAGGTTTCAATTCCAGTGGCTATATTAATTTGGTTAATGATTTATCCAATGATGCTTAAGATTGATTTTTCAAGTATTGTACAAGCAACGAAAAAATCTAAAGGATTGACAGTAACTTGTGTAACTAATTGGCTTATTAAACCATTTACAATGTATTTGATAGCAGCATTCTTTTTAAAAGTTGTTTTTAAAGCTTGGATAGTTCCAGATTTAGCTGATGAATATTTAGCTGGAGCAGTACTTTTAGGTGCAGCGCCTTGTACAGCAATGGTTTTTGTGTGGAGTCATCTTACAAAAGGTGATTCAGCTTATACTTTAGTTCAAGTTGCAGTGAATGACTTGATTTTATTATTTGCTTTTACACCACTTGTTGCTTTTCTTTTAGGTGTAAGTAATGTAAAAGTACCATATGATACTTTAAGTTTATCTGTAGTGTTGTTTGTAATTATTCCATTAGTTGGTGGATATTTGTCAAGAAAATATATCATCAAACATAAAGGGGTAGAATATTTTGAAAATATATTCCTAAAGAAATTTAATAATACAACCATTGTAGGATTACTACTTACTTTGATTATTATATTCTCATTTCAAGGGGAAATTATTTTAAATAATCCATTTCATATTGTACTTATTGCAATACCATTAATTATACAAACATTTCTAATTTTCTTTATAGCGTATTTTTGGGCAAGAGCATGGAAACTTAAACACAATATTGCAGCACCAGCAGGTATGATTGGTGCAAGTAATTTCTTTGAGTTAGCAGTAGCAGTGGCTATTTCGCTGTTTGGGTTGAAATCAGGAGCTGCACTTGCTACTGTTGTTGGTGTATTAGTGGAAGTGCCGGTAATGTTGACTCTTGTAAAAATTGCAAACAGAACAAAGCATTGGTTTAAGGATGTTTAATTTAAATAAAGTAGAAAAAGTAAATGAAGGGGTTAAAATCAAATATAAGGTTAATTTGTAAAATTATCCTTTGGCTCTTCAAAAATAAATGGAAGAAATTCTAAATTGACAGAATAATAAAAAAGATATAAAATAACAAGTGTTATATAACACTTGTTATTTTTATTAGTAAAGGAGAAAAGAGATATGCCACCTAAGATAGTAGTAAATGAAGAGAACATAAAACAGGCAGGATTTGAAATTATAAAAACATCTGGGATAGAAAATTTAACTGCAAGGAATATAGCAAAAAAATTAAAGTGTTCTACACAACCTATATATAGAGCATATGCAAATATGGATGCTTTAAAGGAAGAATTGTTCATTGATATTAGACAGTATTTTCTAAAATATATTTTTAATTATAAAAAGGTTGAGAATGAATTTTTAAACACAGGTCTTGGTTATATTGATTTTGCTAAAAATGAGAGTAATTTATTTAAGGCACTGTATCTAACAGAAAACTTAGATGTTGATTTTGATAGAGAAGATACCTTTGACTTAAGTAAAGGAATAGAACAGATGAATGAGATGCCAATATTCAGTAACTTAAGTGAAGAAGAGATTAAAGACATTATGATTAAATTGTGGATATTTACCCATGGTTTAGCCACTATGGTTATGTCACCAAGTCTAAATATTACTGATGAGAAAATTATAAAAATGTTAAGTGAAGTTCTTATAAAACTATGTAAATAAAAAATATGTAAATGGGAGGATTGTATGAAAGTATTAGTTTTGAATGGCAGTCCAAAAGGAAATAACAGTATTACACTACAGTCAGTTGAATATCTAAAAGAACATTTTGAACAAGATGAATTTGAAGTATTAAACATTGGTCAAAAAATTGGAAAATATGAACAAAAGGGGGAGTGTGATAATGTTATTGAAATGATTAAGAAATCTGACTTAATTTTATTTTCTTATCCAGTATACACATTTATAGCTCCTTATCAATTACATCGTTTTATTGAAGTTCTAAAAGATAGATTGGATTACAATGAAATAGCAGGGAAGTTCATGACACAGATTACTACCTCCAAGCATTTTTTTGATATTACGGCGCATAAGTACATTGAAGACAATGCTTATGATATTGGATTAAGTGTTATTAAAGGATTATCAGCGGATATGGATGATTTATTATCTCATAAAGGTAGAATGGATTTGATAAATTTTTGGAAATATGTACAGTTTTCAGTTAAGAATAAATGTTTTGAGAGTAAAGAAGTGATAAAGTCTGGTGAAAGAATTACTTATCAACCTCCTTTTGATGAGTCAAAAAAATCAGAAGAATATGATACAGTAATTGTGACTAACTGTGAAAATAATGATGAGAATCTTAAAAATATGATTGAAGGATTTAAGAAATATTATCCATATAAAACAAGAGAGGTTAATATACTAGATTTTAAGTTTGCTGGAGGATGCATAGGATGTTTTAACTGTGCATCAGATGGTAAGTGTATATATAAAGATGGTTTTGAGAGCTATCTTCGGGAAGAGATACAAAGTGCAGATGCTATTATCTATGCAGCTTCTATTAAAGATCATTCTTTAGGAGCATCTTTTAAACTATATGATGATCGTCAGTTTTGCAACGGTCATAGAACAGTAACAATGGGTATGCCAGTAGGCTATATATTAAGTGGAGATTATTCAAAGGAAAGTAATCTTAGGACTATAATAGAGGGAAGATGTGAAGTAGGACATAATTTTCTAACTGGAGTTGCTGTAGATGAGATTCAAAGTCAAGATGATATTTCAAAAAACTTGAATAAGTTAGCAAAAACAACTGCCTATGCTCTTGAAAATCAGTTGGTTTTGCCGCAAAATTTCTTAGGCGTTGGTGGTATGAAAATATTTAGAGATTTGATTTACCTTATGCGTGGATTAATGAAGGAAGATCATCGTTTCTATAAAAAACATGGAATTTATGATTTTCCACAAAAAAAGATAGGTACTCGGCTAAAAATGGATCTAGTTGGATTGCTTATGTCTATACCTGCAGTTAAGAAAAATGCAAAAGGGAAAATGAATGAAGCAATGCTAAAACCCTATAAAAAAGCTATTCAAAAAAAGATGAATATATGATTTTACAGCTCACAGACTATGTCTGTGAGCTTTTCACTTAGTTAAAAAGTTCGTGTAAAATTTTTGTTTTTATAGTAAAATTAAATTAAGACATATAAGTTTAGAAAGATCTTATCTTGTGAATCATTTAAAATGTAAATCATAAGTGTTAACTTACCCTAATGTATTCCTTCCGATTACAAGCAAGCTGTAAAGTGTATTGAAATTTACCTTTAGTAAAAAAAATTACGGATAATATTTAGTATTTCTTAACCTTGGTAAAATATGGATACACAAGTCTTATTATATAATTTTGTAAGTAAATAAAATTGTAATAATGATATATAATATAAAGTGAAATTTATAAAAAATAAAATTATTTTTGATTAAACTATTAGTAAATTCAAAAATATGGAGGTACAATATTGAATTTTAAAACAAAGAAACAGCAGTTTATATATTCTATAAGTATAGGTGTTTTAACAAGTATAGTAATTATTATATTACTTTTTTTTGGTGTTAATACTATAGAGAATAGAGATAATCATAGGAAAAAGTCAGAAACATTGGAGAAATTTCTTAGATTTCAATCTGAAGCAGAATCTACAATAAATGAGAGTATAAATTTACTGGAAGGATATTTAGCGTATATAGAAACAAATCCATATATATCAGAAGAAGATACAAATAGATATTTAGAAAAGTTATTATCAAAAAAAATAACTCTCATTAGAAATGTAGGTATTATTAAGGACACTACAATTATATGGAATTATCCCAAAAAAGGTAATGAAAAAGCTATAGGTGTGGATATAAAAACTATACCTACCCAAAGAGATAATGTACTAAAGGTTAAAGAAACATTAAAAGGGTTATTTATAGGACCTATTAATTTAGTACAAGGAGGCGTTGGATTTATTGCTCGTTTACCTATAGTAATTGAAGGGAAATATTGGGGGCAGATTAGTATTGTTTTAGACGGAGATAAATATCTTAAATATATAGATACAATAGCAAAAGAAGTAAGTCTCAATGTAGCAATCTATAATCAAGAAAATTTTCCTAAAACACCATTTTATGGAGATAACAAAATAATGAATAGAAATGGTCTAGTTTTGGATATAACAAATTTTAATAATAAATGGAAAGTTGTTATAGAACCTTTGGATGGATGGAAAGAAGATGGAGTGAAAATTCTGATTTTAAAATCATTAGCCATACTAATAAGTGTTATAATTGGATTCTTTGTATATATGATTTTATATACAAGGTATCAGTTAAATTATCAAGCAATGAATGATCAATTAACGGGATTAAATAACAGATATGTTTTAGAGTATTATTATCAAACTGTATTAAAAAAAGCAGAAGCAAACGATAGATTGATAGGTATATTTTTAATGGATATTAATCGCTTTAAAAAGATTAATGATAATTATGGACACAAGGTAGGAGATTTAGTTTTGATTGAATTTGGAAAGAGATTGCAATCTATTAGAATAAAAGGAAAAAAAGTATTTAGAATAGGCGGAGATGAGTTTTTAATTGTAGTTTCAGAAATTCATGAAATGAAAGATTTAGAACATGTTGATAAAGTAATAAGAGAAGAATCAGTATTTAAATTTAAACATGAAAATATAGATATTGAGGTTGTACCTAGTATAGGACTTGCTGTTTATCCAAGAGATGGAGATACTCTAGATAGGATTATGAATATTGCAGATACAAGGATGTATGAGGAAAAAAGGTTAACAAAAGAATAAGTTATGGAATAAATGACTGCACAAATTAGAAAACTCTGCTTAAGGCAGAGTTTTTTAGTAAATATGTTATAATTAAGAAGAAGTTATTGAAAAAATAGAAAAATATGCATTGTTTAAAATAATTATATATGAGGTGGCGTTATGGAATTATTATTAAAACAAAAAGTAGATTTAATGGTGGAAAATTATTATAAGATTAAAAGAGATTTTAAATGGGATTATACTATAGTAAAACATTTTATGGCTATGAATTTAGCATCCCAAAATAAGAGTGTAAACACTGAAGAAATCCAAGAAATAAAAAATCATATAAAAAAAGAAGTAGGGTTATTTTCTCGATTTAAAGGGATAAATTTACTTATTTTAAGTAGTCTTTTGTGTTTGGAAAATAATTATAAAGATTTCTTTAAAAATATGCAAATGGTATATGAAAAAATGAAAGATGCAGGTTTCACAAGTAGTGAATACTTACCATTAGCTTCTTATACTATAGTTAAACAGGTTTCTATAGATAAATGGGATGAGAAAATTGAAAGAATGAAAAGTTTCTATTCTAATATGAAGAAAAACCATTTTTGGTTAACTTCAACAGATGATTATGTTCTTGCAGCAGTACTTGCTACTTCAGATTTAGATGTAGAAAAAAGTTCAGAGGAAATAGAAAAGTGTTATAAGCTGCTAAATCAAAGGGCTTTTACTAAAGGAAATTCTATCCAATCCCTTTCACAGATACTTGCTTTTGGAGAGGAAGATGTTGAAAATAAATGTAGTAGGGCAATATTTTTATATGATAAATTGAAAAGTGAAAAATGTAAATTAAAATATTCTGGATTAACTTCTTTAGGAGTATTAACGCTTATAGCTTGTGATGAAAACAAATTAGTGGAAGAAATAAAAGAGGTGTATGATTATATAAGAGGAAAAAGTGGTTATGGGATGTTTAGCATTGAAAAATCTCATGTAGTTATGTTATCCAGTTCTTTAGTAGCAGATTCATATATAGAAAGAATTCAAAAAGGATTAATTAATGTAACTTTAGCAAATAGCATAAATGCTATAGTAATTGCACAGCAGCAAGCAGCTATAGTAGCGGCTTGTGCGGCATCATCAGCAGCAGCTTCATCAGCTAGTTCATAAGAATAATCAAAAATGCGGTAAAGTAAAGATTATTTATGTTTTTTTTGAATGGAGGTATGTATATGGGAAAAGAATTGTCAGAAATGACTTTAGAAGAATTATGGGAATTATTCCCTATAATTTTAAAAGAACATAATCCAGATTATAAAAATTGGTATGAAATTGAAAAACAAAAACTTTTAAGTTGCCTTGATAAAAGGGATATTATACGTATTAATCATATAGGAAGTACCGCTGTTAAAGGATTGATTGCCAAGCCTACAGTTGACATTTTACTGGAAATAGATAATAAAAGTGATATTGAACAACTAAAAAATATATTACTACATAATGGGTGGATATTGATGTGGTCTCAAAATGATCCATGTATGAGAATGACATTTAATAAAGGATATACTAAAGAGGGATTTTCAGAAAAAGTATATCATTTGCATGTTCGTTACAACGATAATTGGAATGAATTGTATTTTAGAGACTATCTTATTGAACATGAAGAAGTTGCTAAAGAATATGGTAAATTAAAATTAGAACTGATAAAAAAATATGAACATAATCGAGACGGATATACAGATGCTAAATCTGATTTTATTTTAAAATATACAGAAAAGGCAAAAGAGGAATATGGTGACAAATATAATCCAATAAAATAATAATAATTTTATTATTTTGACAAGAATAATGTCTGGGGTAGTAGTACTTGTTGCTATTATGATTATATTTACATACAATAAATCAAGAAAAAAAGCTGGTACTAGCCCAATTTGTGGTAAAATAGGAACATTGCCATTTCAAATTATAATGGTAATATCTACTGTAATATGTTCAGTTGGAGCCATGGTACCATTAAAGTAACAAATAGGAGGAATTGCATATGTATAATAATCCTATGTTTTACAAAGATAAAGATAATTATTTTGTTTTAAAAGTAGGTGATAAACCTTATAAAATATTACAACTAACTGATTTGCATTTTGGTTTTGGAATACTATCTAAAAAGCAAGATAAATTAGGTATGGCTGCTGTAACAAAATTAGTAAAAGAAACAAAACCTGATTTAATTATTTTAACGGGAGATAGTATATTTCCGTATATATTAAAAACTGGGACAAGAAACAATATTAAACAAACTAAAAAACTAGTTAAATTTATGGATGGCTTTAAAATTCCTTATGCCCTCTTATTTGGTAATCATGACGTTGAAATAGGATCAAAAGGTGATAAAGAGCAAATTTCAGAGATAATTTTACAAGGTAAATATAGTATTTTTGCTAAAGGTGATAAAAACTTGCCAGGGTTAGGTAATTACATAATAAAGTTACTTAGGGGAGGAACTCTAATCACAATAAATCATGATAATACATTTAGTGTAGCTCCTGTTCCACTTACAACTGTTGTTTCTAAATTTGTTAGAGGTCAAGATTGATGTAATCTAAAAAAAGAGCAGATGATGCTTTAATCAAATAAAAGATAAAAAGTAGAGAAAGACTATGAAGAGAGTTGTTATAACTTAAATTTCATGGTCTTTTTGTGTTTTATAAAACGATATTACAATTACATACAGATAATCCAGTGAAAGAGTAATTGACAAGAGTTAAAAAGGATGCTAACATAATGGAAACCAAGTGGTCTCTAAAGGAGGATAAATGATGAAAGATACTTTTTATAGATTATCAGAAGAAAAAAGATTAAATCTTATTAACTCATGTATAAAAGAGTTTTCAAAGAATACTTACGATAACACATCACTAAATAGTATCATTACTGAGGCTAAAATATCCAAAGGTGGTTTGTTTAAGTATATTGAAAACAAAAGAGATTTGTATTTATATATAATAAGTCTAATAATGAAGAATATTATAAAATATCAATCAAGAAATGTGGATATGAGCATAAGATGTTATTTTGATAGACTTAATGCGTTATTAGATTGTGGATTTGATTATTATAAAAATCATGAATTAGAATTTCGTGTAATGTTAAATGCTTTTTATGATTTATCATCACCTTGCCATGAAGATGTCATGTTAATAAGAAAAGAACTTATTAAGACATATCAAATGGATTTATTAGAAGATATTGATTGGTCACAATATAAAGAAAATAAGAAAAATATACTAAAAATATCAGAGTATATAATTGACGGATATAATCTTGCCTTCATAAGAAAATTAGAGCTAAATTATTCTGTTGAAGAACTAGAAAAAGTTATGAAAAGTGATCTGGATTTGATTATAAATACTATTAAAACCGCTGTGAAAGGGTGATATGATGATTCAATACAATGTGGCAGGAAATGTAAAAGGCGATGTTGTTGTTTTTATTAATGGTGCAGGTGTAGGTCCTTGGATGTGGAATAATCAAGTTAAACATTTTACAAGTAAGAAATGTATAACATTTGATTTACCAGGACATGGGTTGAATAGTGATATTGATTTTACTACTATAGAAGATTGTGCGATACTAATTAAAAAAATTATATTAAAAGAATCAAAATCAAAGAAAGCAATATTAATAGGTCATTCAATAGGAGCTCAAATAATAATGTTTATGTTAGAACATTATGAGGATGTTATTGATAAGGCCATAATTATAAGTGGACTCAATAAACCAATGCCTTTTGTTAATGCAATGGTAAAGCCAATGATTGCTTGTACAATGCCCTTGGTTAAGTTGAAAATTTTTGCAAAGGTTCAATCAAAGCAATTATCAATACCAGATAGTATGTTTGATGATTATTATAAAGATTCCTTAAAAATATCCAAAGAAACATTTAGCCATATCTTATATGAAAATTCTAATTATAGTTTTCAAAATAAGTCAAGAGTGAAGGTTGATACATTAATATTAGTAGGGGAGAATGAAAAAAAGATTATGAAAGAATCAGCTAATAAGAACAAAGCTTTATTAGAAAATAGTATAGGTTATATTGTTAAAAATGCTTCTCACGGTATACCCTATGAACAAAGTGATTTACTTAACTATGCAGTTGACTGCTTCATCAATAGTAAAGAAATAGTTGACAAGAATCTTATAGTATTGAAGTAATATATTATAAGGTTATTGGGTTAAAAGATAGTATTAACCCAATATTTCACAATTGCTCCATTGGAATACGTTATCAAATAAGTACAAGGTTAAGTTTATGATTGTAATGATAATCTTAGAGAAGATTATATTGATAATGCTCTTTATCGTGCAGTAACGTTATGTAAACATGTTTTACCTAATTCTGGTATAATTATGTGGGAAGTATATTTACAAGATATGCAGGAAGATAGATTCTATATTTTAATAGAGTATACTTAATACAGAGTAAAAGGTAGGTGTTAATTAAATGAATAAAATAGTAGACATTACAGATAAAGTAGTTCAAAAAATATTAGATGTTCTCTATACAGATGAAATTATGAATGTGTTTTTAATTCACTATTTAGAAAATCAAAGGAATAGTATAGGAGAAATATATATTGGGACAGAAGAGAATGAAATAACAGAAGTTGTACATATCAAATATGATGGGAATTCGCATTTTACAAGTTTTTATTCTACCTCTATAGATGGTTTAGACAAGATATCAAAATTGATTGAAGAACTTAATTATAGTGATATTTTATTAGCAGGAAAGGTAGAAGAAGTAAAACATATAATGACTAGATTAGAGATTGATAAGGAGTTGTATTTAAATACATATTATCAATTTAATGTTGATAGTTATAATATCTTTAATGATCAACAAAATATGAATTTAAGAATTGCTAAAACAAATAAGCAAGATATTGACAAGGTAAAAAAATATCTTATAGGTTTTTTTGGAGCAGAGACTCAAGAAGAAATACAAAGTATTACAAGTGACGATAAAATTAATCAGGAGATGAAGAATGGAGTTTATTTACTTGAATTAGAAGGCAATATTATCGGAATGGCTAGATTTTTTGGAGAAAGCAGCAAGTATATTGACATTACTACTGTCTATATTGATGAACAATATAGAGGAAAAGGGTATGGAAAGGTACTTATGGAGTTAATGGTAAAACAGGCGATAGAAAATAATAAGATACCAATAATACAGACAGCAGTAAGCAACAAAGTAGCAAAGTCTATTTATGAAAATATGGGTTTTGTTAAAGTATGTGATTATACATTTCAATTTATTTTAAGGTAGATTTTATCCATGTTGCATTTAGAAAAAAGAAAGATGAGGTAAAAATATGATTATAAGAAAAATTGAAACAAAAGATTCAGAAAGATTCTTAAATATGTTGATACAATTTTCTTAAATAGTAGAATTTTATTACAAGAAGGGTATTCTGAAAATATAGAAATTTAAGGAGGAATCTTTATGCAAAAAGTTTATGAAACAGAAAGGCTTGTTTTGAAAGTATTGGACAAAACTTATGCAAAATTGGTTTTGGACTATTATTTGAGAAATAGGGATTTTTTAGAGGAGTGGGAACCTACAAAAAGTGAAGAATTTTATAAAATTTCCTATCATGAAGAACAATTGGGTAAACAGTTAGTTAATATAGAAAATGGTACGTCATTTAGATTATGGATTTTCAAAAAAGATGATGAAAAAAGAATAATAGGTTCTATTGGCTTTAATAACATTGTAAGAGGTGCTTTTCTATCCAGCTATTTAGGTTATAAATTAGATAAAGATGAAATTAATAAGGGCTATATGACAGAGGCAACTAAAAAGGGTATTGATATTATGTTTAACCAATTTGGCTTACATAGAATTGAAGCCAATATTATACCTAAAAATATACGCTCTTTAAAAGTAGTTGAAAAGTTAGGGTTTTATAACGAGGGATTAGCATATCAATATTTAAAAATAAACGGAAAATGGGAAGACCATATACATATGGTTTTGTTAAACGATAAGGTGTAATAAAAAAAGTTTCCCAATTAATCAATATATAATTGCATAATTTGACAAGTGAAAAAATGTGGAGGGTTTTAGAAATGGGTATTAGAAGTACAGCAAAAGCAATTATTATAAATAAAGACAAGGTGTTATTAAATAAATGTTTTGACGAACATAATGGAGAGTATTACTCATTACCTGGTGGTGGACAACATACATATGAAACATTGCATGAAGCAGTAATTAGAGAATGTCTTGAAGAAACTGGATACTGCGTTGTTCCAAAGAGATTTGCAGCACTGTGTGAAGAAATATGTGAAAACCCTAAAACGAGAGAATTATATCCAGAATATATTCATAAGATGTATCACATTTTTCTATGTGAATTAGTTGATGATATTACCCAAAAACCAACAGAAATTGATGAAATGCAAGTTAGTAGTGAATGGATTGACATCAAACATTTAGATAAAATTCGTTTGTTGCCTAATGTATTGAATAAAAATATTGTAAAAATGATTAGAAGTCAAACTCCTATGTTTTTGGGTTCGGAACATATTCAATATAATCATGGTTAAATTATAAGAAATATATAGTAAAATCTAATTATAAGGAAGCACCTCGTCATGAAGACGATGTGGGCTTTGCCACTAAGCTCGATACCTCGCTAAGTGGCAAATGCCAGGGCGGCACTGGTCGAAGTGATTTATTTATAAAATCTGTTTCAAAGAGAGGAATGGCAATAGTTATTGAATTTAAAATAGCTAAAAATATAGATGATTTAGAAAAAAGAGCGGATGATGCTTTAAATCAAATAAAAGAGAAAAAGTATGATGAAGAACTTAGATGTGAAGGATATAAGAATATTGTTAGATATGGTATAAGCTTTTACCAAAAGGATTGTTTAATTAAGATGGAACCATAGATAACTGCTACAGATAAAGGTAATTTCAAGTGATTATGTATACAATTTGAGTGTGGAATTGATAGGTTAGTTAATAAAGCCAGTTGAGGTGAAGGAGATTCACTTTGATTGGTTTTTTATTTATTTTGCTAAAGGTTTTAATCAGTATACAGGAAGGGTAGATGTACTTTCCTAGTTCTTTTAATCGACAGTAACTTGACACAATCATCTTTAAAACTTATCTTGTAGAAATATGTAAAAAAACATATAATTATAGTAATAATAGAAATTTTATTAAAGAATACATAAATATATACATATTGGTATAATTAACAGATTGAGTAGAGGGTTAAAATGAAAAATTTAAAGGATTAAAGTCGCCAATGGAAATAGTTTATGAGGAAAAACTTAAAGTATTATATGAAGGTGATTTTGATTTATAGGAAATGATTTTAGAAAGGATAAAACACAATTATGTTAAGAAAAGAATTACAACCACCTAAAATTAATAATGAATTAGTAAAAGAATTAATGGGAAAAAGTATCCCAATGGAGGAATAATCAATAACTGATAAATGGGGATATAGATCTTTTAATGAAGCTGTGGAAGTAAGTAATGATAAATGGGGGTATAGAGCTTTTGATGAATCAATAGGAAATAATGATAAGGAAATATTAGAGATTATTAAAAACTATGAACCAAAAGAATGGCATCAGCATGAATGGTGTGTACATAGGTTGAAAAAACTTGAGTTGCCTGATGAAGTTATTGAATTTTTAGGTTCTGAAAATAGAAGAATAGATTTGCCAGAATCTGAGTGGACAAACTATATTAAGTTTTATAATCTTGATGAGGTAAGAGTATTTAAATGGAATAATATGACCTTTGTTGATTTATTGTACGATGTAGATGATTATGACAATATAGGAGTAATGTCATGGATACCAGAACATAAAAGTTTTGCCTGCTTAGATATGGAACATGAAAAGTTTGGTTTTATTCCAGGGCTTACATGGAGCAAATTTATGGCGAATCCTGCTAGGTATATTGATGGATCATTATCATGGGAATTTTGTGAAAATGATGATGAGTAGTTTCTAATTGAGTGATTTATTATGGAGTTGTATAAAATGAATGAATATGGAGAAATAAATTTAAATGATTCACAGTGGAAAGAAAAATTAACAAAATTAATTAATCAAGGAGAGAATATAATTTTTCCTATTAAATGTAGTGGTAAATTTATTAATAAAACATTAACACCAACTTTAATTGTAAGTGGTTTTAATGAGAATAAAGAACAAATAGTAAAGAATACACTTAATTTTATTTCAGAAAATTTTAATGAAATTTATGAAAATATGTTAAAATCTTTGGTTAAAAGCTTTAAAAATTGGGATATATATGATTCTAATACTGAAGAAAATTATTATGTAAGAACAAAAGAAGATTTAGATAGAATGCGTTATGATGGTAATTTTATTAATACAATAATAATTAATTGTAATGAATTAGAAGATGGATTTGCTTATTATTCTTTTAAGTTCCAATTTAATTATTGTAGATTCGGTTTTGATGATGGAATAGAAGCGGTTATGTATAAAGATAAGGTTATATTTTGGGCTGATGGAAACACCATGGAATATATATATTCTTTTAAGGAAATATTGGAATCAGGTAATCATTATCTACTTTAATAGATTATTTATAAAGGCTGTGTTTTAAAACAATATTTAAAATGACAGGAGAATGATTTATGAGAATAGAAACAGTAAAGATTATTAAAGTTAAAGAAGAATACATGAATTTTTAAAAGAATTCCTTAAAGAAGCAATAAAGGATGGCAATGGTGTAGTTTATGCATTTGATGAATTTTAGTGGTAGGTTTATTGATGAAAAATTTGAATATGAATTTACATGTGCTGAGCAATTAATAATTGAATTAAAAAATAGATATTAGAGGTAGGATTATGATAAAAAAAGAAGATAGAGATTTTGTAAAAAATTGTTTTAAAATATTAAAAGAAAATCATCCAGAAAAATTTAAAATAGGAAATTTATCTACAGAGATTCCACAAGAGATGAGAGATAAGGATAATAATAAATGGAATTTGATAGAATCAAATGTTTTAGAAGAGGATATAGTTAGATTAGAACAAAAATTTAAAGTTAAGTTACCAGAACTATATAAAGCATTTATATCTTCATATTTTTATGTATTTGATAAATTAGAAGGTATAGTTGATAATTATATGTGTTATGATGATTATGATATTAAAGTAGAAATTATGAATCAAACACCAGATAAGCCATTAGATGAAATAGATAATGTATTTAATGAATGCGAAGAACTTTTAAATTTTGGATATATTCCAATAGGCGAAGTAGATTCTTATGGAATTATGTGTTTTGATGTATTAAATGAGTATAGTTTAATATGGCTTGACCATGAAGAATATTATCAATGTGAGAGTAGAGATGAGCTTGAAGAAATAGCAGTAATGGTATTTGATGATTTCAGAGATTTCATGGAATGTTTTTTCTGCGGAGTAAAGTATCGATGTGAAGATATTTAGAGAAGTCAAATGTTGTTCTGAAGGAGTAATAAATTATGAATAATAACGGAATTATAGCGGATAAGGAACTATTAAATTGGTATGAATATTATGCATGGGAAATTTTATCTGAATTAAGAGCAGCAGAAGGATTAGATCATGAAAAAGTAAAAGAAGTTTTTGAAATATTAGAGCAAATGATAGAAATATATAGAAACGAAAATCAAATAGACAAGTTGGTAGCAGAAACATTTGAATTAATACCAGAAAATATAATAGCTATAGGTAAGATAGATATAATAGAAGGGAAGGAAATGCAAATTGTAGGAAATAGATTTTCAGATTATAGAAATATAATATTAAAAAATAAAACAAGTCTTAAGCCTACAATAGTAGATAAACAAATAATAGATGAATTTAGAAAAAATAGTATAGGAAAAAAAGGATTTTTACCTTTAATTAAGAAAAATAATAAATTAGATATGGAAAAGTTAAAAAAGACAATTAAAGCTATGAATGAAAGGTGTTTTTATGGAGCTCAAAAATGGATTATATGAGCAAGTTATTAATGAATTAATAGAAAATAAAATAAATGAGTTAGGTGAAAATCATAAATTTATTGATAAAAAACCTATTGATAAGGCTGAAGGTGGAGGTGTGTTTGCTCAATATTTACGTTCAGTTATTAAAAAAGCATTGAGTTATTTAAAAAAGGGTAGAAATGAAGAGGAAACACTATTAGCACAGATTGATTTATGTAATAAGTTAGTTGAACTTATGAAAAATTATACTAATGAGGATAGTTTAGAGGATTATAAAGTGGATTTGAATGGGGAAATGTTATTTTCTATAAGTGATAAAATTAATAATATTAAGCCACCTAAATTTACTGAGCCGGAATATAGACCAATAACACCTTTAGGTGAAAACTCTCTTTTTACAGGAGCTAAAAATGAGCCAGACTTGGGAAGTGAATTTAGAAAAGAAATACGTAGTGCGGATAGGATAGATATTTTGGTTTCTTTTATTAGATGGAGCGGAATTAGAATGATTATGGATGAACTTAAAGAATTTACTGAAACCAAAAAGATTAGAATCATAACTACTTCTTATATGGGTGCCACAGAATATAAAGCTATAGAGTTTTTAGCTAATCTTCCTAATACTGAAGTTAAAATATCTTATGATACAAAGAGGACAAGGCTTCATGCTAAGGCATATTATTTCCATAGAGAAAGTGGTTTTTCAACTGCGTATATTGGTTCTTCTAATATTTCGAATCCTGCTATGAGTAGTGGACTTGAATGGAATATGAAATTATCAGAACAAACTTCAAAGGATATTTTAGCAAAATTTACTGCTACCTTTGATGCTTATTGGAATGATAGAGAGTTTTATACATTTAATCCTCAAGAGGAAGAAAGTAAAATTGCTTTAAAAACTTCACTGGAATATATAAGGCAAGATAAAGAAGTGGGAATTAAAAGATTTAATTTTGATATAAAGCCATATTTTTATCAAAAGGAAATTTTAGATAAACTTCAAGTAGAAAGAAAGGTACATAATAGATATAAAAATTTAGTAGTAGCAGCAACAGGGACAGGAAAAACTGTTATATCTGCTTTTGATTATAAGAGGTTTTGTGAGGAAGATACAAATAAACAAGCGAAATTGTTGTTTGTAGCTCATAGAAAAGAAATTTTAGAGCAAAGTAGAGAATGTTTTAGAGCAATTTTAAAAGACTATAATTTTGGTGATTTATGTGTTGGAGAACATACACCTGAAAAAATAGATCATTTATTTATATCTATACAATCATTTAATTCTAAAGAGTTTATAAAGAATACTTCTGAAGACTTTTATGATTTTATTATAATAGATGAATTTCATCATGCAGCTGCATCAAGTTATCAGGATTTATTAAACTATTATAAACCTAAAGTTTTACTAGGATTAACAGCTACACCAGAGAGAATGGATGAAAAAAGTGTTTTAGAATATTTTGATAATAAGATAGCAGCTGAAATAAGACTTGGTGAAGCTATAAATAAAAAATTATTGTGTCCATTTCATTATTTTGGAGTTGCTGATTGTGAAGATTTAAGTAATCTGAAATGGAGCAGAGGTGGTTACTTAAAAGAAGATTTAGAGAAGGTTTATACGAAAAATAATCAAAGAGCTGAGCTTGTGGTAAGGAATATAGGTAAGTATGTAAATGATATCAATAAGGTGAAGGGGTTAGGCTTTTGTGTAAGTAAGAAACATGCTGATTTTATGAGTGACTATTTTAACCATATTGGTATGAAATCTATATCTCTAAATAGTGAGTCGTCAATTCAAGAAAGAAATAAAGCAAAGCACAAACTTGTTAAAGGTGAAATAAAGTTTATCTTTGTTGTAGACTTATATAATGAAGGTGTAGATATTCCAGAGGTAAATACAGTTTTATTTTTAAGACCAACGGAATCACTTACAGTATTTTTACAGCAGTTAGGAAGAGGATTAAGATTAAGTGACAATAAAGAGTGTCTAACAGTATTAGACTTTGTTGGTCAGGCACATGCTAATTATAACTTTGAACAGAAATTTAGGGCATTAATTGGTAAAACAAAAGATTCAACAGATAAAGAAATAAAAAATGAGTTTCCGAATTTACCTAAGGGATGTCATATTTACCTTGAAAAAGTAGCTCAAGAGTATATTCTGAATAATCTTAAGAAATCATTAATTAATAAAAATACTTTAAAGAGTAAGATAAGGAATTTTGCTAATGTATGTACTGAAGAATTAAATATAAACAATTTTATAGATTATTATAATTTGAGTTTAGAAGATATTTATAAGAGGTTTAGTTTTAATAGATTATGTGTTGAAGCAGGAGTGAAAGAAGATTTTCAAAATCTAAATGAAAAGGAACTTACAAAAGCATTTTCAAGATTATTACATATAAATTCTATGACTTGGATTAACTTTATTATTAATGTATTAGAAAATATAGAAACTATAGAAGTAGAATCTTTTAATGAAGAAGAAAAAAGAATGCTTTTGATGTTTCACTATACAGTTTGGGTAAAAGTACCATCAGATTTAGGGTTTAATACTTTGAAAAAAAGTATTTTAGCTATCAAAGAAAATAAAGAAATGTATGAAGAAATGTTACAAATATTAAAAATCAATAAAGAGAAAATTGATTTTCTAGAAAAGAAAGTGAATTTAGGAATACCTTCTCCACTTGAATTACACTGTCAATATAGTAGAGATGAGATACTGTCGGCTTTAGGATATTATACAGAGAATAAAAAGCCATCTCAAAGAGAGGGAGTTAAATATTTTAAGAAAGAAAAAATTGACGCATTTTTTATCACGTTAAATAAAAGTGAAAGAGATTACTCTCCATCTACTATGTATGAGGACTATGCTATTAGTGAGAATCTATTCCATTGGCAATCACAAAGTACAACATCAGTAGAATCACAAACTGGTCAAAGGTATATAAATCATAGAAAAACGGGTAATAAGATTTTGTTGTTTGTACGTGAATACAATAAAGTGAATGGTATAACAAGTAGTTATTATTTTTTAGGTACTGCAAATTATATAAGCCATAGAGGGGATAGACCCATAAGTTTCACCTTTAGGTTAGATAATGAAATGCCTGTAAAATTGTTAAACAAGGCAAGTAAGGTCATATAATAAGTTAAGGGAAAATTTTTTAGAAAAGGGGTTGATGTATCTATGTTTAAAAGTTTAAAAACTAAAATTATAATACCAATGATTAGTTTATTGGTATTAATATTTTTAGTTGGATGTTCTGGTGGAAGTTATAAAACTAAAAGTTCTGATGAAAGTAATACAAACAATAGTATGAAGATGTCTTATTCAGATTTTGAAGGTTATAAATTTACTTCCATAAAATTAAAAAAAGGTGATGAATTAAATTTAAATATTAATGTAACTACAGAAGAAGGAAATTTAAAAATAACTTTTGTAGATGAAAATGATAATGAGTTATTTAAGGTAGAAAATCCAAAGGAACAGATCAATAAAACAATTGAAATAAATAAAGATGCTACTTATAAAATAAAAGTTGGAGGGAAACACAAAGGAAGTTATAACATTACTTGGGATATAAAAAAATCATGATATTAGAGATAAAATACGATTATAAGAAGAATAAATATTTAATGCAGAAAACATATATGAAATTTTATTCAATAGGTATTACGCAGCTAACTGTTAAGTTAGTTGTGTAATACCCCTTTGAAAAAACATATAAGTACTAATAAATTCTTTTATAAAGATCCTTCGGTTTTAGATTATTTTTTTTAGCCATGGATTTCCACCCCATATTTGCAGCAGTTTTAAATAAAAACTTAGGCATCTTTGGACTTACAAGTATATTATTCATAGGAGTAGTTGACTCATTTTCAATATCTTTTTTTAGAGATAAGAAAGCGGTATATATAGGTCTTTTCATACGAGAATTTATCGGCATATTTTTAGAACCTCCCATAAATTCACCACCACCTATACCTATACCAAAACGCCAATTAAAGTTTATTCTTTTGGAGTAGTTTTTCAAAATATTAAGGGCTGTTCTATTTTGAGTTCCTTCTAAAAAACCACAATTGACTAATCCGTACATACCAATTCTTGTATTATTTTTTTCTTTAATGAAATCTTCAAAAGTAGCCATAAATTCCAGCATAATACTTGGAAAACAATCTGCATATAAAGGAGATGTAAAAATAATTTTATCAAAGGATAGAATTTCATTTAATAAATTTTTATTTTTCAAAAGATTGCCTACAAAGTATTCTTTTATTTCAATATCAGTATCTAATAGTTTTGTTAATTCACGTACAAGATAGCTAGAGTTACTTCTTTCTTTCCTAGGGCTTCCATTTATAATACATAAATTAATCATAAAAATAACCTACTTTCTATAGATTTTTTAATATTGTTTTAGCTTCTGATATATCTTTAATTATATAAGTTTCATATTCATGAACACATAAGTTGATAGCATTCCCTTTAACTAATTCTTTAAAGGTTTCTTCTTCATCAGGAGTAACATCTTTTCCGTATCCTAAAACTATGAGTTTAAGATGTTTATAATAACGTGGAAGATGATGAAGTTCACCATTAACAGTTTGAAAAAAAGGTAGAAGAATTCCTATAGACCTATCAATAACATTTTTTACATAAGAACTGTAGCATCCGTATTTTATTTCAGTGATAATTACAAATGTACCATTTTCTAAAATATATTTAGGCATTTCAGTGTAAGCATCTTCTATAATACATTTACCAGGAGTTTTAACCCAACAATTAAAGCAGCCTAAACAGGGTTTAATATTATCTATTTCTTTTGAAAATACTTTAGAGTTAGGTGGTAGTAATGATATAAATTCACTTGAATCTTCAACACTTAAATCATGAACTAATAACATGGAAATCCTCCTTTACATTTATATTCATATTGGGGTTTATATTAATAATAAACTAATGTTTTAAGTGTAAACATTGGTTGTAATAGCATTAAGTTTACAGTGTCAACATAATAGTATAATATCATGATATGTTTACAGTGTCAACATACTGTGATATTATATTATTAAATATTAGCTAGATTTTTGAAAAGAGGGTTTTAAATGCAAAAAGATAAATATCATCATGGTGATTTGAAGGAAAGTCTTATAAAAAATGGACTAAAATTATTTAATGAAGTGGGTGCAGAAAAATTTTCAATTAGAAAAGTGGCAAGTTTGTGTAATGTGAGTCATGCTGCACCATACAAGCATTTTAAAAATAAAGAAGAACTTATTAATGCAATATCAGAGTATGTGTTTAATAACTTTAAAGATTCTTTAAATGAAGTGGCAGAAAAGTATAAAGATGATCCATATGAAAGAATTATAGAACTTGGAAAGCAATATGTTTGGTTTATGGTGGAAAATCCAGATTATTTGAAATTTGCTTTTTTAACAAAAAATGAATCTATAACAGTTATAGAAGAAACTGAACTTGAAAGCAGAGAAGATAATGCATTTAATGTATTTGAAAATTGTGCACTTGATTTTTTAAAAAGTATAAATGTGAAAAAAGAAGAATATAATCAAGATATAATTGCTATGTGGTCAATGGTACATGGACTTGCAACTATGCTAGCATATAATACATTTTCATATGAAGGCTGCTATCTTGAATTAGTTGAAAATATATTACGAAAGAATCTTAAATTTTAAATTCAACTTTTGCAGGTAAAGACAGTTGCTGTGGGGAAAATGTTATAATGAAGTATGACAAAATAGTAAAAAATAGACATTTGCTATATGGAGGGGATAAATTATGGATTGGATTACAAAGGAAAGCGATAATTATATTTTTAATTATCATACAGGTTCTATTGCGGAAAAGGAAATAAAAAAAATAATTAGTTTGCAGGAAACTTGTTATGATTTTATTTGTAATTGTTTAAATGTAAAAATGAATATTAAAATTAAATACTATCTATGTGAATCTTCTATAGAAGTTGGTGAATTGTATGGAGACAATGAGCCGTGCAACGGTTTTGCGAGAAAACCAAATGAAATATATGCTGTATATAATGATAAAATTAAATGCATTGGGTTTCATGAAGATGCACATATAATATCATATAATGTAGCAATACCTCCTCAAACATTTATAAGAGAAGGAGTAGCAATGTTTTTTGACAAAGTGTCCTTGAAAATACCTAATTACATTTGGGTAAAATTTTTTATTGATAATAATATGTATGTAAATATACAAGAATTAATAATTAATGAAATTTTTTATAAATACAGTGATTTAATTACGTATCCTATTGCAGGGTCATTTATAGAATATCTTATTACAATGTATGGTATAGAGAAATTTAAAATATTTTATGGTTCACTAAAGGAAGATAATTTTGAAACAAATTTTCTTCAAATATTTAAAATATCATTACCTAGTGCGAATAGAAAATTTATTAAATATATTAACAGTATAGGAAACAATGATACTATTTTTAATATGATAAAAAGTGAATTAGAAGAAAGAAATCTTTTTAAATAATAGAAATTGAAAAAGTTATTTTATAAGAATAATACAGTTATAATTCCTCAAACTTGGGTTTGAGGAATTTTCGTTTGAGATGGTACAATAAATTAAATCAATTACCATAAGTGATTAAAAAAAGCTATGAAACTAAAAAATGTCTTTATCATATTATAATAGTGTAAGAGATTTTAAAATTACAATTATGTTTATAATATGAAGGGAAGTAATATTATATGAGTAGTATAGAAGAAATACCTGCTCAAAATTTTGAAGTAGATAAAAAAGTAATGAATCAAATTGGTAAACAATTTGAATTTAAAGATTTGACAATCAATAGTAGTCAAACAATTAAACTTTTTTTAAATATAGTTAAAAATATGATTATTATGAATATAGATAATTCAAATTTAGAAATTACAGAAACAGTAATTTCTATCAGTGGACTTTCTGCTTTAACTAAATATCATATGTATGAAGATAATTATCATAATCATATTGAATTTATCACAGATAATGAAGGCATGTATAGTTTTAAATTAGATTTATCAAAAACACATTTAATATTTATTCAAACTGATACTTCCACAATATATTTAACAGAAGATGGGTGGAGCGATGAATCTATTGGAAGTTGGAATCCTGAAACTAGACTTGCAACTATTAAAGAGAAAGTTTATGATACTATAGAAATTGATGTAGATAATGTTATAGTAGATGGAAATAATAATGAATTAATAGGTTCAGATTATGGAAATGGAATTTTTATCAATGAAAAACAAAATGTAACTATAACAAGATTTAAAATATCACATTTTACAAATGCAATTTTTGGACAAAGGTGTTTTAATATACAAATAAAAGATAATGATATAAATTATAATACAAATGATGGAGTTTATTTATTTAATTGTTATTATAACGATTTAAGACAAAATACTATATCTTCAAATTCAAATGATGGAATTTGGCTTTCAAATTGTCATTATACTAAAATAAATGATAATGGATTGAATAACAATAATGATGATGGAATTTGGCTAGCTGATAGTCATAATATAGAGATAATAGATAATAAATTAAATTCAAATAGATATAGTTCGGTTTGGTTAACTCATTGTTCCAATATTAAAGTTGAAAGTAATATAACATCTAATAGTGTTTACTATGCAATAAAATTATATTTTTGTATAGAAAGTGCAGTTTTGAATAATTATATTTTGGGAAATCAATATGATGGAGTGGAAGTATACTTTTCTACTAACAGTAAAATTCAAAATAATATAATTGATAATAATAGATATTCAGGAATTAGATTTTATAGTTCAAATTCAAATAAAGTTAAAAATAATAAAATATGTAATAATAGATATGGTATAACATTGTACTATTCTTGTGATAATAAGATATTAGAAAATCGAATTAATTCAAATATTAATAATGGAATATATTCATACAATGAATGTATTAACAATCAAATAATTAATAATGAAATTTTTGATAATAATAATGGATTATATTTGGTATATTCGCATTATAACAAACTTGAGAGAAATGATATAAATAATAATTCAAATTATGGTATATATATTTCAAAATGTAGTTTTAATAAAATATACAATAATAATTTTATTAAGAACTTTAATCATGCTGGAGATTTTGATGGATATAATGCATTTAATATTGAAAAACCATATGGTGGAAACTATTGGGATACTTGGACAGAACCAGATGATAATGATGATGGCTTTGTAGATATTCCATATAAAATTGAAGGTGGAAATGAAGATAAATTACCGTTGACTAAACCTATATAAAATATAGTATTAAGCCATTCGCAGGAATGGCTTAATTTTTATAGTAATATATGCTATTATTTATAAAGAGAATAGTTATATAAAGGAGTTTATTATGAAAAGCATTTTTTTAGATACAGAAACTACAGGATTTGCACCTGGTCAAATAGCTCAACTTACCTATATAATCGAGGAAAATAAAAAACTAGTTGGAGTAAAAAATTATTTTTTTACAGTAGAAACTATGGGAATACAAGCACAACGGGTTCATGGGTTTAGTATTGAGAAATTAACAGTTTTGTCTAAGGGCAAGAGATTTGAAAATTCATTTAGTGAAATAAATAATGATATGAAGGGTGCTGTTTTTATTGCACATAATGTTAAATTTGATAGAAAATTTGTTGAAGCAGAATTTAATAGATTAAATAAAGATTTAGGTGCTAAAAATTATTTTTGCACTATGGAGTATTTTAAGGATATTTTAAAAATTCCAGCTAAACGAGGAAAAGGGTATAAAAATCCTAGAGTAGAAGAGGTAATGGAATTTTATAATATTAATCCTGCTGAAGTTTTAGATAAAACAAGAGAATTATTTAAATGTGATAAGGTAACTTTTCATGATGCTAGATATGATACAGTAGCGATGTATATGTGTTGTTTAAAATCTAGAAATCGAAAAGTTGCTATATAAGAAAATTAGATAAACAAGAAAACAATAGTTATTGAATTTAAAATAGCTAGGTATTTGTATTATAATACGATTACCTAGCTAGTTTTTTAATTTTTAAGGAAGTTAAAAAGATAAAATAATATTTAATAGTTTATTTTGTTTGCTTTTGTTGATTTTGAGCCTTATTTTCTGATTGAGCTTGATTTTGATTTTGTTGTTGATTTTGTTGTTGATTTTGAGCCATATTTTGCGGTTGATTTTGGCCCATATTTTGTTGTTGATTGCCTTGTTTAAAATTATTTATCATTTCAGGGAGTTTATTTACTAAGTCACCCATGACATTATTATTTGATGTATTATTAGCATTACCTTGTTGATTTACTGGAAGCATAGAAACAGAATCTTTATCAATAACTACAACAGAATTAGTTGATATTTTAGCTCCTAAACCAACTCCAGCTCCTTCATTTGTAGTAACAGGGACTTTTTTAGTTGTTCCACTTCCATAACCTAGTGAAACTGATAGAACAGGAACTAAAGTTTTATTAGCTACATTAACAGGAGTACCCATAACAGACTCTGTTTTTACAAAGTTTTGTAAATCTGTGAATAAGGTATCGAGATTTTGAGTATCTTGCATAGTTATTCCTCCTTTAGTTTTTTTATTATATTAATAAATTAATATAAGCATTTTTATTTTTGATAAGCAATTCTATATGATTTTATATATGATGACAATAACTTTATAATTGTTGAAGCAATATTAAGTTTTATAATCCCATTAACATTAAAATAATCATTTTCTGTAACGAAATTTGGATTGTTTTGTATATTTCTTAAATCTATTAATTCTGTAAGTGAATTTATTATTCCATATAGTATTCCTGTTGTTGAGGGATCTCTAAATCCATAAGAAGTGTCAATATTAAGATAATAGGGTTTAATTTGTTGTAAATAATATAATTTATTTTTATTATTTAATTTTTTTGTTTTTTTGTTTTTTGCTTTTATAGGTTTTGATGATATTTTTTTATTAAATAAATATATTGATAGAAAAATGATAGTATTTTTATTCTGTATATTTGCTTTAAATAATGGGTTTAACCAAGTTACTAGAATATGAAAATCAAGATTTTTATCTGAATTAAACATAATTTTAAGTGGAACTACAGCTATTAAGATTAATATTATTAGAAAAATAGATAGTAAAATCCAAATTAATGCCATATTAAACATCTCCATTTGTATTTTGATGTTAATAGTATTGGAGATTATTAAATTAAATATTTTATAAAACTAGTGGGAAAAAAGCCTTATAATTTTTATGTTAGAAAATAAAGACTTTATAGTATGGATATTGTATGATTCAATTAATGATGATGAAGTATTTAAAGATTTGAACAATTTAAGAAATAGTTTGATATTAGTTGGAATTGCAGCAGTAGTTATATGTATTTTTATAGCTTTAGTTATTGGCAAATATATATCAAAACCTATTGAAAGATTAACAGGGCTTATAGATGTTACAACTGATCTTGATTTATCAAATAATTCAGAGTATGACAATATGTTGAAATTTAAGGATGAAACAGGAACTATGGTACGAGCTATTGCTAAGATGAGAAAAGTACTTAGAAATATAGTATGTGACCTAGCGGGTAATTCAAAAGAAGTTTTTACATATTCAAAAGAACTAATGAATTCTATTGGAGAAGCATCTGCATCTATAGATGAAATATCAAAAACTGTAGATCAACTTGCTGCAGGGTCAGTAGAACAGGCAGAAAGTGCTCAGAAAGGAACAAATAAACTTAATATATTTGCTGAAAAAATTGAAGATGTTGTTGCAAGCACAAAATTAATGGAACAATATTCAAGCGAAACAATAATGGCTAATCAAGAATGTCTTGAATCAATTAATGACTTACAAAATAAATTTAGTGAAAATAATAATATGATAGTTGAGGTTGGAAATAATGTCGATAAATTATCTAATCAATCAAATCAAATCAATGATATAGTTAAAACTATAGGAGCTATAGCAGAACAAACTAATCTTTTAGCTTTAAATGCAGCTATTGAGGCTGCTAGAGCGGGAGAACATGGTAGAGGATTTTCTGTTGTGGCGGATGAGATTAGAAAGCTTTCCGAACAAACATCTAATTCCACTATAGAAATATCAAAAATAGTTAGTGATATAGATAATGGTATTTCTTTAACAAAAGGAACAATGGATTCAGCTAAAGTAATTAATGATGATACCAATGAAGTATTGGAAAATACTACGATGATTTTTGATAAGATAGATGCAATATTAGCAAAAACTGTTGAACAAATTGAGAAAGTTTTTGAAAATGTTCAAAGAATTGATACAGATAAAGAAGAAATTTTGTCATCAATTGAAGAAATATCATCTATTTCACAAGAATCAGCAGCAGCAACAGAAGAAATCTCATCTTCAATTACATCTGAATCTAGTGTATTTGAAAATGTATTGAAAACATCCCAAGAGCTTGAGAAGTTAGCTGGAAAATTGGATAGCATAGTTAATGAATTTAATATACGTTAAAATGTGTATTTAAGAATTATATCTAAGAAATCTATGGATAGATTAAGAAACGATACGTACAGTATTGTATGAGAGACGACGGTTAATTATCGTCTCTTATCCTATTTTTTTGTGATAAAATTTCAGGGCAGTACTTAAGTATAATTTATAATTGAACTTTTGTAGTAAAAAAATACTGTTTAGCGAAGGGAAATGATATATTGCGTAAGAAACATTTGAACAAAGTTTACAAGTTCTTAGCTTTACGAATTTGGACAAAGTTATTTTTTAATTACTGATTCCTACGGAATATTAATTAAAAAATCTTTTTTCAATATGAGTAAAGCTTAGAACTTGTTACTGAAGTGAAAGGTTTCTAAGCAAGATATCATTTCCCGTAGCGGTGTTTTTTTACCTGCGAAAGTTGAGTTTATAATAATCATGTCCCCAATCGCACATCATACTAAGAATAGGCATTAAAGTTTTTCCTAATTCTGATAATGAATATTCAACCTTTGGAGGAACTTGAGGGTAAACTTTTCTAATCACTAGATTATCTGCTTCTAATTCTCGCAGCTGCTGTGTAAGCATTTTTTGAGTTATTCTAGGAATCAGTCTTTTTAAATGACTAAATCGTTGAGTTCCTTTGGAACCCAGATGCCAAATAATAATAGGCTTCCACTTTCCTCCGATTAAATCTATTGTAATTTCAAAGGTACATGCATAATTTTTATTCTTAAATTCAAAAGTATTACAATTAGAACTCATAGTTTTCATCCTTTCTACAGTATCCTTTTGGGTACTATGATACAAAATAGTGCGTACTTGTTGTATATAAACTAATTTTTTATAATAATAACATGACGTATAAAAAATATCAATTAGGAGGATGGATCAATGGTTGAAATATTAAATAGAAAAAGCATAAGAAAGTATAAGGATATAAAGGTAAGCGAAGAGATTGTTGAAGAATTACTAAGAGCAGGAATGCAGGCGCCTTCAGCTGGAAATGAACAACCATGGGAGTTTATAGTTTTAAGAGATAAAGCGATCATGAAAAAGATAACAGAAGTACATCCATACTCAAAAATGTTATTAAATACAGATGTTGCAATTGTAGTTTGTGGAGATAAATCAAAAGAATTGTTTAAAGGTTTTTGGGTACAGGATTGCTCTGCTGCCGTAGAAAACATATTGCTAGCAGTTGAAGGTAAGGGTTTAGGTGCTGTATGGCTAGGGGTTTATCCATTAAAAGATAGAGTAGATGCTTTAAAAGATCTTCTAAATCTACCCAAAAGTGTGATTCCTCTATCAATAATTCCTATTGGATATCCAGATGAGCAAAGAGAAGCAGTAAATAGATTTGATAAAACAAGAATACATTATGATAGATGGTAATTAAATAGAAAAATGTGTATCAGTAAGAAACAACAACTGTATATAATTGATACATACCCATGATATAGGTAGTTGAAGAGTTCTTATAAAAACTAGGTATATAGTTGTATATTTTTGATACACTTTTGTAATATTATAAAATATAAAAAAAGGTGGTAAAAGGCTTTAATAAGAGCTTTTTACCACCTTTTTTTATTTTGGCACGCTAGTTGCTATATATGTAAACGTAATAAATAGTACAATAATTAAGTTTGGAGGGGTAATTAAAATGACAGATTATAAAAGTATTTACAAAGATAAGGTTAAAAGTGTGGAGGAATTACTAAAGTTAATAAGGGATAATGATGTTATTTTCGTAGCTCAGGCTGGAGCAGAACCTATGCCTTTGTTAGAAAAACTTCATTTATTAAAGAAATATGGAACAAAAAATGTAGAATTACAAAATTGTTTACCCATAGGAAATTATGAGTTTACAAATAATCCTATATATAAAGAAAATATATTTGTAAATAGTTGGTTTTTTACTTCAGCTTTAAGAAAAGCTCAAAGAAATGGTAATGCTACATTTACACCACAACATGCTCATATAGCTGTATGGAAAAAGCTATCCGCTATACAAGGAAGAAGAAAAATAGTATTTTGCACATGTTCACCTATGGATAAACATGGATATTTATCTTTATCCATTAGTAATATTTACGAAAAAGAACTTATAGATAATGGTGCTTTGATTTTCTGTGAAGTAAATCCTAATTATCCAAGAACTTTTGGCGATAATCTAATTAATGTAAAAGACGTAGAGGTAATAGTTGAGAGTAATAGAAAAGTTCCAGAAATAAACTTAGCACCTTATACAGAAGTAGACAGAAAAATAGGTCGTTATATAGCAGATTTAGTAGAAGATGGTTCAACTATACAATTAGGTGTTGGTAATATCCCTAATGCAGTAGCTGCAGAGTTAAGAAGCAAAAAACATTTAGGTATTCATACAGAAATGTTTACAGAATCTATGGTAGATCTTATTGAATGTGGAGCAGTAGATAATTCTCAAAAGGGATTTTTTAATGAAAGATCTGTATGTGCTTTTGCTTTTGGAAATAAAAAATTATATGATTTTTTAGATGATAATCCAAGTGTATTATTTAAATCTGGTTCTTGGGTAAATGATCCTTATGTAATAGGACACAATAATAAATTTGTATCTATAAATGCATCTTTAGAAATAGATTTAACAGGTCAATGCTGTTCTGAATCTATAGGAAGTATACAATATACAGGTACTGGTGGTCAAGCAGATACTGTAATAGGTTCTCAAAAGTCAAAGGGAGGAAAGTCCATTATAGCTATGCATTCTACTACAGAAATTAAGGATAAAGATGGAAGTAGAAAGACTATTTCTAAGATTAGTCCATTTTTGAAACAAGGTTCTATAGTAAGTTTATCAAGAAATGATGTGGATTATGTAGTTACTGAAAATGGTGTAGCTTGGCTTAGAGGATTATCTGTTAAAGATAGAGTAGAAGCACTTATAAATATAGCTCATCCAGATTTTAGGGATAAGTTAAGATTTGAGGCAAAGAAAAATTATATTTGGTAACTCAACTTTCGCAGGTGAAAAACAATCGCTGCGGGAAATTATATTTTTGTCCTGAGAAAGTTGAATTCGTAATTATTAAAGGAGAGGGGGAATTACCGTGGAAAATAAAAGCAAATTTTTTTATGGTTGGTGGATTGTATTAGTAGCTTTTCTTTCTGTAGGTATAACCTATGGAACTAAGGGAGCTTTTGGAGTTATTCAATTATCTATGTTAAAAGATTTAGGATGGACAAGAGCTCAAGTAGCAGGGGCTTTATCTGCTAATATGTTTATATATGCTTTAGTTGTACCTTTTGCAGGTAGATTTATGGATAAGATAGGAGTTAAAAATATTTTAGTAATAGGAGGAGCGTTAACAGGACTTGCCTATTATTTATTGACTATAATTAAAACACCTATACAATTTTATCTATGTTATGGAATATTATTAGGAGTTGCAGGAACTTGTATGGGTATGGTACCAGGTCCTACAGCTGTAGGAAGATGGTTTGTAAAAAAGAGAGGAAGAGCATTATCTTTAGCCTTGGTAGCATCTCCTTTAGGAGCAGCTATATTTACTGTATTATCTAAAAATTGGTTAAATAGCTTAGGTTGGAGAGGAACTTTCAAAATTATGGCTGTATTAGCCTGGGGACTTGTAATAATACCCTCTATATTATTAATGAAAAACACACCAGAGGATATTGGATTACAACCAGATGGAGAAGAAGCAGTACCTGTGAATAATTCAGGAAATAGTATTAGTTATGAAGATGAAGAGGATTGGACATTAGGAAAATTATTTAAATCACCAAAAGCTTGGACTTTATTTTTAGGATATTTCTTTATGGCGGGTAATGGATGGGCACAAGCTGTGCATCAAGTACCACATCTTATTAATAACGGATTAACTAGGGAAAGTGCTACGAATGCTTTGGCAGCTACTATGTTTTTAAACGTTATTTCTATGTTAATGTGGCCTGCAATTTCTGACTATATAGGTAGAAAGAAGGCTATTATTATAGCATTAGCATTACAAATAATAGGTGGAGTATTATTAATAAATGCTAGGTCAATAGGTTTAACTTATACATTTGTTATAATAGCGGGTTTATCCTATACTGGATGTTATGGTTTATTTAGTGCTTTAGCTGCGGATACTTTTGGTAGAAGAAGCCTTGGAACTGTAAATGGTGTTATGGCTACTTTTGGTTCTTTAGGTGGTGCAGTAGCTATATATCTAGGTGGATATGTCTATGATATAACAAATAGTTATAATATTATATGGTATGCAGGAATTATTGGACTAGTTTTAGCTATAATATTTACTTTATATTTAAGCAAAATATCTGTTGTAAAAAATATAGAAGTTACAAGATAGTTTTCAAAAAGGGGCTGTTGTACTAAGAGTAAATACTGCAATATATTGTATGCAGATTTCTTAATGCAACAGCTCCTTTTATAATATCTATTTTATATAGGTAAAAAAGCATGTATTTGTATAAAAATGTTCTTATGCAATATGTGCCTTTATTTATATATTTAGTATAATTAGTATATTGATTTAATTTGCGCAGTAAAAATACTGCCTAGCGAAGGGAAATGTTTCAGAGCAAGATATCATTTGCCGCAGCGGATATTTTTTATTTTTAAAAGTTGAGTATATTGAATAATAATGGAGTGTGATATTGTGGATGATTTTATAAAGTCTGAAGAATTCTTAGAGTTTTGTCATAAAACCTTTGATAATATGCCTGTAACTATAGATTTTTTAGATAAGGATGGAAGAATGCTTTATATAAACAACGCTTTTGCCGATTTTTTGCAAATACCTAGGGAAGATATGGTGGGCAAAATAGTTACAGATATTAATGCCACTTCAAAATTTTTAGAAAACTTGAAAAAGGGTAAAGCAGATATAGCTATATGTCACCAATTTCCTAATGGTAAGAAGGCTATTGTCCATAGAATTCCTATATTGAATAATAAAGGAGAAGTAGTTGGTGGCTTTGGCATGATTGTTTTTGGGGAAATTGCAGAAGTGAAAAAATTAGTAGAAAAGTTTGATGTTATAAATAGAGAACTTAGTTTATATAAAAACTATGTTAATAAATTTAATATGGCTAAATATTATGTTAGTGACATAATTGGAGTAAGTGATAAAATTGAAAAATGTAAAGATCAAGTTAAGAAATTCTCTAAGGTAGATCTTAATGTTTTAGTATCAGGGGAAAGTGGAGTTGGTAAAGAACTATTTGTACATGCCATACATAATGCGAGTGAAAGAAAAAATAATCCCTTTATAACTATAAACTGTTCTGCTATACCAGAGAACTTAATAGAGTCAGAATTGTTCGGTTATGAAAAAGGTGCTTTTACAGGAGCTAAAAAAGGGGGAAATATAGGAAAATTCGAATTAGCTAATAATGGAAGTATTTTCCTTGATGAAATTGGAGAAATGCCTTTGTATATGCAAGCAAAACTTTTAAGAGTCATTCAGGAAAAAGAAATAGTACGAGTAGGAGGAGATAGAAATATTCCTATAGATGTTAGAGTGTTTAGTGCTACTAATAGGAACCTTAAAAATATGGTGAAGGAAGGTAAATTTAGAGACGATTTATATTATAGGCTTAATGTATTATCTTTAGAAATACCACCTTTAAGAGAAAGAAAAGACGATATACCTCTACTAACAGAACGATTTCTAAGAGATTTCTACAAAAAATCTGGGATTTTTAGATCTTTTTCAGATAAAGCTATGCAGAATTTTATTAATTACGAATGGCCTGGTAATATAAGAGAGTTGAAAAATATTATAGGAAAAATATGTGTGAATACAGAAGAAAAACTAATAAATGAGAAGGATTTGCCAGACTATATTTATAAATCAAACTATAATGAAAAGTATAAAATAGAAGATATAGGATTAGGAGAATATTTAAATTCTTTAGAAAGAGATATTTTAAAGGACATGTTAGTAAAATATAATAACAACAAATCGTTAATATCTAGAAAATTAAAAATACCAAGAATAAGTTTATATAGAAAATTAGAAAAGTATAATCTTACAGTAAATACAGAAGATATTTCATAAATAAAACTAGGAATGGTTTAACAAATGTAATATGATTAAAAAAACATTTTTGAGGTATTGTTCAAAAAATGCTATAATAATACATGCAAAAATAGGATTCAAATAAAAAATTTGGTTAATATTTGAGCTATAGAAGTGGGGGATACAATGGATAAAATATTGATTATTGAAGATGATGCTGATATAAGAAAGATTTTAAAAATTTATCTTGAAGGAGAATCTTACGAGGTTCGGGAAGCAGAAAATGGTGCTGAAGCAATGAAGCAATTGACTAAACAACCAGATCTTATTATTTTAGATTTAATGCTTCCGGATACTGATGGATTAAGTATATGTAAAAGTATTCGTAAAAAATACCATTATCCTATTATCATGGTTACAGCTAAAAATGCAGATCAAGACAAAATATTAGGTCTAAGTTATGGTGCGGATGATTATATTACAAAGCCATTTAATCCTTTAGAAGTGGTTGCAAGGGTGAAGGCGCAATTGAGACGTTGTAAAGAATATGATGAAAATGCAATTGATACAGATAAGATTTATCATAAAGGACTAATTTTAAATAAAAAAAGCAAACAAGTAATTATTAATGAAAAAGAGATTAAGCTTACTCCTACTGAATTTAAAATCTTAGAAGTTTTATTGCAGAGAAGGGGAGAAGTTTTAAGTGGAGAGGAATTGTTTCATTTGATTTGGGAGAATGAGTATTACTCTAAATCAACTAATACTATTACTGTTCATATACGAAATTTAAGAGAAAAAATGGGAGATTCTCCTGAAAAACCAGAATATATTAAAACAGTATGGGGGGTGGGTTACATCATTGAAGCATAAAAAATGGAAATGGAATTATTATATTATTGCATTTATAGCTTTTATACTCATAGTGTTGTTTATTGATTCATATTTAGAAGGCAGTGTGGCAGAATACTTTGTAAGAACAATACTTGAAGATAGAGAAGAAGTAATTCTATATAATGGACATCATGCAGTAAGAGGAAATTTCAGATGGGATAGATTAAGAGGAATATTAACATTTATGGCAGTAATGTTTTTTTTAACAGTGGAAATAAGTATTTATTTAGCTTCTAAAATATCTAGAAATCGTGAAAAAAAGAAAGTAGTAGCTCAAATAGAGGAAAGACTATGTCAGTTTAAAGATGAAAAAAATCCTGTTGAAGTTCAAGAGTTAAAGCCCATTGATGTAGAGATTAAATCAATTTTAAACGAAAAAGTAAAGATAGAACAAGAAAAGCAAATAGAAATTCAAAAGAAAGATGATTTGGTTACATATTTGGCGCATGACTTAAAAACGCCGTTAACCAGTATTATTGGATATCTGAATATTTTGGAAGAGTCTGAAGTTCCACAAGAAATTCGGAAAGATTATTTAAAAAAAGTTTTGGATAAGGCTTATCATTTAGAGGAGTTAACTAATCAATTTTTTGATATTACAAGATTTAATCTTCAAGAAATTCCTTTAAAGAAAACAGAAATGGATGGAGAATTTTTCTTACAACAGATAACAGACGAGCTTTATCCGCTGCTCATACCGAAAAAGTTACAAATAAATTTAGATGTATCACCAAATTTTAGAATATATGGTGATGGTAACTTTTTGGCAAGAGTTTTGAATAATTTGATTAAAAATGCTATTAGCTATAGTAATAAGGAATCCACTATTAAAATTACAGGTAAAGAAGATGAGAAAATAACCATTATAACTGTAGAAAATGATGGTGATATTATATCTGATCAAGAACTCAAATTAATATTTCAAAAGTTCTACCGCAGAGATAAGGCAAGAAGTCAATCATCCGGTGCAGGATTGGGACTTGCTATTGCAAAAGGACTTGTGGAACGTCATGGTGGAACATTAAAAGCAAAAAGTGTAAATGGTCACACAACATTTAGTATTCAGTTACCAAAATCTTTATAAAATCTTTATAAAATTTATATAAAGCATAAATAAACCTTTGTCCAATCATTGATAAACTAGTGATAGGACAAAGGTTTATTTATTTTTAGGAGGTTTCAAAATGGAATTAAGAATTGAAAAAGTGACAAAAGAATTTAAAGATTTAAAGGCTGTAAAAGATGTTGAGTTAAATTTTACACCAGGTATATGGGGACTTTTAGGACCAAATGGTGCTGGAAAAACCACATTAATGAGGATGATGGTAGGAAATTTGAAGCCTAGCCAAGGAAAAATCTATTTTGATGGTAATACAATTTCTAGTTTAGGAGGAGAATATTTAGGAAGAATAGGATATTTACCTCAGCATTTTGGATATGACAAGAATCAAAGTGTGGAAGATTTTCTACATTATATAGGTTCACTAAAGTGTATTGACAAAGCCACAAGAAATAAACATATTACAGATTTGTTAGAACAATTTAATTTATCAGATGTAAAGCGTAAAAAAATAGATAAGTTATCTGGCGGGATGAAAAGAAGGGTAGGCATTTGCCAGGCTATGCTCAATAATCCAGATATATTAATTGTTGATGAGCCCACGGCAGGTTTGGATATAGAAGAAAGAAGAAAATTTCGTCAATATTTAACAACGATAAGCAAGGAAAAGATTGTTATTCTTTCCACTCATATTGTATCTGATATAGAATTTATTGCAAATTATCTTATATTGATGGAAAAAGGAAAAATTATTGAATCAGGAGAAAGTCATACACTAATAAATTCTATTGATGGTATGGTTTTTGAAACAGTTGTACAAGAGGTAAAAATGCATAGTATAGAACAGCAATATCCCATTATGAATTTTCGTAATGAAGGAAATGGATTAGTGACCATTCGATATATTGCTAAATCACCATTGGAGAACAGCAAGCTAGTGAAACCTAATTTAAATGACTTCTATCTTTCAAAGGTAGAGGAGGTTCAATAATGGATTTGTTTATTTATGAATTGAAACGTAGATTATTTACAAAATATGTACTGTTTTCTATGCTAGCTACTTTGATTATAACCATAGGATTAAATTTTATTATAGTAAATGATCAAAAGGATATTGCGCCTAGATTACAGGAAGAAGCTGTATATGAGGGAAAGATTAAAGAAGAGAATCTTCTTTTAGCATTAAGGAAAGTTCGAGATGAAAAATCTGAAGAGCAACGTTATAATTCACAAGTTTTTATAATTGAGAATCTTATTAAAAACTATCCTGGAATTTTATATGAAGATAGTAAAATTGAAAATTATCCCGATAAATATGCAAAAGAGTTTTATAATTGTTGGAGAAGTAAATTTAAGATGTTAATTAGAAAACTTCCAACATCACAACAGCAATCTGCGCTCAAAAAATTAAACAAAGTGAAAAATCCCTTTACACAGTATCCTGGATATTATCTTTATTATACTGCACTTGAAAATATACAAGTACTTTTTATTTTTATTCTATTTTTAGTAACGTTCTTTTCTTCAGGAACGTATTCTGAAAGTTTTGAAGATGAAAGCATGGAAATTATTAGTGCTACAAAAGATTATAAAAAGGATATGATAATCAGAATTTTACCAGTAATCTTTTATGGGATTTTATTGACAATGATTGCTGCTTTAGGAACAGTAGGAATGATTAGTTCTGTTGTAGGTTTGAAAGCATTAAAAAGCAGTTTTAAGATGATTGCTTTATTTTCTTTTGGTAATTTTTCTATAGGACAAGGTATTATAGTTATGGTATTGGCAGAAATTATCGGAATTCTGGCTATATCAACTTTAATGGGATACATTTCTTTTAAAACAAAGAAAACAACTACAGCTATAGCTTTAGGTGTTGGTTTAAATGTATTTTGTATGATAGGAAGTAAAGTTTTTTCATCCTCAACAAAGTTTATGAAGTATTTACTAAATGCAATTCCTATGGCAAGTTCTCAGGTACCATTCAGTTTAAATGGATTTTCTATCAATCTTGGAATGTGGGAACCATATGCAATTATGCTGGAAATTTCAGTGGTATTTGTGTTATCTAGCATAATATTAGTTGTTTCAATCAAGATGGAGGAGAACTAGAGTATAATTGTAGTTGTATCAGATTTCTGTTTTTTTAGTCATAATATTTATTGAGTATCAACAAAATATTACATTGTTTGATATAATATTTATATATAAGAATAACTATAGAAATTTTTATAAAGCAACGTTTGGTGGGAGTGATTATTCTGAAAAAAGTGGTTATAGTAACAGATTTTGAAGGTGAATTATCGATTGAATTAGAAAAAAATTTAAAATTTGTATTTCAAGACAAAGTTGTTATAGAGAATTGCTATTTAGATACTATGGATAAAAATCATATAATAGATGGTGATGTAGTACTTTTTATGCTTGAAAACAGAATAGAGAAAACCATCAATAACATAAAAAATTTGAATAATGTAATAGTAATATCTAGAACTATTCTTGAAGAAAAAGCCATAAAAATATTAGAGATACCTAGTAATAGCAAAGTGCTAGTTGTAAATGACTATTATGAAACAACTCTTCAAGTTACAGCATTGCTGTATAAACTGAAATTACGAGATTTGCAATTTGTTTCATATAAAGAAGGAAAGGAATATAAAGATATTAATTATGCAGTAACAGTTGGAATTAGTGAAAGAGTACCTTCTTATATAACTAATATTATTGATGTTGGTGTAAGATGTCTTGATACGTCTACTTTTATATTTATAATAAATAAACTCAAAATGAATGATTCAGATGTTCACTATAGATTATTGAAGTATATAAGTAAAATTGTTACAGTGGATGAAGGGATTAAGGAGCAATACAAAGAGTTATTTAAAAAAAATGAAAGACTTAATTCTATTTTAGAAAAATCCAATGATGGTATCATACTTGTAAACAACAAAGGAAATATTCTACTTTGTAATGATAAGTGTAAAGAAATGATAGGAAATAAAAAACTAAAAGAAAGTAAAAATATTAATGATATATTTCACAGTCAATTTTTAAGTTTAATCAAAAGTGAAGATATTGATAATGAGATTATAGAAATAAATAAAAAATTTATAATGGTATCAGTTAAGACATCTACTTTATATAATGATGTTTGGGAAAAAATTATTATTTTAAAAAATATAACTTATATAAAGAAGCTGGAGCAAACTGTAAGTGAAAAATTAAAATCTACAGGACTTACAGCAAAATATACATTTGATAAAATTATATATTATTCAAAAATAATGGATGAGTGTATAACAACAGCTAAAAGATTTGCTACAACGGATAAGACAATATTGATTTATGGTGAAAGTGGAACAGGGAAAGAACTTTTAGCACAATCTATTCATAGTAGTTCTAAAAGAAAAAAGCAGCCATTTGTTGCTATTAATTGTGCAGCACTTCCTGAAAGTCTTCTAGAGAGTGAGCTTTTCGGTTATGAAAAAGGAGCTTTTACTGGTGCAAGGAGCGATGGGAAAAAAGGATTATTTGAACAAGCTAATAATGGAACTATATTTCTAGATGAAATTGGTGATATGCCATATACACTTCAATCAAGACTTCTAAGGGTAATTCAAGAAAGGCAGGTTATGAGGATAGGAAGTTATAAAGTAATTGATATAGATGTTAGAATAATTGCTGCCACTAATAAAAATCTTATGGATAAAGTGGATAAAGGTAATTTTAGAGAAGATTTATATTATAGATTAAATGTCTTTCCTTTAAAAGTTCCACCGTTAAGGGAAAGAAAGGAAGATATATTACCTCTTTTTAAAAAATTATCTAATGAATATGAAGAAATTAAGGATAATATAAAAGAAGCTTTGCTTAATCATCAATGGAGAGGTAATGTGAGAGAACTTAAAAATGTTGCAGAGTACTATTCACTTATGAAAAATACTTCAAATCCTCTTCCAGAAATATTTTTTATAAAAAAAGAGAAAACTAAAAAAGATACATTAGATAAGAAAATACTTAAAATAATATGTGAATTTTCTAATGAAAATAGAGGTATCGGTCGAGAAAAACTGGTAGAAGAATTTAATAAACAAAATAAAGATAATGAAATTACAGAATATAGGTTGAGAGCTATTTTAGAAAATCTTAAGAATAAAGGATATTTAGATAAAAAAATAGGTAGAAAAGGTTGTATAGTAACATTGAGTGGTATGGAATATATAAAAAACAATAAGGAATATTAAAATAAATAACTAGCATATTGGCTAGTTATTTATTTTAATATTCCTAAATTTATCTGGATGAAAAAAGTGGATTATGGATTAAAATATATAATCCACTTTTGAAAAAATTAATATAATAAATTTAAAGAAAACAAGAGATAGTAGTGCTTTTGATAAAAAATTCATAAAAAAAGATATTGGCATGGAATTTGCTCTAATAATTATTAGAAACAAGCTGAAGGGAGGAAAAATTAAGTAATATTATAAAACGGAATCATCTTAAGTACACAATATGTGGTGTATCAAAAATCTTTTGAATTATTCTAATAATAATGAGGAGTGGTTAAACATGAGCAAAAAGATCAATAAAAATTGGATCACGTTATTAATATTAGCTTTGGCAGGAGGGCTTGTATATAAGATACCTTATTTAAAATATTCTTATTATGATGCTCTTGTAAAAGCACTTAATGTTTCTAATACAGAATTAGGGGTTTTAGTTAGTTCATTTGGTATGGCTTCTATGGTCTGTTATTTTCCAGGAGGTTGGATTGCCGATAGATTTAGTCCGAAAGCATTGTTATCGTTTTCGTTCATTTCAATGGGTATTTTAGGTCTTATTTATTCCACATTTCCTCCATACAATGTTGTTTTATTAATACATATAGCTTATGGAATGATAATCTGTTTGACCTATTGGTCTGTGGCAATTAAAGCTGTAAGATTATTAAGTAGTGGTGGAGATTTAGGTAAAATGTTTGGTTTCTGGGAAGGTGGAAAGCAAATTTCTGGTTTGATTATTTCTTATTCTGCACTTGCTGTATTTGCTCAATTTAATGAGGCTAAATTAGGAATATCTACTATAATTGTAATATATTCATGTGTTCTTATCTCAGTTGGTATTGCTCTTTTATTTCTTCTTAAAAATATAAAACAATCAGAGAAAACAGCTATTTCAATAAAGGATGTATTTACTATTATAACTGATCCAAAAGCTTGGCTTTTAGGTTTAATGATATTCAGTGCATATCATTTCCACATAGGATTAAATCTCGTAACGCCATATTTAACTAAAGTATTTGGACTTTCAACTGCACTAGCATCAGGTATATCAATGTTTGTATTGTATGCAGTGGGATTCTTAGGAGCAGCATCAGCAGGAATATTTGTTGATAAGGTTGGTTCTACATTAAAGGTTGTTAGATATATGCTTTTTGTAGCTATTGCCTCACTAGTAGCATATATTTTAGTTCCTGCTAATTCAAGTTTATTATTTGTAGTAATAGGATTGTGGGCAATAGCTCAATATGCAAATTTTTCTATAAGAGGAGTATATTTCTCATCATTAGATGAAATTAATATATCTCCTGAAAAAACAGGAATATTTATAGGGTTTGCTTCTTTTATAGGGTTTATACCTGATACTTTTTTACATATAGTAAACGGAAAGATACTTGATAAATTTCCAGGTGCTATGGGATTTAAAATTAATTTTGCATATATGCTAGTTATGGTAGTTATATGTTTACTTGTAGTATCAGTATTATATAAAAAGGCAAAATCTATAAAAGCAAAAGCATAAAAATAAATTATATTATTGGAGGATTTGATATGAAAAAGAAAATAATTAATACAAAAAATGCACCAAGTGCTATAGGACCATATTCACAAGCTGTAAAAATAGGTGATTTAGTTTATACATCAGGTCAATTACCGATAGATAATTCAACAGGTAAACTTATTAATGATGATATTAAAAAAGCAGCAGAAATGTCATTGAAAAATGTCAAAGCAATACTTGAAGAGGCTGGAACATCTTTGGATAATGTTATAAAAACTTTAGTATTTGTTAAAGATATGGATGATTTTGCGGCAGTAAATGAAGTTTATGGACAATTTTTTACGGATAATTATCCTGCCAGATCTTGCTTTCAGGTTGCAAAACTTCCTAAAGATGCTTTGGTTGAAATTGAAGTTATTGCTACTTTGTAATTCTTATTAATGAATTAACCTCCAATTATAAGGAGGTTAATTTATTACATCATATACAATTTAAATAGAAATAAGAGGTGTAAATATGGACAAGAATATGATTAAAGACAAACTATATAAAAGTATTTTAAAATCTAAAGATGATATTAAAAAAATAGGTGATGAAATATATAAAACGCCTGAAACAGGTTTTAAGGAATATATAACACAAAAAATTGTATTGAAGGAATTTGAAAAGTTAGGATTAAAGTGTCAACAATTAGAAAATATCCCAGGAGTTAAAGCAACAATAGATACTGGCAAAGAAGGACCAAGTATAGCTTTAATTGGCGAATTAGATGCTGTACTGTGTAGTCAGCATCCAGATAGTAATAATGAAACAGGAGCTGTGCATGCATGTGGTCATAATATAATGATAGCAGATATTATTGGAGCAGCAAAAGGAATTTTAGATTCAGGAATATGTGATGAATTAGTTGGAAAGATTCATTTTATAGCGGTTCCTGCTGAGGAATATTTAGAAATGGATTTTAGAAGTGATTTAATTAAAAAAGGAATTATAAAATATCCAACAGGTAAAGTTGAACTTTTGCATAGAGGTTTTTTTAATGATGTGGATATATGTGTCATGATTCATGCTATGCCTGGAAATTATAAAATAGGCTTAGAATCAGGTAGTAATGGTTTTATTGCAAAAAAAATAAGATATATAGGAAAAGCAGCACATGCTGCATCAGCTCCACATAATGGAATAAATGCTTTATATGCTGCTAATATTGGTATCATGGCTGTAAATTCTATTAGAGAAACCTTTAAAGAAGAATCATGTTTAAGAATTCATCCTATAATGACTAGGGGAGGAGATGCAGTAAATGTAATTCCTTCTGATGTTCATATTGAAACTTTTATAAGGGGCAGCAATATTCATGATGTTGTTGAAGTTAACAAAAAAGTTAATAGAGCATTAGTTGGTGGTGCAGTAGCAGTTGGAGCAAAGGTTGAAATAGAAGATACTCCTGGAATGTTTCCTTTTGTAGTAGATAAAGAATTAACTTCTATTGCTAAAAATGTTGGTTTGAGTTTAGTACATGAAGAAGAAATCACTACTTTTTCTCCAAGTAAAGGTTCAACAGATTTAGGAGATATATCATCAGTAATGCCTGCTATAGAAACATGTATAGGATGTCTTGATGGTGGATTACACAGTCCCGATTATAAAATAAATGATTATGATACTGCATATGTGTTAGGAACTAAATTTTTAGCAGGTATGGCAGTGGAATTGTTATATGAAAATGGTAGACAAGCTAAAACTATTATTAATGAGTATATACCAATTTTTAAGTCAAAAATGGAATATTTTCAATATGTGGATAAATTGTTTTCAAAAAACATTTTTCCTAAAGTTGATTATATGAAGTAATTTATATTTATAAAAGAGGTGCTGGTAATGCATAATATCAAAATAGAAGATTTATGTAAATTTAAGTTTTTATCGAATATACAATTTGATTCAAAGGGTAATAATGGGTGTTTTATAGTCCATGAGGCTAATACTGATAGAGAAAAGTATGATTCTAATTTGTGGATATACACTGGAAACAATAAAGAATGTTATCAATTAACTAATTTTGATAATGAAAATAATTTTATATGGCTATCTGATAATAAACATATTCTTTTTTCAACTGTAAGAACTTCTGAAGATAAAAAGAAAATAGCAGCTGGAGAAGAATTTACTCAATATTATAAAATAAATATTTATGGTGGGGAAGCTAAAAAGGCTTTTAGAATAGATAGAAAAGTAAAAAAAGTTATGCAGCTTGATGAAAATAATTATGTTTTTGTTTCTACGTATAATTTTAATAAAGCTCACATGGAGCATAAAGTTGAAGCAGATTATGAAGTTTTAGATGAGATTCATTTTTGGAATAATGGAGAAGGGTTTACTAATAAAAATAGAAATCGTTTATATATTTATAATTCTTATACTAATAAACATGAAGCATTAACAGATGAATATATGAATGTTGAGAGTTTTAATATAAATAAAGATAGAAACGAAGTAATATTCATTGGACAGAGATATAAAAATAAAATGGAAGTGAAAAACCATATTTATATATGTGATTTAGATAGTAAAAAAATAGAACAGATATCTTCTGATGAAAGATTTTTATATAGTTATGCTAATTTTATTGAAACTAACAAGGTTATATGTACTGGAAGTGATATGAAAAAATATGGAGATAATGAAAATCATAAATTTTATTTAATCGATTTATTTTCAAAAAAAAGAGAATTATTAACACCAGATTTTGATTGTAGTTTATGGAATACCATAGGTTCGGATTGTAGATATGGAGCATCACCTACTATGAAAATATATGGTGAACATCTTTATTTTATAACAACTGAGGGGTCATGTTCATATTTAAATAAAATAGATTCAAAAGGTAATATTGAAAAAGTTATAATGGGAAGTGGTTCAGTAGATGCCTATGATATTAAAAGTAATAAAATTTTATTTATAGGGTTAAGAGGAAAAAGACTTCAAGAAATTTATGAATTTGAAGATAACAAAGAAAAGCGGATTAGTCAATTTAATGAATGGGTACAAAATGAAAGAAAAATAGCTTCGTTAGAAAAAATTACTGTTAAGTCAGCAGCAGGGATTGAAATAGATGGATGGGTAATGAAACCAGTTGATTTCGATGAGAATAAGAAATATCCTGCTATATTAAATATACATGGTGGTCCTAAAAGTGCCTTTGGAGAAGTATTTTTTCATGAAATGCAGTATTGGGCAAGTAAAGAATATGTAGTGTTCTTCTGTAATCCAAGAGGTAGTAATGGTAAAAATGATGCTTTTTCTGATATAAGAGGTAAATTTGGAACAATAGATTATGATGATTTTATGAAATTTACAGATGAAGTTTTAAAAAAATGTTTTTATATAGATAAAGAAAGAGTTGGGGTAACGGGTGGTTCTTATGGAGGCTATATGACTAATTGGATTATTGGTCATACAAATAGATTTAAAGCAGCTGTATCTCAAAGAAGTATTTCAAACTGGATTACAATGTTTGGAACATCAGATATTGGATACTATTGGGTAGAATATCAAAATGCTGCAACACTGTGGAGTGATATTACAAAATTATGGGACTGTTCTCCACTAAAATATGCAAATAATGTTACAACGCCAACATTATTTATTAATTCTGATAGAGATTTTAGATGTTTTTATGCACAAGGCTTAGAGATGTTTACAGCACTTAAATATAATAATGTTGAGTCTAAATTTTGTATGTTTAAAGATGAAAACCATGAATTGAGTAGAAGTGGTAGACCTAAACAAAGAATTGGAAGGTTAAAAGAGATTACTAAGTGGTTTGATAAGTATTTGAAATGCTAAAAACTTATTTAAAGTATATTTAGAGTTTAATGAATAAAAAATATAAAGTACCCCATAAGATAGACTTTTTTATTATCTTATGGGGTACTTCTTAAAATAATATATTCAACTTTCGCAGTAAAAAAATACTGCTTAGCGAAGGGAAATGATATATTGCGTAAGAAACATTTGAACAAAGTTTACAAGTTCTTAGCTTTACGAATTTGAAAAAAGTTATTTTTTAATTACTGATTCCTACGGAATATTAATTAAAAAATCTTTTTTCAATATGAGTAAAGCTTAGAACTTGTTACTGAAGTGAAAGGTTTCTAAGCAAGATATCATTTCCCGTAGCGGCTATTTTTCACCTGCGAAAGTTGAGTAATATAGTATTAAACACCAAAATAAAAATGTACAAATACTGCGGCTAAAGCAGCACCAACAAAAGGTGCTATACCTGGTATTAATAATCCATATTGCCAATCATTATTAGCTTTATTCTTTATTGGTAATATTTGAAATGCAAGTCTTGGACCTAAATCACGAGCTTGATTCATTGCGAATCCAGTAGGACCACCGAGTGCCATACCTATTGCCCATACTAAAAGGCCAACGCCTATTGGTAACATACTTTCATTTTTTATTGCTATTGCTAAAGTAGCTGTTATGAATATAAAAGTAGCGAACATTTCCACAAAAAAGTTTCTTGGTAAATTACGGATAATTGGGTTAGTAGAAAAAATATTTCTAACAGCAATTGGGTCCACTTCACCTTCACTAGCTTTGAAATGGTCAGCATACATTACATATACAATTAATGCACCAACAAGAGCACCTAAGAATTCTGCTATGCAATAAGGAACAAAATAAGACCAAGGAATCATTCCTAACATGCTTTGTGCTAAAGCCATAGCAGGATTAATACATACACCTCCAAAAACAAATAGAGCAATTGTAATTCCAAAGCCCCATGTTGTAATAGCAAATAAATGTCCACTTCCACGATATTTAGTATTTTTCAATACTTCATCACAATGTACTCCTACACCAAATATAATCATAAGTGCAGTACCTAAAAATTCAGCAACTAAATGTTGAAACATTTTTTTTCCTCCTTTGTATTTATCCTAGTTATTAGAATTAACAATAACGCTTAATCCATCAGGGATTACTGCTACTTTTGCATCTTTTCCTTTTAATTCAAAAGCACGTTTTAATGCTTCATCAATAGTTTTGGCAATTTCCATATGTAAACCAGTAACTATTGATGGATCTACTAAATCAGAAACCATAATAACTTTATGATGAACTAGAATTCTAGCTAAAATCTGAGATGTCCATTGTTCAGGTAAAGTTTTTAATCTAGGAGTTTTAACTGCTAAATCTAAAAATTCTTTTGGATCTTTCACATTGGCTAGATTATCATAGAAAGCTTGTCCGCCATGGCCATCTTTACATCCAGCAACCATAATGATTACTCCATCTTCTTTTAAAGTTGCTTCAGCAGCAGTCATTCCTTTAACTGCTTGATAAATATTTTGATCAAGAGGATATCCACCATTTGTAGAAATAGCTATATCACAATCAACTTTATTTACACCAGCTAAACTATTTACAAATTTACAACCTTCTAAATGGGCTTTTTCTAAATTACCAGCAAATGATCCAATAATTTTATGTTCACCGTTTAATACTACATTAATGATAAAAGCTAATTTTGCAGTTTTTGCAGCGTAAACCATATCTTCATGAACTAAATTGTGACATAAGTTTCCAGTACGAGAATTTTTATTATCAATAAATTCTCCACTGTGGTTTGCCATAATTGTTTTATATGAAGCAATGCCAGGTAATACTGATTTTCTACCACCAGAGAATCCTGCAAAGAAGTGTGCTTCTATAAATCCTTCTGCTAAAAGCAAATCAGCTTCAGCAGCAATTTTATTTATGATACATTCTCCACCACTTGGTAAAGTTCCGATTTTTTTCATAGATGAATCATCTGTAGAAATATGCATTACTATTTCTTCGTTATCAACAATTTCTTGTCCATATTTAGCAATTAATTCTTCTTTTGTACTTGGTCTATGGAAACCTGTAGCAACTAAAATACGAATACGTGCATCAGGAGATACACTGCGAATTCTTCTTAGTAAAATAGGTGTAATGATACGAGAAGGAACTGGTCTTGTGTGGTCACTACTAATGATTACAATATTTTTTTTGCCTTTAGCTAATTTTTCTAAAGAAGGGCCGCCTATTACATTATCTAATGACTTTTCAACAATTTCCTTTTCTCCTTCTTTACATTGATAAGTTCCTTGTTTTGATTCTAATAAGCCGGCAAAATTTTTTTCTTCTAATTCAACGTCAACTGTTTTGGTATCGTATGGTAATTTGAATTTTAACATAATCTCTATTCCTCCTTTTTTTTTAACGTTAATTAGTGTAAATTAAAATGGAATATGATAAAATATCATATGATGTTAACAAATGTTAACAAATGATGTATTAACTTGTATAATTCAGCTGTTTTCTTTAAAAAAATAATTTATTTTGACTTATTTTGCTGAAAATACTCATAAATATTTAAAATTATGTAATTCAACTTTCGCAGGTGAAAAATAGTCGCTACGGGAAATGATATCTTGCTCTGAAACATTTCACTTCAGTAACAAGTTCTAAGCTTTACTCATATTGAAAAAAGATTTTTTAATTAATATTCCGTAGGAATCAGTAATTAAAAAATGACTTTTTTCAAATTCGTAAAGCTAAGAACTTGTAAACTTTGTTCAAACGTTTCTTACGCAATATATCATTTCCCTTCGCTAGACAGTATTTTTGCCCTGCGAAAATTGAGTTATGTAATTAACTAAATTATTAAGATATAGGGGGCCAGATTTTGGATTCAAAATTTTTAATCAATTTTTTAGAAATACACAATACACCAATTATTACTAAAAAGCATCATACGTATTTGACTTATTACGGATTAGAACAACAATATACTTATGTTTTAAAAGAGGGAATAATTAAAACAAGTATTATTTTGAAGGATGGACGTGAGTTTAATATTTCTTATATTTGTGTCCCAGATATTATTTCGCTATTAAGAGATGAAGTTAGTAAGTATACATCTTCACCGTTCAATGTGCGAGTTGAATCTGAAGAAGCAATTTTTTATAAAATTCCACGAGTTACATTTTGGGAATATGTAAATAACAATGAAGAATTACAAAAATATGTAAAGGATTATTATAGATGTAAGTTATCAGAAAGCATACGTAATCAGCAAATTATGACTATGAATAGTAAAAAAGGTGCAGTTTGTGCGTTTTTATATAATTTAATTAATAAGTTTGGGAAAAAACAAAAAATAGGATACTTGATTAATTTTCCAATAACTAATGAAGATATTGCAGGATTCTGTGGAGTTTCAACTAGAAGTAGTGTAAATCGTATTCTTCATGAATTAAGAAAAGAAAAAATAATTGATATTGTAGATCAAAGAATATATATATTAGATTCTCAGTATTTATTTGGCTTTGTACTCTATTGAGCTAACAAATAATATTATTATGTTCTAAGTAGTAATAAGGAGATAATGAGATATTTAGTAACTCAACTTTTGCAGGTGAAAAATAGCTGCTGTGGGGAAATGCTAGACAGTATTTTTTTACTGTGAAAGTTGAATTAGTAATAAATTAGATAAAACAGAAATGATTGACATGATGTTTTTAAGAGAGTATAATGAGAACGAATTTCAATTTCAATGGCAGATAAAGAGAGATCAGCGTTGAATAGAAGCGAGAGTTTAAATTGGAAAATTTGTTTATTTTGCGTGAAATATAATAATTCATTATGATACAAAAAAATTAAATAGGGAGGTTTAATTATATGAATAAGGAAAAGGTCAATTATTTAAACTGGGTACCTATAAAGATAATTTATTTTATATTGGCAGTAGTAGTGATTTCATTATTTTTTATGATTTCAAGTTTTATGAAACTAAATGTATTTTCTGAGTGTGCAATAATTCTTTTATGGTGTATTCGAATTATAAGTACTGTGATTTTTGGAGTGTCTGTTTATTTTTTTATTTTGCTTGGAAAGGCAAGGCATATGTTTTCCTATACAGCAGGAAGAGTAGCAGATAAGATTTTGGAATATGTTTTAAGTTGTTTAAAATGGGATGGTAATGGCAAATTATTAGATATTGGTTGTGGAAGTGGTGCATTAAGCATAAAATGTGCAAAAAAATATTCGCAATCTAAAATTATTGGAATTGATTATTGGGGAAATGAATGGGATTATAACAAGAAACAATGTGAAATTAATGCAAAAGCTGAAGGTGTGTCTAATGTTCATTTTCAAAAAGGTGATGCGTCATGTATATCTTTTAAAACAGAAAGTATGGATGCAGCAGTCAGCAATTTTGTTTTTCATGAAGTAAAAAGTTTATCAGATAAAAAACTTGTTATAAAAGAAGCTTTAAGAGTTTTGAAAAAGGGGGCGCCTTTTGTTTTTCATGATCTGTTTTTTGATGAAAAATATTATGGCACGGAAAAAGAATTAAGAACTTTTTTAAAAGAATTAGGACTTAAAGAAGTAAAATTAGAAAAGACAGAGGAACTGAAATTTATACCAAGAAGTTTGGTAAAGCCAGTTTTATTAAAGGGAATAGGAATAATTTATGGTATAAAATAGAGTGCATAAATACTTAAATATATCAATAAAAAAAGGAAAAACATAAAAACAGCAGGAGGTTTAATTTAGCCACTGTTGTTTTTTATTAACTCAACTTTCGCAGTTGAAAAACAACCGCTGCGCTAAGTAGTATTTTTATCCTGCGAAAGTTGAGTTATTAAGAAAGAATATAGGATTAAATTTTTAAGTAACAATAGAAAAAAATTTTGTAACTATATTATTAGACAGTATTGAAGCTAGGTGATAATATAATCATATTAGAGTTAAAAGATATAAAGCAGGTGATATAGATGAAAATAGTGGTAGTTGAAGATGATTTAACGGTAGCTGAAGAGTTGGAAGTTATTTTAGAGAGCAATGGATATGAAGTTCAGTTAATCAAAGATTTTACAAATGTATTAATGGATATAAAAACAATTGAACCGGATTTAGTTCTATTGGATATTAATTTGCCTCATCAAAATGGATTTGAATTATGTAAACAACTTAGAATTTACTCAAAGGATTTACCTATTATTATGGTTACCAGTAGAGACTGTGATATGGATGAATTGAAAGGTATTGTGATAGGAGCAGATGATTATATTACAAAACCATATAATATACCAGTCCTATTGGCTCGAATAGGGCTGGTTTTGCGTAAGAGTAAATCAGATCAAAGCAATACAAGATTAGAAGTAAAAGGAGTAGTTTTGAATGTGGACAAGGCAATATTAGAGTATAATGGAAATAAAATTGATTTGACCAAAACAGAATTTAGAATACTAAATTACTTATTTAAACGTCCTGGAAAAATCATCTCAAGAGCAGATTTAATTGATAATCTTTGGGATTACCAAGTGTATGTTGATGACAATGCATTAAGCATTCATATTAATAGAATTCGTAAAAAATTGAAAGATGAAGGAATAGAAAATTTTATTATAACTAAGCATGGGCAGGGTTATATGATATGAGTTTAAACAAATATTTGAAAGATAAGATTACAGCTATTTCTTTGAATATTATTTCTATGATTGGATTAAGTTTATTACTTGTTAATTCACATATAAGTATTGATACTATATTTATAATATTAGCATTATGGATTGTAATAATTATGTTTTATTATGGATTAGACTATAAGAAAAGAAAACATTATTTTGAGAAGTTAGAAAAAGATTTATTTTCATTGGAAGAGCGGTATTTAATTTCAGATATCATGAAAAAGCCTAATCAATCCGATTATAGGGAATTTTATAATATATTGAAAGTAACAAACAAATCTATGCTTGAAAAAGTGGGTATTGTGGAAAATGACCAAAAAGATTATCGTGAATTTATAGAAAAATGGGTTCATGATATTAAAACACCTATTACTGCAATTCAATTAATTTGTGAAAATAACAAGTCAAAGATGACTCGGAAAATAAAAATGCAATTGGAACATATTGAATATGCTACAGAACAAGTTTTATATTATGCGAGAAATGAGGAATTGGAAAAAAATTATTATATTAAAGAAACTTCTATTTATGAAATTATTCACTGTGCTATTGCGAAATGTAAGGAGCGTTTAATTATAAATAAAATGAATGTTGAAATTATTGGTGAGGATCAAAATGTATATACTGATAAAAAGTGGATGGTATTTATTTTAGAGCAGCTTATTAATAATGCTATTCAATATAGGAAAGGTGATGGAAATATAAAATTTACTGTTATTCACAAAGAAAATAAAATCCAATTAAACATTGAGGATAATGGTATAGGAATTCCAAAGGAAGATTTAAATCGTATTTTTGAAAAGGGGTTTATTGGAAAGAATGCTCAATTAAATGTTAAATCAACAGGTATAGGACTTTATTTATGCAAAAATTTATGTGTAAAGCTTGATTTGAAAATAGAAGTGGTTTCTGAAGTTCATAAATATACTAAGTTTATTCTTTCATTTCCAATAGATAAAACTCTATTAAATTTAACAAAATAGTAAATCTTTCAATATAGAAAGATTTATGAAATACAGTTCTATATATTTTTGTCTCTCTTCTTGATATTATTAAGTCAGGAGGTTGGATGTTATGGAGAAAATCTTAAAAATAAACAATGTACAAAAATTTTATGGAACATCAAGAAATGTTATAAAGGCAATTAATAATATATCTTTTGAAGTGTGTGAAGGAGAATTTGTTGGAATTATGGGAGCTTCTGGTTCAGGAAAAACAACGCTCTTAAATTGTCTTTCAACTATAGATACAGTAAGTGCAGGTCACATATATGTGAAAGATCAAGATATTACTGAGATTAAAGCTAAAAAGTTAGCTAAATTTCGCAGGGAAAATTTAGGATTTATTTTTCAAGATTATAATTTATTAGATAATTTAACTGTGTTTGAAAATATAGCCATGGCTTTAACTATAAATAAGGTTCCAACAAGGGAATACAAAAAAAGAATCTATGAGCTTTCTGAAAAATTAGGAATAAATAATATATTGGACAAATATCCTTACGAAATATCAGGGGGACAAAAACAAAGATGTGCTTGTGTGAGAGCTCTAATTAATAATCCAAAGATAGTATTAGCAGATGAACCAACAGGTGCATTGGATAGTAAGTCTTCATCTATATTATTAAAGACTATGGAGAAAATGAATGTAGAATTAAATTCAACTATTTTAATGGTAACTCATGATGCATTTTCTGCAAGCTATGCAGAAAGAATATTATTTTTAAAAGATGGGAAAATTTTCACCGAAATTAACAAAGGGGATAAATCTAGAAGAGAATTTTTTAATGATATTTTAGAAGTAATGGCTGTACTTGGAGGTGATGAGGATGTATAAGAAGTTAATCCTTCAAAACAGCAAAAAGTCAATGAAAGACTATTTAATTTATATTTTAACATGTACTTTATCTGTTGGGATGTTGTATGCTTTTTTATCAATTACTAGTTCTTATTATAAGACTAATTTACCACCAGAATTTAATTTGGATTCATTACATAGAAACTTAAGGTTGCCACTTATTGCTGTGGCATTTCTACTTATATTTTTAATTCGCTATGTAAATCAGTATATGTTAAATAAAAAAAAGAAAGAATTTGCACTACAAAGTACCCTTGGAATGGAATCTCGTTCTATAAGTGGATTATTTTTTTTAGAAACTTCACTTATGGGAGCTATTGCTATTTTTTTTGGAATTATATTAGGGGCTTTTCTTTCACAAATTGTATCTATGATTGTAATGAATTCATTTAATGGTACATTTAAAATACAAAATTCTATTTATCCTGATACTATATTAATTACGGTTGTATCTTTTATGATTTTATTCTTTTTAGTTGGATTAGGCAATGTAAGGGAAATTAACAAATTAAAGATTATTGAAATGTTAAATGATACAAAAATTATGGAAAGTAATAAAAAACATAAATCATCATTATTAATTTATGTTTTTCTAATAAGTGAAGTTGCTTTTTTATTATTATCTGTTTTAACTTTTATAAAATTATATGATACAAGATTTAGCGTTGGAGTTAAAATTACTTATTATGGTTCTATGTTTTTGCCCATTATTACTATTGTTTTTTATTTGATTTATCATATGTTGAAGAAAAAGAAGAAGCATATTTTAGATTTTGAAATTATAGGGACAATATTTGGATTTATAAGCTGCGTATTTGGGGTTTTATTATTTGGAGTAGTTCAAGGATTAGATGAGAAGCTATTACCTAATGATAGAACTATGTATTTGTTAATACCTACTATTTTGTTTATATTAACTATATTTATTTTTTATCAGGCTGTTTCAAAATATATAAATTTTATGAAAGTGAAATCTGAACATTTTTATCTTAAGAATGTGTTTTTGCTTGGGCAACTAAATGCAAAAGTAAATAGAAATTCTATAAGCATGGCAATTATTACGTTAACATTGTTTGGAGGAATTTTAACCCTTTGTTTGTCAACTCTTATATCAGGTTGGGCAATGGGATATTTAGAAACTAGAGCGGTATATGATGTAAGTGTAGATAGTTGCTATAAAGATATTTATAAGAAAGAACAATTACCTAAAAAAAATCATTCTTTTGATTATTTAGATAGAATTGTATTACAGAAAGGATATTCTATTAATCAAAAAATAAATGTACCTTTATTTTTTATACACGAAAATCATTTTTGGAAAAGAAATAAGTATGAATTTCCTATACTAGCTATTAAAGAAAGTGATTTTAATTTAATGGCTAAATCGCAGGATTTACCATCTATCAAACTAAAGAAAAATGAATTTGCAGTACAATGGTATAAACTTGCAAGAAATAGCGATATAGAGAGTTTTAATGATAAAAATAAAAGTATTATGGTTGGAAAGAAAAAGTTAACAAAATTGAAAAAAGGAGATTTTCACTATAGATTAGGGGACATGATATATAATAAGTATACAAATTGTGTAATTATTATTCCAGATGAAATAACAAAAAATTTAATGGTAGCAGATATATGTTATTTCATGAATATAAATTCTAAGTTAACTTATAAGGATGCAATTTCTATTGAAAAAGAAGTAAAAAAGGCTTTTCTAAAAGATGATAGTTTCCCTAAAGAAAATGTAGATATAAGACTAAAAACATTACAAGCAAATAGTAGTATACAAGCTAGTATAATGATTAAGCTTATAATGACTTATGTAGGAGTTATACTTCTCATTATATGTTTTACTGTGTTGTCATTACAACAACTTTCTGATTCATCAGAACACAAATACAGATTTAATTTATTATATAAATTAGGTATGGATACAAGCTCTATAAGAAGGATTATTTTGAAACAAATGGGTATATGGTTTGGTTTGCCTGTTATTATTTCAATATTATGTTCTAGAATAGTATTATGGAGGTTTGTCCATAGCGCTTATTCAGAATTAAATGCTTATGTGGGAATGAGCCGTGTAAATTACGAATTATTGGTAACTTATGGTATAATAGCGATTTTAATAATTATTTATTTCTTGTTTACTTGGATACTATTTAATAGAAATATAGAATTGGAAGATAGTTAAAAGTGCAAGGCTCAAAAGTACTTTCCCTGATATCCTTAGATAAATGGCTTAGGTATGCTAAGTGTATGTTAAATAGTTATTCCATAAGAAAATCAGCAGAAGAAGTAGAAATTAATATTGCAACTGCTTTTGATAGGCAAGGTAATTTAATTATAGAGTTATTATGCATAGGCAGGATGACTTCTAACGAATTGGAACATAAGAGAATTAAAAGAGGTAGACATAAAGAGGATATATACCATATTCAACACATCAACAGCCTTCACTCCAATTTAAAAGGATGGATGATTAGGTTTAATGGAGTTGCAACAAAATATCTAAATAACTACCTTAAATGGAATAAGTGGATAAATACATTTAGCACAGATAAAGAAACTGTAAAAACTAAAAACTTGATAGTTCACAGTAATATACCTCATAGTTATACTATGGTAAAGGATTTTAAGAGAAGAAAACCGATATTTGTGTAAATTCAATTTTATTTACATAATTACTGGAATTATAATCCATAAATTATGTATAATAAGAATATAAAGTATTGAACAATCGTATTATTATGCGAGTGAGTTGTTTATTAAACTGTTCGATAAATTAGAATTTGGAGGTTAATCATGAAAAAATGGTATGATGAGGAGTACGAATTTGAAATTGAGGTAACTGGGTTTCTTCGCAGTGACCATACAGAGCGGTACTGCCGAAACGGCGAGGAAGTGGGGGATAAGTATACCTGCACCTATGGCTGTCCCATAAATTCGGATGGACAGGGTATCTGTTCCAAGGTTATGATGATTATGTTCCCAATCATGGAGTCGGTCAGAAGTGGCGGAGATTTAGAGAATATTGGCGGCAATGATAAATATAGCAAGGACATTGTATGCCCAGATGGCTGCGTCATGTTCAGGCTGACGGCAAAGAAACTTGACAATGAGAATTTTTATAAGGGAAAGTTTTTTGATTAGTTTTGATTTTTATTGTGCTCAGTTTGAAGATAAGCCGAAATATATAAATTCCAATTTATCAATTAGAATTTATGAACATATACGTTCTATTATCAATATTGGTTTAAAACAAAGCCTTTATATAAAAACAGATTCGATTATGATGATAGAAAAGCTATAAATGTGATATTATTAAAATGAGAAAAGGTATTATTTAATTACTCAACTTTCGCAGGTGAAAAATAACTTTTTTCAAATTCGTAAAGCTAAGAACTTGTAAACTTTGTTCAAATGTTTCTTACGCAATATATCATTTTCCTTCGCTAGGCAGTATTTTTGTCCTGCGAAAGTTGAGTTAATTACTAATAAGGAGGAGCTATGGAGTATATTCATTATGCTTTAGAAATATCAATTTCTTTATTTATATTTCTAGCAATTATAAAGATTTATATGATGGCGGCAGCTTATGTAGGTGAACAATTTAGACTTGGAAAATTTTTCATATACTTATGGGGAAAAATAAAGAAAATTATTACATTCCTATTTGGTAAAAAAGTAAGTTAAGTATTCCTACTAAAAAAATATTGTTTTTGCCGTTGGAATACAAGGGGGCATACAAAAATGGAGAAAGAAATAAAAGCAATTTTTATTGATGATAGTATAAAAAATTGTGATGGAGCAAAGCGATTAGGTATTGATACAATAGTTTTGAATAGATCATGGAGTTTATATTTTCATAATAAGCTAACATGCAGAAATCATAAGGTAATTAGAACTTTTAAGGGCATTAAACAATTAGTAGTATAATTAAATTGCATCAAGAAGAGGGGAAGAGTATTTTATGAGAATTGCAGTAGTTGCTGATGTACTTTGAAGCAGTATTGAAGGATATAAATAATAGAAAGATAGATATGATTTTTTCCTTGGGTGATTATATTTTTGGAGGGTATGGATCAAATGAAACTATTGACTTGTTAATGGAATACCAAAAGTAAAATCAAAAACATCTAATTATATCAGGTAATATTGATGAATTAATAACTCCAATAGAAGAAAATGCTGATTGGATATATCCAGTAAATAAACAAATATATAATGAACTAGGTACAAAACGTGTATCATTTTTGAAGTCTCTTCCATCAAATATTTTAATGGAACAAGAAGGAATATCTATGTATTTGTGTCATAATCCATCAGAAATCGAAGTCTTTATAGAACATGATAGTTTAAAAAGAGAAAATAATGTTCCAAATAAGAGAGGAATTACTGAGATTGATAATGCTATGGAAAGTGATGTATGTATTTTTGGGCATTATCATTTGTTCATGGATGAAGAAGTAAATGGAAAAAGATTTATATGTCCTAGTTCTGTAGGAATGCCATTTAATGGAGATCCAAGAGCACAATATATTATAATTAGATATTTGTAAAGGTAACATTACAACATCAAAGAAGTATGTTGAGTATGACAGATTAAAACTAGTAGAAGGCTTTGAGAAATACTCCAACTGGTCAATGAATATGGTTACGACTATATTAACAGCACATAATTATATTGGTACACAAGATCTCAGAAGGTAAGTGTTAGTAGATTTTTTGATAAATTCTATTAAATTATGTAAAAAATTATCAGTACATTTCATTGAATTTAAAGGAGAGCATATACAATTGTATAATACTCTCCTTTATTTTTTTATTCAATTTTCACAGTAAAAAAAAATACTATCTAGCGAAGGAAAATGATATATTGCGTGAGAAACATTTGAACTTGTTACTGAAGTGAAAGGTTTGTGAGCAATATATCATTTTCCGCAGCAGCTATTTTTAACTATTAAAGTTTTTGTTTTGCTAAAGTACCACTATTACATTCGTTAATTTTATTATTTATATTTGCAAATTCTTTTAAAATAAGAAATCCACTCATTAAAATAGTAAGTAAATCGCCAAGTGGCATAGCAAGCCATGCTCCTGTTTCACCTATAGCTTTTGGCAGTAATAGTACTATTGGGATAAAGAAAAATATTTGTCTTCCTGTAACCAATATAGCAGCTTTACTTCCTTTACCAATACCTTGGAAAAATACAATAGACATTGACATTATTCCATATAAAATAAATATTCCAAGGAAGATTCTAAATCTACCTACACCTGCTTGAACTAAAGTTGGGTCTGTTATAAACCAACTCATTATAGTTTTAGAGAATAACATAAAGCTAAGCCATAAAATACCTGCAATAACAGTAGATATTTGAGTAAATGTTATTAGTGCTTTTTTTACACGTTCAAATTTTTTAGCACCATAGTTTGCTCCTATTATTGGTTGAACTCCTTGAGCAATACCCCATAATGAAATAAATGCAAACATCATAACTCTATAAGATGTTCCCATAATAATAATACTTTCATTTCCTCCATAATTAGATAATACTTTAAACATTATAGACATTTGAATAGCAGGCATTATTTGCATTACCATTCCTGAAAATCCAACATTTAATATATTAGGCATAATATCAAAAGATATTTTAAAACTATGCTTTGATATTTTGATAACACTTTTTCCAGATTGAAAATATATTAGATCTCCTATTACAACAAATGCTTGTGAAATTATTGTTGCTAATGCAGCTCCAGCTATTCCCATATTAAACACTCCAATAAGAATTGGGTCTAAAACAAGGTTTATAACTATGCCTAAAGTAATGATTTTCATAGCAACTTTCATTTGACCTTCACCACGAATTAGAAAATTTAATGCAGGTCCTAAGGCTGAAAAAACAAAGCCTAAAGATATTATTTTCAAATATTTTGTACCTAAAGTTAATATTTCTTCTTTTGCACCGATGAAAGCAAGCATTGGACTTGCAAAATTATAAACTATTATGGTCAATATTAGTGATAATATCAAAACACCTATAAAAACATTACCAAATAATTTGTTGATAGTGTCAGTATCTTTTTCGCCTAATGCTCTAGATAAAACTGACATAGCACCCATAGCAAGTAACATTGAAACTGCTGTATTTAATAGTGTTATATTGTATGCTACAACTATAGCACCAACTCCTGCTGATGACACAAGTTGGCCAACGAATATAGCATCTACCATGTTATATAATCCTACTGCTATCATACCAATCATAGCAGGTATGGCCATTTTTATGAAAAGTTTGCCCATACTTAATTCTAGTAGTTCCTTTCTATTTTTGTTCATTACGTGACCTCCTTAAAATTAAATTGTATGATGTATAACATTCGAATGTATTAAAAACTAAAAATATATTTTTGTTTTAAAATTAATTTAAAATGATTATTGTTAGTGATGAGTAGTTTTTGTATCTACATATGTTATTATAGAATTAAAATGGATTAATGAGAATACTTTTCAATTAGAATAGTCTAATCATGGTATTATATTGACTAATCAAGGAAGAATAATATAAATATAAGAATAACTTATAAAAATATAATAAATTATAATTTTTATTTATACAAAACCTCTGATATAATTCCTAAAGAGGTGATTAATATGACAAAATTTAAAAAAATAGTTCCAGGTATTCTATTTACATTAGTAATTTCTATTATGTCTATTTATATAAACGATTCTATAAAAGATGTGATAAATTTAGAAGCTCTAACTATAGGAATAATTATGGGAATAATCTATAACAATACAATAAAAACGCAAGAGGTTTTTAAAGAAGGAGTAAGATTTTCACTTAAAAAATTATTAAAAGTAGGAATAGTATTTTTGGGATTTAAACTTAATTTTAATGCTATATTAAAGTTAGGACCTAAAGTTATTTTAATGGTATTAATCTTTGTTCCTAGTGTTTTAATTATTGCAGTGCTTTTAGGAAAAGTTTTTAAAGTTCAAAACAAATTAGCTACTTTAATTGGAGTTGGATCTTGTATATGTGGAGCCTCAGCAGTGGTTGCGTTAAGCCCTACAATAAATGCAGAAGAAGAAGATTCTGTTGTAGCAGTATCTATAGTTAGCTTTTTAGGAGCTATTGGAGTTTTAGCTTATTCAGCCATAGCTGTAACGAGTAATATGACTAATACCCAATATGGAATTTGGTCTGGAATTTCTCTCCATGGTGTTGCACATGCTATTGCAGCAGCATTTGCTAGAGGTGATTCAGCAGGGGAAATAGGAACTTTTGTTAAAATGGCAAGAGTTTTAATGCTTGTACCTGTATCTTTAGCTTTAGGATTTATGTTTAACAAAGAAAGTGGTACTAGTAAAAAAGCTAAATTTCCTATGTATGTTTTATATTTCATTATTGCAGGAATAGTAAGTTCAACAGGAATTATTCCAAGTTCTATATTAAGAATATTAACTAAGTTAAGTTCGATTTGCATACTAATGGCAATGGTAGCCATGGGACTTTCTGTAGATTTCAAAAGTATAAGAGATAAAGGAATGAAGGCATTACTTATAGGGGTTATAATATTTTTAATAACATCAACATCTACATATGTAATTGTTACAACAGTCATATAAAAAATATATTTTAGTCAATAATATAACTCAACTTTCGCAGGTAAAAAACAGTCGCTACGGGAAATGATATCTTGCTTAGAAACCTTTCACTTCAGTAACAAGTTCTAAGTTTTACTCATATTGAAAAAAGATTTTTTAATTAATATTCCGTAGGAATCAGTAATTAAAAAATAACTTTTTTCAAATTCGTAAAACTAAGAACTTGTAAACTTTGTTCAAATGTTTCTTACGCAATATATCATTTCCCTTCGCTAGACAGTATTTTTTACTGCGAAAGTTGAATAATATAATATTTAGAAAAAAATCTCTTTAACTACGGTTTGAGAGATTTTTGTTTCAGGAAAATAATTGAATGGATCAGAGTTATAGGATAAAATAAACTTAAATATGTTAAAATAAATAAAGGTATACTCCATAAAAAGGGAGTGATTTTAGTGAAAAAAAAGTTTAATATAACGGGAGCTTGTATACCCAATAAACATTATATGGTAGAAATATCGAGAAAGTTAAAAAGTATAGTTAATTTAATAGAAGAAGAAGAATATTTTATAATAAATAGACCAAGGCAATATGGAAAAACTACTACAATGTACATGCTTGAAAAATTTTTAAGTAAAAAAGATGAATATATTGTCATAGCGATAAGCTTTGAGGGAGTAGGAGATTTAATTTTTGAAGATGAAAAAATGTTCTGTGAAGAATTTTTACAAATATTAGTAGATACTCTATTTATTAATAATCCTGATTTGGCTAATTTTTTAGAGAAAGAGATGGATGAAGTAAATAATTTTAACAGATTATCAAAAGTAATTACAAAATTTATTATGAAGTGTAATAAAAGAGTTATTCTAATGATAGATGAAGTAGATAAAAGCAGCAATAATCAATTATTCTTAAGCTTTTTAGGTATGCTTAGAAATAAATATTTATTAAGAAATATGGGAAAGGACTATACTTTTCATAGTGTAATACTAGCAGGGGTTCATGATGTAAAAAGTTTAAAAGTAAAAATAAGACCGGATTCAATAAATAAATATAATAGTCCTTGGAATATAGCTTCCGATTTTGATGTGGATATGAGTTTTTCAGTAGAAGAAATAAGTACAATGTTAGATGATTATATTGAAAGTAAAGGTGTAAGTCTAGAGAAAGATTATTTCTCAGAAAAATTACGTTATTATACATCAGGATATCCATTTTTAGTAAGTAAGTTATGTAAAATAATAGATGAAAAAATAATGCCAGAAAATGAATTGAAATGGGAAAAAGAATATATGGACATGGCTGTAAAACAGATTTTAAAGGAGTCAAATACTAATTTTGATAGCCTAATTAAAAATATAGAGAATAACAAAGATTTAAAAGAATTAGTAAGGAAAATTGTTTTAGAGGGAAATCCAATAACGTATGTTGAGGATAATCCAATTATAAGTATGGGAATAATGTATGGTATTCTTAAAGAAGAAAAGGGAAAAGTTAAAATTAACAATAGAATATATGAACAAAGGATTTATAATTATATGAGTTCAATTATAGAGACAACTACAGATGTATCATCATATAATCAAAGTTCAAATTACATAAAGGATAATGGAGAATTAGATATAAATAGAATTCTTTTAAAATTTCAGGAGTTTATGAAACATGAGTATTCGGATAAAAGAGAGGCGTTTTTAGAAGAAGACGGTAGGCTGCTATTGCTAGCTTTTATAAGTCCAATAATAAATGGTGTAGGTTTTGCTTTTAAAGAAGTAAAAGGCGGAGAAGAAAAGAGATTCGACATTGTAATAACGTATAATAAAAAGATGTATATTTTAGAGCTTAAAATATGGAGGGGAAAAGAGTATCACAAAAAAGGTTTAATGCAATTAGGGGAATATTTAGAGCAATATGGATTAGATAAGGGTTATCTTTTAGTATTTGATTTTAGAAAATTAGAAGGAAAAGCCGGAGAAACAGAAGAGGTTCAAGTGAAAGTAGGAGAGAAAACAAAAGAGATAATAAGTGTATACTGTTAGTGAATTTAAAAGGAAAAACTTATACTTAGGAGATGAATATATGAGCAAAGTTAACAAAATAACAACATTGGTAGATACAAAATATTTGAAAATGTATAATGCAGAATATACCAATAAAAATGGTGAAATTAGAAATTGGAGTATAGCATCTAGAAAAGAATTAGATACAATAAATAATAAGTTTTTTAACGGAGGAGAGGAAAAAATAGATGCTGTAATAATAGTAGCAACTCATGTAGAAGAGAATAAATTAGTAGTTATAAAACAATTTAGAGTTCCAATTAATAATTATGTATATGAGCTTCCAGCAGGACTTGTAGATAGTGGAGAAGATTTTTTAACTACTGTAAAACGTGAGTTAAAGGAAGAAACAGGACTAGATTTAATAGAAATTGATCATAAAAAGACCAAGTCAAAGGCATATGTATCAACAGGGATGACAGATGAGTGTGTTGCATTAGTTTTTTGCAGCTGTTCAGGAACAATATCAAAAGAGTATTTAGAGCCGGATGAGGATATTGAGGTAATGCTTTTATCAAAAGAACAAGCGGCAGAATTGATTAACTCAAATAAAAACATAGACATTAAGGCTTTGATGGCTATACAAAATTTCATAGCATAAAATTATATGTTATTAATTCAACTTTTACACATGAAAATAGTTGCTACGGGAAATGATATATTGTTAGGAAATTTTTCACTTCACAAAGTAATTATAAGGTCTAAAAATTTATTATTACTAGTTGTTTGTTCAAATGTTTCTTACGCGATATATCATTTCCCTTCGCTAGATAGTATTTTTTTATTGTGAAAGTTGAGTTATTAATTCTTAGTAATCAGAAAAGGTCAACCATGAGAATATAAAAGGAGAAAAGAAAATGAAGATTGATTTAATTAATATTGAAGAAGGAAAGCTTGAATGCTTAATTGCAGGATCTGGTAAAAAACAGTTGTTATAATGCCAGGAATGGGATGTAACATGTACGAATGGTTAGATATTATTGAAATCATATCACAATATTCAAAAGTTATCGTTATTCATAGAAATGGTGTTGGAAATAGTGAATTAACTGTTGAAACAAGTACAACAAGGAAAGCTTCTAAAGATTTATATTGTTTGCTTGAAAAACTTGATATTAAAGATAAAGTAATATTAGTAGGGCATTCTTATGGTGGTTTATGTGCTCAACATTTTGCTAAGTTACATCCAGAAAAAGTAGAAGGAGTAGTTCTTGCTGAATCAGCTTCGGTAGATGCTTACAAATTTAATGAATTAGATTTACCTCAATCTGATAAAACTCAATCTGATGAAGCATATATGAAACTATGGACAAAATATTCTAAATGTACTAAGGAACAATTAAAAAGAGAAGTAAAACCAACGTTATTACCTAAAGAATTGAAATTACCTAAAGAAATTCAAAATGAACTTTTAGATTTTTATATAAGACCTAAGTTATACAGAACATTAATATCAGAATTAAATGATTTGAGAAATTGTTGGAAATACATGAATGATATAGGAACATTTCCTAAAGTGCCTTTGAAAATACTAGTAAGAGATCCTAAATATTCGATCAATAGTATGATAAAAGAAGATAATATACCTAAATCAGAGGCTGAACAAATTGAGGAGTTGTGGCAGAGGTTATCTAATGATCTAAAAGATTTATCTGATAAAAGTGAACTTAAAATTGTTGAAAATAGCGGTCATTTAATTCACATAGATAGATCAGATGTTGTTGCTGCTGCAATAAAAGAGTTAATTTGCCGTTAAAGTATTTCTTCAACGGCAAGTTTACTGGAAAGTAATACTATGGAAACACCTGCTCGTGGATGTACGGAGTTTCCTACAAAATATAGTCTCTATAATCTTTACGAGTAAATTCAAAAACTTCTTTATATATCTGGGGTGTCATCAAAATAGACGCAGTTAAGTCAAACCTAAAATTATCCGTTTCAATAAAGTTAATTTTACCGCCTATTTGTTTGTCCTTTTCATATATAGTAACTTTGTAACCTTTGCTCAACAATTTTACAGCAGTAGCCAAGCCACCGATACCTGCACCAATGATTATTACTGATTTATCCAATTTCCTTACTCCTTTAATTTGTTTTCATTTATTTTTTGTTTTAGAAACAGAAATTATACTTGACTATGTAGGCATTGTCATAAGGAAATCTGTTTCAAGTAAAGAAAAGCATAAAAAGTGTGAACATTTCTTTATTTTATCAATATATTATATTGTAAGGTCATATGAATATGGACTAAGGAGGTGAAATTAGTGGCTTATAGTGCTAGAGAATTATTAGCAAGAATTATAAAATGTGAAGCAGGTGGCGAAGGTGAAAATGGGATGAAAGCTGTAGCTTCAGTAGTTATGAATAGAGTTAATGTGCCATATGGTGAATATCAAAGACTAGGTCAAGGTGATTTGAGAAAGGTTATTTTTCAGCAAGGTCAATTTGATTGTGCTACATCTTCTTTAAAAGGCAAATATAATCCACAAAACATTTGGAATAGTCCACCAGAAGAAATACATTACAGAATTGCAGATTGGGTTTTGTCTGGAAATAGGTTATATACAACTGGTGATGCATTATGGTACTTCAATCCTTTTATACCAACATGTCCATATACTTTTCCATATAACGGTACGGGAAGATATCAAGTTAGAGTTGGAGACCACTGTTTTTATAATCCTACACAACTTTATGCAAATACTTAATTAATTGAAGTTTTAATTAATCTTCTAATTTACAAGGAGGCTATTTTATGTTTATGAGAATGCCAAATGAATATTATAATCAAATTCCAATGTATCCTACAATGCCTATGATGAATTGTAGACAAATGAGTTCAAATCCTGAAACAATGCAAAGGCAATTTCCAGCAGGATCAACGGGTGGACCAGATTTTCATATGAAACCAGGTCCATCAGTTCAACAAGATATACAATATATTCAAGGTTGGTTATCAAGACTAATAGGAAAATATGTTAAAGTGGAATTTTTAATAGGAACTAGTATGTTAATCGATAGAGAAGGTATTTTAACAGAAGTAGGAGTTAACTATATTGTTCTTAAAGAATCTGGAACAAAAGATGATGTATTGTGTGATATGTATTCTATTAAATTTGTAAGAGTCTTTGATGATCAACAGAAAGCTATAATTTGTAAATAAAAATATTTTACTTAATTATATTAATTTATTAATGATTCATATGGTAAAAAATTAAAAAACAATCTAATAAAAAATAACAAAACAATAAAAACCGTACTTTATTAAGTGCTGTTTTTATTGTTTTTTTGTTAACAGAAAATCAGCATCATACATTGTTTTAAAAAATATGTACATCCTTCTAAAGCTATAATTATTAGTGCAGTGTCCTTTTCATTATTACATAGCGTGAATATTTTTGGTGGAAATAGTGTCAGTTCTACAATTATGCAGATTATTTTTACATTTATAATGGGTTTGTGTTTTGCACCTTTAGCATTAAAAGTAAAGAATTTATATCCACTAATAATTTTTCACTGGTTGTGGGATTTTGTTTTAATAGCTGGACCTATTACATCAGCAAAATACGGTATAATGCCAATAACTTCCAGCATTGCTAATTTAATTATTGGTATTATTCTTTGAAAAAAATTTAAGAATAATATAACATTTTTGTAAATATATTGACTTATATGTTAAAAAGTGTTAAGGTATTATCTGGAAGTGATACAGATATAAAAAAATTAGAATAGCTGTTTGCAAAAACCTTGAACTTTAATGAGTTTGAGGTTTTGTAAGCGTCTATAAAAATTATAATTAAGGGGGAATTTTTTATGAGAAAGAAATTTTTATCACTTTTAATCTGTGCAGCTACATGTGTATCTTTTACTTCTATGCAAATGGTACAAGCTCAAACTAATGATAATGCCAATAATCAGAAGCTAGAAACTAAAGATACAAGAACTGAAAAGGATTCTAGATTTAAGTTAACAATTAAAGAATTAACAAGATCAAGACCTGTATGGTTTTTTGAAGACGTACACAAGGAAATAATTTACGAAAATCCACCTTCAATAGTTAAAGCTGTGCTTTCACATAGTATGCAGCCTACTGTAGATAATGTAATGGATTTATTTGAAGAAAATAAAAATATATTCAAAATAGAAGATCCTAGAAGTCAGCTAGGAGTATTTAAACTTTCTGATGCTGGAGTTAAAACTTTAGAAGATGGTAGAGTATCAGTGAAATTATACCAAAAGGTAGGAGATTTTTTTATCCATCAAAGGTACTATGAAGTAATATTCAATAAAGACAATACGACATTAGAAGTTAAAGGAGATTTTGATAATTCATATTATAATAAATATTCTATAGTAAGTCAGAAACCTAAAATAACAAAAGAAAAAGCATTTGAGATAGTTAGGAATGATGCTTTAAATAATGTAGATAAATATACTGATGTTTTTAGGGATAAAAAAGCTTTTTCAGAAGAAGAAAAGAATAGATTTATAGAGGAAATAAAAAATGCAAGTTATAGTAAATATTATATTGGAGGAAATATCGTTTTAAAATATGTTACTCCAAAATATCTTCAAGGTGTTCGTAGATACTATGGTATAAGCATGGGAAATCATATTGTGACTGTTAGTGCTGATGACGGCAAAATTTACTTGGAAAATGACGATCTTGGTATTTTTGAATGGTTATATGGCAAATATGATAATATTAATTGCAAATAGAAATTAAAGATATAAGAAGTAAAAAGAAGTTTAAAAAGTATAACTAGAAATGGAGATGGATTGTATGAAAAAGAAATTTTTATCACTTTTAATTTGTGCAGCTACATGCGTATCTTTTGCCTCCATGCAAGCAGTACAAGCCCAAACTAACGATAATGTCAATAATCAGAAGATAGAAACTAAAGATACAACAACTAAAAGAGATTTTAGATTTAAATTAACAGTTAAAGAAATAAAGGAAACACCATTTACTCTTGTGGGAAAAAAAGAATATAAAAATCCACCTAAATTAGTTAAAGGTGTACTTTCAAAAGATATGGATCTTACTGTGGATAATATAATGTCTTTATTTGAAAAAAATAAAGATATATTTAAAATAGATAATCCTAGAAAACAATTAATGGTAGACCCTTTAGCACCTACTAAGAAAAATGCATTGTATTTTGTTCAAAATATAGATGGTTTTGCTTTTAGTGATAATTATTATAGAGTATCTTTTAAAGATGATAATAAGACAATAGAAGTTTGGGGAAATTTTGATAACTCATTATACGATGAAAATTCTTCAGTAAAAATAGAAACTAAATTAACAAAAAAAGATGCATTTGAAACTCTTAGAAATGATGCATTGAATAATATTGATAAATACACTAATGGCTGTGAATGTATGGGTAAAAAATCTTTTTCCGAAAAAGAAAAACGTGAATTTATGAATAAAATAAAAAATGCAGATTATACAGAGTATAATATTATGGCTTTTATAGGTATAAAAGATTATTATTTGGGAATTTCTAATGGAGAATATTGTAAATATTATTATATAGAAAACTTTGGGAATTACAATATAAGTATTGATGCTGTGAGTGGTAAAATTAGTTTAAATAAAAGTTGTATACAGTACTAATCATTAAAATTATAGTATTGGTTAGAAGAATTGTTTAAAATGCACCTGAATGTTATGAAAATATAACATTTAGGTGTGTTTTTTTGCTGCCTAAAAAGAAGAGTAAATACAGTCAAATTCATAGAAAATGTTGTCATTTAAGTACAATTTAAGTATAATGTAGATAATAATGACATTAAAAGGATATGGAGGCAAATAATATGACATGTGAAAATTTAAAAAAATGTCCATTTTATAATGAAAAAATGCCTATTGACAGTGCTATAGGGAAAATGTATAAAAGAACCTATTGTGAAGGCGATAAAACAAAATGTGCACGTTATAACATAGGTAAAGTATTGGGCAAACAGTATGTTCCATCTGATTTATATCCTAATATGACAGATAGAGCTAATAAAATTATTGATGAAAATAAATAAGGTAAAACTCAAATATTAAGTTTTTAATAAAAAATGCAGTGACTCAGTAGTTATGATAGTTACTGCATTTTTTATAGTGTTATTTTTTCATGATAATCTACATTATACTTAATAGTTCTTTGATTTTCTTAATATTTTTCAATTATTAAAAAAAAATACCTAAAAGATATTGATAATCATTATCAATGGTTGTATAATGAAATAGAGTTAAATATTACTAATGGTTAAAAAGGGACAGAAAAATTTGTGAAATGCTATAGGGGGAATAAGTTATATAAATTTAACCGTAGAGAGGAGTAGGTATAATGAGGAAAGGCTCAACGGAGCTAATAACAAGTAATGATCTCATTGAAAGTATGCCGTGTTTTTTTGATATTAGTTGTAAAGAAATTAGCGATTTCATTAAAATGTTAGATGAGGCTACATTGAGAACTATGTTATTTACTTTCCAACAAGAAGAAATTTTTATAGATAAAAAGATTGGTTTGTCAGAAAAAGATATTTTATTCAAAATGAATTTAACACCCAATTGTAACGTTATTATTTTGCGATGGTTAGCAGTACTGAAAGAAGGAGAATATATTTATACAAAAGACTCCAAATATTATTTAAATAAGGATATTTTACTTAAAGAATTAGATATATCAGAGTTATGGAACAAAATGTTGGATAAGTGTGATGAAAGAATTTGTTCTAAACGTATAATTGAATATTTTTTTAATAATGCTAAATCTCTTAAAGCATTTATGGATGGAGAAGAACATCCTACATTCATATTATTTCCAAAAGGAGAATTTAAGTATGCTGATGCTTTATATAGCGATTTAGTCATAGCAAAGTATCTTAATTTATACTTAGCACATATAGTAACAAGTATTATTGAAAAGAAAACAGAAAATTTTAAGATATTGGAAGTTGGAGGAGGTACTGGTTCTACAACAAAAATAGTACTAAATAGTTTGAGCAAAAACAATCAAATGGGAAAAGTAAATTATGTTTTCACAGATTTATCTAGATTCTTTTTGAACAATGCAAAATATAAGTTTAAGAATTATTCTTCCGTTGAATATAAAATTATAGATATTGATAAAAATTTAGAAGACCAACATATAGGTAATGATAGTGTAGATATAATGATTGCTGTTGGAGTATTGAATAATTCCAAAAATATGAAGCATACACTTGATAGTTTTAGTAAAGTTTTAAAAGAAGATGGATACTTATTGGTAATTGAATCTGTAGTGGAATTCAAAGTGATGCTAATTTCTCAAGCATTCATGATGGAACCACCAAACGATGAGCGTAAAAAAACAAATTCTACATTTTTAAATGTTAAGCAATGGGAAAATCAATTTTGTGAATCAGGTTTTGAAATATTAAATATTCTACCTTTTGATAATCACAAGTTAGCTCAATTTGGTCAAAGATTATTTTTATTAAAAAAGAGCAAAATATAATTTCTATATTGCTTGCTATTAGGAGGCATTGATATGGATAGAAGATCTAAAAATATGTATATAGAGAAAACAAACCCTCTTGATAATATAAGATTATTTTGTTTTCCATATGCAGGTGGAGGGGCTTCGATTTTTAAAACGTGGAAAAAAAAGCTTGAAGGTATTGGGGTTTATCCCCTTCAATATCCGGGAAGAGAAAACAGAATAACAGAGCAGCCTATTTGTGAAATGAGAACATTAGTAGATGAAATATATGATGAAATAGAAGAATGTATAGAAGAAACTCCTTTTGTGTTGTTTGGACATAGTTTAGGAACAAAAATTTTGTATGAATTAGCTTTAAAAATATATAGAGAGAAAAATATATGGCCAGAGGGTGTTATAGTATCAGGTGGAAGAGCACCAAATTTAATTGAACCAAATCCAATCTATGATTTAGAGGACGGAAAGTTTATAAAGGAATTGATAAAAAAATATTCTAGTATACCTGAAGAAATTGCTAACAATAAGGAAATAATGAAATTATTTTTACCTGCACTAAGAGCAGATTTCATTATAGATGAAACATATGAAAAAAGTAATACAGATAAATTAGGCTGTCCTATTATGGGATTAATTGGTGAAAATGATGATGAAATGACTTTAGAAGATTTAAGGAAATGGGAAGGGTTCACAACAGAAGAATTCTATTATGAAAGTATTAAGGGAGATCATATGTTCATAAATAAGAAAAGTGATGAAGTAATAGCTACTGCTAAGAGTTTTATTGAAGGATTGAAATGTTTAGTTTAAAACAAGAGAAGTGTTCGTTAAAAAGGCTACAGAGTATATTAGATATTACTGAAGACGATTTAGACATTATTAAGAGTAGAGAGACTCCCTTTATCTACTTAATAGATTTAACGAATTTTGATGTTGATATAAAGTTTACTGAAATATTAATAGAAGAGGAAATAGAGAGGTGTAATAAATTTAAGTTTAAAGGCGATAAACAGCGTTTTACAATAAATAGGATGATAATAAGAATAGTTGTGGGTAGACTTCTTCATAAACATCCTAAAAATGTAGGTATTTCCTATAACTATTATGGAAAACCATATATAGATGATAAGTATAAATTAGAGTTTAATATTTCACATTCAGAAGAGTATATTGCAATTGCCTTTTGCAAAAACAAAGTAGGAATAGATGTAGAATTTATGAAGAAAGATATTGACTATTTAGAAATTGTAAAAAGCTATTTTGATGAAGAAGAGTTTAAACAGTTAATGAAATTAAATGATAATGACAGATTATTATGTTTTTACCAATTGTGGGTCGCAAAAGAGTCTTATATAAAAGCAATTGGTTACGGATTAAGCTATTCCATTAAAAAAGTTGTTATTCCTAATATTACCTATGGTAAGAATTTATTGATAGATAAAAAATCTGGAAAGAAAATTTGTGTAGAGGTTTTCAAAATAGATGAGAATTATGTAGGATCAATTGTATATATTAGATAAACACAATTATTTATGAGATTGGAAGGTAAATAGATATATGAATATTGGTATAAGAGGATTAGATAACTTAACAAACAGAAATAAACTTAAAAAGTGTACTTTAGGACAGAGCTTGAGCATATGGGCGGAGGAATATGGGGAAAGTATTGCAATAGTAGATAATACTGAGATCACTTATAGAGAATTTGATATGTATGTAACAAAATTAGCAAATATATTTATTGAACATGGAATAAATAAATCTGATAGGATTATAGTGCAGCTTCCCAATGGGGCATTTTGTATAATAACTTGTTTTGCCTTATTTAGGATTGGAGCGGTACCTATATTAGCTATTCCAGGATTAAGACAAAAAGAAATACAAAATATAGTAGAATTCGCTGTGCCAGAAGCGTATATAACTACAGATACTTATTTAGGTTTTAATTATGAAAAAATGGCGAATATAATTGGTAAACAAAATTCGTTTAAAAAGGGTATTTTTATTGATAGAGATTTAGAATATGAACTTAAATTAAGAGATAAAGATGAACAAATAATAGAGCATAGACAAGTAGAGATTGATGAAACTGCACTGCTTATATTATCTGGGGGAACTACACGAATACCAAAACTAATACCTTTAAAACATTCTGATTTAAACACGCATTTAAGATTATCAGCTGAACGGTGTGAATTAGGGAGAAATACTGTTTTTTTAGCAGTGTTATCTTTAGCACATAAATTAGCACTACATAGCCCAGGAATATTAGGAACTTTTTATGTTGGAGGGAAAGTAGTTATTGCAAACAATGAGAATTGTGAAGATGTTTTTACTTTAATTAATAAAGAAAAAGTTACAATAACTTCAACAGTACCTTCTTTAGCAAAGATGTGGCTAGAAACTATAGAAAATGAAGAGAATGTAGACATAAGTAGTTTGGAAAAGGTTATATGTGCAGGAGAGATCCTCCATAGTAATACAGCTAGAGAGATAATGGAAAAGTTGGACTGTGATCTAATACAACTTTATGGTATGTCTGAAGGTGTATGTTTTACAACCTTATTAAATGATAGTGTTGATGTAAAATGTTCATGCCAAGGAAAAACAATATCTTTGAAAGATGAGTTTAGAATTATTGATGAAAAAGGTAATGATGTTGAAAATGGATTGTCAGGAGAATTAGTTTTCAAAGGTCCATATCGATTTGATGGATATTTCAACATGTTAGAGGAAAATAAACATATTTTTACGGCAGATGGATTTTTCCATACTGGAGATAAAGCAAGATTAAGTAGTGATGGGAATATTATTATTGAGGGAAGAATAAGAGAGCAAATAAATGTAGCTGGAGAGAAAGTAATGCCAGCTGAAATTGAAGGATATTTAAGAGAAATTGATGGAGTAAAAGATGCAGCGGTAGTTGGAATAGAAGATGATTTATGCGGACAAAGGATTTATGCATTTGTTGTGCCACAAAGCCAAAAAATTGATAAAATTTTAGTTTATAAGCAGTTAGAGAAAATGAATATAGCTAAATTTAAATATCCTAGTCAAATTGAAATTATAGATTCATTACCACATACAAATGTTGGAAAAGTTGATAAAAAAGTTTTGAAGGCATTGATATCAAGTAAGTAAAAGAATTATAGATGGGGGAAAGAGATATGAATGTGTGCAAGGTCAATAATACTATAACATATGAGGAAATGATTGATTTAATCAAGAATGTTACTTCTAATATATTTGACTTAGAGGAAGATACAAATATGTTAGAACTAGGTATAACTTCTCTTCAAATAATGAGGTTAGCAAATAGATTTAAGAAAATGGGATATAAGATAACTTTTACTGAGTTAATAAAAAATCCATCTCCTATAAGTTGGTGGAGTAAGTTGAATAATCAAAAGAGAAATATTAAAGAGACTTCTTCTAGTGTGAGCAAAACTGAAAACAAACAAGAAGATTCTTTTGAATTAACAGATGTTCAACATGCTTATTGGGTAGGAAGGAAAGATTCACAACCTTTAGGTGGCGTAAGTTGTCATGCCTATTTTGAATTTGACACCAAGGATATAGATTTAAAACTATTATCTGGGGCTTGGCATGAACTGCAATTATTACATCCTATGTTAAGGGCGTGTTTTAAAGAGAACGGAAAACAAAAAATATTGGACCATGTTTTTTCAGATAAAATAAAGATTTATGATTTCAGAGAAGTAGGTAAAGATGAAGGAATGAGAAAGCAAAAGGAGTTGAAAGAACAATTATCTCATCGTCGTTTGGATATTGAGAACGGTCAGGTAGCTGAGTTTGGAGTTAGCATTTTATGTGACAATACTATGAAAATGCATTTTGACATAGATTTGCTAGTTGCTGATTTACAAAGTCTTCAGATTATTTTTAAAGATATTGAACGTTTATATAACGGAAAGGATATAAAATTTGAAGAACGTTGGGATTTTAAACAATATTTAATTCAAGAATCTGAATTTAATTTAAAGGAAAAAGAAGCATCTAAAACTTATTGGAAGGAAAATATAGAAAATCTTCCACTTGCTCCTAAGGTCCCTTTATATAAAAAACCAGATGATATTTCCAAACATAGATTTGTTAGAAGAAAAAAGTTTTTGCCAAAAGAAAGTTGGGATGCTTTAAAAACTAGAGCACGTACAGAACATACCACTCCTGCAATGCTGTTGATTACAGCTTATGCCGAAACAGTTGATAGATGGAGTGAAAATTCCAAATTTTTAATTAATATCCCGATGTACAACAGACAAGCGCATTCTAAAGAAATAGAGAAAGTAGTTTCTGATTTTACTAATATTATGATATTACCTGTTGATTGTACAAAAAACATGACATTTTTGGAGAGAGTTAAGAGTATACAAGATAAATTTTATGAATGTGCACAGTTTACTACTTATTCAGGTATTCAATTACAAAGGGATTTAGTGAAATTACATAGAGGAGAAAAGTTCATAGCTCCATTTGTATTTTCTTGTAATTATGGAGAACCATTGGTGAACGATGATTTTATTAAAACATTTGGAGAACTAACATACATGATAACTCAAACACCACAAGTATGGAATGATTTTCAGGTGTATGAAATCAACAAGGGATTATTGCTAGCATGGGATACTGTTGATGAAATATTTCCAAATAATATGATGAATGAAATGTTTGAATATTTTAGCCAATTAATTGATTATATTATAGAAAACCCAAATGATCGCATAGAGGAAAGCTGCCAAGAAGAGAATGCTGTTGATTGTAGTAATAAATATATTGATAGTACTAATATACATCATGAAGATAAATGCATTCATGAAATGTTTTTTGAACATGCAAAGACAAATGGACAAAAAATTGCTGTAGTAGATTCTGAGAGTGGAAAAGAATATTCATATAGTCAATTATCAGATTATGCTCTGAAAATTGCTGCTTATCTTAATAATATAGGAGTTACTAAAGGGGATTTAGTGTCAATTTCTTTGCCTAGAGGAATTGAACAAATTTCTTCAATATTAGGTGTTGTTTCAGCAGGAGCAGCATATGTTCCTGTGAGTGTAGAACAACCTTTTACAAGAAGAAAAAGCATTTATGAGAAAGCTTCTATAAAATACATCATTACAGATTTAGAACATAAATCAAAATTACAATGGCCAGAGGATAATGTGGTCATAGATATAGAGACGATAATGGCAACATCAATTGGAAAATTGAATAATGAAGTTTCTCCAAAAGATTGTGCTTATATTATTTTTACTTCAGGTTCAACTGGAAGCCCAAAAGGGGTAAAGATAAGTCATGCAGCTGCTTGGAATACAATAAAGGATATTAATCAAAAATATAATGTTAACTCAGAAGATGCTGTTTTAGCTATATCTTCATTTGATTTTGATTTATCAGTTTATGATATTTTTGGTTTGTTAAGCGTAGGAGGTAGAATTGTTTTAGTGCCAGAACGTGAAAAAAGGAATTCATTCTTTTGGTTAAAAGCAGTAAAGAATTTTAATGTTACTATTTGGAATTCTGTACCTACATTACTAAATATGCTTCTTATAGTTGCAGAAAATGGTTCGCATAGTATTGCTCCAATAAGACTGGCTTTAATATCTGGAGACTGGATTGAACTAAATCTTCCAGTAAGATATGATGCACTTACTGAAGAAGCTAGATTTATTGCACTAGGTGGAGCTACAGAAGCATCTATATGGTCAAATTATTTTGAAATTAAATTGCCTCTTCCAACTGAATGGACTTCTATTCCATATGGTAGAGCTTTGTCAAATCAAGCATATAGAGTATGTGATAAAAAAGGAAGAGATTGTCCTAACTGGGCATCTGGAGAATTACTAATAGGTGGCAAGGGTGTTGCAGATGGATATATTGGAGAACCTGAACTTACTAGAAAAGCTTTTATAATTGAAAATGGAGTGAGATGGTATAAAACTGGAGATATGGGAAGGTTTTGGCCAGATGGCACCATAGAATTTTTAGGAAGAAAAGATGAACAAGTTAAGATAAGAGGGCATAGAATTGAAATTGCAGAGATAGAAAAAGCGCTTTGTAAACATTTCTTAATAAGTAATGCTGTAGCATTTCCAGTGGGAGAACAAAAAGGTAATAAATATTTGATAGCTGCGGTTGTATTAAAGGGGAAATATAAAAAGATAATTAAGGAACTAGATAAATCAGAACTAGATAAATTTTTATTGGAATATGTTCCAGACTATATGTTGCCAAAACATGTAGAAGTACTTGAAGAATGTCCTCTAACATCTAATGGTAAAGTTGATAGGAAACAATTAAGTTTAATCGTTAGTGCTTCTAATAAAAAATGCAATGCTATTGAGAATGATAATACATCTCATACAGAAACACAAATATTATTAAGTAAAATTTGGAGTGAAGTATTGGGATGTGGAAAGGTAGATTTAAATTCTAATTATTTTGAATTGGGAGGAGATTCTTTAATAGCTACAAGATTGTGCACGAAATTAAATGAAGCCTTCAATATAAAAATACAGATTGAATCAATATTCAAATACCCTAAATTTTTAGAGCAATCTGAACATATTGATGAATTATTAAAAGATAAAGATTTCAGCACTAAAGAAAATTTACCAAAGATAGTTTCAAACAATGAAGAAAAATATTTACCATTTTCAATGACGGACATTCAAAAAGCATATTGGATTGGAAGAAAAGGCGTTTATTCTTTTGGGGAAGTAGCTACCCATTATTATTTTGAACTTGAAGAAGAGAATTTAGATATAGATAAGCTTACGAATAGCTGGAATAGATTGATTAAACATCATGACATGATGAGAGCTGTGATATTAGAAGATGGAGAGAATCAGAAGATTTTAGAAAATGTCAGAAGTTATGATATTAAAGGATTTGATTTAACACAGTCTTCTTCAAATGACTTAAATGATCATGTAGCTAAGATAAGAGATGATATGGGACATCAGAAATTTGATGAAACTACATGGCCTTTATTTGATGTAAAAGTTACTAATATGCCTAAAAATAAATCAAGAATTCATATAAGTTTTGACAATATAATTTATGATGGATGGAGTATATTCATGATTTTATCTCAATGGAATCAGTTGTACAGAAATGAAAATATTCCATTGAGACCATTAGATGTATCATTTAGGGATTATGTAATGTCATTACAAAAGATCAAAAAATCAGATTTATACCAAAAGGACAAAGAATATTGGGAGGAAAGAATTAAAACATTACCTCCAGCTCCTGAATTACCAATAAGAAAAAGAATAGAACCTTCAAAAAATTATAAATTTACACATATGGAAACAAAGATTAGCTGTCACAAGTGGAATAAAATAAAAGAATATGGAAAGAAGTATGGTGTTACTCCGTCAGTAATTTTGTTGACAGCTTATTCGGAAGTTATTTGTGCTTATAGTAAAAAGCCTGATTATACATTGAATTTAACAAGGTTTAATAGATTACCTTTACATGAACAGATTGATGAAATGGTTGGTGACTTTACATCTTTAACATTATTGTCTATTCATAATAGGAAAGGTGATACTTTTGTTGAGCGTTGTGGTAATATTCAAACTCAATTATCAAAAGATTTAGCTCATCCTTATCTTTGTGGAGTAGAAGTACAAAGAGAAATATCTAGACAACATGGGAAAAATGCAGGAGCAGTAATGCCAATAGTATTTACTAGTGCTATAGGTCTTAATAATAAACAAGTTCGTCCAGATAGAAGATGGATTGGAAAGCGAGTTTATACTTGTTCTGAAACTCCACAAGTTTGGTTAGACCATCAAGTAATAGAGGAAAATGAAGAACTTATATTAATTTGGGATTTTGCTGAAGGGTTATTTCCTGAAAACATGATAGAGGAAATGTTCCAATTATATAGCGATTTCATTGAAAACTTAGGAGAAGGTAATGAGAAGTGGAATTGCACTAAAAATATAATTAGTATACCTAGAAACAAAAAAGTTATGGAAGCAAATAATACAGATAAGCCAATTTCTAATAGTACTTTGATCGATCTTTTTTATAAAAGTGTAGATAAATATCCAAATGAAGAAGCGGTTGTTACATCTGATATAAGACTGACATATCAAGAAGTGTTTGAGAAAGCTAAAAGTGTTGCTGCATATTTACGAGAGGCTGATACTAAAAAAGGTGATAAAGTTTCTATAATAATGGAAAAAGGATGGGAGCAGATAGTTGCAGTATTAGGAATTTTAATGACGGGTGCAGCGTATATTCCGATTGATCCAAATTATCCTAAAAAAAGAGTGGAATATATATTAAGAGAAACAAATAGTAAAGTAGCTTTTACACAGAAATGGTTGAAAGAAAAATTATCTTATATTGATACAATATCTATTTTAGACATAGATGAAGCATGTTTATGTAATACAGAAAGTTTAGGCAAAGAGATTTCAATTTCTCCAGAAGATTTAGCGTATATTATCTATACTTCTGGTTCTACTGGAAAGCCTAAAGGAGTAATGATTGATCATAAAGGAGCTGTAAACACAATTGTTGATATCAATGAAAGATTTAATGTAAAAAAAGATAGAATATTTGGTCTAACAAGTCTTACATTTGATCTTTCAGTATATGACATATTCGGAGCGTTGGCTTCAGGATCAACCATAATTTTGATAGATAGGGACAAATTAAAAGATCCACTGTATTGGGTGGAAATAATGAAAAAAGAAAAAGTGACTATCTGGAATTCTGTTCCTCAATTTATGCAAATGTTAATAGAATATGTTGCTAATAGGAAAGAAAATATAAAGATTGAATTACGATTGGCACTATTAAGTGGAGATTGGATACCACTTGATTTGCCAGAAAAAATGAAAAAATACTTTGAAGGAATAAAAGTTGTAGGTCTTGGTGGAGCTACGGAAGCGTCTATTTGGTCAAATCTATATATTATAAATGACGTAAATGAAAAATGGGAGAGCATTCCTTATGGAAAACCAATGGTAAATCAAAGATTTTACATTATGAACGAACTTTTAAATGATTCTCCAATTTGGGTACCAGGCACTCTGTTTATAGGGGGTGTTGGGGTAGCGAAAGGCTATTTAAATGATGAGGAAAAGACAAAAATTCATTTTATTAAGCATCCTAAAACTGGAGAACGAATATATTGCACTGGTGATTTAGGAAGGTATTTACCAGATGGTAATATTGAATTTTTAGGAAGAGAGGATTCACAAGTTAAGGTAGGGGGCCATAGAATCGAAATGGGAGAGATAGAGCATGCGTTGGATTCTGTTGATGGAATCAAACAATCTATAGTTACTACCATTAGAGAAGAAAATTCTAGCCAACATTTAATTGCAAACTTAATTTTGAATCACAGTGACCCAGAGGTTCTAACAAAAATAACTATAAGTAATAATACTTTTTCAAAGGTTGATTTCAAAAGGTTAAGTTCTAATTTTGAAATGAATAATGTGGGTAATGATATAACAACTAAATCACATAAATTAGAGTCCTACTTTCAGCATTGTGAGAAATTATCAGTATGTTTAATCCATAGAATTTTGAAAGAGATAGGTGCATTTGAATATGATGAATATAATTTAGAACAAGTTATGTCTCAAACTGGTATAGATGAGAAATTCACAGGGTTGATTAAGAATTGGTACAAAATATTAGAACGAGAAAAAGTTGTCTATGATAATGAAGGTGTATTTTTAGTAAATAGAGATATGATGGAGGCACAACTTGAAGTAGCTGAATGTAGTACAACTGAAATAGAACAAAAGGATACAGAAATTAAGAATTTATCTCAATCCTTAGAAAAATTCTTTTCACATGATATTAGCGGTTATGTTGATATTTTGAGAGGGAAAAAGAGTATGGCTGAATTATTTCTTGAGAAGGATGATTTCTTTAACCCTAAAAAGGTGGGAACTTTGAATCCATTACAAAAAGATTTTGAAGCAATACTTATAAAAACTGTATTAGAGCTATTGGAGTGTGAAAAAGGCAATAAAATACGAGTGATTGAAATAGGCTCTAGAACAAATGAATTGGCAAGTTTTATAGATTCAAAACTTGGTAAATATGATTGTGAATATGTTTATACAGATGCATCAAAATATTTGTTAAATGAAGCTAAGAAAAAAAATCTAGAGTATGTAACCTATAGTCAATTAAATATGAATGATCCTATAGTTGAACAAGGCTATTCTTCATCAAGTGTGGATGTGGTCATAGCGAATAATGCTTTACATCGCAGTAGAAATATATATGAAACATTAGGTTATATTGGAGAAATGCTAAAACCAGGAGGAATATTATTATTACTTGAACCTGTTTACAATAGTAATTTAGCACTATCAACTGTGGGCTTATATGAAGAAGGATTTAGTAATTATCAAGATTTCAGAAAGAAAACCATGTTACCACTATTATCAAAAGAGAAATGGGAATCCGTTTTGAATAACAGTAATTATGAAGTGTATTCTATACCAATTGAAAATATAAATAGTCCATATGAACAATATGTGTGTATTGCTCGAAATAAAAAGACTGAAGAGAAAATTGATTGTAATGGGATAAAAAAAATACTAAAAGAAAAGTTACCAAGTTACATGATCCCAAATATTTTCATAGAAAGTAAAAATATTCCATTAACTTCAAATGGAAAAGTTGATAGGCAAAAGATAGAACAATCAAACAGAAAATTATCGAAAAAAATTAATAATGAAGGTATTTTACCTAAAACACAAATTCAACAATGTATTTTTGAGGTATGGCAAAAAGTTTTAAAGTGTAAAAACCTTAGTATAACAGACAATTTCTTTGAATTAGGAGGGGACTCCATTAGTGCAATCCAGTGCATTAATTCATTGAAGAATGACTATAACATGGAAGTATCAATAAAAGATTTGTTTGAAACTTCAACAATAAAAGAATTAGAAACAAGAGTTAACATTTTAGAGAAAGAAAATGAAGATATAGAAGAAGGAAAGATATAAAATAGGATAGTTTGAGAAAGGGAGAGGGAGAGCGAAGATGCAAGTTAAAAGAATTGGAATTATCGGAGCAACAGGAAATATAGGAAAAACTTTAATAACTGAGATTATAGATAATACTAATTTATCTTTAATTATAGGTTGTAGGGATATATCCAAAGTAGATAAATATTTTAAAGCTAATAATAGAGTAAATGTTATGAAGTTAAATATCAATGACAATAATGAATTGCTGAGATTTTGTAATCAATGCCAGATCATTATAAATTGCTCAAGCCCTTCTTCTCTATTTTATAACAAGGTAGTATTAGTTTGTTTAGAAAAAAACATTGATTACATTGATGTATCTGGAAATATGGAATTATTTGATTATTTGAACGACCAAAGAGAAGTAATAGAACATAAGAAGTTAAGCTATATTTTATCGGCGGGTATTTATCCAGGATTTACTGAAATATATCCATACTATATTTCAAATATGTTTGATGTAAAGATTAATAATTTAACAGTTTACTTTAGTAGTATAGGAGAGATATCAACTAATGCAGCTTATGATTTTGTTAGCAGCTTTAATCACAATCATGCACAAGGAATGTCATATTACAAAGAAGGTGATATTAAAAAAATTGATTCAAGTAAAAGCACAAATATAGATTCACCTTCAGATATTTTATTGTCAGAAATGTATCCAATTATAAATCATGAGTTTGCAGATATGATTGATAAGAATAAAAGTATTGGAGAGGCATATTTTTTTAATGCTTATCCTAATAAAAGCGTATTTAATGAATTTATGGTTATTAAAATAATGGGTATGTATAAGAAACATAAAGAAAAATTAGAATCAGCAAAGTCACTTCAAAATAAATATTATTCAATGTTTAAAGAATATGGAAATCACACAAAACTCTATGTAAACATTAAAGGGGAAAAGGATAATAAAAAAGCATTAATCAAATCATCTTTTGAATTTAATGGAAGTAGTAATTGTATTTCAGCAATAGTAGCCTATTCCGCTATGAATGCTATATTAAACAAAAAGGAATACCTAGGATTAACGTTTCCTTATTTTGTAATAGATATAGAAGATTGCTTAAATAAGTTACAGGAAAAAGGGGCTAAAATGAATACTTCCATTGAGTATATATAGCAAGAAGGAACTTATCAAAAGTTTTTGTCTATTAGGCAAATTAGCTAATTGAAAATTAGAAAAGAATTAAAGGGAGGAAAATGACATGGAAAATAAAAACTTAAAAACAAAGGATTTAGTAAATATTGGGGTATTTTCAGCAATTTATATGGTGATTTCAATTATATTTATGTTACCAGCAGCAATATCACCTATTTTATGGATGGCATATCCAGCTATTGCAGGTATCTTTTGTGGAACCATTTATATGCTTTTGATGTCTAAGGTACAGAAAAAAGGAACTGCATTAATTATGGGACTTGTTACAGCACTTATTTATTTTGCTATTGGAGAGTGCACATGGCTTGTTATTATAACTTTTGGTATTGCGGGAATTATTGCAGAAATCATTCGCAGTTCTTATGGATATAAAAGTTTAAAAGGAAATGTGATTTCATGCGGCGTACTTAATATAGGGTTTGTAGGTTCACCACTTCCAATGTGGGTATTCCACGATAGCTATGTAGAATCTATTATAAAAATGGGAATGGATCCTACTTATGTAGAACAAATGTCTGAAATGGTGTCTGCAGGGTCTTTAATAGGAATGATTGTAATAGCATTCATAGGTGGAATAATTGGTGCTACTATTGGTAAAAAACTTCTAAAAAAACACTTCCAAAAAGCAGGGATTGCATAATGGAGAGCACTATGAAAAAAGGAGGCTTCGTTCTTGATCCAAGAACGAAGATGTTCCTCATTTTAGCGATAAATGTATTTATTTTTACTAATAGTGATGTAAGGATGGAAGTTATAATTATTTCCGGGATTTCCCTGTTGTTAATAACATCAGGTTTATCAAAAGTAGCAATAAAAGGAGTTTTTATTTTTGCAGCTTTAGTATTGTCTAGGAATTTGTTATTACCATATTTCCCTAAAATGCTTTTAGCCACAGCAAATATTTTGTTTGTGTTTATTAGGAAAGTTCTTCCCTGTTGGATGTTGGGAAGCTTGTTTGTGAAGACAACTCCAATACGATTAATTATATTGTCACTACAGCAGTGGAATGTTTCACCAAAGATAACAATTCCGTTAGCTATTACTATTCGTTATTTCCCTGCTTTAAGAGAAGAAAGGCAAGCAATACAGGATGCTATGAAATTACGTGATGTGAAGGGGATTTTTAAAAAAATTGAGTACATTTATGTACCACTTTTAGTCTCAGCTTCTCACACTGCAGATGAATTGAGTCAAGCAATTATAACAAGGGGAATTGAGAATCCTAAAACAAAAACTTGTTCAGTAGAAATGAAATTTAAGATACAAGACTATGTTTTAATGTTTATCTCTCTTGTCATATTAGTCTTAGTATTTTTACCTATATAAGGAAGGAGAGATGTGACTTGATAAGAATTGAAGATGCTTGTTTTTCCTATGGAAAGAATGGTGTAAAAGAATTGCAGCACATAAACTTGGAGATAAAGAAAGGTGAATTTGTTTTATTATCTGGGAGAAGTGCTTGTGGAAAAACTACTATTACCAAACTACTTAATGGGTTAATTCCCCATTTTGTAGATGGTACTTATACAGGAGAAGTTTATATAAATGATGCAAATTTAAAAAAAATGGCTATGTATGAAATAGCAGAACAAGTAGGATCCGTTTTTCAAAATCCAAAGACTCAGTTTTTCAATTTGGATTCTGATAGTGAATTAGCTTTTGGACTAGAAAATATGGGATTGGATCCAAATGATATACACCAAAGAGTGATAAAGACAGTGAGAGATTTAGGAATACAGCATCTTATGAATCGTAATGTATTTAAACTCTCTGGTGGAGAAAAGCAAATTTTGGCCATTGGGTCTATCTACGCTGTTAATCCAGATGTGTATGTTTTAGATGAACCTTCTGCAAGTATTGATGAAGAAGGAGCAAAGGTTTTACATGATGTATTACAAAAGCTTAAGGAACAAGGAAAGACTGTTATTGTAGCAGAACACAGAATTAATTATTTAATCGATTTGATAGACCGAGCTATTTATATTGAAAAGGGTAAGGTTAAAATGGATTGCAGCAGAGAAAAATTTTTGAAACTAACAGATGATAAACGAAAAGAACTTGGACTAAGAAGGTTTTATCTTTGTGATAGAAAAACTAAGGAAGAGCGAAAAGTAGTGAAAAAAAATTCTACTCTTATTGTAAATGATTTACATTGTTCCTATGAAAAGAGGCAAGTTTTAAATGGAGTATCCTTTATGGCAGATAAAGGTGATGTTATAGCAATTACTGGCCGAAATGGAGCAGGAAAGACAACTTTTATGAGATGTTTATGTGGACTTATAAAAGAATCAAAAGGAGAAATTCAGTACCTTGAAAAAAAATTATCTTATAAAAAAAGGCGAGGGCATTGTTATATGATTATGCAGGATGTAGCCCATCAATTATTTACAGATAGTGTTAAAGAAGAATTCAGCCTTCTTAACAAAGAGATTTCAGAACAAGAAGTTGATGAAGTGTTAAGGAAAGTAGATCTGATTGATTTCAAAGATAAACATCCTATGGCATTATCTGGAGGGCAAAAACAAAGGTTGGCTATTGCTGTAGCTACTTTATCTCAGAAGGAAATTATTATATTTGATGAACCTACCAGTGGTCTTGACTATGGGAATATGTGTAAGGTAAGTGAAATTATAAAAGATCTTGCAAAGGATCATATCATTTTTGTTATTACTCATGATGAGGAATTATTGGATATGACATGTAATCGTAAGATGGTATTAGAAAATGGAAGAATAGCAAAGGATACATGGCTTATAAATGTATAGTTCAGCTAGTATATTTGAAAGATTGGATGGGGGAAATGGATAATATGATGGGTAGTGAAAATAAAGAGAAAAAAAGAGTAATAGTGTGCGGTACTAGATTTGGTCAATTTTATCTTGAGGCTATAACAAGAAACTTAAATAGATTTGAACTTGTAGGGATTTTAGCCAAAGGTAGTAATAGATCAAAAAAATGCGCAGAACGTTACAATACAAAGTTATTTACAGATATAAAAGATATACCTACAAATGTGGATTTTGCTTGTGTAGTAGTAAAATCTAGTGTGATGGGAGGAGAAGGAACTAATATAGCATTAGATTTATTAAATAGAGGAATATCCGTCTTATTAGAGCAACCCGTCCATCATAAGGATATAAAAGAATGTGCAAAAGTTGCTAACAAAAACAAATTAATATTTATGGTAGGCAATTTGTATTCAAATTTAGATTCTATAAAGAATTTTATTTCATCTGCAAGAAAATTAATGGCTACCTATTCACCTAATTATATTGAAGTTAAATTTACAACTCAGGTTTCATATCCGTTAGCAAGGTATTTAGTAGATCTTTTTCCAAGGGCAAGGTCTCTTAAAATAGATGAGGGGATACGAAATTGTGGTAACTTACAGCTGTTAACAGGATGTATTTCAGGAGTTCCAATTATCTTTTTAGCAGATAACAGATTAGATCCAAAGAATCCGGATTCATGTTTATCTATGTTTCATCAAATTAGTATTGGGTTTGAGAGTGGAACTATGATGTTGTGTGAAACCTTTGGAAATACTGTATGGATTCCTTCTTTATACATTGAAGATGATAAGGAGGCAGTGGGAAACTTTCCCTTTATGGATACAGTAAACTTATATGATAAAACATTATCTATGGTAAATAGGGATTTTTCCAATTCATATGATGAGTTGTTCAAAGATATTTGGGTAAAAGCTGTTTGTGAAGATATTTATTCTATAGATAAATATCTTTCAAATAAAAACAGAGTGAATTACAATTCCTATGTACAACGAGAATTATTTGCAGCTAATTTATGGCAGCAAATTACTGAAAAGTTAGGATATCCTTCAATAAAAAGTAATGAAAAATACAAATTTATTAAAATAGATGAATTATTCAACTTTCGAAGATGAAAAATAACCGCTGTGGTAAATAATATCTTGCTTATTAAAGGGAGGGGAAAAAATGTATTCAGGTAAAATAGAACTAGAAAATTTTTTAAAAGAGCTTTATGAAAGAGGAATAGATCTTTGGGAAGAAAATAATAGTATTTGTTATAAAGCGCCTAAAGGTAAATTAACAAAAGTAGATCTTGAAAAAATAAAAGGAAATAAAGAGCAGATTTTATTGTTTCTAGAGAATAAGAAACAACTTGATTTGAAAAATTATTATGAGCCATTTGAGTTGACAGATGTACAATCAGCCTATTTGCTAGGAAGAGAAGATAACTATAAGTTTGGTAATGTTGCATGTCATATTTATATGGAAATTGTATATCCTGAATTAGATCCAGTAAAAGTTGAACAATGTTGGAATAAACTTATAAAGAGACATGATATGTTACGTGGTGTATTTACTCAGAATAAACAGCAGAGAATTTTAGAAAAAGTTGATTATTTTAATATTAAATTTAATAATATGACAAATTACTCTCTACAAAATAATAGTGATAAATTAAAGAATATACGTAAAAAATTAGGTAATCAAAAATTTGATACTACTCAATGGCCGCTATTTGATATAGAAGTAACACAATTGTCAGATTGTGCAGTATTACATTTATCTATGGATTTTTTAATAGCCGATTGGTCAAGTATCATTCTTTTGATTTCTGAATTTGAAGTATTATATGAAAATATTAACGCAGATCTTCCTATGTTATCTTATACCTTTAAGAAATATGTAGAAGCTGAAAACAAGAGAAAAACTGATGAGCAGTATGTAAGAGATAAGAAATATTGGAACAACCGAATAAAGAATTTCCCATCAGCACCTAAATTACCTTTAAACATAAATCAGAATGAAAATGACATTGTTTTTGAAAGAAATTCTTTGCATATTGAAAAGAGTAATTGGGATAGGATAAAAGAGTTTGCTAAAGAATATAGATTAACTCCATCAGCCATTGTTCTTACTTGTTATGCCTTGACCATAGTAAAATGGAGTGAAAATAAAAGGTTTTGCTTAAACCTTACGGTATTAAATAGACCTGACAGATATACAAATATTAATAATGTAGTTGGAGATTTTACAACAATATCATTATTAGAAATAGATTTAGATAAGAAGTTAAGTTTTTTAGATTATGCTCATAAAGTGCAAAAGCAATTATTAGAAGATATGGAGCATCGTTTATATAGTGGTATTGAAGTGATTCGAGATTTAGCTAGAGAAAAAGGATATGAAGAATCATTAATGCCAATAGTTTTTACAAGTGCTATAGGTTTATATAATCAAACTGATATAACGCCAATAAAAGGTGAATTTAGTGATTTTGGTATTAGTCAGACTCCTCAGGTTTTTATTGATTGTCAAGTTATGGACAATGATAATGGGTTAGATCTTAATTGGGATATTAGAAAAGGTGTAATTAAAGAAGAAATAATAACTGATATGTTTAATACCTTGAAAAAATCTTTAAATCAACTCTCTGAGAATATAGATATTTGGAATTCCGATAAACTTGTGACAATCCCTCAATGGCAATTAGATGTAATAAAAAAAGTGAACAATACGAAATTTAATATACAGCCTAAGTTGTTGTATCAAGATATATATGAAATGGCAAAGATATTTCCAGATAAAATAGCAATAATAGATGGACAAGCTGAAATAACTTATAAGAAGTTAATAGATAAGGCGTTAAAAGTATCTGAAAATTTAGTTGAATTAGGAGTAAAAGAAGAAGATAAGATTGCAATTCTGATGCCAAAGTGTTTAGATCAGATAGTTGCTGTTTTAGCAGTATTATTTTGTGGAGGTTGTTATGTTCCTTTAGATGTTGAAATGCCAGAAGAAAGGATAAAGAAGATAACAGAGAAAGCTAAGATAAAATATATTCTTATAAATAAATCTATAAATCATCATTATAGAAATAGTGTGAATATTGATGAAATAAGTTATGATTACACATCAAAATATAAACCTATTGAGGTAGCCACTGAAAATCTTGCTTACATAATATTTACATCAGGATCAACTGGAGAACCAAAGGGTGTGGAAATATCACATCAAGCAGCTTGGAATACAATTGAATACATTAATCACATATTTAATGTCAATAACAAAGATTCTATATTAGGAGTTTCTAGGTTATGTTTTGATTTGTCTGTGTATGATATATTTGGCATATTATCGGCAGGAGGAACTTTAATTTATCCTTCAAACGATAGATCAATAGATCCATCCCACTGGTATCAATTAATAGATAAATATAATATAACTATGTGGAATTCTGTGCCAGCACTAATGGAAATGTTGATAAATTCAATTGAAAAACCTGATGAAAGCAAGATTAAAAAATTACGAGTAGCTTTATTAAGTGGCGATTGGATACCAGTAAATTTACCAGATAAGATAAAAAAATATTGTAGAGATATTCAAGTAGTAAGCCTTGGTGGAGCCACTGAAGCTTCTATTTGGTCAATTTATCATATTATTAATGGTACCAATGAAAATTATGAAAGTATACCTTATGGAAAACCACTTGCAAACCAACAGTTTAAGATACTAGATAATAAGCTGCAAACTTGTCCGATTTGGGTAAAAGGAGATCTTTATATTAAAGGAATGGGATTATCAAATGGTTATATAGATGATCCAATTAATAATGAAAAATCATATTTTAAAGATTCTGTAGATGGAGAAGTAATGTATAGAACTGGAGATAAAGGCTGCTATCATCCTGATGGTAATATAGAATTTTTGGGAAGAGAGGATTCACAAGTTAAAATAAGAGGTTACAGAATAGAACTGAAGGAGATAGAAAAAGCTTTAGAATCAATAGAATCAGTGGATTGTGCTAAAGTAGTAGTAAATAAAAAGTTGGACAACAAGAACATAATAGCTGCTGTAAAAATGAAAGATAAGGAAGATTATAAAGAGAAAATTAAACATCCATTAGACTTAAATAATATCAATAATATTAATACTAAATATCAAATTGATAATATTGAAAATTGTTATATAAAAGATGCGTTTAAACTTTTGGATATGGTTGTTGAAGATGCTATGCTGTCAACTCTAAATGATTTGGGTTTCTTTGACTGGGATGATACATCTTATGAAAGTTTTTTTGCCAATGAGCAAATACAATCAAAGTATATTTGGATAATTAAAAAATGGGTAGAGAAACTTGAACAATCAAATTTAATAAATAAAAATGACATGGGTACTTATACAATGACAACAAAGCGTAGTATCAATGATATAGAATCTGAGTTACAGTTTGTTAAAGATAAATTTTCAAAGATACCAGGAACTAATAGGTTAATAAATTATGTAATTACGTCTATTAGAAATCTTTCAAAAGTATTAACTGGTGAAATTGATCCCATAGATATTTTGTATCCAGAAAAGGATATTGAATATGTACGAAAATTTTACAAAGAGAATATAATCTTTGAATATTTAAATGATTATATAGAGAATATAGTATTTTGTATTTCAAAAGATCACTCATCTAAACCGCTTAGAATTCTTGAAATTGGGGCAGGAACTGGAGCTACTACAGATAAAATTTTGGAACGATTTAAAAATAATGAAATAGAGTATTATTTTACAGACAATAAAAACTATTTTATAGCTGAAGCTAAAAAAAGATTTCAGGACAATAAAAATATTCATTTTCTCAAATATGATATAGATAAGGATTATAGAAATCAGGGAATAAATTCTAATAGTTTTGATGTGATAATAGCTGTGGGTGTAATTGAAAATGCAAAAAGTATTAATGATACTATGAAAGGATTAGTAGAAGTTCTTAAACCAGAAGGATGGCTATTATTTATAGATCCAGTAAAAGACTTAAGTTGGATTTTAGTATCACAAATATTTATGATGACTGAACCAGAAGATTTTCTTAGAAAAAATAGGGTTTTTCTTAACGAAGAATCTTGGGTGAAAGTGGCAAGACAATATACTTCATCAGATATTTTAGTTTTACCTAACAATGATAAATTAAAGCATTTTGGCATAAGCTTATTTGGGTTAAATGTTAAAGAAAACAAATATTATGAGAATAAAGAAGTATTACTAGATAAAATAGGAGAGAAATTACTAAACTATATGATTCCCAACCATATTGAAATAGTGGATGAATTACCATTAACTTCAAATGGGAAAATAGATACAGAAATAATAGAAGAATATGGTAGAGTAAAGTTGATAGAAGAAAAGATAGATATAAAAGAAGTATCCAAAATTGATTATATAGATAAATATCTGTTGAAAATATGGCAGGAATCATTAGGTATTTCAAAAATTGATAAATATGAAGATTTATATAACTATGGAGCAGATTCTTTGATTATTGCACAAGCTGTTTCTAAGATATGTAAAAAAATTAAGGAATGGACTGAAATAGAGAATATTAGCTTTGAAATAATGCTTAAAAATGTTTTGAATCATCCGAATATTAATTCTTTGAGCGATTTTATAAGGCAGCATAAAGTAGAAAATAGAGAGAGTATACATGAAGATAATGATGGTGCTGATGAATTTGACATATTAGATTATGTACAGTTTGAAATTGTTAAGAAAGACTCTAGTAGTGACTTATTAAGGGTATTTTTCCACTCTGGAATGGGATGCGTAAATGAATATAGGTTATTAGAAGAAAGTATGAAGGAATCTTTGCAAGGTAATATAGCTACTTTTTGTATAAAAGATGTAGAGATTTACCGTAAAATATTGATAGAAGATTATATAGAGAAATTAGCAGACATATATGCAGATATAATAATAAAAAACAAGAAGAAAAGAATTCAGTTAATTGGACATAGTTTTGGTGGAATGTTAGCCTTTGAGGTAGCACGTAGGTTACTTGAAAAGGAAGTTGATATTTACGATTTGGTTTTAATAGACAGTTATCCAATTACTGTAGATATTCAAGATGATTTAGTCATTGAAGCTATGTTTCAATTAGCAATAAATGCGAATTTAAAAGATTTTGGTGTTAGTGAGTTTAAGTTTAATGAACTAGGATATTTAATAAGTTATATATCAGAAAAAAGTGATGTAATTAATGAAAAGATATTGTTTGATGAATATGATGACAAATTTATTAGAGAAACACAATCTAAACTTAAAAAAATGGCATCAATTGATAGAAAGTTAAGATTTAAAGCATATACTAAACAAAAAATTGGTGAAGTAGAAAGCGAAATGATTGACGAGATGTTTTATGAATTTAGGTATAGTTCTAAGGCTTTAGAATATGAACCTCAAGTATATGTAGGCGATATAAGATTCTTTGAGTCTATTGATTCAAGTAAAACTATATCTTCATATGGTAATAGAGGAGTAGAGTTATTAGAAGACCTTTGCATTGGTGACTTTAAAAAGACAAAATTGGAAGGTAACCATTTCTCTATTGTGAAGGAAAAGAAAAAATTTCAAAAGATTTTAAAGGTTTTGTAATTCAGCTTATATTGCATTTAAGAAAATCCTGTGATATAATTTTCAAAAAGGGGAGCTTGTACTGCAGGCTGAGAGGAAGTTTAGACTTCGACCCATAACTTGATTCGGACAATGCCGACGTAAGGAAATATTTAATTTATGCTATTTGATTATATATTATGTGAGTATAAATGGGATACTACTTATTCGGTGTATCCCATTTTTTTATGCAATATATGCCTTTATTCTGTTTCAAGGAATAGATTTTTAATAAATGGAGGGGGAGCGTCCTACATTTATATGGCAAAAGACAACTAAATAGCGAGGGAACTTGTGTTTCAAGGTGAGAGGAAGCTTTTGAGTTTCGACCGACCAGTATGATTTATGTCATATAGGGAATGCTATTTAGTTACAGTAAAATTACGCCTTTATAATGGTATTTATTTCCTATATGACATATTGGAAAATAAATATTATTAGTGAGGTGTTTTATTATGGAAAAAAACTCAAAATTATTAAAAAAACTTATGTTAGCAATGTTAGTGTCAATGGGAGTTGTAATTTCACCAATTCTTCGTATTGAAGGTATGTGTCCTATGGCGCATTTCATTAACATTGTATGTTCTGTTATTCTTGGACCTTGGTATTCACTGCTTTGTGCTACATTGATTGGTGTGATAAGAATGTTTTTCATGGGAATTCCACCATTAGCTTTAACTGGAGCAGTTTTTGGAGCATTTTTGTCTGGAGTTTTATACAGAGTATCTAAGGGAAAATTAATTTGTGCTATTATAGGTGAGGTTATAGGAACTGGTATTATAGGAGCTATAGTTTCATATCCTGTTATGGCACTTATTTGGGGAAGAACAGGACTTACATGGATGTTCTATGTTCCTTCGTTTATTATGGGTACACTTATTGGGGGAACAATTGCATTTGTTTTTCTAACAGCATTAAGTAAAACAGGTATGCTTGCAAAAATTCAGAGAAGTTTGGGGGCAAAAGTTTATGACAAATCAAGAAATGACAATAAACAACATATTGCAAATAAAACAGAGTGTTAAATTGAAAAAACCACTTATTCATTGTATTACAAATCCTATTTCAATAAATGATTGTGCAAATATGGTTCTTGCTGTTGGTGCAAAACCTATTATGGCTGAACATCCTTTAGAGGTTGAGGAGATTACTGCTGTTTCTAAAGCATTGGGGGTTAACCTTGGTAATATAACAGATACTAGAATGAAATCTATGTTAATTTCAGGTAAAATAGCTTTTGAAAATAAAATTCCACAAGTAATCGATCTTGTAGGTGTGGGCTGTAGTAAACTTCGCCTAGACTATGCAAAAAAATTTATTTCAGAGTGTCATCCAAATGTTATAAAGGGTAATATGTCTGAAATAAAAGCAATTTGTGGTATAAAAAGCAATTCAAAAGGAATTGATGTTGGAGAAGCTGATATTGTAACAGAGGGAAATTTTGATGAAAATATAGATATGCTAAAGAAGTTGTCACTGCAAACAGGTTCCGTTATTGCAGCAACAGGAGTTACAGATATAATAACGAATGGCACACATACATATTTAATAAAAAATGGTTGCGAAATGCTTTCAATGATAACTGGCACAGGATGTATGCTTACTGCACTTACAGCAAGTTATATTTCTTCTGGAAATATACTAGAAGGTACTGTGCTTGCTATAGCTCTTATGGGAATATGTGGTGAGCTTTCTCAAAATGTTAAGGGTACTGGAAGTTTTAGAACTGATCTTATAGATAATATGTTTAGTATTTCTGATGATATGATAATAAAAAAAATAAATATTAAGAGATTGATATAAAAGACTTGCTAAACAGCAAGTTTTTTGTATTTCTATGTAGAAATATTGTGTTCAGTTTTTGAAAATTAAATCGAAACTAATTAATGGGTAACTTTATATAATGATTAGTATACTGAAAGGAGCAGTTTAGTAATGGACAGAACAAATTTTATTAAAAATTATAAAAGGAGATGGAAGTATAGAGGTATAGCATTAGCAGCTTGTATAATTATGATTATTACAACTGCAATAGCAGGAGTATACGTATACTGCAATAATGAAAATAATCCATTTGTAGTTCAGAATTTTGAAGATTATAAAAAAGCTCTTGATGAAGATAAATATATACAAATTTCATCAGATAAACTATATGATTTACATGTTGATGTAGTTACAACAAGAAAAAAATTTGGAATATCAGTTTTTAAGAGTGTAAAATCAAAATGTGTGGCTATAAAATTAGAGCCTTTTATATTAGCTGTAGAACTTCCTAACAAAGATTTTGAAAAGTTTATGTCTCAAGAAAAAGAAACATATGTATTAAAAGGAAAATTAGTTGAACTTAAAGATAAGGACTTAGAAACTTTAAAGAGTGCTATAAAAGATAATTATTCTCTTTCAGGAGGAGCGCAAATGCAGCCATATCTTCAATATTTAAAATGTGAAACTCCAATGAATACAGCTGCATTATTCTTTGTATTGTCAGGTTTATTATTGATTTGTATTGTAGTTCTTTACACACGTGTTATGAAAAAAAATACTATAGCATTAAAAAGTCTTAAAAATTTTTCAAATGAAGATTTTGAAAGAACCTGTTATAAAATTGACCAAGAATTAAATTCATCAAATACGTATAAAAATGGACCTATTTCAATAACAGAAAATTATGTAGTTGTACAAACTCAACAAATTGTATTTGCACTTCCACTTAGAGAATTAATGTGGGTATATAAAGAAAATATAAAAAATAAAATATTTTTTGTTATTCCTGTATGTAAAACTAATAGATTAACATTTGTTTTCTCAGATAAAAATACTTATACTGTTGATTTATACAGAAGTGAAAAAGTAATTGATGAAGTTATCGAATATATTTCTAAGAATTGCAAAACATGCTTTGTAGGATATACAGAAGAGCTTAACAATTTATTCAAAAAAGATTGTGACGAATTTATGTTTAAATGGAGATGTCACAAGGAAAATTCAACAAATATGAATATGTAAGAAGTTAAAAAGGTTAAAGTATATGAATTTTATTCAATACTTTAACCTTTTTATTTTAGTCTCTTTGAATTGATTTCATTTCTCGAACAATATCTATATATCTTTGTGAGACTTCAGGACATACAGTTAATATACTATCTATTATATAATCAATATTGCTGTCGTCTACTTTTTTTGCTCTACAATCTTCATCAAGAATTATTTCTTCACTATTTAAAGAATTATAAATTTCATTTACAAGTGGAACCTTCATAACTTCGTTACTTTCTGTGCATTCATCTGAAAAATATAGCATTTCATCATTTACTATGAATTTTCCATATACATGTTCCTTTTTACATTTACTTGAACCATTTCCTGAAACACAGTCATACTTAGTATGTTCTACATGTTTTAAATCGAACTTGTTATCATTTTGTACTCTTGTTAAAACACATCTTACTTCAAGATCTAATAATCTTTTCTTTATATCTTCAGAAAAATCCTTACCATAATCTGAAATAAGACGTTTTATAGATATTGTTCTTTTTATTCTATAATTTTTTTTCAATCTAAATCTTCTCCTTTTTATAAATTTTTTTATGTGTCATGCGAAAATTTAGGATATATATCCATAAATTGAAATTATATTAAATTAATTACTTTAAAAATATGTTTATGAAATTAACATAATATAAAAAACCACCTTTAATAAAAGTGGTAAAATATATGTTATGCATAATAATATTAAAACTTATGATGTCATTATATAAAGTTCCTAAGAAATTGAATATTAAATTTTTATAACAACATTATATTCTATTATACCAGAATGATTAAAAATTATCAAAAAAATTACCATTCAAAAGATTTAAAAAACAATTTAAGGATATAAATCATTATTTTGTAATAAAGAGAGTTTATGGTTGATTTCAAATATAATTAAGATATTATTGAAAATTTGTTAGAGTGGTATTATAATTAAAATTAATTCTCAGGGTAGGGTGAAATTCCCAATCGGCGGTAAGTATGTAATGTACATACAAGCCCGCAAGCGTTTGTTATATTTAGCAAAGTCAGCAGATTTGGTTAAAATCCAAGGCCGACGGTAAAGTCCGGATGAGAGAGAATGAAATGGTTTGTTATATGTCTATTTGTTATTATACAAATTTATTTTTTGTAGATATTTCTACCATATACATTTCTACCTCTCATCATAATACCTGATGAAAATATCATTTTGGAGGTTTTATGATGAATCAGTCATTATTATCAAAATTCAGTAAATCCCATGAAAGAACTTTAGAAAGCTCAGTTAAAGAAAAATATTATCTTGGATTTGATGCTGGAACTCAAAGTGTTAAAGTTGCAGTTTATGATCAAAATATGACATGTGTAGCAAAGGCTAGTAATAAGACAACAATAGATTCGCCTAAAGCAGGTTGGGTTAACATGGATGCTGATGAATACTTTGAACTTGCTAAAAAAGGTATGTGTGATTGTATAAAACAATTAAAAAAGAAAAATATATCAACTAAATTAATTAGAGCAATAATGGGAGATGGAATTATATGTGGCATTGTAGGAGTTGATGAAGAAGGAAAAGCAATAACTCCATATATAAATTATTTAGATTCTAGGACTCAGAGTGATGTTGATTATATTAATAATTTAAATTTATCAATATGGGGAGAGGAAACGGGCAATCCTGAAGCTAGTTGTATGTTTCCAGCTATGCATGCAAGATGGTTTTTATGTAATGATGAAAACTTTAGAAAAAAAGGAGCAAAATTTATGCATAATGCGCCATATATACTTTCTAGATTAGCAGGACTTACTAGTAAAGATGCTTTTGTAGATTGGGGAACTATGTCTGGTTGGGGATTAGGATATCATGTTCATGAAAAAGAATGGTCAGATAGACAATTGAAAATTTTAGGAATAGATAAAAAGTATTTACCTAAAATCGTAAAACCATGGGATATAATCGGAAAACTATCTGAAGATATAGCAAAAGAAGTTGGTCTTGAAGCAGGAATACCAATATGTGCAGGTGCTGGAGATACAATGCAATCAATGCTTGGAAGTGGAGTTTCTGAACCTGGTAAAGCAGTAGATGTTGCAGGGACATGTGCAATGTTTTGTGTTTCTACAGATGAAATTATTCCAGAATTAAGTAAAAAGGGAAATGGTTTAATATTTAATTCAGGAACATTAGAAGATACTTACTTTTATTGGGGTTTTGTGAGAACAGGAGGATTATCTTTGAGATGGTTTAAAGATAATATTTGTAAAAATCAGGATGATAAATATTATGAAGTATTAAGTGAAGAAGCAAAAAAAGTAGAACCAGGTTGCAGAGGTATATTTTTCTTACCATATTTAACTGGGGGATATGGGGAGTATTCTAATGTTAAAGCCTGTTTTTTAAATATGAATTTAGATACAGATCAATATGTGATGTGGAGGGCGGTTTTAGAAGCTATAGCTTATGATTATTTAGAAGTAATAAATACATATAGGAATAAGGGTATTAATATAGATAGAATTACAATTACAGAGGGTGGAAGTAGAAATGAATTATGGAATCAAATTAAAGCAGACATACTGGATAGTGAAGTTATAACATTAGAAACAGCAGGCGGGGCAATTGTTACAGATTGTATAATAGGATCTTATGCCATAGGAGATATTAGTGATTTAAAAATGGCTTTAAATAGTAGTATAAAAATTGCTAATAGGTATATTCCTAAATCAATTAATACTAATTTTTATAAAAAACAGTACAAGCTTAAAAACGATATTTTGAATGTGCTTAAAAAAATTTAAAGAAGTTAATTTAATAGTTTTTTAATGGTTAAAATTAAGGCTTCAGACTTATGGTCTGAAGTCTTTGTTATTATTAAAGAAATTTCTTTAATTGATATTTATAATTATATATGTTAAAATTTATTTAACACTGTTAAATAAATTAACACTATTAAATAAACTATTACAATCTTATTTGGTTAGATTAAATAATTAAAAATTTATATATTAAGGAGAAGTAAAATGAGTATAAAAATGCGTAGAGAAAGAGAAAAGGATGAAATGAGAAAGCTTATTTTAGAAGCTGCTAATGAAATCATAAAAGAAGAGGGAATGAGTAAATTATCAGTAAGAAAAATAGCTAAAAAAATAGATTACTCAGCACCTATTGTGTATCACTATTTCAAAAATAAAGAAGATATAATAAATACTATCATGCGAAAAGGGTATAAAAATATTTTAAAGGAGTTAGTTTCTTCTCAAGATACATGTAAAGACCCTAAAGAAAATTTAGAAAAAGGAATAAGAAAATATATTAATATATCTCTAGAAACTTCTGAAGAATATAAATCTATTCTTTTAAATAGTTCAAAGGAAGTGTTAGAGCATACTGCTGTGCTTTTTAAAGGAGCATCTTTGCAAAGAACCGCTGTAGGTATGTTGTGTAAATGTGTAAAAGATATCTTTGAAAGTGAAAATAGAGACACTGATGATACAATTATTGAATTAAGAGCACAAGTTATATGGGTTTCTATGTTTGGACTTATTATAAGACTTATTGTTGAAAAAGATATTGATGAAAATCAAAAGCAAATTCTTGTTGATTCATTAATAGACTATGTAATTAGAGGTATTTAAAAATACAATTAAAATATATGAATATCAAAAAAATATAATACAAGGATTGGAAGTGGATATATGAAAAAGAAATTAAAAATATTAATAATTGTTATATTTATAATTTTAGTTGGAGTATTTTTTTATATAAAATCTATAGATGTACCTACTATCAATATAAATAATGTAGAACTTACAAATGTTTCTGATGGTTCTTATATTGGAGAGTATAAAACAAAGTTAGTTAAAGCAGTAGTAAAAGTTAATGTTGAAGATAAAAAAATAACATCAATTGATATTATGGAGCATAAGTGTGGATTGGGAAAAAAAGCAGAAAAGATAACTAAAGAAATAGAAAAATCACAATCTCTTGATGTGGATTTGATTAGTGGAGCAACGTTATCTAGTAAAGTAATTCTAAAAGCAGTTCAAAACGCTATAAATAAGGGAATGAAATAAACAATATTGAAATGGGGGATTTAAAATGAAAAGTATAATAATTTATGCAACTAAATGCGGCAGTACTGAGAAAGCAGCTAAAATGTTGAAAAAAAATATGAAAGGGGAAGTAGATTTAATAAATATTATGAAAGAGAATGTTCCAGATATTAAATGTTATGATAATATTATACTTGGAGCATCAGTATATGCAGGAAATATACAAAAGAAATTAGTAAACTATATAAATGAAAATTTAGATATTATTTTGAAAAAAAGAATTGGTTTATTTATATGTGCAGCACAGTCAGATGAAAAAGAAATAGAAAAATATCTTAGAGAACTTTTTAACCCTGAATTATACAATAATGCACTATGTGCTGATACATTTGGTTATGAAATACATTTTGAAAAATTGAATTTCATAGAAAGATTTATAATAAAAAGAGTTAAAAAAACAAGAGATAATGTATATGAGTTAAAAGATGAAAGTATTAAAAAATTTGGGGAAAAGATGTGTTAAACATAAAGACACTAAAAGGGGGATATTCAAATGACAAAAAATAGAATACGTGATTATGGTATAAATATAGGAATATTGAAGACGGGAAAAAATAATAGTATTACAGATGTAAAAGGAGTAAAGGTAGGTCACTGTACTTTAAATGATGGTGACATAAAAACTGGTGTTACAGCAGTTATTCCTCATGAAGGAAATATTTTTAGAGAAAAGCTTATAGCAGCAGCACATGTTATTAATGGATTTGGTAAAACAACAGGTATAATACAAATAAATGAGTTAGGTACATTAGAAACACCTATTATACTTACAAATACCTTAAGTGTAGGGTGTGCAAGTGAAGCGCTTGTGGAATATATGCTTAAAAATAATGCTGATATTGGAGTTACAACAGGTACTGTAAATCCTGTTGTGTGTGAATGCAATGATGGTTATTTAAATGATATAAGGGGAATGCATGTGAAAAAAGAGCATGTTTTAGAAAGTATTAGGAGTGCAGATGTTTTATTTGAAGAGGGAGCAGTTGGAGCAGGAACTGGAATGTCATGTTATGAGTTAAAAGGGGGAATAGGTACAGCTTCAAGAATAATTGAGATAGGAAATAATACTTATACATTAGGAGTATTGGTATTAACTAATTTTGGATTAAAGCAAGATTTAATTGTAGATGGAACAAAAGTTGGTAGAACAATTGATAGTTCAATACCTAAGAATGAAAGTGAGAAGGGTTCGTGTATCATAATAGTTGCAACAGATATACCTCTGTTACACAGACAGCTTAGGAGAGTTTGTAAAAGAACATCAATAGGTTTAGGAAGAACCGGTTCATTTATGGGAAATGGAAGTGGCGAAATTGTTATAGGTTTCAGTACTGCTAATAAAATAAACCATTATGACAGTGAAGATGTAATGAATATAAAAGTAATAAGGGATGATAAAATAAATACTGTATTTAGAGCAGTAATAGAATCAACTGAAGAAGCAGTGCTAAATTCCTTGATTTGTGCAGAAACTACAAAAGGAAGAGATGGACATGTTAGGTACTCATTAAAAGAATATAAGATTTAAGAGAGGCTAATTTATGAAAAAATAAACTTATTTGAGGAGAGAAAAATACATGATTACAAAATTAGAAAACGAATTGTTAGAAATTTTAGCGGATACAAATGGAGCTGAACTTATTAGTATAAAAGACAAAAAAGATAATATTGAATGTTTATGGACTGCTGATCCTGACTATTGGAAAAGACATGCTCCTATACTTTTTCCGATAGTTGGTAAAGTCAAAAATGACAAATATAGAATAGGAGAAAGGGAATTTACTCTTACTCAACATGGATTTGCAAGAGATCGTGAATTTGAGTTAATTGAAAAAGATAATTGTAAGATTATATATAGATTAAGAAGTAACACAGATAGTTTAAAAAAATATCCATACAAATTTGAGCTAGATGTAGAATATAGTTTAAAACAAAACAATTTAGAAATAATCTATAAGGTTAGAAATATAGATGATCAAAGTATATATTTTTCTATAGGAGCACATCCAGGTTTTAATTGTCCTTTATTTGAAGATGAAAATATAGAAGATTATTATTTGGAATTTAATAAAAATGAAAATGCAAGTAGAGAAATTCTTCATCCAGATTTAGGTTTATATACAAGAGAAAGTGAACTTGTTTTAAAAGATAGTAATATTTTGAAACTAAATAAAAAATTATTTAAGAATGATGCTTTAGTGTTTAAAAATTTAAATTCAAATAAAGTATCTTTAAAAAGCAACAAACACAGTAAAGTAATTACTATGGATTTTAAAGAATTTCCTTATTTAGGAATATGGTCAAAACCTAATGATGCACCTTTTATATGTATAGAACCTTGGTTTGGACATGCTGATTTTATTGACTTTGATGGAGATTATAGAGAAAAGTCAGGTGTAATGAGTTTAGAAGTTGGAAAAGAATTTACATGTAGTTATAATGTATCAATAGAAAATTAAATAACTCAACTTTTGGAGATAAAAAATAGCTGCTGCGGGAAATGAGATATTTTTCTGAAACATTTTATTCTTTACCATAAGCGTATTGAGCAAAACAATAAAAAGGTGTATAAGAACAGGAATTAATCTTATACACTTTTTATTTGTTGGCAATATACAGAGAGTGTTAAGTAAATATTTATATCATACATGTTTTATAAACCTTTCGATAATTCGCGATATTTTGTAGGCTGCAGTCCTGTACTTCTCTTAAAAAGTTCAGAAAAACGACCTGCACTTTTATAACCAACAATCAAAGCAATCTGTTTAATATCAAAATCAGTATTTGCCAATAAGTGTTCTGCCTGTCCCATTCTTCGATTTTGAATGTATTCAGTAATGGTGCATTTATAAACATTTTTGAAAGTGGTTTTTAATTTGGTTGTTCCCATACAAGCTATTTTGGATAACTGATTTAGTGTTAAATTATAAGCATAGTGGTCATTGATGTAAGAAACAACATTTTCAATATGTTCAATATCCATTTCAGAAACATATAAAGACTGTTTCTTTTTTTGTTTTTTTGACGCGTTACAATAAGAGCAATAGCTTCCGCTGCTTTTGCTTCATAAAATAACTGTGCGGACATGCCTGTTCCTCTATAATTTTTCAGTTGATGTAATAGCAATACCATTTCTGGAAAGTCGGTTGTTTCATTTATTTCTAGAAGAGCATTACGAGGATTAATATAGTTGTCTGAATATTTTTGTGCTAAGTAGTTATCACAATATTTGGGTGTAAATTCAATACCTATTGATTTAATTGGTATGTTTTTATGAAAAACTGCTTGGTATTTATCTACTGACCACCAATAGCTTTTGACACATCCAGCATTTAATCGATGATAAGGATTAATTTCTTCCCCAGATACAGACTCATAATATGAAATGCTTAAGTATTCAGGTAACTCATTTTCAAAATAAAAATCTTCATGAAAGTAAAAGTCATGTATAACGATAGAAAATAAGTCTTTATGAGAGTAAATCCAATAATATCCGTTTCCTAATGTAGGGCTAAGAGCATAACAAGTTCCCATAGAGTTAAATTTATCGCAAGATGAAATTCGAGTGAAACCTTTTTTTAAAAGAAAGGGCTCATGAAGTTGTTTTAATAGCATACAAATCATCCTTTCTTGATTAGTCACGATAAGTTCACGATTAGACGAACTTAGCTGATAAACATTCTCATTACAAAGTTTAAGGTCTATAATAATATATGTGGTTAGAAAAACTAACTACTCACAATGATAAAGCTGAGCGTATTTATTGTCAATTGAATTTAAAGAAAATATATATTTTTGAATTGTTAGTGCACTAATTTAAAGGAGGGCTTTTATGTCTAATCAAGCAAAATAATAAACCAGTTTCAAGATTAATTTCAGTGAAATAATTATTAAATAAGAGTTTTGTATTAAAAAATATATCTATTTATGATATGTAATTATAAATTGATATGAAAATAACAAAATGTATTAAGGAAAGAAGGGAACCATATGAAAAAAAATAAATCAAAGGGCTTAAGTAGATTATTTGATTTTGCAGGAAATCGAAGCCCTCTTATTATAATTGGATGCATTTTATCAGGAATAAGTGCAATATTATCAATACTACCATTTATTTGTATATGGTTTGTTGCTAGAGATATATTTAATTCTTTACCAAATTTATCTGATACAAGTGGTATTGTAAGCTATGGATGGTGGGCAATAACATTTGCTGTATTAAGTATTGTACTTTATTTTGGAGGATTAATGTGTACTCATCTTGCAGCTTTTAGAGTAGAAAAAAATATGAGAAAAGAAGCAGTACACAAAATAGTGGATTTACCATTGGGGTTTTTTAGCAAAAACACAAGTGGAAAGTTAAGAAAAGTAATAGATGATAATGCAAGTTTAACACATGGATTTTTAGCACATCAACTTCCAGACTTTGTTGGAGCGATTATAATGCCAATAGCAATTATTATTATACTATGTGTATTTGATTGGAGACTAGGATTAGTTTGTCTTGTACCATTATTTATAAGTATATTTTTCTTAAAATCAATGATGGGTGGTAGTAATGCAAATTTTATGGAAAAATATATGGATGCATTAGAAGAAATGAACTCTTCAGCGGTAGAATATGTTAGAGGAATACCAGTTGTTAAAACATTTCAACAAACAGTATATTCATTTAAAAATTTTCATAATTCAATAGAACGTTATCGTGATTTTGCATCTGACTATGCTATGTCATGTAAATTTCCTATGGTAAATTTTTCGATTACAATTAACTTGCCATCATTATTACTTATTCCTATTGGAGTGTTATTTGCTTTAAATGCGGGAGATTACAAAAAATTCTTATTAAATTTAATATTTTATATGCTATTTGCACCTATATGTGTTAATATGATGAATAAAATAATGTATTCAGGTGAAAGAATAATGATTGCTAAGGAAGCATTAAATAGATTAGATGGAATCATTGATTGTTCTCAATTAGAACAGCCAGAAAACTCCATAGAAATATTTTCTAATAATATAGAATTTAAGAATGTATCTTTTTCCTATCCAGGAAATGATAATAAAGCAGTGAACAAGGTTAGTTTTACTATACCAGAAGGAAAAACTTATGCACTTGTTGGACCATCTGGAGGTGGAAAATCTACCATTGCAAGTCTTATTCCAAGATTTTGGGATGTAGATAAAGGAGTTATTGAAATAGGAGGAGTTAATGTTAAAGATTTCAAAGAAGAAGATTTGATGAACAAAATAGCATTTGTTTTTCAAAATAGTAAATTGTTTAAAGCAAGTTTAAAAGATAATATAAAAGTAGCAAAACCAAATGCAAGCGATGAAGAGGTATTGAAAGCAGTACATTTAGCTCAATGTGATGATATATTAGCAAAATTTCCAAAGGGAATAGACACTGTTGTTGGTGAAAAAGGTGTATATTTATCTGGAGGGGAAATGCAAAGGATAAGTATTGCTAGAGCAATTTTAAAAGATGCTCCTATTGTTATATTAGATGAAGCTACAGCATTTGCTGATCCTGAGAATGAATATCAAATTCAAAAGGCTTTTGAGATTCTTACGAAAGGAAAAACAGTTTTAATGATTGCTCATCGTTTATCTTCTATAAAAGATGTTGATAATATTGTTGTTATAAGCGATGGAAATATTGTAGAGAGCGGAAAACATGAAGAACTTCTTAAGAAGAACAAAGTATATTCTAAAATGTGGAATCAATATTTATCATCTATAGAATGGAAAGTGGAAAAGGAGGGAGTAAGATGAGAAAATACTTTCAAAAGAAATTTGCTATGAGTGAGCAAGGAGCAAAAGATTTAGTAAAAGGAAGTTTATTAACTGCTTTAAAAAATTTAATACAAATGCTCCCAGTAGGTTTATTTATTCTTATGTTGTCTGAATTGTTAAAGCCATTATTAAATCAATCTTGGGATACTAAACCAAGTATTTTAAAATATTCTATATTAATTATTGTTGCTTTAGTAATTATATATATAAGTGAATATAAACAATATACTAGTACGTTTTCATCAACATATAAAGAAAGTGCCAATAAACGTATTACTTTGGCTGAAAAACTTCGTTATTTACCACTTGCTTTTTTTGGAAAAAGAAATTTAGCAGATTTGACTAATACTATTATGGGGGATTGTGCATCATTAGAACATGCGTTTTCACATGCTGTTCCTCAATTATTTGGTGCTATAATTTCAACAATAGTAATTGTTATATCTCTACTTTGTATGAACTTACGTTTAGGTATTGCAGTACTTTGGGTAGTACCAGTTGCTTTTATAATAATAGGAATATCAAGACATACACAAGCTAAGTCAAAAATGAAGCACTATAGATCAAAACGTATATGTGCAGATGGCATACAGGAGTGCTTAGAAAACATTCAAGATATAAAAGCATATAATATGAAAAAAAATTATATAGAAAAATTAGATAGAAAATTAGATGATTCAGAGAGTGCGCAAATTAAATCAGAATTAGCTACAGGGGTATTTGTTACAAGTGCTCAAGCTGTATTGCGACTAGGTATTGCAACAACTATATTAGTAGGAGCTCATCTTTTTATAAATAAGGATATATCCCTACTTACATATTTTATATTTTTGATTACAGCATCAAGACTTTATGATCCATTATCTGGTACTTTAGAGAATATTTCAGAGATATTTTCTATAGAAATTCCTATGAATAGAATGAAAGAAATTGAAAATCAAGATACACAAGAAGGAAGTAAAAATTATAAAACTAATGGATATGATATAGAATTTAATAATGTAGCATTTTCTTATAATGAAAATGAACCAGTTTTAAAAGATGTTTCTTTTGCTGCAAAACAAGGAGAAGTAACAGCTCTTATTGGTCCATCTGGTGGAGGTAAAAGTACAGCTGCAAAATTGGCAGCACGTTTTTGGGATGTGAATTCTGGAAATGTTACACTAGGTGGTCAAGATATCACTACCATTGATCCAGAAACTTTATTAACAAATTATTCTATTGTATTTCAAGATGTTACTTTATTTAATGATACGATAATGGAAAATATTAGATTGGGAAGAAGAAATGCAACAGATGAAGAAGTTAGAGAGGCTGCAAAGGCTGCTATGTGTGATGATTTTATAATGAATATGCCAGAAGGATATAAAACTGTGATAGGTGAAAATGGCTCAACGTTGTCTGGAGGGGAACGTCAAAGAATATCTATAGCCAGGGCATTACTAAAGGATTCTCCTATTGTATTATTGGATGAGGCAACTGCTTCTTTGGATGTAGAAAATGAAACACAGATTCAAAAAGCTATTTCTGAACTTGTAAAGAATAAAACCGTATTAGTTATTGCTCACCGTATGAGGACAATTGCTAATGCAGATAAAATTGTTGTATTAGCAGATGGATATGTTTCACAACAAGGAAAACCAAAGAAATTATTAGAAGAAGGAGGTCTTTACAAGCATATGGTGGAATTACAAACGAAGAGTATGGATTGGTCGTTATAATCTATATTTTAGTTGTTATTCCATATAGAATATATCAGTTCTCTAGTCTTATGAATTTCAAAAGAGCTATTTTCTGATAACTAATTCCTTTGGAATGTTTGTAGAAAATCTCTTTTGAATATGAGTAACTCAACTTTCGCAGTAAAAAATATTGCTTAGCGAAGGGAAATGATATATTGCGTAAGAAACATTTGAACAAAGTTTACAAGTTCTTAGCTTTACGAATTTGAAAAAAGTTATTTTTTAATTACTGATTCCTACGGAATATTAATTAAAAAATCTTTTTTCAATATGAGTAAAGCTTAGAACTTGTTACTGAAGTGAAAGGTTTCTAAGCAAGATATCATTTCCCGCAGCGGCTATTTTTTATTTGCGAAAGTTGAGTGAGTAAGACTTAGAATTTGTTACTGAAGTGACACGATTTCTAACACTATATAGATATTTACACTGCAGTCAAAAGCCTTAAAGTTTATTTATGTATAAGTTTTTTGATGTCTATTTTTTTATCTTGAAGTCCATTTTTTATCATGAAATCTTGAGTTTTTTCAAGTTCTTTAATGTCCTTATCTTTTATTTCCATATCAAAATCATACCATTTATACATTTCTTTTGTTTCTTCAATAGTTAGTCCAATTTCTTTTGATGCTATTTTTAATGCTTCTTCTTCATGCTCTTTCATAAATTTTAAAGTTTCCTTATGAGTAGCTTTGAATTTATCTACTAAATCTTTATGATTCTTTAAAAAATCTCCACTAACTGCAGTTACTATTGTACCATCAACTATTCCTTCTCCATTTACTACTACTTTTCCACCATTTTTTACAGCTTTTAAAGCAAGTGGACCTGCTAATAATGCAGCATCTACATTTTTATTATTTAATGCAGCAAACCCTTCAGGTAATCCCATATTTATAAAGTTAACATCTTTACTTGTTAAACCATTTTTTTCTAAAGCACCTACTAATAATTGATGAAGAACTGTGCCTTTAGGACCTGCAATTTTTTTACCTTTTAAGTCCTTTGCTGTTTTTATATTTGGGTTATTACTAATTATCATAAAAGCTTTTGGTGCTCTACTATATATACCTATTACGTTTAAATCTACTCCATTTGCTCCTGCTAATATAGCTGATGTACCACCAAGAGCATGAAGGAATTGTAAATCTCCTGAAGCTAATGCTTGAGTTTGTTTAGGTCCAGATGTAAGTTCGTGCCAATTTATTTTAATATTTTCTTTTTCAAAATTCTTATCAAAAGATTTTTGATCCTTTTCCAATATAGATGGCACGTTTAAAGGGGCCTTAACATATGTAAGGTTAATTTCTTTAGGGTTATCTTTCTTTGCGGACTCTTTCTTATTAGTACTTCCGCAGCCAACAAACATAGAAGTTGTTATTAGCAAAGTCATACATAATGATAAAATCTTTTTCTTTTTCATATTAAACTCTCCTTTGTTTTTAATAATTTATTTTATAATTTTGAAAGTATGTCTTTTTTTATATTTAATAATTTCTGAGAAGATATATCTCTTGGAAATTCTAAATCTATATTATACTCTTTTAAAATTTTTCCTTTATCCAAAATAACTATTTTGTGACCTATTAATAATGCTTCATCTACATTATGAGTTACAAAAACTATACCTTTTTTAGTCTCTTTGTAAAGTCTCAAAATTTCTCCTTGCATATAAGATCTAGTAAAAAAATCTAGAGCAGCAAAGGGCTCATCCATTAAAAGCATATTAGGTTCATAGGCTAAAGCTCTACCTATGGCTACTCTATGTGCCATTCCTCCTGATAATTGAGAAGGATATGCTTCACCAAATTTTTCTAATTTCATAAGTTTTAAATACTTATTTTCGATATTAATATCTCTTTTATTCAAAAAGAAGGTTAAGTTTTCTCTAACATTAAGCCAAGGAAAAAGTCTACTTTCTTGAAAAACCATACCTATTTTAGGTTTAAATAAAGTATTATTGTGATAAAATTCTACAGTACCACTTGTAACATCATCAAGATATCCTAAAAGTCTAAGTAAAGTAGTTTTTCCGCAGCCACTTCTTCCTAATATAACGGTAATCTTATTATCTTCTAATAAAAGAGTTAAATTATCTAAAATTTTAACTAACTTACCATTAATAGAAAATTCTTTAGTTACATTAGTTAATTTATACCCCTTCATTATTACTCACCTCTTGCGTATAATTAAATTTATTAGTTAAAATACCAAATATCCAATCAGATAAACAACCAAGAGTACCTATACATAATATTCCTACTATAACAACTGATGAGCGTGATAATTGCTGACCATCTAAAATTAAATATCCTAAACCTGAAGAAGCTGCTATCATCTCAGCACCAATTATAGCTCTCCAACTATAGCCTATGCCTAATCTCATACCAACTAAAATATCAGGTAAAGCCCAAGGTATTACTATCTTTTTGAATATATTTATTTTACTTAAGTTAAAGGTTTGTCCAACTTCTATTAATTTTTTATTACAGCTTTCAACTCCATTAATGGTATTTAATAGGACAGGAAAAAATGAAGCTAATACTATAATTATTATCTTAGACTTTTCTCCTATACCAAACCAAAGTATTAAAAGTGGTACCAATGATAGTGGAGGTGTGTGTCTTAAAAATCCAAGTAGACTTTTAAAATAGTCATAAATATTTTTATTTACACCGAATATTATTCCTAAAGGAATAGCTAAAAATATTGTTATAAAAAATCCTTCAAAAACCCTTAAGGTACTTATAGCTATATGTCTAAATAAATCTCCTGATTTTATTAACACACTTGCTGCCAATATAACTTCTTTAGGAGTTGGAAGAATATAATGATTCCACCAATTCAAAATACTACCAATTATCCATATAATGAGTAGTATTATTATAATTAAATGCTTTTTTAATTTATACACCATCTCCATTATTACATCCTCCTGAACAATATAACATTTCAATGATATCATAACTGTCTTGAGAAAAGCATTCATTAAATTTATTTTCACCACTTATTTCTAAAATATTTTCAGAAATATCCCTAAAAAATCCTAATGGTATTGGAGATAAGTTACATTTAGAAGCTGTAGGTATACCAAATATACTGCAGAATTCTAACCAAGTATAAAATTCTATGCCTTGTTTATTTTTAAATATATCTTTTCCTAGTTGTTTTAAAGCTTTGCAAGGAGTTGTAATAATAAGATCATCTTTTTCTAAATCTTTTACATGAGAATTATACAAATCCCTTGCTGTATGAATTAAAATAGGCTCAATTTTAGGTATATTATATTTACTTGTATCAATGTTTTTGTTTACATAATCAACAGCCATAGGACATCTTGTATCTAGTACAGGTTTTTCAGAATTTAATATTATATTTTTAAATTTATTTTTAACCTTTTGAATTTGTCCATTAGTAGAGACTATTATGAAACCTTTTTCTGTAAGATTGTTTTTTAGATTGTCTAAGTCATTTTTATACATTTTTTCAACTACAGGATTTATCCAAATATAATGCAATAATTAAACCTCCCTTTGAAAATAATTTTCATTCTCATGTGATATATTATCAAATATTGTCGTATTAGTCAATTTCTTTTTAAATATGTTTTATTATGTAGAAAAATGCAATATGGTTTTAGAAAAAAATATAGCAGATTAACTTTAGATAAAAAAATTCATATTTAATTTTATATAAATATGGTATATATTTGTATGATATAATATTTTTGTAATTATCCTGTGAAATTTTTAAATGGCCATTAGTAAATAAATAGGTTATGGTGAAATTATAAAATATTATACACTAAAAATTAAATGCGGAGATGATAAATATTGAATGAAAAAATATTAATTGTAGATGATGAAGAAGACATAATTTCATTTTTAAAAGATTCTTTAGAAGATGAAGAGTATAAAGTTTTTAGTGCTTATAACGGTGATGAAGCTGTTGAAAAAGCAAAGATTCATCCTGATTTGATATTATTAGATATTATGATGCCAGGTAAAAATGGATATGAAGTGTGTAGAGAAATAAGAGATAGAGTAGATTGTCCTATTATTTTTTTAACTGCAAAAGGAGAAGAAGAAGATATAATTAGTGGTTTAGGAGTAGGTGGAGATGATTATATTTCTAAGCCTTTTAGTTTAAGACAATTAAAAGCAAGGATAAGTGCACATTTAAGAAGAGAGAGAAGAAGTTTTAATAATGAAAATAAAGTTAATTTATACTTTGGACATTTAAATATAGATTTAAAAGGAAGAATAGTTTATTGCAGAGGAGAAGCTATAATTTTAACTAAAAAAGAATTTGACATAATAGAGTTTTTATCAGTAAATTGTGGACAAGTATTTTCAAAAGAACAAATATATGAAAAAATATGGGGATATGATGCAGAAGGAGATTCGAAAACAGTAGCAGAACATGTAAAGAAAATACGATATAAATTAAAACAATATGATGAAGATAGAGAATATATTTCTACTGTTTGGGGAGTAGGATATAAGTGGGAAAAATAATTTCTACCTTATGTAGGTTAAAAAAAGCATATATTGTATAAAAAATATTTGAACAAGGTTTAGAAATTTTTATTTATTTTCGTGATAGATGCGTTAAGAAAAATTCATGTTTGAGTGATAACGAGTTTGAATTTTTTAGCATATATCTAAGAAAATAAATTAGAATTTCTTACCGAAGAGAAAGATTTTTTATGCAATATGTGCCTTTGTTGTTTTTTTTTGAAAAAACTTTATAAAAACTTTAAAATTACTTCTTAAAATTAAAGAACAGGAAAGATAGATAAAACTTCTTTTTAGTATGAAACCATAAATAATGTAAAATTTGATGATGATTTAGATTTTAGGAGGTATTTAAATGTTAAAAAAAACAATTGAAGTTAAAAATGTTACTAAAAAAATAAGAAAGAGAATCATATTGCAGGATGTTTCTTTTGATGTTTATGAAGGAGATATATGCGGTTTTGTGGGACCTAATGGTGCGGGAAAAACTACATTAATAAGAATTATGACAAATTTAATTTCATCTACATCTGGAGAAGTAAAGATAGGTGGTGTAAATGTTAAAGAAGATAGAAAACTTGCACTTAGCAAGCTTGGAGCAATAGTTGAAGAGGCAATATTTTTCCCATATATGACAGGTAGACAAAATTTAAGAAATTTAGCAATGTTAAATCTTAATATGTCAAAGAAAGAACAAAGAGAAAAGGTTGAAGAAGTATTAAAAATAGTTGATCTTTACGATAGAGGTGATGACAAAGTTAAAACTTATTCTTTAGGGATGAAACAGAGATTAGGTATTGCTCAGACACTTTTAAATAATCCTAAAATAGTTATTTTAGATGAGCCATCTAATGGGCTTGATCCTATAGGAATGAGGGACTTAAGGAAACTTATTTTAAAACTTAGAAAAGAGCAAAATATAACTTTCTTTATATCTAGCCATCTTTTAGATGAACTTAATAAGATGTGTAATAGATTCATTGCTATAAACAAAGGAAAAGTTATATGGCAAGGAAGCAAGGAAGAATTAATGAAAAAAACAGGAGAAAGTTTAAAATTAGAGGATGCATTTATAAACTTAGTAAGTGGCTATTAAAAGGAGGAACAAAAAATGAAACAGTTATTTTTAAGTGAATGGAAGAGAATGTGGAATAGAAAATCTACTTGGTTTTGTTTTGGAGTAGTATTTATAACATTGTGTAGGTTTGCTAAATATTATCTTAATGCAAATGTTAACTTTAATTACGATGATGTTAAATATGTTACTTCTTTAAAGTTACCAAGTACAGTACTTAATATGTCTACTATGTTTTTTAATATTATAATTATTTTTCTTATAGTAATGTCAGTAACTAGTGAATACAGAAGTGGGCAGTTAAGAATGATTATGACAAGAGCTGTGTCTTTTAGGGATATAATAAAAGCAAAATTTTTGGTGATTGTAAGTGTAGTGTTTATATTTTTAACTAGTCATTTTGTTTTAAGTACTATTTTAGGTTATTTATTTTTTCCACATAAAAAAGTTAAATTTAGAACTTATATGTATCCTTTTACAATAAGTGAAGGTATTTTATATAATCTCAAGTACTATATTATTACATTTATAACTCTTATTGCTATGGCAGCAGTTATCATGGTTATATGCATAGTATGTAAGACTACTATAGGAGCAGTGGGGGCAAGTTTAACTTTTATACTAGCATCAGCAATTTATCCCAGTATTTATTTGATATTTTCAAATAAGATGAATGAAACAATAGATTTTTCATCTCTTATATCAATTCAAGATCACGGTATATTGAGTATACTTGCACAAAAACCACAACATGTGGGATTAATAATATTTGCAATTTCTTTATATATCATAGTATTTTCTTTAATTGCATTTAATTTATTTAATGATCAAGATTGTTATAATTAAGGGGGAACAAACATGAAAAGATTAATAGCATCAGAATTTCAAAGAATATGGCTTAATAAAAAAACAAAGATATTATTAATGTTAGTCATAATAGATACAATAATAAGCTGTGTATATAGATTAAAATTCAATTCAGGATCTTATGACGGAATAAATTATAATGTAAGATTAAATTCGTTAAATTGTTCACTTTTTGTATTTTACGAGGTAAGGATATTACTTTTATATATAGTTTTACCTATTATAGTTGCTAATTCAATGAACTATGAACAAACAATAGGGGCTTTTAAAATGTATATGATAAGGCCGTATAAAAAGTATAAATTTATAATATCCAAATGGATAGCCTTGGCTTTAACAACATTTATATTAATATTTACAGTATTTATAATTAGTATTATTTTTGGATATTTGTTCATGCCAAAAGTATCAATTGTTAAATTTTATAATATGCAGCAAAACTTCAGTGCAGTAGGAGCTTTAATATATATCATGAAATTTTATATGACGCAGTTATTAATAGCAGTTTTCATTCTTTCAATAGTTGCTGTTAGTTCAATACTAATATCTGATCCTGTAATTTCAATTTTAGTTGGAATTGGAGTAACTGTGGCTTTAGGAGTTTTTACAGAAACTTTTAGATTCTTATTGGAAAGTGATAAATATGGATATTATACTTTAGCAAACACAGCACCAATAAGTGATCATATTATTATTGCAGCAGGGATAATAGGAGGATTACTTATAAGTATGGCAGTATGGATAAAAAAAGATTATTGTTATTAGATATTTAATTTAACTTTCGCAGGTGAAAAATAACCGCTGCGGGAAATGATATCTTGCTCAGAAACCTTTCACTTCAGTAACAAGTTCTAAGTTTTACTCATATTGAAAAAAGATTTTTTAATTAATATTCCGTAGGAATCAGTAATTAAAAAATAACTTTTTTCAAATTCGTAAAGCTAAGAACTTGTAAACTTTGTTCAAATGTTTCTTACGCAAGATATCATTTCCCTTCGCTAGACAGCATTTTTTTACTGTGAAAGTTGAGATATTCCATTTTCAGAGGGGCGGTATAAATGAAGAAAATAGTAATTATAATAGGTTGTGCTTTGTTGTTGATTTTAGGAGTTTTTACAATAAATAGTCGATATGAAAAATATGAAGAGAATAAGGCTGTAGCAGTTTTGAAAAATAAAATAGTAAAAATAAAAACAGTAAAAGCAGAAAATGATTTTAAAGATTTAATGCCTTTAAAAAATATATTAAAGGATAAAAAAATTGTGGCAATGGGAGAAGCCACTCATGGAACAAAGGAATTTTTTCAAATGAAGCATAGAATGCTTAAATTTCTTGTTGAAAAAATGGATTATAATGTTTTTGGAATAGAAGCATGTATGAGTGAGTGTATGGCTGTCAATGACTATGTTTTATATGGAAAGGGAGAGGCAGAGCAGGTTGTGAAAAAAATGGGATTTTGGACATGGGATACAAAGGAAGTAGTAGATATGGTAAAATGGATGAGGGAATACAATGAAAATCATACCAAAAAGGTTAAATTTTATGGGTTTGATATGCAGTCTTCTTGTACAGCAGTAGAAAAAGTTCAAGCATACTTAAAGAAAGTAGATAAAGAATATGAAAATAAAGTAGATAGTATACTTCTAGAGTTTAAAGATCCTAAAACACTTCATGGTAATAATAAAAAGCTGCATGGAAATGAAGTTAAAAAAATAATGTGTATGTTTGAAAAAAATAAAAATGAATATATTAGTAAATCTTCTAAGGAAGAATATGAGCTTTATAAACAAAATTTAAAAATCATAGATGAAGCTTATGATTTTTTTAAAGGAAATCAAAGCAACTCTCAAATGCAAACTAAGAGGGATAAATACATGGCTGAAAATATAAAGTGGATCTTAAATTTTGAAGGACAGGATACAAAGATTATGGTATGGGCACATAATTGGCATGTAAGTAAGGTAGCAGATAATATAAACAACATTGGTGAGAATGTAAAAAGAATGGGTTCAAATTTATATGATATGTATAAGGATAAATTATATGTTATTGGATTTCAATTTAGTGAAGGTACTGTTACAGCAGTGGATAAAAGTATAAATAGAGGAGAAGAATCAGTAATGCTTAAAAAATGTACACTTCATGCAGCAAAGAAAGGATCAATTCCATATATTTTATCTAAAGTAGATCCTTTATTCTTTATAGATTTTAAATCTGTAAATACCAATAAGTATGTAAAAGAGTTTATATCTACACCAAAAACATGTCGATATGTAGATGCAAATTTCAATGGAGAAGATGAAAGTTATGAGACTAATATTTTAGATCAATGTTATGATGGATTAATATATATAGATAAAATTTCTAATTCTGAACTGATTTAAAGATTAGAAAGTATGAAGGTAGGATGTAGATGAAAAATATTACTTTTAAGAAACAATTTATTATTTCTATATTATTAGTATTAATTTTGAGTATATTGTTTACTGTAGCAGGAGCTTATGTAGAGATAAAGTTAATACAAAAAGGTATAGTATTAAAAGCAAATTATTATGAATCCCGTGTGCCAGAAGTTGAAACATATATAAATAAAAATAAAGAAAAAGTTCTAAATAAGAATTTTAAAAAAGATTTAGAAAGTATAATTCCTATTCAAGGAATAGAATATGAAGTAGTAAATTCAAAAGGAGAGCTTTTATATGGTCATTTCAATGAAATAATAGTACAGGCTCCAGTTAAATTAAAAAAACAATCAGAAATTGACAAAAGTGAGTCTCCTAAAATGATAAAATATATATCAATTATAAATAATAATAAAATTGAAGGAATGGTTATTTTAAAGTATGAACTAAAACTTAGTGCCAGAAATCCTAAATTTAATTGGATAGTTAAATATTTAGATGTTTTTACAATGCTAGCTCCATTTATTTATATAATAATTTTCACATTTGTTTTTGCATCTAAGCTCAATAATAGATTAAAAATACCATTGAATCAGCTTATGATAGGTGCTGAAAAAATAAAAAATAAGGATTTAGAATTTAAAATAGATTATAAAAGCAAAGATGAATTAGGAATGTTGTGTAACTCTTTTGAAGAGATGAGAGTTGAACTTAAAAAATCTTTACAAGAGCAGTGGAAAATGGAACAGGAAAGAAAGGAAATGGTAGGTGCTATTGCGCATGATTTAAAGACACCAATTACTATAATAAAAGGTCATGTTGAAGGACTTATAGACAGTAAAAGGTTAGAAGAAGGCAAAGTTTACAGATATTTAGATTTAATTAATAAAAATGCAGATAGAATGACTAAACTTATAGAGAAAATGAACATTTTAACTAAGATTGAAAAATCAGATTTTACTCTTAAATTTAAAAGATGTAATATAATTGAATTTATAAATGATAAAACTGATGATTATAATATATTGGCAGATAATAAAAAAATAAGTTTTGAATATACAATTAAGGATGAAAGAATTAGTAATGGTTTAATAAACATGGATTGCGGTGCATTGTCTGCAATATTAGATAATCTAGTTTCTAATAGTATAAGATTTACTCCAGAAGGGGGAAGTATATATTTAAATTTATATTTAACTGAAGAAAAAATTATTCTTTCTATATCAGACACAGGATGTGGCTTTTCTAAAAAGGATATTGCAAATATATTTAAAAAATTTTATCAAGGCGACGAATCAAGATCAAAAGAAAAGGGGCATTCAGGTTTAGGGCTTTACATAGTTAGAACTTTAGTAAATAAATTTAATGGAAGTATTGAGGCTAAAAATAATGAAAAAGGGGGAGCAATAGTGAGCGTTAGTATGTTTGTTTCTTAGTATCAACAACAGTACTTTTGTGCTGTTGTTTTTATATTACGGAAATGTAAGATTCATTATAGTTATTGTAAGATTAATGAATGGTTAGCGTAATATTTTTAATGTACAATAAATATGTAACAAAGAAAATAGCCTTTACAAAGAAATTGATACGAAAAAGTAATGTTATAAAAGTTTTTAATATTGAAATATAATAAATAAATTATGTAAGGAGGAAGCATATCAATGTCATTTACATTAGCACATCCAGCAGCAGTAGTCTTTATGAAAAATAAATACTTCAATTTGAGTGGATTGATATTAGGATCTATGGCTCCAGATTTTATATATTTTATATTATTCAATCCAAGTAGTAATTTTGGACATACTATTTTAGGATTTATGCTACTAAATATACCATTATGTTTTCTTCTAAATTTTATATATTATAAATATATAAAAGATTCATTTATTTTAAATTTGCCTATGTGTATATCAAAAGATTATACGTGGTTAATAGATATAAAAAATGGTGTAACTAATGTTAAAGAAGCTGTGATTTTTACATATTCTAGTGTTATAGGAATGATGACTCATGTGTTTTGGGACTCTTTTACACATAAAACTGGATATTTTGTATTAAAACTAAATTTTCTTAGAGACAATATAAATTTATTAGGACATAAAATTTACATATATAAAATAGCTCAACATGGAGGGACTTTGCTGGGATTTGTAATAATATTAATTTTTCTTCATAAAATTAGGAAAAGAGGATTAATTTTAAAAGTACCTCTAAGAAGCAAAGTTATGTATCATGTAACAGCTGTACTTATTGAAATTATCCTTATGTTTTTTATTTATATAACTTTTAATGATAGCTTTAGTATGGGAAGGATAGTTGTTACTTTTATAAATGGGTTGTTTTTAGGATATTTGATTTCATCAATTATGTATAAAAACACTTTTATTTATTCTTGATTTTCATTGTGTTATATAATCGTATAAATGTAAAAAAAAGGTTGAATTTTGATGAATGTTAATATATACTAAATATAAGTTTCTGAATAGTTACAATTATTTAAAAAATATACTTATAGTTCTATAGATACTAATTATAGGAGGGGGCTATACTTTGAAAAATATTAATTTTAAGGAGAATTTTTATACAGATATAAGGTATGAAAATGTAAAAGAAAGTAAAATAGTTTATCTAGATGGTGAACTTCAGGAAATGAAAGAAAAACAAGAAAAGGGAGCATTTATAAGAGTTTATGATGGTACTAGATGGTACTATTCTTCCACAACAAATTTATCTAGAATTCAAGATGAAGTAAACAAGCTTTATTCTATGGGGAAAGAGTATAAGAAAATAAATGAAGATGAAAATATTAAAAAATTACAGGTAAATAAGGCAGAATATTTAAAATATAACGACGCTTTAGGGAAAATTCCTATGGAAGAAAAACATAATCTTTTAAAAGAATATCTGAAGGTCTTAAAGGAAGCAAAGTATTTAAAAAGCTTTAAAGTGGTGTACATTGATAATAGAATTGTAAAAAGAATAGTATCTTCAAAAGGTACAGATGTGACATTTGATAAGGAAAGTTGCGGAATTTCAATGAGATTTACCTTCTCAAAAGGTGAAAAAACTTTTAAAGATGGATTTGATTTAGGAAAAGATAGCTTTGAGTCATTAAAAGATGGCAAGGAAAAGCTAAGAAAATTTTTAAATAAATGTGAAGATTTTCTTATAAATTCAAAAAACGTAGAACAGGGTAAATATACTGTAATTCTATCACCACAGGCTGCAGGAGTATTTGCTCATGAAAGTTTTGGACATAAAAGTGAAGCAGATTTTATGGTAGGAGACGAAACTATGATAAAGGAGTGGAGTATTGGAAAACAAGTTGGATCACCTATTTTATCTATAGTAGATTCTGGAGAAATAGTGGGTTCTGGTTATGTTCCTTTCGATGATGAGGGTACAAAAGCAGGAGAAAATTATCTTATAAAAAATGGTAAATTATTTGGAAGGCTTCATTCTTCAAAAACAGCAGTTAGCTTAAAAGAAGAACTTACAGGAAATGCTCGTGCTTTAAATTTTGAATATGAACCTATGGTTAGGATGACAAATACGTACATTCTTCCAGGGAAAAGTACTTTAGAAGAACTAATTTCCGAAGTTAAAGATGGATTTTTAATAGATACTATAAAACATGGTTCTGGTATGTCTACTTTTACTATAGCACCATCAATAAGTTATAGAATAAAGGATGGTAAAATAGTAGAACCTGTAAAAATTTCAGTAATATCCGGAACTGTTTTTGAAACTTTAAAAAATGTTGATGGGTTATCTAAAGAGTTACAAATGTTGAGCTTTGTAACTGGTGGCTGTGGTAAAATGGATCAATTTCCACTTCCTGTAGGCTTCGGAGGTCCATATGTAAAAGTATTAAATATGAATGTTCAGTAAAGGGGTGAAAAGATTTATGAAAAAGGAAAAATATGTAGATAATATGAAAGAAACTTCTTTAATAATATCTGCTTCTAAAATAGATTCAGTAAAGATAAAAGATATTACAAAAAAATCAGTAAGAATTTATGATGGAGGTTATATAGGAATAGCTGGTGGAATAGGGGAAGTTTCCACAGAAGAGTTAGAAAAGAAAGCAAAAGAAAATATAAAAAATAAGATTCCTTACGAATATGAAATTAGTAAAGATAAGTGTATTAGTATAGATAAAACTAGTGAGGGTATGAATGATAAAGAACTTTTATCAGAAGGAGAAGAATTACTATCAAGGCTTTGTAAAGAAAATGAGGATTTTATCTTTAGTCATAAAATAACAATGATGGAACGCAGTACATCTTTAAGTAATGATGAAAATTTAAATTTATCTTATAAAGATAAAAGTATATGTACTGAATTGATTTTCAAGGAAAAATCTTCTTCAAGTATATTTGATGGTTTTATAGGCTATGAAGGAAGAAAATATAATAGAGAACAGTATTTAAACATGGCTTCTCGAATTTTAAAGGCTTATAAAAATGAAGTTAGTCTTCCTTTGGAGGGGAAATATAAAGTAGGAGTATATATGGATTCCTGCGAAGAATTATTTTTACAAATTTTTTCTAAAGATTTAAATGGTAGAACATTTAAAAAAGGCGGCTCCATATTTTCTGAAAAAACAGGAAAGAAATTATTTAATGAAAATTTTACTCTTATGCAAACTAAAAATCCTAAAGATGTATGTTTACAACCATATTTTGATATGGAAGGTACAGTTACAGAGGATTATTCTTATAATCTTATAGAGAATGGAGTACTGCTTTCTCCATATACAGATAAAAAGACATCTAAATTGTATAATTTAAAAAATACAGCAGCTGCTTCTGGAAATTATGATGAGGTACCAACTTTGGGAGTACCTACATTAAAGGTAAAACCAAGTAATAAAACTTTAAAGGAATTATTTAACGGGGAAGAAGGAATACTTGTTTATATAGCTTCTGGTGGAGACTACACTTCCTCTGGAAAGTTTGGTACGCCAGTGCAGTTAGCTTTTTTGTTTGATGGAGAGCATATAATTGGAAGACTTCCAGAACTTCAAATATCTTCTGATGTGTATAAAATGTTCAATGAAGACTTTTTAGGAGTTTGTAGTGATTCTCTCTTTGGTTTAGAGGGTGGAAAAGTAATGGTTATGAATATGGATGTAAAAAACATGAAATAGAAAGATGGCATAAATTTTATATTTATTACAAAAGCTCTATTAGATATATTCTAATAGGGCTTTTGTAAATTATAAATTTGACATGTAAAAATGAAGTTCAGTAATATACTATTGAATTTACTATGTTATAATGTAAAAATGAAACATAAAATAATTAATAATTCAACTTTCGTAGTTGAAAACAATCGCTACGAAAAATGATATATTGCTCTGAAACCTTTCACTTCAGTAACAAGTTCTAAGCTTTACTCATATTGAAAAAAGATTTTTTAATTAATATTCCGTAGGAATCGGTAATTAAAAAATGACTTTTTTCAAATTCGTAAAGCTAAGAACTTGTAAACTTTGTTCAAATGTTTCTTACGCAATATATCATTTTCCTTCGCTAAACAGTATTTTCTCATTGTGAAAGTTGAGTTAATAATAAATACAGTAGTATAAAGGATGGATATAATGAATAATATTAAGCATAATTTCAAGAAAAACTCTAAGAATAATTGGAAATCTAACAAAAAAACTCATAAGAAAAGAAATTTAAAAAAAGAAACTGCAGTGGTTAAATGCATAGGTATGGATGAAGATGGAAAAGGTATAATAATTTATAATAAAGAGAAGGTAGCAGTTCCATATTTGTTGGAAGGTGAAACGGCAGCAGTTGAGATATTAAGAAATGGTAAATATGTTACAGGACGTATAATTGAAATCAAGAAAGCATCTTTGTATAGAGTGAAACCTAAATGTCCTTGTTATAATGAATGTGGTGGATGTCAGATGCAGCATATGTCTTATGAAGGACAATCACAATTCAAACAAAAATTTGTTGAAGAGCTTATGAAATCTTATGGTAAAGTAAATCCAATAATAACTATGGAAGAGCCATATTATTACCGAAATAAGATACATGCAACTTATACTTATGGAAAAAAAGGACAGATTGTTTCAGGTTTTTACGAAGAAAGTAGCCATAGAATAATTCCAATTGAACGTTGTATAATTCAAAATCCTAAAGCGGATGAGATAAATGCTTCAATTAGAGAACTTATGAAATCATTTAAGATGAAACCTTATGATGAGGTAAGAGGTGAGGGATTTTTAAGACATGTTCTAATCAAAACAGGATTTGCTACGAAAGAAGTTATGGTTGTATTAGTTGTAAGTTCTTCTGTTTTTCCTTCAAAGAACAATTTTGTTAAGGCATTATTAAAGAAGCATCCTGAGATTACAACAATTATAATGAATGTGAACAACAAAAAAACCAGTATGGTGCTTGGAGATAGAGAGAAAGTTATATATGGAAAAGGCAGAATTAAAGATATACTATGTGATTGTACTTTTGATATATCTCCAAAATCTTTTTATCAAATTAATCCTGTGCAAACACATAAGCTGTACAGCAAAGCTATTGATATGGCCCATTTCAATGGAGATGAGGTTGTTATGGATGCTTACTCTGGTATAGGTACTATTGGACTTATTATGAGTAAAAAAGTAAAATCAGTTATTGGAGTTGAATTAAATAAAGATTCTGTAAAGGATGCTATTAAGAATTCCAAGTTAAATAACATAAAAAATGCACGTTTCTATGAAGGTGATGCAGGTGAATTTATGGTGGATATGGACCAAGCTGGGGAAAAATTAGATGTAGTTATGATGGACCCACCGAGAAGTGGCAGTGATGAGAAGTTTTTATCTTCTCTAGTTAAAATGAGCCCAAAGAGGGTTATTTATATTTCCTGCAACCCTGTAACACAAGCACGTGATTTGAAATTTTTAACAAAACATGGCTATAAAGTGGAAGAAATTCAACCTGTTGACATGTTTTGTCAGACATATCATGTAGAAAATGTTGTAGGATTATGCCGTAAAAACTTTTGATTTTATTAGCATTTTAGTAGTTTTGTGAGTTCTATTCGTTTAGTAAAAATAGTGAAAATTACGCCCCAAAAGACCTGAAAAGAAGTATAGAAATATGATATGGTATGTGGAAACACGTTAGCAAATAGTTAATTTTTTATTTCTAAAATAGAAAATGAGTAGTAAAAAATCCTGAATTCGAATGAGTTCAGGATTTTTTGGTAGTAAGTCAAAATTTTTAAATCAGGAGATAATTTATTCAGTTCCTGAAGAATATATCTTATCAGATATTACAAATATATCAGCTTATGACCAAATAAGATTTATGATTAGATTTGCTAAAAGTCAAAAATAATATAAAAACAGATATTTATATATTGACAATCTAAAAAATTAGACTATAATAAAAAAATAGACTATAATAAAAAAGGAGAATATAGCCAAATGAATATTGAAAAGTTGATACTGAATCCTGCCAGGCTTCGAATCCTGCAATTTATTTTACTAAACGAAAGAACAACTGTTTCAGCAATTCTAGAAACACTTACGGATATTCCAAGAGCTACTATTTATCATCACATTAAGCTTTTAGATGAGAATGGTCTTATTCATGTGGTGGAGGAAAAAAGGGTAAGAAATACCATAGAGAAGGTTTATGCCATGAATAAGAAAAATGACATGTTAAAACACGACAATCCAGTTAAGCTTGCTACTGCATTTTTCATAGAACTTTTACAAGAACTCCAATTTTATTTAGGTAAATCCGATGCAGATTGTGTTCGAGATAAGGTGTTTTTTAACACTGCGCTTTTAGCAGTTACAGATGAGGAATACGATGTACTTTTAAAAGAAATTAAGGATATTCTTGAAAAGTATATTAAAAATAAAAAGACACCCGAGAGAAAATTGCGGAAGCTATCAATGATTTCAAGTTTGCCTGTAGATAAGGTTTAGGTAGGTAAAAATAATACAACTATATAGTAATCTCTAGAAAAGAGGTGTTAACATGAAATTCCACGAATTTGGAGATCCTGAAAATCAACATATTATGCTAATCCACGGTGGTGGAAATGCATGGTGGAATTATCTAAGACAGGCACGAAAACTATCGGAAAAGTACCATGTTATTTTACCAACTTTAGATGGACACGGAGAGGAATTTGCAACTGATTATATTTCAACTGAGGATACTGCCGATAAGCTTTTGAGTTATATTCAGAAAAATTGCAACGGAAAGTTATTTGCACTGTGTGGTGTATCGTTGGGAGGTCAAATTGTTATAGAATTGCTTTCTCGTAAAGCAGATTTAGTGCAAAAGGCAATCATTGATGGTTCTGTCTGCTACCCTGTGCCAAATGTAAAAAGGTTTTGTATTGCAAACGTTAAGCTTTTCAGAAGTTTTTTATTCAGTAAAAAAGCTTGCAAATTTGAACTTGCTGCTATGTCTAAAATGTTACCACAAAAAATGCTCTATCCCAAGGAAATACAGGAATTATATTTACAGGACTTGCCAAGACTAAGGAAAGAAACTTTATATGCAATGTATCGTACCTATATGAATTATTCCATCAAGGATAGTTTAAGAGAGTGCCAGGCGGATGTTATGTATTGGTATGGAGAAAAAGAAATGAAGTGTGTCAAAAAATCGGCCAAGCTTTTCCAATCCTACGTGAAAAACTGTAAAATCTATGAGGCAAAGGATTATGGTCATGGGTATCTTGCAGTATATTTACCTGAAGAATGGCTGGAACTTGCACAGAATTTTTTTGAAAGTACATAAATCAGAATAGGATAAAATAGGAGTTGATAAATTGAAACAAAACCAATCTTTATACATACCCCTTGGTCTAAAAACAAGAACGGAACTGTTTGAAGGCTTTGGAAAGGCTGAACTTATTAAATCAGATATAGTAACCTTTGTAGCAGGAGCAATAGATACAATTATATATAATTACAAATAACACTACTTTTTTGGTAGTGTTTATTTTATGCTCAATATCAAGTGTAGTAATTATGTTTACAAAAGATATTACAAATATGCTATTAAATATTAAAGTTTTTAAAATTATTTTATTAATGATAATGAAAATCTTTATCATTTATGCTATAATGAATTCAGGAGCTCCTAACTAATGTGTTTTTTTACAAGAATTATAAAGTAATTAAAATATTAACACCACATTGTTATGAAAGGATGATTGAAGAAAAGGGGAGAATGATGGGAGATAAACTTGATACAAGAGAAAAAATATTAGCAGCTGCAAAGTTAGAATTTCTACAACATGGTTTTGAAAAAGCTTCTATGCGCATTATTTGCAAAAAGGCAAATGTGACTACTGGAGCTGCATATTTCTTTTTTAGAGATAAGGATGATATATTTTATCAACTTGTAAGTGATAAAGCCGAAGAACTTTTAAATCGTATAATAGTAACTGAAAGTGAAAATGAGAAAATTCGTGAAAATGATGAAATTCCTATAGAGAGTGCTAGTGATATTGATGCATCTAAGATTAAAGATATCATGAAATATATGTATGATAATATTGAAATTTTTATACTTTTATTTTGTAAATCAATTGGTTCTTCTATGGAAAATTTCTATGATAGTATGATAGAAATTGTTGAAAATTTAAGTAGGAAATATATTATGAATAAGCGAGATACAGGTGAAATAAGTGTGTATTTTGATGAAAATACATATCATAATCTCGTAAGTTTGGAAATCTCATCCATTATAGAACCCATTCGACATCAGCTTCCTAGGGAAGAAGCATTGAAACAAGTTGATGCTATTGCTAAATTTTTTTACGGAGGTTGGAATGAATTGATGCATTTTAAAAAGAAGTAGTATTTTAATTTTATTAATAGTAAAGCATGTTTTTATTTTTAGCCTCAACATAACACTGTTATGTTACTTAAAAGCGTCTTAAATAGTAGAAAATTATGTAATAAGAAATAAAAAATAGGAGGTTAATATGAGTCAAGTAAGAAATGAATTATTAGAACAAAGTCCATTACGTCTAATGATAAAATTAAGTGTTCCTGCAATTATTGGTATGGTTGTTATTGGATTATATTCTTTCATGGATGGTGTTTTTGCTGGGCAATTAATAGGCGAAAATGCTATGGGAGCAATTTCTGTTGCATATCCTCTTACATTTTTTAATAGTGGTATTGCAACTTTGATTGGGGTTGGTTCTTCTTCTATATTAGCAAGAGCCATAGGAAAAAAGGATACAGAGACTGTAGATAAAATTATGGGAAACCTATTATCTTTAGTACTTATTTTTTCAACTATTATTACGATAATAGGAATTGTTTTTACAAAAGAATTGTTATATATGAGTGGTGCAAAAGGAGAGATTTTAGAGCTTGCTATTAGATATTTGCGTATTGTATTTATTGGTTCCATTTTTGTAAATTTTGCTCAAAGTGCCAATATGGTTATGCGCGGCGAAGGACTTATGAAAAAAGCAATGCTTATTATGGGAATAGGAGCCATAATAAATATTATTTTAGATCCTATTTTTATAACAGCCTTTGGTGAAAAAGGTATTGAAGGAGCAGCAGTAGCAACTGTTACTTCACAAATTCTTCAAGCGGTTATTACTATGATTTATTTTGTAAAGAAAAGTAAAAATGTAAGATTTCATAAAATAAGAATTGAAAAAAGTCTTATACCTGAATTGTTTTCTGTAGGAGTATCTGCTATGCTTATGCAGCTTATGTCTATTGTCCAACAGACTTTGTTGTATAGAATGGCAGGCCAATATGGAGGAAATGAACAAGTAATTTTAATGGGAGCATCTTTAAGAATTCAAGCATTTTCATTTATTCCTCTTTGGGGAATTAGTCAAGGATTACAACCAGTTGTTGGAACAAACTATGGAGCAAAACTATATGATAGAGTAAAGAAATCCACTAATATATTCATTATAGGCGCAACTGTACTAGCGTGTTTGTTCTGGGTACCAATAGAACTGTTCCCAAATAAAGTATTATCTTTATTTATTACAAATCAAGACATAGTTAATAAGGGAATTGTGAATTTTAGGCTTATGTATAGTTTATTTCCGCTTTTAGGAATGATGATAATAGGAATTACGTTTTTCCAATGTATAGGAAATGGAAAAAATGCAGGAATTATGGTTTTACTTAGACAAATTGTATTATTTGTTCCGGCAATTATAGTTTTACCAAAGGTTTGGGGAATTGATGCAGTATGGTTTTCTTCACCATTGGTAGATGGAATTGTAGTTGCTTTATCTTTAATACTTTTATTAAAAGAGTATTCTAAGATGAACCATGTACAATACAATGAAAGTATGTAGTGAAGTTTTTATTAATTCAACTTTCGTAGGTGAAAAATAGTCGTTGCGCGAAATGACATCTCGCTCTGAAATAGTTTCCTTCGCTAGACAGTATTTTTGTACTGTAAAAGTTGAGTTATTAATATAAAAATAATTAGTGCAAAAAATAATTAGTCCAAAATAATTAGTTTAAAAATGATTAGTGCAAAAAATAATTAGTCCAAAATAATTAGTTTAAAAATGATTAGTGCAAAAAAATAATTAGTCCAAAAATAATTAGTGAAAATCAATAAATATAATAAATTTTATATTTATTACAAAAGCTCTATTAGATATATTCTAATAGGGCTTTTGTAAATTATAAATTTGATATGTAAAAGTGAAGTTCAGTAATATACTATTGAATTTACATGTGTATGATGGAATTACTAGCATTTTTGGTAGTTCAGAAAGTATCATTAAATTCTACAAGATGGTTTTATTGATTTCAATTTTTATAAGTGATATAATGAGTTTAGCAACTAAAATAGTTTAGCTGCTAAATATATTGGAGGTATACAGGATGAAAATTGAAAACACCGATTTTTTTGAAAGAACTTATCGAATTATCAATAAGTATAATCATAAAACAAAGAAACCTAAAAGCTATGGAACGGAGCATTTACTATATAGTTCTGAAGTGCACATGATAGAAGTAATTGGACACCATAGTGCATTAACTTCAACACAAATAGCAACATTACAAGGCGTTACAAAAGGTGCTGTATCACAAACTGTTAGCAAATTGCAAAAAAAAGGACTAATCTATAAATCGGTTTCTTCAAATGGAAACAATGAAATTTTGATTACATTAAGCGATACAGGGAAAATTATCTATCAAAACCATCTAAAGTTTCATAAGAATTTAATTAGTCAATTATCTATATTAGCAGACGAATTGACACCAGAAAGTACGGCTACTTTGCAGAAAATGTTGAATGTAATAGAAGAAACTTTAGATAACAACTAATTGAAGGAAGGGGTAAAAATGAAGTTTAAGACATTAGGAAATCAACAAAAACCAGTTGCTCTATTTATTCATGCTATGTTTATCACAAGTGATATGTATAATCAAATAACAGAATTATTGAAAGATGATTATTATATTGTTTTACCTTCATTAGACGGACATGATATTGAAGAACATTCTACATTCTATTCTGCAGAAGATGAAGCTGATAAAATTATTACATATCTTAAAGAAAATAATATTAACAATATAAAAATCCTTTTAGGAGTATCTTTAGGTGGAATTATAGCATTTGAAGTATTTAGACGCAATCAAGTAAAGATCAATAAAGTATTTTTAGATGGAAGTCCATTTATTCAACTATCTCAAATTCGTATTAAAATTATGGAAATTATTTTTAAGAAAATAGCTCATAAATCCGCTAAGGATCCCAACAAACTAAATATCTTAGATAAAAAGTGTCCTAGTATGGCAAAACTAATGAAAGAAACTTGTGGAAGTATGAGTGATGAAACAATTAAAAATTTAGCACATACTTGCTATACTTATCAACTTCCAAAAGAAATAAAATTGCAATTACATGAAAAATTAACGTTTTTGTATGGTACAAAGGAAAAAGCAAGAGTATGCATACCAACTGTTAAAAAATACAAAAATTGCAATTTAATCATTAAAGAAGGGTATTCACATTGTGAGTTTTTGATGAAAAAGCCTGTGGAATATGTGAAAATGTTAAAACAGTCATAGCCATAAATAAAGTAATACAATAAATTTTATTTTTTAAGGTCATTTTCTTAACTTAAAGCTTGGTTAAATCGTATAAGTTGATATAATAGTAGAGTATAATAAAGTTATAGGGGTAAGAGGAGTGCTTTCTCAACTAGAAGAGAAGGTATAGTAGCATAATATAATGGACTATTAATATAAAGTTAGGCACGTTTGAGGGTAACTCCCTCGACACTTTACCATAATTAAAGAGAGTAAAAAGTAGACTTTGGATTTAAACTCCAAAGTCTTTTTGTTTATGCATAAGTTAGATTCTTTAGTTATCTTCAAAAACAAAAAATCTTTTAAATTTATATCAAATAACAAACGGTTGTAATCTAAACTTTGTAAGTTTAAATAAAAAAATACCTAAGAGTATCTGTAGATACAGTATGATAAAAATAATTATGGTAGGATAATAACAAAATGAAAATCATTATCATTTTATTTGCGAAATTTGTGGAGAAATTAAGTATTCTTTGAATATTTTTGATTAAGTATTTACTTAATTAAAATTTTGGAATATAATTTAATTAAGTATTTGCTTAATTGAATTTTTGAAAGGAGAAAGTATATGGAAATACAAGTTATTTTAAAAGCATTGTCTGATGGAACTAGACTGAAAATTATTGAAATGCTTCTGCATAAAAATTATTGTGTTAGAGCTATTTCTAGAAGATTGGAAATTTCTGAATCTGCAGTTTCACAGCATATAAAGATATTAAAAGAAAATGGATTACTGGTAGGAAAGAAATTTGGTTATTTTGTACATTATGATGTAAACAGGGATGTATTACATCAGCTGGCGCAAGAGATTGAAGATCTTGCAAATGTTGAGAGAAAATTTAATGTTTCCACAGAATGTGGTTGTAATTGTAATAAAAAAGATAAATGCAATAAGGAGTAATTAAATATGAGAAAAGTGTTAGTTTATCTAAAACCGTATATGATGATTTATATTTTAGCAGGTGCTTTGATTATGATGACAACATTTGCCGATTTAGCACTGCCAGGAATTATGAAAGATATTGTCAATATAGGAATCAGCAGCAAAGATACAGTATATATTATTCATAAAGGTTTAATAATGTTATTGATAACATTGTTCAATTTAACATGTTGGGTTTTGGCGAGTTATTTTGACGCAAAGGCATCATTCTATTTTGCACGTGATCTACGTAAAGATGTGTTTTCACATGTTATTGACAGCTCAGTGGATCAGACAGACAAAACAGGAACTGCATCATTGATTAACCGTACGACAAATGATATTGCCAACTTGGAATTTTCAACATTTAGAATTTTAAGAATGGGAACGATTGCCCCATTTACTTGTATTGGAGGAATTATTTTAGCTTTTCGTACAAGTGTTGAAATTTCAGGAATATTCGTATTGGCAGCAGTTTTATTAGCATTTATTTGTTATGTAATTATAAGTAAAGCTACGCCATTTTTTAAATTTGTTTTCCCAAAAACTGATGCTGTTAACAGAGTACTTCGAGAAAATCTTACCGGTATTCGTGTTATAAGAGCTTTCAATAAAGATCATGCGGAAAAAAAGCGTTTTAACTCTGCAAATGAAGATCTTACTGAGACTAATATAAAGGCACAGAAAATTATGGCATGGCATTCACCACTTATAACATTAATTATGAATTTGACTATTATTGCGATTTTGTATTTTGGTGCTGTGAAAATTGATGAAGGTACATTTTTACCAGGAGAACTTATTGCTATGATTCAATATGCTACATTGATTTTGGGTGCGTTCATTCGTTTAAGTATGGTATTTCAAATGTTACCTCGTTATAATGCAGCAGCAAAAAGAGTTAGTGAGCTTTTATATATGAAGAATACTCTTAAAGAACCGCATGTTAAAGAAATAAATAAACCTATAAATAGCAGTATTAGTTTTTCACATGTTATATTTAATTACGGGAATGCACAAAATGCAGTGATAGATGATGTGAGTTTTAGTGCTGAAAGTGGAAAGACAACTGCGATAATTGGCGGAACTGGTTCGGGAAAATCTACAATTATGCAGTTGATACTGCGATTTTATGATGCTAAAAAAGGGTCAATAATGATAGGCGGGGTAGATATTAGAGATATGAAAAAAAATAAACTGCGCTCATACTTTGGTTATGCAGCACAAGAAGCAGAATTGTTTTCAGGCTCAATTGCTCAGAATTTATCATACGGATGCAGGGATTTTAATGAAGGAGCAATAAAAGAAGTGGCACGGATTGCCCAGGCAGAAGATTTTATTATGGATAAGTCTGATGGTTATAGTGCAAGTATTGCTCAAAACGGAAAGAATTTTTCGGGAGGTCAGAGGCAAAGACTTTCTATTGCTAGAGCATTGGCACGTAAACCTAAAATTTTGTTATTTGACGATAGCTTTTCAGCATTGGATTTTAAGACGGATGCAAAGCTTCGTAAAGCTATAAAGGAAAAGTTTAATGATACAACTGTTTTAATTATTGCACAACGAATTGCAACTGTAATGGATGCAGATAAAATTATTGTATTAAATGAAGGAAAAGTAGAAGATGTCGGGACTCATGATGAACTTATTAACAGATGCATATTCTACAAAGAATTAGCATTATCTCAGTTATCAAAAGAGGAGGTGTTAATATGAGCAATAAAAAGAACAATCAATTTAATAAGTCTTCAGGGAATAGTGCAGTAACAGGAGGTCCTGGACGCAATAGTCCAATGGCAATGGCTTCAATGATGGATAAACCCAAAGATTTTAAGACTACTTTAAAACGTCTCCTTAAATATTTTCATCCCCATTTACCAACTTTAATATTGGTTTGTGTTATAGCTGTGATTTCAACACTGTTTTCGGTTTTAGCTCCTAAAATAATGAGTATTGCAATTAATAGCATTGAGCAAACAGTTGAAAGCAGAATTAATGGAATCATAGTTTCAATTAATTACTCATTGATTTATAAGATTCTTGGGGTTTTATTAGGAGTTTATGTTATATCAACAATACTACTTATTATTGAGCAATATCTTATGGCAAATGTTTCACAAAACATAGTTCGAGATATGCGTTCAGAAGTTCAACGTAAACTTACACATTTACCATTATCTTTTTTTGACCGTGTAACACATGGTGAAATACTTTCACGTGCAGTGGGTGATGTGGAAAATATCGCTGTCACTTTACAGGAAAATATTGTGCAGCTTATTTCTGGTGTTGTTACACTAGTTGGAGTTTTTATAATGATGTTATTTATTAGCAGGATATTGACATTAGTTGTGCTTTTGACTATTCCAATGTATTTTTTTATTGCAAAACCTATCATTAAACGTGCGCAAAAACTTTTTAAAAGACGGCAAAAAGCGAATGGAGAACTTAATGGTTTAATTGAAGAAATGTATGGTGGATTGAAAACGGTGAAAGCTTATGGAAAAGAGAATGAAACAAAGGAGCGTTTCACTGATATAAATAACGTATATTGTAATTCAGGATGGAAAGCTCAATTCATAACAGGAACAATAATGCCATTAATGAGTTTTTTATCTAATTTTTCCTATGTATTGATTTGTGTTAGTAGTGGTCTACTTTTTGCTATGAATGTAATTACTTTAGGTGATGTAGCTGCATTTTTGATTTATGTAAAATTATTTTCAGGACCTGTAAATCAGATAACAAGTATTACAAATTCAATACAATCTTCAATAGCTTCAGCAGAACGTATTTTTGAAATTCTTGATGAGACAGAAGAAACAGATAGTGAGAATAATTCACCTGAATTTGAAAATGGTGACGTAATTTTTAAAGATATTTCTTTTAGATATATCTCTGAGAAACCACTTATTGAAAATCTCTCATTAAATGTAAAAAACGGACAGACTATTGCGATTGTTGGGCCAACAGGAGCTGGAAAAACAACGCTTGTTAATTTACTTATGAGATTTTATGATTTGAATGAAGGTGAAATCCGTGTAGGGGGTGTAAATGCTTCAGAGTGCAAGAGAAGTGATATTAGAGAACAATTTGGTATGGTGCTTCAAGATACATGGCTTTTTAACGGAACGATTATGGAAAACATACGTTATGGAAAAGAAGGAGCTTCTGATGAAGAATGCATAGAAGCAGCTAAAAAAGCTCAAGCACATCACTTTATTTCAACACTTCCAGATGGATACAATACAATATTAAATGAAGAAGCTTCTAATATTTCGCAAGGTGAAAAACAACTTATAACAATAGCACGTACATTACTTCATGACCCTAGGATTTTAATTTTGGATGAAGCTACTTCTAATGTTGATACACTTACAGAGCAGAGAATACAAAATGGTATGAATGAAATAGTCAAAAACAGAACTTGTTTTATTATTGCTCATCGTTTATCTACAATTAAAAATGCAAATAAAATACTTGTTATGTGTGATGGAAATATTGTTGAAACAGGTACTCATGATTCTTTGCTAGAACAAAATGGAGCATATGCAGAACTTTATAAAGCACAGTTTTCTTTGTTATGTTAAAGTTTTTCTAAAATTGTCATTAATAATTGTAGTATTTTGGGCTTGTGTGAATATTGAAAATACTTTTCCTTAGAAAATCAGCAATTGTAGTAGATTGTAAGTGAATACCTTTAAAAGTTGTTCATTGGTAAGTGTATAGACATAGAGTCATGTAGAGAATAGGATTATAACGTAAAGATTATATTAATAGAGGTGAATAGAGTGAAATTCGTATTAGCACCAGATTCATTTAAAGAAAGTATGACAGCCAAAGAAGCTTGTATTGCCATGGAAAAGGGAATAAAAAAAGTGTTCAAAGATGCAGAATGCATTCATGTACCTATGGCAGATGGTGGAGAAGGAACAATGGAATCTTTAGTAGATGCTGCAGAAGGAAAGTTGTATACTGTAGAGGTTACAGCGCCTTTAGGCAATAAAATAGAAGGACGATTTGGTATCTTAGGAGATGGAGAAACAGCAGTTATAGAAATGGCTGAAGCAAGTGGACTCCATTTAGTTAAAAGAGAAGATAGAAATCCATTGGTTACAACTACTTATGGTACAGGAGAGCTCATAAAAACAGCCTTAGATAAGGGAGTAAAGAAGATAATAATAGGATTAGGTGGAAGTTCTACAAATGATGGAGGAGCAGGAATGCTTCAAGCACTTGGAATAAGTTTGAAAGATAAAGTGGGAAGAGAGCTTAATTTTGGTGGTGGAGATTTAGGTAATCTTGAAAAAATAGATTTAAGCAACTTTGATAAAAGAGTTTTAGATATAGAAATAGAAGTAGCTTGTGATGTAAAAAATCCTCTTACAGGAGAAAAGGGAGCAAGTTATACCTTTGGTCCACAAAAAGGGGCAACTTTAAAGATGGTAAAGGTATTAGATAAAAACTTAAAGCATTATGGAAATGTAATTAGAAAATTTTTAGGAAAAGAAGTTGACGCTATAGAAGGGGCAGGAGCAGCTGGGGGACTTGGAGCAGCTCTTATAGGTTTCTGTAATGCTAAATTAAAAAAAGGTATAGATTTAGTAATGGAATATTCTAATTTAGAAAAAAAGGTAAAGGATGCAGATTATGTGTTCACAGGTGAAGGAAGTATAGATTTTCAAACTAAGTTTGGAAAGACACCTGTTGGAGTTGCAAAAATAGCAAAGAAATATAATATTCCTGTAATTGCTTTTGCAGGGAAGGTTGGTTCAGGAATTGAAGAATTATATGAATTGGGGATAGATTCAGTTATAGGTATTTTATCTGGAGTATTTAGTCTTGAGGAAGCTTTAGTTAAAGGAAAAGAAAACTTAGAAGTTTCTGTTGAGAATATAACAAGGATAATTAACACAAGTAAGAGATAATAGAGTAATGACTTTAGGTGAATTGTTTTGTATTGGTTATAATATATTAGTTGGGGTAATGAATAGTTTGGATTAGGTAAAAAAATCCTTAAAGTTATTATTATTATATTGTTGTTGTAAATTTAATATAAAATAGATAAAAGCCATGAGGAGAGATAGTATAGCTTAAAAACTTCATGGCCTTTTATATTTTAAAATATAATTGATATGAGTAATTTGTTGAAAGCTGTTAATAACTAGTGTAAAATATACCTAAATAATTAAAAATTTAGTAAAGTAAATTTTTGCAGTACTCTTAATATTTAATTTTAAAAGGATGGCGAAAGTGTATATGTATAATGAAGCAAAAGAGAGGAATTCTTTTAAATGGTTATATTCATATTTGAAACCACATAAATTTTGGTTGTTCTTAAACATAATATTTTCTTTAGTAAGTGTAGTTGTTAATATTTCTATAATATATTTTCTTTCAAGGGCTACTGATAATGGGTTAAGTAATAAATATGAGTTGTTTATTAATGATGTTTATTGTTTGTTAGGATTAACTGCATTAGGAGCATTTCTTACATATATTATGAAATATTCTTCTTTTAGATGTTCAATTTATTCTGTAAGAGATATGAGAAATAAAATAGTTAGTAATTTACAAAAAACTAGTGTCAGTTATATTGATTCTATTAATACTGGAGATGTAATAACAACTTTAAATAATGATATTGATATAGTGGACAAGACTCTAAATAAAGCTGCTGATTTTATATGTCAACCAATTATATTAATAACTGCAATCATATATTTGTACACAATAAGTTGGAAATTGCTAATAGCGGTAGCTATATCTATACCTATAGCAATGTATATTAATACTATAGTTAGTAAAAGATTATCAGCCATCGTAAAATCACAACAAGATCATACAGCAGAAGCCAATTCTATATTTTATGATTCAACAAATATAGGAGGAGCTTATACAAGTAAAACTTATAATTTAGAAGAATGGTTAGCGGGTAGATATAAGAATACATTAAAGAAAGCTTTGAAAGAAAATTTCAAATTGAATAAATTTTGTAATGTTTATTTATTGTATATAGAATTAGCTCAAGTAGTTATACCTATATTTATTTGTTCTTTATTTGGAGGATATTTAGCTGTTAATGGAGATATTACTACAGGAGAATTAATTGCATGTCAAACATTAGTTACATATTTATATAACCCTTCAAGACAAATCTTAAGATTAAATAGTAGTTTGAAAAGTACTTCTGGAGCTATAGATCGTATATGCAAATTGTTAGATGCGCCAAAAGATTTATTTGGAACAAAAGATTTACCTAAAAATAAATTATGTATTGAATTTAAAGACGTATCTTTTAGTTATGATCTTCAGAAAAATATTTTGAATAAAATTAGTTTTAAAATAGAAGAAGGCAAAAAAGTTGCATTAGTTGGAGAAAGTGGCAGTGGAAAGAGTACAATATTTAAACTTTTGTGTGGGTTTTATAAAAAACAGTTAGGAAATATAAAATTTTACGGTGAAGATTTAGAAAATCTAGATATTAATAAGGTTAGAGAAAATATATCAATAGTATCTCAAGGTGTATATGTTTTTCCAGATACTATATATTCAAATATAAAAACTGGGTCAAAGTTTGCAAAAAAAGAGGATGTAATTGAGGCAGCTAAATTAGCAAATATTCATGATTATATAATTAATTTATCTAATGGTTATAAAACAATTATTGGGGAGAATGGTGTTAATTTATCTGGTGGACAAAAGCAAAGACTATCAATTGCTAGGGCAATATTAAAAAATTCTGCTATTTTGTTACTTGATGAGGCAACTTCAGCCCTTGATACTGAAAATGAAATAAAAATTCAAAACAATTTAAATGAAATTTTTAAAAATAAGACTAGTATAACTATAGCACATAAGCTTTCAACAATTGTAGAGGCAGATGAAATTTTAGTATTAGATAAAGGAGTTATAGTTGAAAAAGGAACTCATAAATCACTAATGCAAAATGGTAAGTATTATAGAGAGTTATACAATAGACAATTTAAAGCACAGCTTCAATAAGAATTAAAGTTTTTTAGAGAGGTGGCAATTATAATGAGAAAAGAAGTTGTTAAAGCGATGTCACTTATGAAAAAGAAAGTATGGGTTTATTTAAGTGCAGTGATATTAGATTCTATAACAGACTCATTTTGCTACAATATTGCAATAGCTTTTATTATGAAGGATATGTTAAATGCAATTGTATATAATAATAAAGCTTTATTTATTAGAGCTATGTATTTAGGAGTAGGGACTCTAGCAGTGGGAGTATTATTAGTCCCAATTTTTAAATACGTATGGAATAAAGTTTCTGCTGAAACTATAGTAGAGATTAAAGAGAAAATATTTAGAAATTTAAGTAAGTTACCTATATCATATTATGAAAAACATCATAGTGGTGAAATAATTACATTAGTAACTAATAATATAACCAAAATTGAAGCTTTATATAATCAAAATTTGGTTATGTTGATATTTGCCATAATTCATGGGTCTTTAGCTATAGGTTCAATGTTTTTTCTTGATTGGAAAATAGCTATAATTATATTACCTTTATGTGGAGTATCTATATATATAAATAAAAAGTTTATAAAACCAATTAGAAGTTTAAGTGAGGATATTCAGGATAAATTCATCTTTAATAATCAACAATTAACTAATATTTTAGCTTCAATGAAAATATCAAAGATGTTTAATCTTGATAAAGAATTATTTGATGATTATGCAAATAAAAATGAAGATATGTCAGTTCTTACATTAAAAAGAGTTAAAGTTACTGGGTTGATGGATTCATTAAATTATATTTACGATAAATTTAGATATGTTATTATAATTCTTATAGGTATATTATTGGTTGTAAAAGGAGTTACTAGTATTGGTACAATTATTGCTATGGTAAGTTTGCAAACTTATGCAAGTTATATGTTTACTAATATTGGTAATTTTATAACTGATACTCAAGATTCATTAGTAGGAGCAAATAAAATTTTTGACTTATTAAATGAAAAAAAGGAAGATTCAGTGTTAGAAAATAAAAATATTGAAATAATTGATAAGAATATTGCAATAAAAATGAGTAAAGTAAATTTTCAATATGAATTGGATAAGAAAGTATTAACAAATTTTAATTTATCAATAAAAAATGGAGAGAAAATAGCTTTAATTGGTTCAAGTGGTAGTGGAAAAAGTACAATTTCAAAATTAATTTTAAATTTATACAATATTAAAGATGGAAAAATATTTATATACGGCAACGATATAAAGAATATTAATTTATCTAAATTAAGAGAAATGATTTCATATGTATCACAAGATGCATATTTATTTAATGGAACTATAGAAGAAAATATTAGATGTGGAAATTTAAATTGTTCTATGGACGATATAGTAGAAGCAGCAAAAGAAGCAAAGGCTTATAACTTTATTATGGAACAGCCTGATGGTTTTCAAACACTAGTTGGAGAAAAAGCTGTTAATTTATCTGGTGGTCAAAAGCAAAGGGTGGCTATAGCAAGAGCATTTTTGAAAAATTCACCTATATTGATTTTAGATGAAGCTACATCTTCATTGGATTCTAAAACTGAGGATGAGATAAAAGAAGCATTAAATTTATTAATGGAAAACAAAACTGTAATTATGATTACTCATAGGTTAACTTCAATAGAAAATATGGACATTATTTATGTTTTAGATAAAGGACATATAGTTGAAAAAGGAAATCACCAGCAGCTTATTTTAAGGAATGGGCTTTATAAAAATATGTGTGAATTAGTTATCTAAATGAAACCTTGGCACATGGATTAATTTCTTTTATCAGAACAAAATAGTACAATAACATAATAAATAGCATGAGTTCTGTTAAATATAGAACTCATGCTATTTTTATCTTGGATAGTGCTATGTATAAATTACATTCCAAAATATGATAAAAGGATATATACTGAATAGATTGCAGTAAGGAATATACCTTCTTTTTTAGTTATAACGTGTCCTTTGTTCTTTGAAAAATGTCTAAATGATAAAAGAATAATAAGCATTACTGGTATTTGAAGCTTATAAAAATTTGTTGGAACTACAAGTCCTCCTTTAGTAACAGATGCAGCACTTCCAACTACAAATAAAACATTTAAAACATCGGCACCTACAATGTTTCCAATAGCAAGTTCTCCATGACCTTTCTTAACAGCAGTTATAGCTGTAATAAGTTCTGGAAGACTAGTACCAAAAGCAATTAAAGTAGCTGCTATGATACTTTGAGGTATTCCAATCCTTATAGCTGTTACTTCAACAGAAGGAATAAGAATTTTAGATGAAATTATAACGATAATTATTCCTAAAAACATCATAATAACTTGAAGAGCAATAGGTTTATTAGTTTTTTCTACAGCTACTTCTTCTTCTGTATTATCATCTTTGTTAGATTTAGAACTTTTTGCCCATTTAAATGATTTATAAAGATACATAGCTAATAAAACAAGAAAAATCCATCCCATCCATTGAGGAATTATTCCAATTCTTTTACCACCATTTGAAAAGAATGGAAGACATACAACAGATAATAAGATACCAGCTAGAACTTGAATTTTACCTTGTCTATTTATAGTATTTTGATCTACTGGTAGCTGTCCTATTATTGCAGCGAGTCCTATAATAAGACCAGTATCAGCTATAATAGAGCCAATAGCATTTCCAAGAGCCAAATCAGGATTGCCTTTCAATGCTGCAAAAACTGATACAGTAACTTCAGGTAATGTAGTTCCTAAAGATACAATAGTTGCACCAATAATTATTTTAGGAATACCCCATTGTACTGATAGACTAACAGCCTCATCTACAAGAAGATCGGCACCTTTACCTAAAGTGTATAATGATACACATATAATAAGTAATAAAACTATAGTAGGGAATGAATTAATGTAATTTAGTAATATTGAGTCCATGAATATTCTCCTTTTCGTTTTATTTTTATTTAAACAAATACTAATACTAAAATAAAAAGACACTACAATTAAGTTAAGTAAAAATAACTTAAATGTAGAGTCTCACTAAACAAAAAAATGTCACCAAAGCCGAGAAAAAAATTCCGTACTGACGACTTTGATACCTAAAAAAGGTAAGTTACTCCCTCTATAAGTAAAATTATATGTATTTAGATATAAAATGTCAATATACTTATACAAACTTATAGTTGAAGTGCTTTGTACTAATTTATTATTTAATTTAAAATCAACCTTTTGGTTGATTTTTTGTGGTTAAATTTTGTATTATGGTAAATGAAAAGAGGAGGTAGTAAACATGGAAAATTAGCTATGTTTTAAAACAGCATGAGTTCTATATTAAAGAGAACTCATGTTATTATCTTTTGTGTTATTTGTTAAATTTAGTATTTATTGTATCCCAATATGCCTTATTTTCGAGACCTAATCTCCATATAGCTATACCAGATAAGTCGTAATTATTTACAATATTTAATTTGTAACCAAGGCTTGTCTCATTTTCAAACCACACTGTATGATATACGCCGGCTGAATCAGTGTAATTAAAATAAGGTGTTTGAGAAGTTGAATCCCATTTTATTGTACTTCCGTAATCTGAAGCTAATTTATAAATTCCATTAATACTGTATGCTTTAGTACCATTCGATGACCAATCATAACCATAAGCAGCTGTGCCAAGAAGAATTTTTTCTTTTGGGATAACTGAAGTTGCATACTTTACTACATTTTCTACCCAATTAATCGAAGCTATAGGTCCTGGTGTTCCACCTGGGTAGTGCTCATCATAAGTCATAATTGCGACTGTATCAGCATATGCTGCGATTTTAGCATAGTCATAAGCTCCACTCCAAGAATTAGTAGAATTATCACTTGTTTTAGCAGGAACAGAAACTGCAATTAAAAATCCTTGAGGATGTAATTCAGAGTAAAGTTCACTTAAAAATGTTGTGTAGTAAGGTCTATCATAATAATAAACACCCTCTAGATCTATGTTGACACCTGCATAACTGTGTGTGTTTAATTCGGATAAAATGTTATTTATCAAAGCTTGTCTATTTTCAGCATTTTCTAAAAGAGTTTTAGCTACATTTCCATCAAAATTATTAGCTACCATAGCGAATGTTTTAATACCATTATTATTTGCATAGTTTATTTGTTCAGTTGGAACTAGTCCTGTAAGATTACCATAACCATCAGTAACATAATTGGCTGTAGCAATTTCATCAAGTGGTGAAGTGTTTGCAACCATGGAATTGTAGGAAGAACTATCCCCTGAGTAATAATAAGTTGTATAGCCTAATACAGTTTTTTTTGTATTTTCTACTGGATCAGTTGGTATTACTGGATCAGTTGGTATTATAGCATTAAGTGTAGAAACTTTTATATGAGTTGAATCTTTTGAAGTAGCAAATCGATTATATGCTTTGATATAATACCAATAATCTGTTTCGCTATTTAAATTTGTGTCAGTATAATTTGTGTTTGAAATAGTAGCTATTAGTGAATAGTTTGAATCATTTGGAGTAGATCTATATATTTTATAAACAGAAGCATTAGATACAGAAGACCAAGTTAAGGTTAAACTGTCTGTAGTAATATTAGAAGATATTAATCCTTGGGGAGCAGAAACATATTTTTTAGACGGTTTAGAAGAAGTAGAACGTTTTGGAGCTGCAAAAGCAAGTGAGTTAAGAAATAAAAACATAATGAATGTTATAGACAAACCTGTTGCGAAATATTTACGAATACTATTCATTGAAATCCCCCTTTTTATTTAGTGTGCTTTATATTATAAGATACAAATATATAGTTGTATATGAGTAATAATTGGGATACTAGTATCTTATCAAAAGGGTTGAAAATAATTAGTAATCAAAGTTAAAATTTAATTATTAGTTAAGTTTTGCATAGTATTTTTAATGTGAAAACTTAAAAATATATTTATACATCTCAATGATATATTTTTACAATTTTAGCTTATGCATATAATATGATTTTAAATTTTATGCCCCTCTGATATTAGGGGGGCATACTGTTAGTTATAATATTATAGTTAATTATTTAAAAAAGGTACTTTAAAATCAAGATTTATTTACAATATATGTCATCAATGTATATTCTCCTGTTTCAATTAAATCTCCATGTGGTGAAGATATTTTAAGATAACATGTACTACTTTGACCTGGAGGTATTTCTAATGAAAAGAACCCAATTCCTTTATAGTCAGCTTGTACACTATGAATAATATTACCATATTGGTCCAACAAAGATATTGTGGAATTACTTCCTATATTTGGAGAATTTAAAATTACATTAAAGTAATTTGTATTATATGAATCTTTAGGTATTGAAATTTTATAGTAATCTACGTCCCCTTTTTTGATGTTTCCAGTAATATCTATGGCATTACCTAAACCTATGGGAAGATTAATTTTATTAGCAGAGGAAAGTGTATTGTTTGATTCATTTTCATTTATTACAGTGTTTTTAAAAATCCAATCCATACTACCATCAAGTTTCATAGTAAAGTAAGTTTTATATTCTTCATTATAATAAAATATCAAATCACCAATTATGTGTACTGATTTACCCATATAATCAGAAAGTACTGTCTTATCAGAGCCATCGATACGCATCTTACATAATCTGATATCGTCAAGAGGGCTAATATAATAAATCCAACCATCATAAACATTTAAACTATGACCAACCTCTACAGGAAGTTCACTCTTTTCAGTACCATTAGTTTTTATTTTATAAAGATGATAATCAATATCTTCAGGTTTAAAATAATAAATCCAGTCATCTACTACATTAACAAAAAAAGAAGTGTCACTGCAAACTTTAGTTTTTTCACTACCATCAATTTTCATTTTATAAATTGAATTATTATCATTTTTGTTGGAATAGTATATGTAATTGTTAATTATATTTATGCAAGATGCGTTATCATCATTTAGTTTTATGTTATTAGAACCATCAGTTTTCATTTTGTAAAAATTACTTCCATTATTATTATAACTATAGTAAATCCAGTCACCTACAACAATAAATTCAGAAGTTGATTGGTCTATTAATTTTATTTTTGCAGATCCATCAAGATTCATTTTATATATTTTTCCGTCATCAGACATATTATGATAATAAATATGATTTTTTACAATATTAATATGGGAAGAATCATCACTGTTTAATTTAGTTAGATTAGTTCCATAGTTATCCATTCTATAAATATTATTATTATTTTTTACATCAGCAAAATATAGTTTTCCTTTATAGTATGCAAATTTCCCTCCATTTACTAGGTTTCCATTTATATTTCCTTTTTCTTCTGTAATTTTTAAAGTCATTTGAACTTTTCCTGTATAACCTTGTACAGTACCTTCAAAGTTATATGATCCAGCTTTGGAAGTATCTAAAGTAGTTGAATCCCATTTAACAGGTACAAGTTTTCTAGAAGAATCTTCAAAGGTTGCAAGTGCTGTAGTGGGGAAAACATAACTCGTATCTCCTATAAAACATAGGTCAGAAATATTATCAACTTCGGTAATATTCAAATATTTCATAGTGCTTTTTAAAGTATTTTCTACATTTGAACTTACTGCTCCAGTACCTCCAAATACATTTAATGTTTTAGTGTTTTGTGTTTTTAAGTAATCTGAAGTAGCTTCTGATAAATTAGTATCCATAAGTACTAAAGGAGCATTATACTTAGCAGCAAGTGTACTTCCAGAAAGAGCATCAGGAAAGTTTTTACCTGAGGCAGCGTACATGGAAGTCAAGTCTAGAGAGTTTTGAAATTCTTTAAGTACCTTTATATTTGTTTCATATCTATTCATACCACTTAAACGTTTAACGTTCTTAAGTGAATTTCTAATAGCAGTGCTAATAACACCGACACCACCAACTATGTAAGAATTAGTTATATTTTTGCCTTGCAAATATGAATTTACTTCTTGTGGTAAAGAATTTTTAGGAGATAATAAAATAGGCATGCTTTTTTTGCAGCAATAGGAGCAATACTTAATGCATCAGGGAAATTTTCACCAGAGGCTACTACAATCCCATTGCTTGTACCGATTTGTTCTGCAATCCTAACAGATGTTTCATATCTATTTTTACCTGCAAGTCTTATGCAATTTATTCCTAAACTTTTAAGTTTTTCTTCAATTTCGCTTGAAACAACACCAGTGCCTCCTATAATATATACATTTTTAGTTTTAAGTCTAGATAATTCGTTTATTGCAGAAGTATTGATATGGTCTTTTGCAGTAAGAATTATAGGAGCATTTTTAGCATTTGCTAATGGTGCAGCACAAAGTGCATCTGGGTAATCTTGTCCATTTGCTAGTACTACATTAGAGGATTCAGACCAACCATTTTTAACTATGGATATGTTTGTTTCATATCTGTTTATACCAGACAATCTGTTAATGAGAGGAGATTTTGCAAATACTTCATTTGAAAGTAAAAAAGAAGTAAATAATGTTGTACACAGAAATAAAAATTTTGAGAATTTGTTTTTAAACATTTTAGGCCTCCTTTTAAATGAAATTGTTAACATTAATTATAACAACTATTTTAAGGAGTAACTACAAGAAATATATTACAATAGAAAGGGTAGGTTAAGTAACTAAAAAATGTAAGAATAAAATTTTTAAGTTAATTATATATTTTTTTAGGGAAAAGTAATAAAATATATAGTGCAAAAGATAAATGAAAGAAAATATTTAAAGAAAGAGATGAAGAAATGATAAAAGAAAATTTTAATGATTACAAATTAAGTAATGAGATATTGAAAGCAATCAATATGTTAAATTTTAAAAATCCTACAAAGGTTCAAAAAAAAGTTATACCAGCTGTATTAAATCAAAAAGACATAATTGTGAAGTCTCAAACTGGAAGTGGAAAAACTGCAGCATATACTATTCCTATTTGTGAATTAGTGGATTGGTGTGAAAATAAACCTCAAGCACTAGTAGTTACACCAACAAGAGAACTTGCTATTCAAGTTAAAGAGGATGTTTTTAATATAGGGAGATTTAAACGGATTAAGGTATCTGCACTATACGGAAAGTCTTCTTTTGCTAAGCAAGAAAAAGAGCTTAAGCAAAAAACACACGTGGTAGTTGGAACACCAGGTCGTATTATAGATCATGTACAGAGAGGAACATTGGATACATCGAAAATAAAATATCTTATAGTAGATGAAGCTGATGAAATGCTTAATATGGGATTTATAGAACAAATAGAAACTATAATAAACAGATTATCAAAAGATAGAGTAACAGTATTGTTATCAGCTACAATGTCTAAGGATATAGAAAGTTTATGTACTAGATATATGAAAACTCCTATATCAATTGAAATAAAAGAACAAAATTCAGTATCAGATAGGATATGTCAAGAAAGATATACAGTAAGTAATAAAGATAAGATGGAACTTTTAAGAGATATAACCATAGTAGAAAATCCAGATAGTTGTATAATCTTTTGTAATACAAAACAAAAGGTAGAAGAAGTCTATGATAAACTATCAAGTCTTAAATATACTTGTAATAAAATCCATGGAGGAATGGAACAACGGGATAGATTAAGTGTAATGGACAGTTTTAGGCAAGGGTATTTTAGATATCTAGTAGCTACAGATGTGGCAGCTAGAGGGATAGATATAGATAATATTTCACTTGTAATAAATTATGATATACCACAAGAGAGAGAAAGTTATGTTCATAGAATAGGAAGAACTGGACGTATAAGAAAAAAAGGAAGAGCAATTACTTTTGTAACACAAAATGAGAGTAAATTTTTAAATGATATACATAAGTATATAGGAAAAGAAATTTTGTTAAAAGAAAGACCAGACAAAGAGACTGTAAATAATTGCAAAGAAAAGTTTATAGAAAAATTAAACACTACACCTAAAATCAAAGAAGTAAAAGGTGATAAATTAAGTAAAGAAATCATAAAATTACATATTAATGCAGGTAAGAAAACAAAGATGAGACCAGTGGATATTGTAGGTACACTTTGTAATATTAAAGGTATGACAGCAGAAGATATAGGTATTATTAGCATACTGGATATATCTACTTTTGTAGAAATATTAAATAATAAAGGGCAGTTAGTTTATGAAGCATTACAAACTAAACCTATTAAAGGCAGACTCCGTAAGGTAAGCAAAGTAATTTATAATGATAAATAATATCATATTTATTTATAGTTTCAATATATAAAAAAGTTTGGTATAATTTTCGTATAAGAGATAATAATACAATATTAATTAAAATTAGTAGCTTTGAGATAAAAACACAATTCGGTTGGTAGTCCGAATGCGGTTTATCCGTAAGTAACCTGCCCTCCTGGGGTTGTCCATTCTCTGTTCAAGCTTTACAACAGGAGGAGAAAAAATGATAAAGTTAACAGTATTTTTTGATGATCCATTTTGGATAGGTGTTTTTGAAAAAGTTGAGGATGACAAAATTGAAATATGTAGGGTAGTTTTTGGACAAGAACCTAAAGATTGTGAAATATATGAGTTTGTTCTAAAAAACTATAATAATCTTAAATTTAGTAAGCCATTATCAATTGATGAGAAACCTAAGAAAAAAGTTAATCCTAAAAGGATGCAAAGAAAAATACGAGAAAAATTAAAAGAAAAGGGTATAGGTACAAAGGCACAACAGGCAATAAAACTTGATTATGAAAATAAAAAAAAGGAAAGAAAAATATTATCAAAAGAAAGACGTGAAAAAGAAAAGCAATTGAAATTTGAAAAAAAACAGGAAAAGAAAAAGCAGAAAAAAAGAGGACATTAATTGTGAAAGCACTTTAGTAATAAAAAATACTCTAAAGTGCTTTTTCTGTATGACAAGTATCATATCTAAATAAAGCTATTTAGTCTATTACTTTTCCCACTACTTTTGCATCTTCTAATACCTTTAAACCATGAGGGGATCTATTCATTTCGCTAGTAAAATCTCGACCAGCATTATGTCCATAATGTTTTCCATTTTTCCACTGAGGCATATCAGATACATCATATACGATTTTATTAACTATGGCATACATAGGTTTCCCATTTTTACCATTATATTGAGCTACTTCTGCTTTGGTGAATTCTTTTAAAGGTACTTCATTTTTGTTTTTTTCATCAATTTCAGTTCTTTCTTTAGGAGCTATTTGTTTTTCATCTTCTGTTTCTTTTTTAGATGGTATTTCTTCCTTTAATTTTGGTTCTTCTGTTTTAGCTTTTTTCTTCAATTTTAGGATCTTTAGATGTACTATTTAGTTTTTCATTAGTACATCCAGTAGTAAAACCTAAGAACGATACTAAAAAAATAAGTAAAATACAAATTGTAATTTTTTTATTCATGATTTTCATCTCCTATAAAAGTTCTATTATTTTATAATGTAGTCTTTTTAGGTATTTTTATTCTCAATAATAGCAATTTTAATCATATGACATTATATTTTTATAGAGTTTTATGTTAGAGCCCAGAAGGCAGTATTTTTTTACTGGGAAAATTGAGTTATAATAAATAATGTAAACAAATAGTTATGGAATTAATAAGGATGTTATTATGAATAATTGAGATAAGGAGCTTTAAAGTGAAAGATTTAAGAAATTTAAGTAAAAAAAGAATAGAACTACATGAGATACAAAAATATCTAAATGTAAAAGATTATTTAGAGTTAGTGAAAATAATAACTACATTAATTAATGATGGAGTATTAAAACCTATAAAAAGAAGTAAATTAAATGGAAAAAAGCCAGCATTACATAATAGGTATAGTATTATACAAGAAGACGAGGATAATTCAAAATATGTAGAGGAACTTTCCTATGGATTAAATATTAGATTAGATAAAACTTATTATATGAAAAATATTGAAAAATATAAGAAAGATAGAGCTTTTGTTCTAGCACTTAGTAAATTTCTAGATGAAAAAATAGAACTTTTAAAAACACAAACCTCTGTTAATGAAAGAAGTTTTCAAATTTGGGGAAGAGAAAAATTTTTAGGAAAAGAAGGCGGAAGGCGAATTCTTAAAAATCTTAATTTGAAAGAAGCATTTCTAAATATATACTATACCACAGAACCACTTGCATATTATTCTTATCACAAAAATTCACCACAGAAAATATTAATTATTGAAAATAAGGATACGTTTTATAGTATGAGAATGAAACTTATTAAATATGGAGGCACCATATTTGGAGAAGAAATTGCTACATTAATATATGGTGGTGGGAAAAATATTTATAAAACTTTTAAAGACTTTGAATTTTGTGTAGAACCTTATCTTTTAGATAAAAGTAATGAGATCTTATATCTTGGTGATTTAGATTATGAAGGTATAATAATTTATGAAGGAGTACATGAAATTTTCAAAGATAATTTTACAATAAAACCATTTGTAAAAGGTTATGAATCTATGATAGATAAGTATATTAAGGAAAAATTTGTTTTGCCGAATACCAAAATTGGTCAGAATAGGAATATAGGTGAATTATTTATAAGAGAGTTTTCAAAAGAGTATAGAAAAAACATAATGAATATATTGGAAAGTGATAAATATATACCTCAAGAGATATTAAATATTTCTGATTTTTAGAAAGCGTGGAGGAAATTTAAGATGAAAGTTGATTTTCTTAAGAACTTTGATATAAGAATGAAGAAAGTTGGAGCTTATGCTTTAATTTGCAAAAATAGTATGTTCAAAAATACATGGAAAAATTATGGGTTTGATGAATCCTATGAATATATAAATTTAATTTTTTCAGTTATGTTGTATATAATGGAACAGTCACTGAAAGATGAATATTGTACTATAGACAGTATAAGTGGCTTTATTGATGATATAAATATGAGATATTTTAAAAAATCTTTAAGTTTTGAACAGTGCAGGGAACTTGGAGAGTTTATCGTTAATACTGTACTTTGTGATGAAGGAAGAGCCATGTATTTCAAGGGATTTAATTTTGAAGATGAAGAGTATAAGGATATATATATAAGTTTTGTTGGAAATAAGATAGTTTATATTGATGATGCGGTTAGAAGGACATCTTATTATTTAACAGATGATGGGTATTCTCTTATATTATCAACTCTAGAGATTGAAAACAATATGAAATTAACAATACAGGAAATGATTTTTAAACTTCACATTGATAAAGCAAGTTATGATAAAGCTGTAGATGATATGAAAAATATATTTAATCTTCTTAGAATACAGCTTCAAAAGATGCAGGAGGCAATAAGAAGAATAAGGCAAAACGCTTTAAATTATTCAGCAAAGGAATATAGAAAATTATTAGAAGAAAATATGTCATCACTAAATGAAACAAGAACAAAATTTAATGATTACAGAAAGATGGTTAATGATAGAATAATTGAACTTAAAGAGCAGGATATTAATGTAAAAAAATTAGATAAAAAGGAGCTAGAAAACTTAAAATTTTTAGGAATTATAGAAAAGTATTTAGGAAGGGCCATTGAAGAGCAGCAAAAGATATTAAATACTCATTTTGACTTTAAAAGTATTTATTCAAAGGAACTTGAAGAGATGACTTCAATGTCTATTATAAAGAGATTTAATATTAATACAGATATATATGATAAAGTCATAGAAAACAGTTCAAATTTAGAAAATATAGATTATATTTTAACACCTTTATATAGAGCGCCTATTAATAAATTTTATAATATTAATAAATGTTTGCAATATCAAAAAACTATAAAAGCAAAAGAGCTAGAAGCTGATGAAGAAATATCTTTTGAAGAAGCAACATGGCTTAAAGAAAAAGAAGAGAAAGAAAGACTTAAACTAAAAAAATATGAAGATTCAATAAAAATAATTTTAAATTATGCATGTGAAAAAAATGAAATATCTTTAAAAAAAATATCCCATAAGATTAAAGAAAATGATGATCTTAGACAAGTTTTAATTCCAACTGTTGAAATTTTTAGAGAAATAATAATTGAGATGTTAAAATGCAAGGACATAGATATAGAAGAACTTAAAAAAGAAAAAGAATCAGTTATAACGGAAAAGGGTCAACTTCAATTTCAATTAAATGAAACTATATTGAAATTGGTATCAGAATCTATAGAGTTAAGTAATTTAAAACATATATACATATCAAAAATATTTAACAATGAAAAAATTAGATTTAATGGACTTAAAAGTGAAAATGGAATAGTAAAAACAGTAATATGTTCTGATGTGCTTTTTAAAATAGAAAGATAGAGAGGGAAAACTTATGTATACTATTGAAGATATAAATTCCAGTGATAAGATATTTTATTATTTATTACAAAATGGACAGCTCTCAGAAGATAAGGAAAGAGAGTTATACAGGATGTATTCAGAAAGTGAAGAAATAATGAATTTAGTAAAAAAATTAGGTGAAAATTGTAGATGTAGAGTAGAAAAATATAGTGGAGTTATATATATCATACCATACGAGGATAATGATTTTTTAGGTTATTCTAAAGGAGAATTAAAAAAATTACTTTGTAAATCTAATTGTAATGATAAGGATTATTATTTATCACAGTTTGTTATTTTAACGTTACTTGTAGAGTTTTATTCGTCACAAGGAAAATCCAGTAAGTGTAGAGATTTTATAAAAAGTGGAGAATTTTTAAATATAATAAGTGCTAGATTAAAACAAGGTGTAGAAAAGGAAAATTTAGAAGAATTTCAAGATAGAACGGGTATTGCGTATACTAATATATTAGAGCGTTGGGAAGCTTTAAGAAGTTCTGACAAGCAAACTAAGGCAAAGACTACCAAGGAAGGATTTATATATACAATACTTAATTTTTTAGAAAAACAAGGACTTATTAATTATATTGAAGCAGATGATATGATAATAACAACTTCTAAACTGGATAATTTTATGGATTGGAATATATTAAATAAAAACAACTATGAAAGAGTAGTAAAAGCGCTGGGAGATGATGAAAATTAGTAAAATTAATGCTTTTAGAATAGTAAATTTAAATTATAATAACAATTCTATGAAAGTGGATGATGAAATATTTGAGTTAGGAGGGGAAAGCACTCTTTTGTCTCTTAGAAATGGTGGAGGAAAGTCTGTAATGGTTCAAATACTTATGGCTCCATTTGTAAATAAAAGATATAGAGATTTAAAAGATAGACCTTTTAAAGGATATTTTAAATCACCTTCTCCTACGTATATTTTAGTTGAATGGGCTTTAGATGGAGGAGCAGGATGTATATTAACAGGCATGATGGTTAGAAAAAAGAGTGTACATTCTGATGATGATTCAGAAGATGAATTGGATATCATAAATTTCATATATGAATATGGCAAAGATAATAAGTATGATATTCGTAATTTTCCATTAGTAGAAGAGAAAGAAAAAATTAAAAGAATAAAGAGTTATACTAGTGCAAAATCTCTATTTGAACATTTAAAAAAGGATACAAGTACAACATTTAATTATTTTGATATGTCAGTATCATCACAGATTAGAAATTATTTTAATAATTTGCAGGAATATAAAATAAATCATAAAGAGTGGGAAAGTATAATTAAAAAGATTAATATGAGGGAATCAGGATTATCAGAATTATTTCAAGATGCAAAGAATGTAAATGGTCTTGTAGAAAAATGGTTTATTAAAACTGTAGAAGATAAATTAAATAGAGAAGAAAATAAGGTTAAAAATTTTGGAGAAATAATTAGAAAGTACATATATCAGTATAGAGATAATCAATCTAAAATAGAAAAAAAAGAGTCTATAAAGGAGTTTGAAATTTGCGCCAACGATATATTAAAATCTGCAAAAGATTTTTTAGAGTCTAAAAATAATAGTGAAGGTTTAAAAAATAAAATATCAAATCTTATTAAATTTTTAGAGAATAATTTAAGTTTAGAAGAAAAGAAAAGAGAAGAATTTTATAATATAATTTTGGATATAGAAAATGCCATTTCAGAAATTAAATATGAAGAAACTTCCCTTAAAGTATATGAGCTTAAAGATGAAGCTGCAGATTTAATAAAAAAGAAAGAAGAAAAAGAAGATAACCTTTCTTTAGTCAGTAATGATATAGAAGTATTTGAAAAGAAAAAGCATATATTAGAATGTGCTAAGATATATGCAGAGTATGTTAAGGCTTCAAAAGATGTTCAAAAATATGAAAATCAAATAGAAATATTAAATGAAGAAAATAAAGATTTAGAGCCTGAAAGGCAAGATATTGGTTTTACATTAAGAAAGTATTATGAATCGAAAGACAAGGAAATTTGCAGCAGTATAAAGATAAATGAAGGGAATATAAAAAATTTAAGGGTAGATATAGAAAAGATTAAGAAGGGAATAGAGGAAATAAATAAAAAGCTTCAAGAAAATAGTATAGTTAATGGAAAGCTGCAAAATAATATTGAATCTTTCTCAAGAAAAGAAGATGACTTTAACAAAAGATATAATAAAAATTGTGCCAGAAGTATTACAGGATATTATGCTGAAAATTTCATACATAGTACATTATTAGAATATGAAGATTATTTAAAGAAAAAAGAGAAAATGGTTATTGAAAAGAAGAAACTTTATGAAGAAAAATTACTAGAAATTAAAAGAATGGAAAGACAAAGGGAAGACTTTGTAAAAGAAACAAGTAGTATTAATAATGAATTTAATAATATGAGAAAACAGCAAAGATTATTTAAAGAGGAAATAGAAAATAGAAAAAAGATTATAAAATATGTAAATATAGAAGAAGATAAGCTATTTAATAGTGAATACATAATAAATGAGTTCATAAGTAAAATTAAATATTTAAAAGAAGAAGAAAATAAATTGAGAACTAAATTAGATAAAGCAAAGGATGAAAAGAGGAAGCTTCAAACAGGAAGAACTTTAGAAATACCAAAAGAGATGGAAAATAAACTTAGACTTAAAGATATAAATATAATATATGGTATTGATTGGCTTAAAAAGAATAACTATAGTGAAGAGCAAAATATAAAGTTAATAGAAAACAATCCATTTCTTCCGTATTGTTTAATAATGGAAAAAGAAGATTTAATTAAATTTAAAAAGGAAGATTTGGGTTTATTCACATCATATCCTATTCCTATAATTCAAAGGGATAGTTTAACTTCGAAAATTAATAAAAAAATGAATTCATTATGTTCTTTAGATGAAATTACTTTTTATGTAGCATTTAATAATAAATTAATTAACGAAGATGAATTGAAAAATCTGTTATGTGAAAAAGAAAGAGATATAAATGCTCTAGAAGAATCACTAGATATTAAGAAAAAAGAAATTGAATTTTATGATGATAAGAAGAATATAATACGATTTTCTAAGTTAAATAAGAAATCTTATGAAAAATTGCAGAAAGATATTATTTTAAAAGAGGAAGAATTAAAAACAAAAGAAAGTGAATTAGAAAAACTTAGAGAAAATATAAAGGATACAAATATTTTAATAGATAAAACAGCAAAATTTATAAGGACTAAAGAAAATGAATTATCAGTATTTAGAAGAGAAATAGAGGATTTTAATATACTAGTTAAAAATTATGAAATATACACTTTAGATAAGGAAAAATTAAATATTATCACAAAAGATATAGAAGAACTAAATAGAAGTAAAAATAATAAAGAAAAGGAATTAATAAATCTAGAGAAAACACTAATAAATTTTGAAGATGCAAATAGAGATTTAAAAGAAAATATGAGAAAAAATAGGGAAAGATTAAATAAATATATGCAGCACAATGAAGGAAATATTATACAAAAGGATATTGAAGATTTAGAAGCTAGATATATTAGTTTATCAAAAAAAATTTCTTCAGACATAGATTTATTAGAGGAAAATCTGAAAGATGCTAATGAAAGATTAAAAATAAAAGAAGAAGATTTAATATTTAAAGGGGAAGAATATGAGTTAAATGAAAATGAATATAGAGATGTAAATTATGATAGATTTATGGAAGAAGAGATAAGAAGGAAAATAAGTATAAGTGTACATGGAAAGGAGAACTTGAAAAATAACATAAATAAACTTGAAATAAACTTAGTAAAAATAAAAAGTGATATAGAAAATTTATATGAAAAAATTAAAGAGAATTTTAATAAAGATATTCCCAAACAAAGGCAAGATATAATAAACAAAGATTTTAGTAAAAGGATATTTGAAAAGAAATGTGAATTGGAAAATTTTAAAAAAGAAAAAGATAGATGTGAGATTATTATAGATAAAATTAAAAGAAATTTATCTAATTTAGAAGAATTTAAGGATTTTGATATAACAGAAGAAATTAAGATAGACGTTTCATTCCAAGATTTAAACAAATACAGAGGTGAACTTCAGAGAGATTATAGAAATTCTTTAGATGAGGAATCAAAAAAGAGAGTAGTTTTGAGTAATGAAATTAATAGAGTAGCAAGAAAACCTATGTTTTTAAATGATGATTTCTTTAAAAAATCATTAGAAACAATTGAAAGGGTTGTGAATGAGCCAAATGTGGTTATAGAAAATTTAACTATAACGTTAGAGGCGCACAAAGCATTAATGGAAAAGCTTCAGGCGGATATTGATGTAATTACAAAGGAAAAGGAAAATGTATGCCAAAGCATTTATGAATATATATTGGAAGTACATAGTAATATAGGTCAAATTGACAATAATTCCTCTATAAAAATAAGAGATAAGTATATAAAAATGCTTAATATAAAATTACCTGATTGGGAATCTAATACTGAACTCTATAAAATAAGAGTTAATGATTTTATAGATTCTCTTACAATGAAAGCTATTGAAAGACTACAAAATAATGAAAATATAGAAGAATTGATATCTAAAAATATTAATACTAGAGATTTATATAATGAAGTTGTATCTATAAGCAATATAGATGTGAAGCTTTATAAAATAGAGGAAGATAAACAAATTCAAATAAGCTGGGATGCAGTTGCACAAAATTCGGGGGGAGAAGGTTTTCTTTCAGCGTTTGTTATATTATCAAGCTTATTATCTTATATGAGAAGAGATGAAACGGATATATTTGCAGGTAGTGAAGATGGTAAAGTTATTATAATGGATAATCCATTTGCTCAGACAAGTTCAGAACACTTATTAAAACCACTTATGGATATAGCTAAAAAGAGTAATACTCAACTTATTTGTTTGTCTGGATTAGGAGGAGATTCTATATATAATAGATTTGATAATATATATGTACTTAATCTTATGCCGTCAAAACTTAAAAGTGGATTGAAGTATTTAAAATCTGATCATGTAAAAGGTGAAGAAATTGTAGAAAAACTTGTATCTTCTAGGTTTAAAATAGAAGAAACGGTTGTAGAGCAAATGGAACTTTTTTAGATTTTAAGATACAAAAGCACTGGTACATTGTATTTTACAAATAACTGGTGCTTTTATTTATTATTAATTCAACTTTTGCAGTAAAAAAATACTGTCTAGCGAAGGGAAATGATATCTTGCGTAAGAAACATTTGAACAAAGTTTACAAGTTCTTAGCTTTACGAATTTGAAAAAAGTTATTTTTTAATTACTGATTCCTACGGAATATTAATTAAAAAATCTTTTTTCAATATGAGTAAAGCTTAGAACTTGTTACTGAAGTGAAAGGTTTCTAAGCAAGATATCATTTCCTGTAGCGGCTGTTTTTTACCTGTGAAAGTTGAGTTATTAAGAAAAACATAAATTTTTTAAAAAAAATTATTGGTTTAAAGTTAAGTAAATTTAGAGAGTGATAAGTTTATGTAAAATTATAACGTAAGGATGACGTATTAAAATTAGGTATATTTGTGTTACTGTTCATATATTTACATTATAAATATTGCATTGATTTATGATATTATATGTCATACACAATATTTATTATGATATATATGAGAGGTGATGGAAAGTGAGACGATTTAGTACTGTTATGGTTTTAGCTGTTTTTTTACTAGTATTGAAAACAACCATTGTACAAGCAGTAGCCAATGAGGTAAGATTGGGTGGTATAAATAGATATGAAACTTCTATAGAAGTTAGTGTAAATCATTGGAGTCAAAGTGATAATGTAATATTAGTATCAGGTAGAGATTTTCCAGATGCCTTAAGTGCTTCACCTTTAAGCAAAAAATATGATGCTCCTATATTGCTAACAGAGAAACAAGACATACCGTCTAATATATTAAATGAAATAAAGAGATTAAAAGCCAAAAATGTATATATAATAGGAGGAACTGGAGTTGTTGATATTAATGTAGAAAATATGTTAAAAAATATAGGTATTAATGTTATTAGAATAGCTGGAAAAGATAGATATGAGACAAGTATAGAGGTTGCAAAAATGATAGGTAATGTGGACAATGTTGTTATTGCATCAGGGCAGAGCTTCCCAGATGCGCTATCTATAGCATCTATAGCAGCGGCAAAGCAGATTCCTATATTATTAACAGGTAAAAATAGTTTACCTACAGATACTTTAAGATTTATGAATGATAATAATATAAATCAAGGGTATATAGTAGGGGGAACGGGCGTAGTTTCAACTGATATATCAAATAAGTTAAAAGGGTTTAAAAGGTTAGCTGGAAAAGATAGATTTGCAACTAATTTAGCTGTAATCACTGAATTTATAAATGATTTAGATTATGGTAATGTATTTATTGCAACGGCTTCTGATTATCCAGATGCATTATCAGGTTCTGGTGGTGCAGCAAAAATTAACTCACCTATATTTCTTACCAATGGCATTACACAAATCAAAAATTCTAATTTCTTAGAAAAGCTTAAGACTACAGAAAACTTAAAAGTGCTAGGTTCATCAGGCGTTGTATCGAAAACAGCAGTTCAAAGGTTAGTACTTAATGTATATTCAAACAATGTATTTGAATTTAAAGAATATAGTAATACTTTACAATATTATATTAATAGACAATTTACTGAAGGGTTTAATGTAGACTATGGCAGAGGAGAAGTTACACTAGAAAAATTAGCTTATTACATGAATCCTTCTAATTTTGAAAATCATGACCAAGGTAAATACATGTTTTTAAGACTTAATTATAGAGATGGTATTAGTTTAAATGACTTAGACAAAATTTTAAGTACTAAGGGAATATTAAAAAATAGAGGACAAGTTTATATGACAGCTGGACAAAAGCATAATGTAAACCCAATTTATTTAGTAGCTCATTCGCTTCTTGAAACAGGAAACGGTACATCTAACTTAGCTAATGGAATATTAGTTTCCTCTGTAGATGGACAACCTGTTCAACCGAAAGTTGTATATAATGTATATGCTGCGGGGGCTTATGATGCCAATGCTGATAAATATGGAGCAGAGTTTGCTTATAAAAATGGATGGTTTACAGTGAATGATGCAATAATTGGGGGAGCAGAATTCATTTCAAAAGGATATATAAATTCATATAGACAGCAAGATACTTTGTATAAAATGAAGTGGGATTTAGCTAATGTTTGGCATGAATATGCTACAGATATAGGTTGGGCATATAAGCAAACCTATATAATAAAACAAGTGGTTGAACAAACAGAAAATTCAGTGCTTTATTTTGAGATACCTGTGTTTAAGTAAAATGAATAAATAATATAATTAGGTAAATGATTTTTAAATAAAGTAGGAGGGATATAAGTATTTCCCTCCTATTTGTTTTAAGAATACATCAGAAATAAAATGAAATTCATGGTATAATATGGTTAATAGATGCTAGGTATAAAGCAATTTGCAATAACAAATATAGATAGTTTAGATACTAAAAATATTAATAGAACTAATAAAGTTAAGAAATTAGATAAAAGGTTTAAAAAATTACAAAGACAATGTTCAAGAAAGTATTTATTAAATAAAAAAGGAGGCTTTAATTTGAAAAGAAAGATTCGTACAAAAATAGTTTCTGTTATAGTGTTATGTTCAGTTATAGTATCATCTATAGTAGGTATTACAAGTATTGTAAAATCTACAGGTATTATTAAAACAGAAGCTAAAGACAAGCTATTAAATATAGCTTCAAGTATAGGAAATGAATTTAGTATACAAACTGAGAAGGCTAAAAATACAGTTGAAGAATTATCAGGAATAGTACTAAGTAGTATAGATATTTCAAAGGTTAAAGATGACAATTACTTAGATAATTATGAAAAAGAATTAGGAAGTATAGTTAAAAGTTTAGGAGATACTAATAAGGACATAGTGGGGTTATATATAAATTTTGATCCTAAATTTACAAGTGGAAATAGAAGCTTTGATATATCCTACAGAAGAGAAGAAAATGATATACATATTAATGCAAATAAATTAGAAGATTATAAAGAAGAAAATGAAAATTTTTCTTGGTATTATAATCCTATAAAATCTAAAAAAGGAGTATGGTCTAAAATTTATGTAGATGAAAATAGAAAGATAAGTATGATATCATATACTATGCCTGTGTATTGTAATGATGAATTAGTTGGAGTAGCAGGTGTAGATATTTCATTTGAAAGATTAAAAAAATTAGTATTATCAACAAAGATATATGATACTGGTAGTGTTTTTTTATTAAGTAATGATTATACTTTTTTAGTTGACAAAAATAAAACATCTAAAGATAATTTTAGTACTATAGATAATGGAAAATATAAACATATAACAGATGAAATGGGAAATAAAAAATCATCGATTATAGAATGTAATTATGAAGGAAAACAAACTTTAATTGGATATTATACAATGGACAATGGTCAAATTATAGGAGTTAATGTACCAAATGTAGAAGTTTTTAAAAATTTAAATAAAGTGGTATATATTATTGTCTTTGTTATATTTATAGGTGTAGTAGTATCAATATTAATTGCACTTTGCATTAGTAAAAAAATATCTAATCCAATAGAAATTGCTACTAAATTCATAGAAAAAATGGGCAAATTAGATTTAACGTCAAGTAAAGAGAATATAAATATAATGATTTCAAGTAAAGATGAAATAGGTGTTATGGGAAATAGCTTAATATCACTTAGAGAAGAATTAATAAAAACTGTGGAAAGTTTAAAACAAGAATCAATTGAAATTTTGCAAAATTCCAATAATATTAATACGGATACAAAGGAAACATTAGCTTATATTGAAAATGTAGCAGCGAATACAGAGGAATTAGCAGCAGGATTGGAGGAAACATCAGCATCATCAGAGGAAATGAGTGCTAGTGCCCAGGAAATTGAAAAAGCTGTACAACTAATAGCTAATAAATCACAAAATGGTGCAGCAAAAGTACTAAAAATTAGTAAAAGAGCAGTGGATAGCAAAAAACAGGTTGCTGAATCACAGAAGAAAGCTATTAATGTTTTATCAGTAACAAAAGAGGAGCTTAAAAAAGCTATTGAAAATTCAAAAATAGTGGAACAAATAGATATTCTATCTAAAGCTATAATGCAAATAACGGAACAAACTAATTTAATTTCTTTAAATGCAGCAATAGAAGCTGCAAGGGCAGGAGAAGCAGGTAGAGGTTTTGCTGTAGTAGCTGAAGAAGTTAGAAAACTTGCTGAACAGTCTAAAAATACTGTGATTGAAATACAAAATACTACTGCTAAAGTTACAGAATCAGTTGATGAACTTGCTAGTAGTTCAAATGAATTGCTTCAATTTGTGGATACTGATGTATATAATGATTATAAAAATATGTTTAATGTTATAGATAAATATAGCGAAGATGCAGAATTCGTGGACAGTCTTGTTACAGAGTTTAGTTCAACTTCAGAAGAATTGTTAGCTACAACACGAGATGTGTTAAAAGTTATTGAAGCAGTAGCAGAGGCGGCTAATGAAGGTGCTCAGGGAACAACAGATATTGCCCAAAAGGTAACAGATATAACTTCAAAATCTAGTCATATCTTAGAATTAACAAAAGAGTCAAAGAATAGTTCAGAAGTATTGGAAGAAAAGATTTCAAAGTTTAAGCTTTAGTAGATTATTAGGTATATGCAAATAACTATAAAACAAAGGAGGAAAAATATTATGAAATTTTTAACTTATAAGTATAACAATGAAGAAAAAATTGGTGTTGTTTCAAAAGATGGGAATAAGGTTATAGATTTGAGTACTGTATTGAAATTAAAAACAAATATATCCATGTTAGAATTTATTGATAACTATAAAATTGAATATGAAACTAAGATAAGAAAAAAAATAGAAGAAAATAAAGGTATTAAAATTGAAAAAATAGAATTGCAAGCACCTATTCCAGAACCTAGAAGGGGAATTATATGTTTAGGAAAAAATTATAAGGAACATGTAAAAGAAGTACCAAGTGCAATGGATTTAAAAGGTGGTATTCCAGAAAATCCAATTTATTTTTGTAAGCTTGTAGATAGGGCTGTCCCAGATGGGAAAAACATTTCATCTCATATAGATATAACAAAGGAGCTAGATTATGAGGTTGAATTAGCTATTATAATAGGAAAAGAAGGGAGAAACATAGCAAGAGACAAGGTAGAAGAATATATATTTGGATATACAATTTTAAATGATATATTAGCAAGAAATCTGCAAACTAAACATACTCAGTGGCTTGCAGGGAAGAGTTTAGATGGAACGTGTCCTATGGGCCCTTATATAGTACACAAAAGTAAAATCAAATTTCCTATAGAGTTAGATATTAAGTGTTATATTAATGGAGAATTACGTCAAAATTCTAATACAAAAGAAATGATTTTTGATATACCGTATATAATAAGTGAACTTTCTAAGGGTATTACGTTAAAACCAGGAGATATAATATCTACAGGTACTCCTTGTGGTGTAGGTATGGGATTCAAACCTGCAAAATTTTTAAATTCCGGAGATGAGGTTACTTGTATAATTGAGAATATTGGGAAAATGACAAATAAGGTTGAGGATTAATAAGAATTTTACATTTATAACTAGCTTATTGTGTTTATAGTAAGCTAGTTTTTGTTTTTATGTAAAATATACCTTGTTAACAGAAAGGTATATTTAACTGTCAACTGTCCTCTTTCAACTGTTAATTATTTCGTCAATATATAATTTCTCTTTGCTAGACAGTATTTTTTACTGGGAAAGTTGATTATAATTATAAACGGATAGAGGCGGTTATATGAAAAAAGTAATATTTTGAGAAAAAATGGAAAATAGGTTGACATTACAAAATTTGGACAGTACAATAGTTATGGAAAGCAAACTTTACATAGGTTTTAGAAAGGAGCAAACAAATGTGAAAAATAGGCTTCAAGAATTAAGAAAACAAATGGGAATTAGGCAAGAAGAATTAGCAGAAGCTTTAGAAGTATCAAGACAAACAATAGGTTCCATTGAAAATGGAAGATATAATCCATCTATTATTCTTGCTTTTAAAATTGCAAGATATTTTAAAAGGGACATCGAAGATATCTTTATCTATGAGGAGGAAGAAAAATAAAAAAGCTGAATTATATCATTGGGATATTGTATTGACAGGTATTTTTATATTTTAAATTTGACATTAAGCGAGGGTAAATAACAATGTTAGAAGTAATGATTTGTGAAGATAATAAAGTTCATAGAGCTAAGTTGAAGCAGCTTGTTGAGAATACTATTTTAAGAGAAAAATTAGATTTGAAGATAGCAATTTGTACAGAAAATCCTAAAGAAATCATAAATTATATAGAAAACAATAATAGGACAGGAATTTATCTTTTGGATGTAGATTTAAAGAATAATATAAATGGTATAAGGCTTGGTGAAAAGATTAGAGAATTAGATTCTTTTGGATATATAATTTTTACAACTACGCATTTAGAAATGAGCTATTTAGCGTTTAAATATAAAGTAGAGGCTATGGATTATGTAATTAAGGATGATGATGATTTTAAAGAAAGAGTAAATAGTTGTATTCTAAAATCCTATAATACTTATCACAAAGGAAGACATAAAGAAGATTACATCACCATAAATACAGATACAAGAGTAATAAATATTAGACCAAGTGATATTCTCTTTATTGAAACTACGGGTACTCCTCATAAAATAAGAATTCACGAAGAAAACAGGCAAATTGAATTATATGCTAATTTAAAGGATATACAAGAAAAACTTACTTCAAATTTTTATAGATGCCATAAATCATATATTGTAAATAAAGATAAAATTGAAGAGATAGACAAGAAATATAAAAAAGTAATTATGATAAATGGTGAAGAGTGTTATGTTTCTTTTAGGTATATGAGGGGGCTTTTATAATGATGAGTACATCTTTTTTTTATTTGCTTTTGAGTTACATGATTGTACCATCTATACTAATGAGTGTTTTGTGTTTTATTTCAATATATATTTTATATAAAAATATGCTAAGTGTAAGTGATCTAAAAAAATATTTTATTATTTCATTTGTAACTGGAATGGCGTTGTCCACTGGTTCATATACCATAATACTTCCAATACTTTCAATTATAACTATAGTACAATTAAGGAATGATGAAGATCAAAGTAAAATAAAAATATTGATAAGTATTTATAGTGTATATTTTGCAGATAAAATATATACTTTTATATATACATTTTCAGGTGCAAAATTATATGATATACCATTTAAACATACGCTAATTCAATTCATAATAATGCTATTTATTGTATCTGTAACATGTTTAGTAATAAAAAATATTCCTTCAAAGAGAAAAGTAAATAAAGAAATTTCATCATCACAAATAAGATTTAGAATGATTTTAATTATAAGTATATTACTAACTATAATTATAGCATCAATTTATATATTTACGTGTACATCAGTGATAGAGAAGGAAAAGACAGAATTTTTAATGGAAAATTTTGTTCCAGAGATTTTGCCACTGATATCAATTATTCTCATAAGTATTATAGTTTATTATTATGATAAAAGTGTTGAATATAGAGTAAAGTTACAGAGAGAAATTGAAGAAAAAAATGAAATAGAAGAATATTCTAATATTATTGAAGAAATGTATAGTGAAACAAGAAGATTTAAACATGATTATATAAATATGCTTTCACCACTTAAAGAATATATAGATAATGCAAATATAGAAGGGCTGCGTGAGTTTTTTTATGATAATGTTATTGATATGGACAAGAATATAAAGTGGAGTAATAGTAATATAGATAAGCTTAAATATATTAAAGTTGTTGGCTTAAAGGCAATACTATCAACAAAGCTTATAAAAGCAGCATCAATGAATATAGATATAAAAGTTGATATTGTTGAAGATATTGATTATGTATATATGAATATAATGGATTTGTGCAGAATAATAGGAATATTAATGGATAATGCCATTGAAGCGGCACAAGAATGTGAATATCCTAAAATATGTGTTGCTGTTGTAAATAAAAACGATTATGTAGTTATAGCAGTACATAATAATTTCTTTGGAGAAAAACCTCAAATTCATAAAATATATAAAGAAGGCTTTTCTACAAAAGGTAAGGACAGAGGAATAGGTTTGTATAATGTAAAAAACATTATAGATACAAATTACGATAACGTATTTTTAAATACATCTATTGAAGAAAATATGTTTATTCAGGAATTATGGATAAAATATATTGAAACGTCATCTTAAGGAGGCATCCTAATAAGGGTGTCTTTTTTCATAACTGTAAAACTTTATTTCATAACCGTAAAACTAAAGTTTCTTATGAATATGTAGATATTACTTAGGATGAAAGAAAGAGGAACAAGTATAATTTTGATAATATATAATCATACGATGAAGAAAAGGAGTTGATTATATATGAAACAGGAATGTTTACTAAGTACTCATAATCTTACTAAGAAATATAAAGGTAAAAAAGCAGTTGATAATCTTAATATAACTGTATATGAAGGAGATATTTATGGATTCTTGGGACCAAATGGAGCAGGGAAAAGTACAACCATAAAGAGTATTATGGGACTTATAAAACCTACTTCAGGTAAAGTTGTTATTAATGGATATGATGTAGAAAAAGATAGTGAAAAGGCTATTGAAAAGATAGGAGCTATGGTAGAGGCTCCAAGCTTTTATGGAGGATTATCAGGTTATAAAAATTTACTTCTTATGGCTAATTTATATAGTGTTCCTAAAAAAAGAGTAGATGAAGTACTTGAAATGGTGAGATTGACTGATGAAAGAAATAAGAAGGTGTGCAAATATTCTTTAGGAATGAAGCAAAGGCTTGGAATTGCAAGGGCTTTTTTAAATAATCCTAATATAGTTATATTGGATGAACCAACTAATGGATTAGATCCGCAGGGAATAAAGGAGATAAGAAAACTTATACAGGATTTATCAAAAAAATATCACATAACTTTTCTTATATCATCACATATATTAACTGAAATTCAGGCAGTATGTAATAGAATAGGAATTATAGAGAAAGGAAATCTTAAAGTTCAAGGATATGTTGATGAACTTTTAAATACAAATGAGGAAGTTATAGAAATTTATACAATAGAAAAGGAAAAAACCTCTCGTTTATTAAAAAGTATAAATACTTTCTGTAAAATTGAACGTTTTCAAGATGGTATAAGAGTTAGGATAGAAAAAGGTAATTTTCAAAGTATCAATAAACTTTTAGTTTCTAATGATGTTGATGTTAAAAATTTACAGTGCAAAGAAACTTCATTAGAGGATTATTTTTTCAATGTAATGGAAGGAGATAAAAAACATGCTTAAGGTTTTGAAAAATGAAATTATAAAAATGTTTAACGGTAAAAAATTTTATGTATTATCAACTGTTGTAATCATGAGTATAGTTATTATGGCAGTTATGGGAATCTCTGATGCAAAATCAGAAATAACTGCAGAGAACTTTTTAGTTAGAACTCTTTTTGGAATGTTAATGAAACCAATAGTACCAATGTTCATGGTGTTAGTAATCTCAGAAACATTAACAGAAGATTATACTCATGGAACTATGAAATTTTCATTAATGACACCTATAAAAAAGAGTGATTTTATAATAGGTAAGCTTTTGTTCATAGCTTTATATGCATTAATATTTTTAATTATCTCTTTTGTTGGAAGTTATATCGTAGGTGCTATTGTTTTTGGATTGGGAAGCAAAGGAGAATTGTTAAATAACTTTATTTATAATGTAAAAGTTTATGCTAGCGTAACATTACCTTTATTATCTTTTAGTTCAGTTATAAGTTTTATTGCATTGCTTATTAATAATAGTGGTGCAGTTATAGGATTAGGAATTGGAATTGATGTTATTATGATGATGATAGATTCACAGATGAAAAATGTAATGTATTTTACTTTTTCTGGAGGAATGTATGCATATGAGGTTATTACTAAATTAGATACTCACAGTATTTTAAATTTTTCACTAACTGCGTGTATATATATATGCTTGAGTTTGTTACTTAGCATGTTTGCAATTGAAAAGAAGGACATAGTGTTGTAGGGTTATAAACATTGAATTCTTAGTTTAAACATCTAATTTTGTATAATTGTTTATTTTTATCCAAAAAAAATTAATATAGGTATTGACAGAAAATAAATATCGGTATATTATATATACAAAATTAAAATAAATTCTATGAAGAGAAAAAGTAAGTAATATTTTGTTCTACAGAGAGTTGGCATTTTGCTGTAAGCCAATGTTCAAGATATAACTGAAAATCATCTCTGAGAAGCAAAACTGAAGATATTTTAGTAAGTTTTGCCGGAGTCTTTCACCGTTAAAAGATAAGCGTATTGATAGATACGTAACTAAGAGCTATAGAAGGTTTATTTATTATAAACTGATTTTATAGAATTAGGGTGGTAACGCGGTTTATCCCGTCCCTTGTTTTCAAGGGACGGGTTTTTTGTTTTAACAAAAGAGTATAGACATTAAATAAGGGGGACATTTGAAATGAAAAATTTATCAAAAAAAGATTTATTACTTGTAGGATTAATGCTATTTTCACTATTTTTCGGGGCAGGAAATTTAATATTTCCCCCATTTTTGGGGCAATCAGCGGGTACAAAAGTTTGGGTAGCAATGGCCACGTTTTTTATAACAGCAGTTGGATTTCCAATTTTGGGAGTAATTTCAGTTGCTAAATCTGGGGGATTAGCTAAGTTAGCTAAAAGAGTTAATCCTGTGTTCGCAGGAATCTTTACAGTTCTAATATATTTATCAATAGGTCCTTGTCTAGGTATTCCAAGAGCAGGAAGTTTACCTTTTGAAATGGTAGTAGCACCGTATTTACCACAAGGTATATCAAAAACTTTAGCAATGCTATTATTTACATTTATATTTTTTAGTATAGCGTACTGGCTTTCATTATCACCAACTAAGTTAGTAGATCGTATGGGTAAGGTATTAACACCTTCTTTGCTAATTTTAATTTTAGTTATGTTTATTGGATCTTTATTTAAACCATTAGGTAGTTATGGTGCAGCAAGCGGAGAATATATGACTTCACCACTTGTTAAAGGATTCTTAGAAGGATATTTAACAATGGATACAATAGCTGCTCTAAACTTTGGAATAGTTATTGCATTAGCAATAAAATCTAAAGGAGTAAAGGATGAAAAAGTTGTAGTTTCCACAACAATAAAAGCTGGAATAATAGCAGGATCTTTATTAATACTTATTTATTCAATGCTTGCACATTTAGGATCAACTTGTGGTGGTAGATTTGGAAGCACTGCAAATGGAGCACAAACGTTAACTAATGTTACTACGTACATATTTGGAAAACCAGGAGCTGTACTTTTAGCAGTTATATTTACTTTAGCTTGTTTAACAACTAGTGTTGGTCTTATAACTTCATGTAGCCAATATTTTACTACATTAACTGATAAGATGTCATATAAAAGTTGGGTTAGAATTTTAGCTCTTTCTAGTATGATTCTTGCTAATATGGGATTAACAAAAATTCTTGCAATATCAGTGCCAGTACTAAATGCAATTTATCCAATGGCAATAATGCTTATAGTACTTGCGATGTTAGATAATTTATTTAAAGAAAGTTCAATAGTTTATAGCTTGACAATACTATTTACTGGAGTTGTAAGTATAGTTGATTCATTAGGACAAGTAGGAATAAAATTAGGATTTGTTACAAATTTATGTAGTGAATTACCTCTTTACGCAGAAGGCTTGGGTTGGGTAGCTCCAGCAGTATTTGGAATGCTTCTAGGAATATCTGTTAAAATTATAAAAGAGAAATTAGTAAATAATAAAGCTTTTGAAAATGCTAATGTATAATAAAGGTATACTTTATAATTAAATTTATAATTTCTACTTTATATAAGATAAAAAACGTATATTGTGTAAAAAACATTTGGATAAGATTTAGAAAATTGTATATAGAAGAAAAGTTTTTTATATAATATGTACCTTTGTTTTATAAGAGTTGATAATAAAATGTTAAATGCGTTGGCAATAGAATTTAGGTTCTAAAGCCAACGCATTTAACAATAAAATAAATTTTTTAATTGCTGTGATTTAGTAAGGCACTAGCTTGTCCTTTAAAAGGAAGCCATTCCTTGTAGCTTTCAGCAGTATTAGGTATAAATTTCATTCTATTAAAGCCTTCACGAGTTGATTTATATTCAGATATTAATTGATTTTTATTTTCATAAATATTAGTTTCCTTAATTAATCCTACACATTTTAATGCTAGAATATGTTTTTTTATAGTTTTAGGACAACATTGTTTTTCATTACCATATTCTAAATTAATCAGATTTATAATTTCACATGTATTTATTATTTTAAGTTGAATACTTTTTTCGCAAATTAATTGAAGTATTCTAAACTTCATAGGTAGTTTCATTTTCATAGTTATTACTCCTTTTATTCTTTATATTCTCTTAATCTTAACATTTCTTTTGGGTTTCCTGAAACTAAAACTGCTCCAAAGACGATTACACCACAGCCAATTATTAAATTTATAGAAGGTACAACACCTTGAACTGCCCATTCTAATAGGATAACCCAGATAGGATAAGTTATATTAAGGGCCATAGCTCTTCCCACTCCAGTCATACTTAAACCAAGATACCAACTTATAAAAGATGTACTACACAATAAACCTAAGAATATAAACAATATTATATTAGAACTTGTAAAAGAACTAAAAAATATGTTAAATCCTTTTATAAATGGAATAACAAAAACTAAATACATAAGAAAAGAAGTTGTTTGTCTAACTAAAATGGCTATTTCAGGATCTATAATGTCCATAGCATAGGCACCAAAAACTCCTTCTAAGCCCCATCCTAATGCAGCAATAAAAGCAAATATTATTCCTAAATAGAACTTAGGATATAATGCAGTAGTGGGTGATACATATCCTGTAGCTACTGATCCTAGGATACATAGTAAAATTCCTATTAAAGTTCTTTTGTTTAGCTTTTCTTTGAGGAATATTACGGCTAAAGCTGTTCCTATTGCAGGATAACTAGAGGTTATAACTGCTGTATAAGAAGGTCCTGACATATTGATTCCCAGTAAATATCCCGACATTGCCATTGGTCCACTACAAAAGGCGCAAACCACAATGATTGCTCCTACTTTGCTAAATAAGCATCTACCAAACTCTCTAATTTTACCATTATAAATATTGTAAATTAAAATAAAAATAGACGAAAACCCTGTATGTATTGAAGCGGCTATAAGAGATGCTTCAATAGCAAAGTTTTTATTGTTAAAGGGATACCTGGTTAATAAATATCCAAGTACAACAGCATCTATTCCCCAAGTTATTCCAGAAATTAAACAGCTAACTATACCACTTTTAGCATAATGTAAATCTCTGTTTAATGTTAAACTTGCTATATTTTTCAAAATTGATCATTCCTTTCATATATGTAAGGCAAGTTGTTTTTTATACGAAAATTTAGTTACTTATTAACTCAATTTTCGCAGATGAAAAATAGCCGCTACGGGAAATGATATTTTGCTTAGAAACTATTCACTTCAGTAACAAGTTCTAAACTTTACTCATATTGAAAAAAGATTTTTTAATTAATATTCCGTAGGAATCAGTAATTAAAAAATAACTTTTTTCAAATTCGTAAAGCTAAGAACTTGTAAACTTTGTTCAAATGTTTCTTACGCAAAATATCATTTCCCTTCGCTAAGCAGTATTTTTTTACTGCGAAAGTTGAGTTAATAATAAAACTAATCAAGGTTTTCACAATAAAACTATGTGAAAGTCTTGATTAGTTTTATTACTTAGTATCAATAGTTCTTAATATTCTACAAGGATTTCCAACAGCTACAACATTAGCTGGAATATCTTTTGTAACTACGCTGCCAGAACCTATTACGCTATTATCTCCAATAGTTACTCCAGGATTTATTATAGCTCCACAACCTATCCATACGTTATTTCCGATAGTTACAGCTTTGGTATAATCGGCATTTTTAGGTCTTAATTCAGGATCTACTAAATGAGTTGCAGTAATTATACTTACATTAGGGCCAATTAATACGTCATCTCCAATTTTCACAAGACCATCATCTAAAACTAAAAAATTGAAATTTGCATAGAAGCTTTCACCAATTTCAATGTTAGTACCATAGTCACAATGGAAAGGAGGTTCTATTTCAAAATTGTCTCCTATTTTTCCAAATAATTTTTTGAGAATATTTATTCTTTGTTCTGTTGCTTCAGGGTCTGTACTATTATATGCTTTTGTAAGATGTCTAGCTTTATTTCTTAAAAGTATTAAACCTTCATCATAAGCATTATAGATTTCACCATTTAGCATCTTTTGTTTTTGATTCATTTTATACACTCCTCACTTGATTCGCACGTGAGTTATTATAGCATAGAGTTATAAATAATATGGCTAAACACTTCATAAAGTTTAATATAGAAAGTAAAATGTTTAGAAATTGAACCATGTGCCATATTATTAAATCACAGAGTATGTTAGATATAATAAGTACATAATACAAGAATTTGAGAGAAAATTATTGTAGAAATTTTAAATAATATAAGGGGACGGTTCATTTTTTAGCTTTAATTTTAAGCAAAAAATAATGAATCGTCCCCGTTTTTGTGGTTTTTGTGGTTTTTTCGTCACTTTTTATAGTATTTAGAATGTATTAGTATTTTCTAGGAATTTTAAATTTGATTCCTTTTTCTATTAAATTTAAAGTGTGTTCATCTTTTGGTGCTGCAAATAAGAAAGTAGATCCTTTTTCACCAGCTCTTCCAGTTCTACCTATTCTATGTATATAGCTTTCAGCATTTTCAGGAATATCGTAGTTAAAAACATGAGTAACACCAGTTATGTCAAGCCCTCTAGCTGCTACATCAGTAGCTATCAAATACTGAATTTCTAATTTCTTGAATGATTTCATTATTCTTTCACGTTTTGATTGAGTTATACCACCATGCAGCTTTTCACAGTTATAACCTTTTTGATGAAGAGCTTCTTCAAGTTTATCAACTCTTCTTTTGGTTCTACAAAAGATAATGGCCATAAATGGATTCTCTTCATCTAAAATTTTACATAAGTCTTCTTGTTTTCTTCTATCAGTTGTTTCTATTAGAACTTGTTTGATATTTTTAAGAGTTATTTCTTCTTTTTCTATTATTACTAGTTTAGGATCACGCATATTTTTATAAGCTAATTTTTTAACTTCAGAGTTAATTGTTGCTGAAAAACATAAAGTCTGACGATTTTTTGGAGTATGACTTATAATAGAACGAACTTCATTTTTAAATCCCATAAGAAGCATTTGGTCAGCCTCATCTAATACCAATGTTTTTAAATTATTAAGATTGATTGTTTTTCTATTAAGATGATCTAAAAGTCTACCAGGAGTTGCAATTACTAAATGAATATTTCCTTTAAGTTTTTTTAATTGTGATTTTATATCTTTTCCACCATATGCAGCTAAAATATTTAAATCTTTAGCTTTTTTTAATTTCACAGCTTCTTGAGTTATTTGTATAGCAAGTTCTCTTGTTGGAGTTACTATTAAACCTTGAATTGTGTTTACAGCGGGAGACATATTTTCAAACATTGGAAGTAAAAATGCAAGTGTTTTTCCAGTTCCAGTTTGAGATTCTGCTATAATATCATTACCATTATTTATTAATGTAATACTTTGTTCTTGAATTGGTGTTGGTTCACTTATTCTTTGAGTTTTAAGTACATTTAATATGTTATCACTAAGACCTAATTTTTTAAATTTTATCATAATAATTTACCTTTCAATTTTAAAATATATTTTTTATACAAACCAGCTCTAAGTATATCATACTTTTAGTATAATAAAAATAAATATGAAGTATACCATATTGTACGATTAATTTATGAAGTGATATTCATTGAAATGATATTGTTTCTATTATAGATTTAACTTTCTTATTGATAAAGTTGTATTAAATTATAACTCAACTTTCGCAGGTGAAAAATAGCCGCTGCGGGAAATGATATCTTGCTTAGAAACCTTTCACTTCAGTAACAAGTTCTAAGCTTTACTCATATTGAAAAAATAACTTTTTTCAAATTCGTAAAGCTAAGAACTTGTAAACTTTGTTCAAATGTTTCTTACGCAAGATATCATTTTCCTTCGCTAAGTAGTGTTTTTTTACTGCGAAAGTTGAAATTATAATAAATTATAATAAAAATCAAAAAAACACTTGCATTATTTTTAATAAGGTGTATACTAATAGAGTACCTTGATTCAAAAGTGAGATAATTTATTATATGAACATGTTTCGAATTGTATATAATTAAGTGTAACTTAAATACATAGATTTCGAGGTTTTTATTGATGATTTATTTTTTCAAAGGATCAAAGGAATAAAATTTCGGAGGTAATATAATATGACAGGAACAGTTAAATGGTTTAATAGTGAAAAAGGATTTGGATTCATTACTACAGAAGAGGGAAAAGACGTATTTGCTCATTTCTCACAAATCAATAAAGATGGATTCAAAACTTTAGAAGAAGGCGAAAAAGTATCTTTCGACGTTGTTGAAGGTGCTAAAGGTCCTCAAGCTGAAAACATTACAACAATCTAATTTTATTAGATTAGAAAACCTGAAGATTTATCTTCAGGTTTTTATTTTTTATTATTTATTAAGGAGATTATAAATTTTTTTTAAAAAATTAATAGTCTAAAATCAAGTGATTTTAGTGGAAGATAAGTTTATATGGAATTGTACTATGTAAATTTATAATTTTTACTTTGCTAATTGTAATCCCCACATAACTTAATTTTTATAAATATAAGAATTATGTTATGTGGGGATTTAATATATAAATTTAATTTAACCTACAGTTAAGTTTTTGATATAATATTCAACTATGTATCCATTGGTATAAATGCAGGATTAAGGTATACTAAGTGCATAGGGCCCTATAGTAAAACTACGGAGGGATAAAGTATGAATAAATTATCAATAGGTGAAGTTATTTTTAAATTAAGAAAAGAAAAAGGAATTACTCAAGATCAATTAGGAAAATTTATTGGAGTGTCTACAGCAGCAGTATCAAAGTGGGAAAGTGGAATTTCTTACCCAGATATAACCCTCTTACCTGTTCTTGCAACTTTCTTTAATGTTTCTATAGATGAGTTATTAAATTTTAAAATTGAGCTTTCAGATGAAGAAGTTATGAAAATATTTGGTGAATGTGAGGCTATATTTAGTAGTGGTGATTTGGATAAAGCAATAGACAAGAGTAAAGAGTACATATTAAAGTATCCAGTAACCTATTATTTAAAGCTTAGAATAGGTTCATTATTTACTATGTATTCATGGAAAAGTAATAGTGAGAAAAAATCTATGGATATGATAGGGTATTCTATTGAATTATTTGAAGATGTAGCTAAAAATTGTACAAAAACAAAAGTTACAGAACAAGCATTATTTCAATTAGGTGCTCTTTATCCATCAATTGGAGAAGAAGATAAGGCCATAGAGGTATTAAATAAAATTCATAAAAGTGAACTTGATCCTAATCTTTTACTTGCAAATATACACATTAAAAAGAATGAATTGAAAAAAGCTAGAGAAATACTTCAAAGTGAATTGTATAAAGATATAAGTTATATAACTTTTGCATGTATGGGATTAGCTAATTCCTACACTAAAGATGAGAAAAATTTAAGTATGGTAGAGAATTATTACAACTTGTCTATTAATATTAAAAAAGTTTTTTATCCTAAATGTAAAGCAGCATTACCTCTATCAACAGAGTATTTGAATTTTGCTCAAATTTATTTAAAATTTAATGAAAAGGAAAAGGCAGTGGATATGCTTAAGAAAATGTTAGAGGATATAAAAAATAATGATATTAATAAACCAACTGAATTTAGCTCTACTTGGTGTTTTAATGAGATTCCACAGGGAAAACGTACAATAACAATGAATTTATATGAAAATATATTTAATATTTTTCAGCAACCAGAGTTTGATTTGATTAGGAAAAATGAAGATTTTATAGGAATTATAAATGATTTAAAAACTTTGGAGAAAAAATCAGTGCATTAAGGTTTGCATTATTTATTATTAATTCAACTTTCGCAGATGAAATACAGTCGCTGCGGGAAATGATATCTTGCTCAGAAACTATTCACTTCAGTAACAAGTTCTAAGCTTTACTCATATTGAAAAAAGATTTTCTGAAGATGTTAGTTCAACTTAAGGAATAGTAGCCCTAAACTTCGATAAATGATATCTTGCTATAAAACCTTTAACTGCATAAAGTAATTCTAAGCTCTAAAAATTTAACATTGCTAAAAAACTCAAACTCGCTACACTCAAACAATGAGTTTTTCTTAACGCAATGTTAAATTTTTAGAGCAAGAATTACTAATTATTTGTTAAAATGGTTTTTACGCAATATATTATTTATCTACGTTAATAGTTATTTTTATTCTGTGAAAGTTGAATTATCAGAAAATAACTCTTTTCAAATTCGTAAGGCTAAGAACTTGTAAATTTCCTTTCAATGATATCCTACATGATATATAGATATTTATCACAGTGAGAGAAGGACAAGACAGTAAAGAAAAAGAAGTATAAGAACAGGGAGACTTTAAAGATAATTAATAACTAAAATTATTTATTATTCATTTTTAATTATTAATTGTAATTAAAACGTGTCGTTCAAAGATCCTTTAATCTTAAACTCTTTTTCTTTATTGTCAAAATACAAATAATAAACATCCTTTTTGTTAAAAATATATTTATAGAAAATGTATGAAACCATTGAATATCAATTTGAATAAATACGAAATTTAGGCATGAAAAATCTTTAGGATTTGTGACAATATATATAATATAAAAGGAGGCTTATTATGTTTGTTCCTAAAGTTGTTATATTTGAAAAAGGAGCTTTAGATTATGAGCTTGGAGATAAAATGTATAATAAATTTAAAAATGATTCTAGTGTTGAAGTCATAGAGATATCATCTAATAGGGTAGGTTCACATATACCAGGAGAGAATATGTATGAAAAATATAGAGCAGGTAAAAAAACTTTAGCTGTGGGAGTAAAAAAGAGTTTGAAATTTCAAACTTGTAAACCATCAGCTCATTATCAATTACCTTTAGTTAGTGGATGTATGGGGCAATGCGAATATTGTTACCTAAATACTCAATTAGGAAATAAACCTTTTGTAAGAATTCATGTGAATGTTGATGAAATATTAAATCAAGCTCAGAAATATATAGACGAAAGAAGTCCAGAGATAACCATATTTGAAGGCGCTGCTACTTCAGATCCTGTTCCTGTGGAGCCATATAGTAACGCTCTTAAAAAAACTATAGAATATTTTGGAAATGAAGAACTTGCTAGATTTAGGTTTGTTACAAAATATAATGATATAGATGGTTTGTTAGATGCTAGGCATAATGGACACACAGAGATTAGATTTAGTTTGAATACAGATAGGATAATAAATGAGTATGAGCATTTTACAGCATCTGCAGAAAAAAGAATAGAGGCTGCTGTAAAACTTGCAAAACATGGATATCCTATAGGATTTATAATAGCTCCTGTATTTATGTATGAAAATTGGAAAGAAGAGTATAAGGAACTTATAGATATGTTGTATGATGCATTGCCTAAAAATTTAAATATGCCTATTGGATTTGAAGTAATATCTCACCGATATACAACAAAAGCTAAAAATACTATACTTCAGATATTTCCTGAAACTACATTACCAATGAATGATGAAGAAAGAAAATTTAAATATGGTCAATTTGGATATGGAAAGTACGTGTATTCAAAGGAACAACTTCAAGAAATGAAGGAGTTCTTCAAAGTAGAACTGGATAATAAATTTAAAAATAGTGATATTAAATATATAATATAAGATAATTTTATCTTTATTTATTCAATTTTTGCCATGAAAAATAGCCGCTGCGGAAAATGATATCTTGCTTAGAAACCTTTCACTTTAAAGAAAATTAATAGTTAATAATGAATAACTCAACTTTCGCAGGTGAAAAACAGTCGCTACGGGAAATGATATCTTGCTCAGAAACCTTTCACTTCAGTAACAAGTTCTAAACTTTACTCATATTGAAAAAAGATTTTTTAATTAATATTCCGTAGGAATCAGTAATTAAAAAATAACTTTTTCCAAATTCGTAAAGCTAAGAACTTGTAAACTTTGTTCAAATGTTTCTTACGCAATATATCATTTCCCTTCGCTAGACAGTATTTTTTTACTGCGAAAGTTGAATGAATAATTAATAATTAAGGAAATTTTGCCTTAGGGCAAAATAACTAATAAAAAGTGTATAAGATTAAGTAATCTTTGAGTAACTCTATGTGTTCTTAGTCTTACAAATTTGAAAAAAGTTATTTTTAAATTACTAATTTTTTTAGAATAGTAATTTTAAAATCTTTTTTCAATATAAGTAAGATTTAGAGTATGTTATGGAAGCAAAGGATTCTTCATCTTATACACTTTTTTTATTTTATTCTTATTTTTTTATTCCTATCCACCATTCTTACAAACTTGTAAGATTCAATATATTAAATGTAAGAGAATAGTTATTGTTATAAAGAAGATAAGAAAATATAATATAACCGTAGTGAGGTTGTTAAATAAAAGTTTTTATCAGTTAACGGAGGTATATATATGAAAATATTAGAGGTTCAAAATTTATCCAAGATTTATGGAATGGGTAATAATAAGGTTCAAGCTCTTAAAGATGTATCATTTTCTGTTGAAAGAGGGGAATTTGTTGCAATAATTGGAGCATCAGGGTCTGGAAAGAGTACACTGCTTCATATGCTTGGTGGATTAGATAGACCTACATGTGGAAAAATTTATTTAGATGGTGAAGATGTATATAGATTAAATGAAGAAAAATTAGCTATTTTTAGAAGAAGAAATGTTGGATTTGTATTTCAATTTTTCAATTTAATACCAGTATTAGATGTAGAAGAAAATATTTCTCTTCCAGCAATGTTAGACAAAGAAAAAGTAGATAAAAAATATTTAGAGGAAGTAATAGAGATGCTTGGACTTAAAGAGAGAAAAAGTCATCTTCCATCAGAATTATCTGGAGGTCAACAGCAGAGAGTATCTATTGGTAGGGCTTTAATAAATAAGCCTTCAATAATTCTTGCAGATGAACCTACTGGAAATTTAGATAGTAAAAACAGTAAGGAAGTTGTAGAACTTTTAAAAATTTCTTGTAGAAAATATAATCAAACACTTATAATTATAACTCATGATCTTAGCATAGCAGAGCAAGCAGATAGAGTAATAACTATAAGTGATGGACAGATAAAGACTGATGAGAGAATAAAGTGTGAGGAGAGAATAGGATAGTAGGGGGAACAAATATGAAAAGCTATAAAGACATAACAAATAAATATTTAAAGCAGAATAAAAAAAGAACTATACTTACAATTTGTGGAGTAATACTTTCTGTAGCATTGATTACTTCCATAGGTTTATTTATAAAATGTATGCAAAATTCCTTTCTTCAGGGTGAGATTAGGGAAAAAGGATTTTTTCATTTACAAATGTCTAAAAATACTGAAGAAACTTATAAAAAGTTAAAGAGTAATCCTAAAATTGATAAAATAGGACTTAAAGAAAATTATGCTAGTGTATCTCTTAGAGATTCAAAAGAAATAGAAATTACGAAATACAATAAAAATGCTTTAGAACTTTTGCCATACAAAACAGCAAAAGGAAGATTTCCAAATAAAGAAGGAGAAATAGCATTAGAACCTTGGGTTCTAAATTATATAGCTAATAAACCTAAGATTGGAGAAAATATAAAATTAAAACTTAATAATGGTGAAACGAAGGATTTTAAGTTAACAGGATTAATTGAGAATGATCTTGGAAGTCAATTTAATGGAAAATCTTTAGGTATGATTTATAGTGATAAATTTGATATAAGTAAATCTGTTATGTATATTACTATATCAAAAAAAGCAGATATATCTGATACAGTTGCTGAATTAAAATCTTCTTTCAAAAATATTTCTACAAATTCTATGGTACTAACCTACATGGGAGAAGGAGGAAATAAAGAGATTAATAATAGTGTGTATTCAATTGCAGGAATTGTTATAGGAATTGCAATCATAGCAACTATAGCTGTTATATATAATTCTTTTCAAATAAGTGTTATTGAAAGAATAAAGCAATATGGACTTTTAAGGGCAGTAGGTGCAACTCCAAAACAAATTAGAAAAATAGTTTTAAGAGAAGCTGCAGTGCTAAGTTTAATTGGTGTGCCTATTGGAATACTTTCCGGTGTATTTGCAATATTTGTTATAGGTAAAATATTTAGTATGATGTCAAACTCTGTTTTTGGAGAATTTTATATTGTAATACCTTATAACGTATTAATAATTAGTGCTGTTGTTGGACTGATTTCAATATATGTATCAGCATTAATACCAGCAAGATTTGCAGCAAAGATATCTCCTTTAATTGCTATTAACAGTAGGACATCAATAACGAAAGAAAAAATAAAGAAAAATAGAGGAAAGATAGCAAAAAGATTTTTAGGAATAAATAGTTTAATGGCTTTTAAAAATATAAAAAGAAATAGAAAAAGATTTAATATTACGGTATTTTCAATAATGATAAGTGTAACTATATTTATAGCTTTCTCTTCTTTTGTACATATGAGCGAAAATTTTACAAATAAAGATTCAGAGAGTTACAAAACTGATTTTATAACTATGAATACTACAGATAAACAAGGTAAAAATTCTTTAACAAAAGATATAATTCATAAGATAGAAAATAATAATCTTGTAAAAAGTACATTTTTATCTTATGGAAACTATGAATCAAAAGCTTTAATTTTGAATAATCAAAAGGATGAAGAAGTAGAAAATCTTGTTCCAGAGTTGTATGAAAAAACAAATTTTCAAGGAAAAGATATGAGCTCATTAAAGATGAGTTTTGATATTTATGATGAATTAAAGATAAAGATGAGTAAGAAATATGTTAAAGATGGAAAAATTAATACAGAAAAAATGGCTAAAGAAAATGGAGTTATATTGGTAAAAGATAACTTATTGAAATCAAAAGGTAAATACTATGAAGGACCTATTACAACTTTAAAAGTTGGAGACAGTTTTTATGTTAATAGAAACATTTTTGCAAGAAAGTCAATGGAAGATGTACATTATGACAGAAATAAATTCAATAAATACTATGATGAAAAATTAAAAAGTATAAAAGACAATTTAAAAGAAGATATGGTAAAGGTAAAAGTAGCTGCAATTGTAGATAGTGCTCCATATAGTAGTGATGATTTTAGTCAAACAGAGTTAAAAATAATAGCTACAAAGCAAGTTATAAAAAATATATCCGGTAAAAATATAGAGAATATGCCTATAAAGAGTGCTGAAATTGTGTTAAAGGATAAAAATAAGGAAAATGATTTTGAAAAGTGGATACAAGCAATAGGAGATAGCAGTGGCATAAAGGTTATTAATATGGTTAAGAAAGGTGAAAATATGCACTCAAGTATGCTTCAAATTAAAATACTGATGTATGGTTTTGTAGTAGTAATTGCTTTAATTGGGGCTGTTAATATTGTAAATACTATAACAACTAATTTGATTTTAAGAAAAAAAGAGCTAGCTTCTTTGAGTGCTTTAGGAATGACTTATAAAAATATTAGATCTATGGTTTTAACAGAAGGAATTCTTTATGGTTTGTATGGTTGTTTTTATGGAGGAATTATAGGGACAGGGCTTTCCTATTTGATGAGTTCTTCTTTTAGATATATAAAAAGCTTTAAGTGGGGAATTCCTTGGAACACTATAGGAATAGCAACTTTAGCAGCTGTAACAATAGGGCTTATTTCAGTAATTAAACCTTTGAATAAAATTAAAAAAGAAAATGTTATTGATGTTATAAGATTGGATGCGTAAAAGTCTGAGTTAAAGTGTTATCGTTAAGCTCATAACAATAAAGGAGGATTTAAATCATGAGCAATTTTATTATTGAAACAAATAATCTAACAAAGCAATATGGAGGAAAAAAAAGTGTTGCCAATTTAAGTATTCATGTAAAGAAAGGTAGAATTTATGGGTTGCTTGGTCGTAATGGAGCGGGTAAAACCACTACTATGAAAATGCTTCTTAATTTGACACAACCCACAACTGGAGAGGTGTTTATCTTTGATAAACCAATTTACGGAAATGAAAAAAAGATTTTTCCGCGAATTGGCAGCTTGATTGAATCACCAGGATTTTACCCTAATTTGACTGGAACCGAAAATCTTAAAATTTTTGCTCGATTGCGTGGTATACCTAATCGAAATGCAGTTAAAAATGCTATGAAAGTAGTTGGATTATCTTATAATGATAAGAAATTATTTTCCGAATATTCACTTGGTATGAAGCAGCGTCTTGCAATTGCTAATGCAATTATGCATGATCCAGAACTTTTAATTTTGGACGAGCCAATCAATGGACTTGACCCAATTGGTATTGCGGAAGTCCGTGAATTTATCAAACGACTTAGTAAGGATTATGGGAAAACAATTTTAATTTCCAGTCATATTTTATCAGAAATGGCTTTGTTAGCAGATGATATTGGTATTATTAATAACGGTGTTTTGCTACAAGAGGAAAGCTTGGACAAATTACAGCGGAAAAATAATAAGTATATTCATTTTGTGATTACAGATGCATTGCAGGCCTGTCGGATTTTGGAGAATAATTTTCACACTTCTCAATTTCATGTTAATGATGATTATAATTTACAACTTTATGATACCAAGATAGATGTATCTGCAATTAACCGCAAATTTATAGAAAGTGGTATTGATGTATCAGAAGTGCATACTCAAAATGATACTCTAGAAGATTACTTTAAAAAGGTAACAGGAGGCGAAGGAATTGCTTGATTTGATGATTTGTGAATTTCAAAAATTAAAGCGAAAAAAATTTATTATATTTGCTACTCTGGCAGCTTTCTTGTTCCCAATTCCAATGACTGCATTTGCTATCAGGCAGCACTGGAACTATGAGGAATTGTTCAATATTATTTTGGGTTTTGGGCATTTCGTTTTGTTGATACCGGTTCTTTGTATTGTTGAAACTATGCTACTTTTCATGGAACGTGATAACAGTACAATGAAGAACCTATTAACTATTCCAATTTCTAGAACAAAAATTATAATAATAAAATTGTTGATTTTATTAATTGTATCTGTACTATACGCTGTTACAGCAATGATTGCAAGCTTGATGGGTGCTGCAATTGTTGGAGTAAGTGTTTCAAATGTTTTACAAAAACTGCTATTAAGTGTCGTTGTGGGAATTATGACTATGATTGCATCTCTACCTTGTGTAACATTGATTGTGTGGTGTAATAAAAACAATATTATTTCACTTATTATTTCGTTTTTATATACAATTATTGGTTTTATTATAGGAATTGATCCAAAAGGTGCACCTGGATTAAATTTAAGTACACTTTTACCGGTAGGTATGATCAGCCGTTGGATGATGCCATATCTGAACTCAAATCATCTAGATGTAAATACACGTAGGATAATTTTTGTTTCTACTCCATTATGTTTTATATTTCTTGGTGTTGTTGCTGTAATTTGTATGTTTTTTATTGCCCAAAAATATCAACGCCAGGAAAATTAAGGAGGGCTACTATGATAAATGTTATAATTACAGAAATACAAAAACTGAAACGATATAGTATTTTATGGGCAGGAATTATCGTTGTGATGATTTCACCTCTTATGGCAGTTTTTACGCAAAAGATGTATATTGTTCAAAATCCAAATTATGGATTTGAAAGTTTGATTAATGATACAATTTGGAATAACATGGGCATGATTTTTCCTAGTACGATTGCGCTGATTGGTGGTTATATGATTAACCGTGAATATATTGATAATACATTGAAAAACAGCTTACCTATTCCTATTTCTTTTCGTAGATTGTTAATAGGAAAGATATTTACGTTGGGTATTGTGACTGTGTTATTTGGTGCGTATAGTTTTCTTATTACTTTGATATGTAGTGTAGTATTTTTCCCAACTGGAATTACTCTTTTTTCAGCTGTAAAAGGATTTATGCAGATTGTAAGTATGGCATTGTTTATTTATGTTGCAGAACTTCCTGTTATAGCTTTTTGTGGTAGAAAACCAAATATGTTTATGGGTGGGGTAATAGTATCCTTTGTTTATGGATACTTTTCAATTTTCCTTTCCGGTGAAAATTTACAGGATATTTATCCAATGTCAGCTGGGTTGGGGATTATTGGGTTTACAGGAGATACCGGTAGTGATATTATTACTTATAGTCCTTTAGTTGGATGTGTTGTTCTACTTACTATGATTATAGTAACAGCATTGATTCTAATTCCAACAAAGAAAAATTACAATTAAGTCATTTCAGGAACAAGTTCAAAGTCTTATTTATATTCAAAAGAGATTTTTTGAAAAATATTGAATGTAGGCAAAAGGCTTAGAAAGCAACTTGTTCCTATTATTTTTTATGTTAAAATATAATAAATAAAAAATAATGGAAATAAGTGATAATATCATTTAAGTACCTAAATTTACTTTTTATCACATATGCAAGAAGTGGAGGTAAGACAATTGAGTAAAATATTACTTTTGGAAGATGATGAAGGACTGGCATTGGGAATTGAGTTTACTTTGAGTGATGAAGGATATGATGTAACTAGATGTGAATGTGTAAATGAAGCTATGAAAACTTTTGATGAAGAAAAATTTGATATAGCTATATTAGATGTAATGCTTCCAGATGGAAGTGGATATGATGTATGTAAATACATAAGAGATAAGAGTGATATGCCAATAATATTTTTAACAGCCTGTGATGAGGAAGTAAATATTGTTTTAGGTTTGGACATAGGCGCAGATGATTATATAACAAAACCTTTTAAGGTAAGGGAACTTATTTCAAGAATTAAAGCTAATTTAAGAAGATTTCATGTAGAAAGTAATAAAGAAAAGATATTAAAATGTAAAGATATAATATTAGATACAGAGAGGGCTGAGGTACAGAAAAATGGGGAAAAGATAGCCCTATCTACACAAGAGTATAAACTTCTTTTAATATTTATGACAAATCCTAAAAAATTAATGAATAGGGAAGAAATATTAGATAAATTAATTGAAGGTTCAGGGGCCTATTTTGATACTAATACTCTTTCAGTATATGTAAAAAGGGTTAGGAAAAAGATAGAAGATGATTCTTCTAATCCTGTATATATAAAAACTAAAAGAGGGCTAGGATACGAGTGGAATTTAGAGGTTGAGAAGGAGTAAAATATGAGTGATTATTTTGGTAATCCAGAGTTAAAAAGAAGTTCATTGAGTATAATAATTGTAGCTTTTATAACTTTAATAGGATCATTTTTTATAATAAATGCAAGTTATGAAAAAATTAAGGTTAATTATGTGAAAAGCAATATGGCAATAATAGGTGAGGTAAGTAAAAAACATCCTGAACTAATGGATGAGATAATCCCAATAGTAACAAAGGGCGCTAATGAAGAAAGTATACAAAAAGGAAAAAAATTATTAAAAGATTATGGTGTTGGTGAAAATATACAAATAGAATTAGTACCACAAATGTACAGCAGCTATGATATAGCATTGAAAGGCGTATTAACTTGTTTTGCTGTTTTTTTCATAGTAGTTTTAGTGATAAATTCTATCGAACATATAAAAATTTATAAACGAATAGAAAATCTTATATTAGCAGCACAAAATATATCAGATTGCAAATTTGATATAGGTATTTATGAAAATGCAGAAGGCGTATTTGCAAAACTTGCACATTCTTTTAACAGTATGAGAGTAATTATGAAGAATAATTTTTCAGAAGTTCAAAAAGAAAAGATGTTTTTAACAGACATATTATCAGATATATCCCATCAACTTAAAACTCCAATATCATCTTTGATAATATATAATGATATACTTTTAAATAGAAAAATAGATGAAGAAAAGAGAAAAAGTTTTTTACAAAATAGCAAAAAACAATTAGATAGAATTGAATGGCTTGTAAAAAGTTTGCTTCAATTGGCAAGATTGGATGCAGGAGTAATAAAATTTGAAAAAAATAATTGTGATGTAAATGATACAGTAGAAGAATCAGTTTTAGCACTTGTAGCAAAGGCAAAAAATGAAAAAGTTAATCTTATTTTTTCACCAGAACACAAGAAAATTATGATGAAACATGATACAAATTGGTTAAGTGAAGGAATTATAAATTTAATTAAAAATGCCATAGAACATACTCAAGAAGGGGGATATGTAGAAGTTTCTACAGAAAGAACCCCAGTATGTGTTAGGATAATTGTTAAAGATAATGGAGAAGGAATACAAAGAGATGAAATACCTCATATTTTTAAAAGGTTTTATAAAGGTAAAACACATAAAAAAACAGAATCTGTTGGAATTGGGTTGGCTCTATCAAAGTCTATAGTTGAAGCTCATGGAGGAATTATAGGAGTGGAAAGCAAGATAAATGAAGGTACTACATTCACTATTGTTTTTTTGTCTGTAGCATAACAGAACTTGTAAACTTTGTTCAAATGTTTCTTACGCAATATATCATTTCCTTTTGCTAGACAGTATTTTTTTACTGTGAAAGTTGAGTTAAGAATAAAAAAGGACAGATTCCTGTGTGTTAGTTTAATTTAAATTTGAATATACAAAGATTTTTTTGTAAAATATTGTAGAATAAAGAGGAGATAGTTTATTACTCTAAGTTGTAGTTTAAAGTAATGAACTGTCTCTTTAATTTAATCTAATTGTAAACCAAAATTAAATTATAGGTTTACAAACAAAGAATATTAGATTATTATTAATATAGATTTCAACTTTGCAGTATAAAAATATTATCTAGTAAAAGGAAGGGAGACATTGTATAAGAAACCTTAGAATTAATTTTATTAACATTGCATTAGGAGGAGAATTTATGAGAAACACAAGAAATTTAATTTTAGTAGCCATGTTTGCTGCTTTGACAGCTATTGGAGCTTTTATTAAAGTTCCCATACCGTATGTACCTTTTACACTGCAATACTTATTTTGTGCATTAGCAGGGATAATTTTAGGTTCAAAATTAGGAGCAGCATCGCAAATAGTTTATGTAATAATTGGACTTGCGGGGGTACCTGTATTCACTGAAGGGGGCGGTTTAAACTACATATTTAAACCTACTTTTGGATATCTTATAGGATTTATAGTAGCAGCTTATGTTATAGGTAAAATAAGGGAGAATGTTAAGGAAGTAACTTTTATAAAAACTATACTTACATTGTTTGCAGGTTTGTTTTTTATATATTTATTTGGAGTTATATATTTATATATTAGTTATAATTTGTATCTTGGTAAAAATGTTTCTTTCTCCTTTGCACTTTATTATGGGGTTGTTATTTGTATAGCTGGAGATTTGGTACTAACGGTAATTACAGCATATATTTCAGTAAAATTAGTACCTGTATTAAGAAAATGTAGATATATTGTTTAAAAATTATATAGTTAGACATGATATAAATTTAAAATTGGAGGTTAGAAAAATGTCTAAAGGAATATTTATAGTTGGAACTGATACTGATGTGGGCAAAACTATTGTAACTGCAGGTATTATGCATGTTTTAAGAAGTAATGGGTACAATGCTACTTACTTTAAAGCAGCATTGAGTGGGGCTTTGGAAGTAAATGATAAGCTTGTACCGGGTGATACTAAGATTGTTAGTGAAGTTAGTAATTTAAAAGAATCCTATGAAAATATTACACCATATGTTTATAGGTCTGCAGTATCTCCTCATCTTGCTTCAAAAATTGAGAAAAAACCTATAGATTTAAATGTAATAATGAAAAAGTATGAATATTTAAAGAAAAAATATGATTACATAATTGCAGAAGGAAGTGGCGGAATTATTTGTCCACTGATAGATGATGAAAGAGGAGTATATACTCTTGAGAATCTTATTAAGGATTTAAATATGAGTGTTATTCTTGTGGCAAGAGCTGGTTTAGGAACAATTAATCATACCGTTTTAACAGTAAAATACATAGAGTCTTTAGGGATTAATATAAAAGGAATTATAATAAATAATTATGTACAAAATTTGCTTTGTAATGACAATATTAAAATGATAGAGAAGTTTACTAAATTACCTATTATAGGTAAGCTTAAAAATATTGAAAACTTAAATGAGAATATGGTACAAGCTATAAGAATAAATTCAGAAAAAGCTTTTAGTGTTAATACTATAATTAAATGTTTAGATTAATTATCTAATAACTAAATGTGAAACAAAATGAAGGAGTGAAGTAATTATGAATAGTTATGTAAAAAAAGATTTGAAATATATATGGCATCCTTGTTCCCAAATGAAAGACTATGAAGAATTTAATCCAATAGTAATTGAAAAAGGAAAGGGAGTTTGGCTTTATGATGTTGAGGGAAATAAGTATTTAGATTGTATATCATCTTGGTGGACAAATACTTTAGGACACAGTAATAAAAGAATTAATGAAGCAATAAAAAAGCAGGTAGAAAACATTGAGCATGTTATATTTGCAAATTTTTCAAATAAGCCAGCTATAGAAGTAGCAGAAAAATTAGTAAAGATGACACCAGACAGGCTTAGTAAGGTATTCTTTTCTGACAATGGTTCCTCTGCAGTAGAAATAGCTTTAAAAATGAGTTTTCATTACAATATGCAGAAAGGAAATACTAAAAAGAAAAGGTTTGTAGCTTTAAGTGATGCATATCATGGAGAGACTTTAGGTGCCTTGTCTGTTTGTGACATAGATGAATTTAATAAAGTATATAAGCCTCTTCTTTTAGATACTTTAAGAGTGGAAGGACCTGATTGTTATAGATGTAAATATGGTTTAAATAGAGATAATTGTAATGCAGAGTGCTTTGAGAATATGAAAAAGTGTATAATTGAAAATCATGAGGAAATAAGTGCTGTAATAATTGAACCTATGGTTCAAGGTGCTGCAGGTATGAAGATTTATTCACCAGTCTATCTAAAGAAGCTTCGAAAACTTTGTGATAAATATGATATACATCTTATTGCAGATGAGATTGCGGTAGGATTTGGTAGAACAGGAGAAATGTTTGCATGTAATCATGCACAAATTAGTCCAGACTTTATGTGTCTTTCAAAAGGAATCTCTAGTGGATATATGCCTATGTCAGTAGTTATGACTACAGATGAAATATATAATTGCTTTTATGGAGATTATGAAGAACGAAAATTATTTATACATAGTCATACTTATTCAGGTAATGCTATGGCTTGTGCAATTGCCTTAGAAAATTTAAAAATATTTGAAGAAGATAATATTATAGAAGCTAATAGAGAAAAAGGTGAGCTTATAAGAAAACTTACATTGGAAAAGGCAAAACTTTCAAAGCATGTAGGTGAAGTAAGAAGTATAGGTATGATAACAGCCATTGAGATAGTAAAAAATAAAGAGACAAAGGAAAGTTATCCTTGGAATATGAGAGTAGGTTATGAGATTTACAAGATTGCTCTTAATAAAGGATTAGTGTTAAGACCTATAGGAAATATACTATATTTTATTCCTCCATACATTATAAATAAAGAAGAGATAGAGTTTATGGTAAATACTTGTTTTGAAAGCATAGAAGAATATTTTAAAAGAGAAAAATAAGACAAGCTAAAAGATAAATATGGGACGGTTCATTACTTTAAGCTTTGGTTTAAAGTAATGAACCGTCCCCTTACTTTTGCAAATGAGCAGTATACTATTTTTTATAAATCATTTCTATATGAGGAATTCCATCTTCTAAGTATACGTCTGAAATAATTTTAAATCCTAAACTTTTGTAAAAATTAACTAAATAATTTTGAGCCGAAATTCTAATTTCCTTTTCATTTAAATTTTTTTCTATAAAATCAATAGCTTGTAATAATATTTTTCTTGCTAATCCTTTTCCACGATATTTTTCATTTACCAAAACTCGTCCTATAGATATTTCATTGTAAGAAATTCCTTTTTCTAAAATCCTTAAATAAGCAGCAATTTCATTGTTCTCTATACCAAATAAATGATATGCTTTTTCATCTTTTTTATCACAGTCTTGGTAGAGACATTTTTGTTCTATAACAAATACTTCATTTCTCACTCTTAAAATTTTATATAATTCATCAACTGTTAATTCTCTAAATTTTTTTATTTTAAAGTTCAAGTTTGTACCTCCTAAATTAAGGGGACGGTTCATCAATTTACACTGTAATTTAAATTACAAAAGAATAAAAAAGAATGAACCGTCCCCATTTTTTAAAATTATGCCTTATAATTTTTGAGTTTGTACCAATCAGTTTCTACATTTTCTCTCATTTTTTTGATTAATTCATATACCAATTTTTTTTGTTCATCATTGAAATCTTTAAAGCATAGTTCTATAGTTCGATTTTCTTCTTTTATTATTTCTTCATATATTTCCAAAGATTTAGAAGTTGGATAAAGTTGATATGAACGTTTGTCATAGTTATCTCTGCTTTTTAGGACAAAATCTTCTTTTATGAGTTTTTGAATAACCTTAGTAGTTGTTGTTTTATCTACTTTAAGTAAGATTGATAGTTGAATTAGATTTATTCCTGGATTTTCACATATTCTAGTTATATATATGAATTGTCCTTTTTGTAAGTTTAATTCTTTGAATTTGACTTCCACGATAGAATGGATAGTCCTATAGAGTGTACCTATTTCTCTAAGAATATGATGTTTTATTACGTTCATCTCCCTTTATATAATTTTTTAGTATATATTTAAGAAAATAAATTAGAATTTTTCATTAAAGTGAAAGTTTTTATATATAATATGTGCTTTTGTTCTAAAGCTTTGTATTTATATTTTTTTAAATTCATTTATAAATTCAAGCACAACTTCTTTTGGAGTAGACCATGAAGTAACAAGTCTAACAGCGGAATTCTTATCATCTACTTTTTCCCATATGTAGAAAGAAAATTTTTCTTGAAGTTTTTTAATGATCTTATTGTTTAAAATAGGAAAAATTTGATTTGTTGGAGAGTTTATTAGGAACTTACAATTAGCTTCTTTTAAACCTTTAGTTAAAATATTTGCCATTTCATTAGCATGATTTGCAAGTTCAAAGTACAGATTATCCCTAAATAATTCTTCAAATTGGATTCCTAGAAGTCTACCTTTAGCAAGTAATGCTCCTTTTTGTTTTATATGATATCTAAAATCTTCCTTTAAGTTTTCATTTTTTATTATTAGGGCTTCTCCAAGAAGAGCTCCATTTTTAGTACCACCAATAAAAAATGCGTCAGTGAATTTACACATATCAGATAAAGTTAGATTAGCTTCTTTAACACAAATAGCAGAACCCAATCGTGCACCATCTGCATATAAGATAAGATTATTTGAGTTACAAAATTCACTTAGATTTTTAAGTTCCTCTTTAGTATATATTGTACCTAGTTCTGTTGGATTAGAAATATATACGAGTTTTGGTTTTACAGCATGTTCGTCTATATGATGGTCTAATACTTCTTGAATTTTTTTTGCATTTATTTTACCATCATTTGAATCTACTGTAATTACTTTGTGCCCAGTATATTCAATTGCTCCAGTTTCGTGAACTGCAATATGTCCTGTATGTACACAGATACAAGCTTCGTAAGGTCTCAAAAAAGCTCCAATTGCTACTAAATTTGTTTGAGTTCCTCCAGATATAAGATGAATATCAATATTTTGATTTCCTATTAGATTTTTTATTTTACAAATTGCATTTTGAGTATGTGTATCATATCCATATCCTTCTTCTTGGGTCATATTTGATTGAAGTAGAGTATTTAGGATTTTTGGATGTGCACCTTCACTATAGTCGTTTTTAAAACTATACATTAATAATCCTCCTTTATTAGCATTAATTTTTTATTATTAAAGAAATTATAAATTTTTTCAGAAAGTTTACTGGCTTAAAGTTAAGTAAATTCAGTAAATTATAAGCTGGTGTAAAATTATACCATGCAAATTTATAATTTCTACCTCACGTGCCCTAAAAGAATATATATTGTAAAGAAAAAAATGAACAAGTTTTCTATGAAATATATTGATTTATTTTTAGATATATTAGTAAACATTAAAAGTAAGAAACTAGATAACTGAATTTCAAATCATTTATTATAGTATACATAAAGATAGTTGCACTTTCAACTATTTTAAGAGTGAAATAAGGGGACAGTTCATTAAATTTAGTCTATATAAAGTACGTATAAAGCAGCCGCAAAGCATGCGCAAAGCACGGCAAAGCACGGGGACGGTTCATTAATTTAACCAATAATTTAGAGCAAGAAATAATGAACCGTCCCCATATTTTGAAAAAATTATAAGCTGTTTTTCACAATAAAATAATTAAAATTATATGTTATAATAAATTAAAAATATAAGTATAATGTATATAAAACTTTAGGAGGAATTTTGATGAATTGGCAAGCATTGCCGTATACTATACCACTTTGTATTACACTGATTTTTTCTATACTGATAATTGTATATATATTTAAATATAAATTAATTCCTGGAGTTGAATTTTTAATTATAATGGCTCTAATAATGGTTTTATGGTCTTTTGGATACATATTTGAAGTACTTTCAAAGGGATTAGAGCAAAAAATATTTTGGGATAATATTCAAATGCTTACAGGAGCATTAGGAACTGCTTGTTTTGGTTTTGCACTGCAGTATACGAGACAAAAATCACGTTTGAAATTTAAAGAGTATTTTTTATTGGCAATTGAGCCAGTTACTATTTGGATTTTAGCAGTATCAAATTATACTAATTTATTTAGAGAAAATGCAAGAATGTATACAGGAGGACCAATTCCAGCACTTATATATGATTTAAATAGTGCATCATGGTTTGATCTTACATATGGATATATAATGTACTTTTTGTTTGTTGTTATTCTCATTAAATTTTTTATTCGTACACACAGTTTATACCGTAAACAGTTGATTATTATATTGTTTGGAGTATCAATTGCAGCTTTGGGTTTAATACTATTTTTATTAGGTTTAACTCCTAAATTTATGAGAGACCCAGTTCCAGTTACTTTTACTATTTTAAACATTTCAATAGCTTTTAGTATTTATCGGTATAAGTTTTTAAATGTAGTACCAATTGCAAGGGAGGTAATTTTTGAAAAACTGAATATGGGTCTAATTGTACTTGATACTAACAAAATAGTAATTGATATTAATTTAATAGCAAAAAATATAATAAATAGTAACACTAAAAATATTATAGGACATCATATTAATGAAGTTTTAAATAACCTTAAAAATATTTTTATTGATTTAGATCATACTAAACGCATGAAATCAGAAATAACTATTGAAAAATATAATAAAAAATTTGTATATGATGTAAAAATATTACCCATATTAAAAAAAGATAAAATTCATATAGGGTGGATAATGAGTTTTGAGGATATTAGTGAACGAAAAAGGCTAGAAAAAGCTTTACAAGCTAGTGAAGAAAAATACAGAAATGTTTCTGAGTTTGCAAATGATGGTATTGCAATTGTACAAAATGGATCAGTTAAATATGTAAATAAAAAATTATCACAAATATTAAAAAGTTCTTACGAAGAAATTGTTGATTCACGTTTTGAAGAATATATTGTACCAGAACTTAGAAGTAAGCTCAAAGAAAATTATAAAAAGAGATTAGAAGGTAAAAATGTTGATAGTAGGTATGAAGCAATTTTATTATGTAAGGATAGAAGTACATTAGAAGTAGAAGTAAATGCAGCAGTAATGAATTATAATGGAAGTTTAGCTACATTAGCATACATAAGAGATATTACTGAGCGTAAACGTGCAGAAAAAATATTAGAAGAACTTGCAACTAAAGATGTACTCACGCATATATTTAACAGACGGCATTTCTTTATACTCGCAGAAAAAGAGTTTGGTGAAAGTATTAAAAATAATATATGTTTATATGCAATTATGATAGATATTGATTATTTTAAAAATGTGAACGATAGATATGGACATGCAATAGGGGATAAAGTTTTATGTAGTATTGCAAATAGTATTAAAAATTCCATTAGAAAAACTGACTTGTGTTGTAGATATGGAGGAGAAGAATTTGCAGTGCTTTTACCTAAAACATGCATAAATGAAGCAAGAGTAATAGCAGAAAGAATTAGAAAAAATATAATGAGTATGTATGTAAATACTGAAAAAGGAAAAATATCTGTTACTGCAAGTTTAGGAGGAGCAGGAATATTAGAAAATAGTGAAGATAGTATTGACAAGTTATTTGATAGAGCAGATAAATGTATGTATGATGCTAAAAATTCAGGAAGAAACAAGGTTGTAATGGATAAATAAAAGATAATAAAATGGGGACGGTTCATTATTTTTAGTTGTAATTTAAAGTAAAAAATAATGAACCGTCCCCATATTTTTTTAGTTAAAGGGAAAAATAATTAACTGTTCCTGTATCTTTTTACTAATGTTTATTGAACTATAATACTTTTATGTGATATAATTTTAAAAATTAAGAAAATTGCATAAATATACATAGACAAAACTCAAAAATCAAATATATTAATCTTAACCATAGGTAGGTTCTAAATAGATTTTACACCTAAATATCATTTATAGGAGTATGGATTTGATAACTATGAAAATAAAGTAAATGAAAAATTAATTGTGCAATTTTGAAATTTAATTTTTAATTTTTATATATAAATCGAAGGGAGGAAGACTTAATAGTTGTTCTATTAATAGTCGTACTAAATGAACACAATTAGAAAAAATTATTTATCGAGTGTACACAAAGTGGTTATAAAAGTTGGAACATCTACACTTACACATTCTAGCGGATTACTTAATTTAAGTAGAATAGAAAAATTGGTAAGACAAATTGCAGATATACATAATAGAGGTATTGAGGTAATTTTAGTATCCTCAGGTGCTATAGGCGCGGGGGTAGGAAAACTAGGACTTAAAGAAAAGCCAAAAACTATTCCTGAAAAGCAAGCTGCAGCTGCTGTAGGACAAGGAATGTTGCTTCATATGTATGAAAAATTATTTTCTGAATATGGGAAAATTACAGCACAGATACTTTTGACAAGGGAGGATATTTGTCAAAGGACAAGATTTTTAAATGCTAGAAATACATTTTTTGCATTACTTGAACAAGGAGTTATACCTATAGTAAACGAAAATGATGCTGTAGTAGTAGATGAGATTAAATTTGGGGATAATGATACTTTATCAGCGATGGTTTCTAGTCTTTCTGAATCAGATCTATTAGTAATATTATCTGATATTGAAGGTTTATATGATTCAAATCCTAATGAAAATGTTAATGCTAAACTTATACCATATGTAACATGTATTACAAAGGATGTAGAAGATGCTGCTGGTGGAGCTGGAAGTAACTTTGGTACGGGAGGCATGGCAACTAAAATTAGTGCTGCTAAAATAGCTATGTCCTCTGGTTCTTCAATGATTATAGTAAATGGTTCTTCAGAAAATATTTTAAATGATATTTTAGACGGAAAAGAAGTAGGAACTTTTTTTCAAGCAGAAAAGCGTCCTCTGCAGGCAAAAAAACATTGGATGGCGTTCAGTACTAAGCCTAAAGAATATTTAATTGTGGATGATGGGGCACAAAAAGCTTTAACTGAAAAAAACACCAGTTTATTACCTAAAGGAATAATTGATGTAGTAGGTAACTTTAATGAAGGAACTATTGTCTGTATAGTAGATAAATCCGGAAAAAAAATTGCGCATGGTATATCAAATTATTCTTCTGCAGATATTAATTTAATAAAAGGCTTAGATTCTTCACATATAGAGAAAAAATTAGGATACAAAAATTATGATGAAGTAATTCATAGAGATAATTTAGTAATACTTTTAGATAAATAAACTTAGTTAAAATAGTAAGAAAGGATGGATGAAAATTATGAATATTTATCAATATGTTTTGGAAAAAGTATCTGAATCTAAAGTTGCATCTAGAAAAATGGCTACAGTATCTACACAAACTAAAAATATTGCTCTTATAAATATGAGTAAAGCACTTATAGATAATATGCAAGTTATAATAGAAGCTAATCATAAAGATATGAAAAATGGAAAGGAAAAAGGATTTTCAAAAGCTTTATTAGATAGACTTTTATTAAATGAAAAAAGAATAGTTTCTATGGCTGATGGATTAAAACAAGTAGCTTTACTTAATGATCCTATTGGTGAGGTAAATAAAATGTGGAAAAGGCCTAATAATCTTAGGATAGGTCAAGTGAAAGTACCTCTTGGAGTTATAGGTATGATTTATGAAGCTAGACCTAATGTTACTGTAGATGCCGCTGCTCTTTGCTTAAAAGCAGGGAATTCTGTAATTTTACGAGGTGGTTCTGAAGCTATAAATTCTAATATAACTATTGCAAATATAATATCTAAAGCGGCTATAGAATCAGGGCTACCTAAAGGATGTATAACTTTTATAGATAGTACTGATAGGGAAGCTGTAAATATTATGATGAAATTAAATGAATACATTGATGTACTTATTCCTCGAGGTGGTGCTGGACTTATAAATGCCGTAGTAAAAAATGCCACTGTACCTGTTATTCAAACGGGAGTTGGAAATTGTCATATATATGTAGACAAGAATGGTGATTTAGATAAAGCAATAGAGATAGTAGTTAATGCGAAAACTCAAAGACCTGCGGTATGTAATGCTATGGAAACTTTACTAGTACATAAAGATATTGCTGAAAAATTTTTACCTAAACTAGAAGAAAGGTTAAAAGAACTTAATGTGGAAGTTAGAGGATGCATTAAAACTCAAGCTATACTAAAAAACATAAAAGCAGCATGTGAAGAAGACTGGCATACTGAATATTTAGACTTAATACTTGCTGTTAAAGTAGTAGATTCTATAGATGAAGCGTTGGATCATATCTACAAATATGGTACTAAACATTCAGAAGCTATAATAACAGAAAATTACACAAATTCTCAAAAATTTTTAAATGAAGTAGATGCTGCTGCGGTGTATGTTAATGCTTCTACAAGGTTTACAGATGGCAGTGAGTTTGGATTTGGTGCTGAAATTGGTATAAGTACTCAGAAACTTCATGCTAGAGGACCAATGGGGCTCAATGAACTTACTACTACAAAGTATATCATCTATGGAGAAGGACAGGTTAGATAGAGAAGATTTTATGGAGTTTTGCTTGGAAATATATATGAAAATATATAGGGGCGGTTTATTACTTTTACCTAGGAATATAGGAATATAGGAATATATGTAGGAATATATGGGGACGGTTCATTATTTTTAGCTGCAAGTTAAAGCAGAAAATAATGAACCGTCCACTTTATTTCTAATGTTTCAAATGAACCGTCCCCATATTTCACATATTTCAAAAGTGAAATGATATCCAAAAATCACCTTTAGTATCAATTATATTTATAATTTCATCATAAGGTATTTTAAAAGTTGGAAAACCCGCTGCATAAGGTGCTATTTCATAGGGTGTAAAATAGATATATAATGCGGTGTTGTCTACATAGAAAGGTTGATCAGGGGCTATTCCTTTATAGCCATCGCGATAAATATAGTTATATTGAGAATCAGTTTTTATTTGTTTTTCTATAATATTACTTAATATCATTACATAATTACTATTTTCCTTAAATAAATCTTTAAGTTCATAAAATTTTCCTGTAATTAAATCTATGTGAGGATAAATTCGACTTGGCATACCGTGAGCTGCTCCGAAATAAAATTCATAGCCATAAAGTTCTAAAACTAATAAATTTTTTTTGAAAAATTGTATAGAAAAATCTCCTCCATATCCATATTCAAGTTGTTTATCAGGGTTTATATACTTAACTTGTGATAAATTTTTTAGCTCTTTATTGATATTTTTTTGAACAAGTATATTTTTAATTCCTTCTATTTGAGGTACATATACTAAGTAATTTTTATTGGGCTTAACTTTTTCTTCTCGCACACTATAAATATTATTAAGCTGAATAATAGTGTTTTGAGTCCACAAAAATTTTGCTTTTTTATCATAATACGATAATCTATTATCTACAAAGGCTTGAATTAAATCACCTATAAAAGATAAAGTACCAGTACCATTGATAATAGGAAGTGTTTTTGCGATTTTGCCAGTTTTATCTATAAAAAATGTATTTTTATTGTCATAAACAGAGGCAAAGCCTTTGTCATAATTAGAAATATTATCATAAACAAAGTCTGTTAAAAAGTTTCCATTGTCATCTGATAAACTGTACTTAGAATTCCAATAAGAAGGTGAAGATTTTAAAGCTTTACCAACAGCAATTCTATTTTCTCCTAGTTGATTTATGTCATTGTATTTTGGATTTATCATATATTTTCCAGTTTTATCTATAAGACCGTATTTATTTTCAATATCTTCAGAAACATTAACAACAGCTCTTCCTTCTAAAAAAGGGAGTGCCATAGTATACTGAGGATTGATTAAAATATTTCCTTTTTCATCAATATATCCATCTTTACTATCTGAATTTTCTTGAAAGCTTAAAATACCTTCACTAAGATTTCCTACATAATAGTATTTATAGGAATTTAAGAGTTTTTCATTAGTATCTATAATTGCATAATCATTTTCTTTGATTTTTACTACTGCTTTTCCATTTTGAAAGTCACTGCCGTTTTTATATTTAGCATCTATAACTTCAGTTCCTTCTCCATCTAAGTATCCATAAAGAAATTCTTCTGAGGCGGTGCTGTTTTTACTAAATAAAGCTCTTCCATCATTATAACTACCTATAAAATTATATTTTCCTTTAGTAAGTTCTTTTCCACTTTCATCTAGTACTTTAAAGATATCTTTATCTACTACTATGGCTTTTCCTTCTGAAAATTGATTTATAGTTTCATATTTAGGTTTTATAATATAATTTCCTCTAGAATCTATAATTCCATATAAATTACCTATTGCGACAATAGCTAATCCATTTTCTTGAAAATCATAAGCATAATCATATTTAGGTTTTATCATAAAGTTTCCTTTGTCATCTATAAAGCCCCATTTTTCACCTTGTGTAGTTTTTACTCGTGCTGTATAAAGGTTTATATTTTTTTCCCTTTCCTGTCTTTTCTGTATTAAGGAAGAGTGATTTTTCAACTTATGGTTTGCTATTTTATACCATATTCCGTAATAGTTTTTTAATACTAAAGTATATATTTTTTCTTTTAACTTATAATGGGCAATAATTTCTAATACGCCATCACTATCAAAGTCTACTAAATTAATATCAAATCTTTTGTAAGGTTTATCTAATATAATTAATTCTCCATGTGTAGGTATAAATTTTAAAACTAAACATACTGTCCAACTTTCATTCCACATAATATAACCTTCTCATAAATTTATTTACATAGATATAGTATTAGATAATTAAGATTTATATTACTTAGAAATTGATGTGATAATAGCGAGAAAATTTGATGGAACTTGTTCCACAGATGTGCAAGTTTGATTATGTTATGGGAAAATATATGGGAGCAAATTTGAAAAGGACAAAAACTATTGCTAATGGCGATGGAATCTATGATTTTTGGTATACAAAAAAGGACGATTAGTGAAAAATTAAAATGGGCATATGTTATTTAGTTCAAATTTGTGATATAATGTATCATGTAATATTTAGAAATGGAGGGATTCAAATGGAAAAAAAGGCTGCTAAAGCTAAAAGCTGCTTAAAACCTGCACCAGATGTATTGATATCTTGTAGAGATAAGGAAGGAAATAATAATGCATTAGCTGTTGAATATGCATGTAACTGTAGTTTTGATCCGCCAATGGTTATGGTAGGGATAGTTCCTAGCCGTCATTCATATCATATGGTTAAAGAAACAGGAGTATTTGTTGTTAATCTAGTTTCAGAGGAATTAAAAAAACAATATGCATATCTTGGAACTCATAGTGGTAGAGATGAGGACAAGCTAGCTAAAATAGGAATGAATGTAGGCGATGGGGAAAAGGTTAACGCTCCATTATTATTAGATTGTCCTGTAAATATAGAATGTACTGTTGTAGATTCTATAAAAACAGGTTCTCATGAGATGTTCATAGGAAAAGTAGAATGTGTTCATGCTAATGAAAATATTGTTGATGAAGAAGGCAATGTTGACTATTCAAAGATAAATCTTTTAAAATTTAGATAAAAAATTGGGGACGGTTCATTATTTTTAGCTTAGATTTAAAGCAAGAAATAATGAACCGTCCCCATATTTACTAGCTAAGTATTTACACAATAAGAAAAAAATGATAGTATGTATATGTTATAAGTTCAAATTATTTGAGAGTGATCTTAAATTATTTGTTCAATGAAATAATAGGACCTTGCAAAGAAGAGTATTCTGATTTGTAAAGGAATTATGTCATATTGGATATTTTTTGTGCCAGTATTAACTTTCCTTTACGGGAAAGTTTTTTATTTACAATTAAATATCAAATCAACTTTTACTCGTTGTTGTTTGCATATAAGGTTCTAGTTATTAAAAATATAAGTTATTTTGGAGGGATAGTATGCTAGATACAAGTGAAAGAAAGGATTTTATTAATGATGAGAAAATTTGGAAACAGTTAAATGGAGCTGTTAATCCTGATGCAGTAGAGATAAGAGAAATCCTTAAAAAATCAGAAAAAAAAATTAGGCTAGAACCAGAAGAAACTGCAAAACTTCTTCAGGTAGAGGATAAAGAGTTACTTGAAGAGATGTTTAAATTGGCTAGAAAAATAAAAGAAGATGTTTATGGTAAAAGAATAGTATTTTTTGCGCCTTTGTATATAGGAAATAAATGCCAAAACAACTGCTTATATTGTGGATTTAGAAGAGAAAATAAATCTATTGTAAGAAAGACTTTAAGTGACGATGAATTGAGAGAAGAAGTTAAAATAATGGAGAAAGCAGGTCACAAAAGAGCTATACTTGTTTATGGAGAACATTCTGATTATGATGCAGACTTTATGGCAGAAACAATAAAAACTGTATATGATACAAAAATTGACAATGGAGAAATTAGAAGGGTAAATATTAATGCAGCACCTTTAGATGTGGAAGGTTATAAGAAGCTCTGTGAGGTAGGTATAGGAACTTTTCAAATTTTTCAAGAAACATATCATCATGAAACATATTCAAAGCTTCATCCAAAAGGAGATAGAAAAAGTGATTATAAATGGAGACTATATGGTTTAGATAGGGCAATAGAAGCTGGAATTGATGATGTAGGTATAGGAGCATTGTTTGGACTTTATGATTGGAAATTTGAAGTTATGGGACTTTTATATCATACAATTCATCTTGAAGAGACTTTTGGAGGAGTAGGACCTCATACTATTTCTTTTCCACGAATAGAAGCTGCAATTGATACTCCATTTACTCAAAATCCTAAATATAAAGTTTCAGATAAAGACTTTAAAAAACTTGTAGCTGTAATTAGACTTTCAGTGCCATATACAGGAATGATATTAACTGCTAGGGAAAAACCAGAAGTTAGAGAAGAAGTATTGCCAATAGGTATTTCTCAGGTAGATGCAGGTTCAAGAATTGGTGTTGGAGGATATAAAGAATTTGAAAAAGGATATTTACCAGAAAAAGAACAGTTTCAGTTAGGAGATATGAGGTCATTAGACGAAACAATAAGAGATATATGTAAAGCAGGATGTATTCCTTCATTCTGTACAGCAGGATATAGATCAGCAAGGACAGGAAAGAAATTTATGGGACTTGCTAAGCCAGGACTTGTGCATAATTATTGTATGCCAAATGCTATATTAACTTTTAAAGAATATTTATTGGATTATGCTTCTGAAGAAACAAGAACAGTTGGTGAAAAATCAATTGAAAAACATCTTAAAGGACTTTCTTTAGAAAAACAAAAAATTGTTAGAGAAAAGCTTAAACTTATTGAAGAAGGAAAAAGGGATATATATGTGTAAAGAAGAAAATTTTTCACACCTTATAGAAGATATACTAAAAAAAGCTTTGAAAAAAGAAAGTTTAAAGGAAGCTGTTGAAATTACTTGTAAGTGTATTACAAAATATTATACTCATACTCAAATAGTTTTTGCAGAAAAATTAGGTAAAAGAGTATCATATATAGTTGGAGCTGGAGAAGAGACATATAATCCTTCTAGAACAGTAATTCTTGATGAAAAATATTGTATAATAATGCAAAACTTTTCTAATATCAGTTTTGAAGAAGAAGATATTTTAGTATCCTTGTTTAAAGTAATATTAGCTGTAAAAAAGTAAAAATAAAAAAAGGGACGGTTCACTAAAAAATACTATTATAAATTTACAAATAAAAACAATAAATAATCTTTAATTATTTAATAATCAAAGAAATCTAGATTGAAAAATTGAATTAACATTTAAATTAATGTTTTTTAGATATATAAATTTAGGATAGGTTATATTTTTTCATAACAATTTTGAAGAAAATATATAGCTTGTCCTTTTTTATATTATAAGAATTTTAATTAGGCAGGTGAATTTTAAAAAATTATTCTATCCAGTTATTTTAGTTAGTATTTAAAATTTTTGGAATTACATTATAATCAGGTTTGTTTAGATAACATAACAACATATAATATAATGTGAAATTTAATAAAAATTAAACTAACTTACTGTATAATATTTTTTTGAAATTGGATTTTAAAATTTTAACTGGCTTTTGATGCAAGAAAATCATCAATAATATTTTTATATTTATCATCTTCCAGGACAATATCAATGCCCATAGAACAAAGAGTAGAAACTCTAGATTGAGTTATATTGCCAATAACTTCACATATTTGTTTATCTTTAAAACCACATAAAGCCTTTAACATTAATACGTATACAGCTTTATTTTTAGTATTTCTCCTTTTGTTCTTTAAAACAATTTCCCATTTAGGCATACCAGTATATTCAGAGAGAAAAGTTAATATTTCCTCAGCACTAAAAGTTCTTTTTATAATATGCCTTTCACTTCTGTATTCTGTTTTTTCGTCTTCAAATTCAGCACTTTTTTCAAGTAGCTTATCAGTACAGTTATATACTAATTCTGTATAATTTGCTCTAGCTTTTTTTACATCAGTATTAAAAAATTGCATAATATAATCCTCATCAAGAACATTAAAAGGATCACTTCTTAATCCTAAGTATACTGCTAAACTTGAATGTTGGTATTCTTCTATACAATTTCTATATTTTTTTATGTCCTTAGGATTTTTGTGAATATAAGCAGAAAGGGTTAATAAATAATGATTACTATCGACTATGTTACTTTTAAACCTATCACGAAAAACATGACCTTTTCTATTTTCACCATTTTTTTTGTGAGTACTATTGTAATATTGGGCATAGGACTGATTTATATCATGCATAAATTGACTAACATCAGCACCATTAGAATCAATTATCAAATGGCCATGGGTGGACATAAGGCAGTATGCATATACTTTGAAGTGGAACTTAGCTTGATATTTTTTTATAAGTTCCATATATTTATTTTTGTCGTTATTGTTATTGTATAATAAAATCTCACTCATTCCATTAAACATTACATGATAAATTCCATTTTCGATTTTAATTCTAAAACTTCTTCCCATAAAGATCGCTCCTCTAATATATTTTTTATTTAAGATTATTGACAAAAGTAAAGAAAAGTAATCAATTTGAGGTAAATTTTGAGGTGGTTTTGAGGTAAGAAAAGTTACTGATAAAATGAACCGTCCCCAATTATTTAGAGTTTAGCATGGCTTTCTTGTGAGGAAAAATAGAAATAATTAAATTTATAGATAAAGAAGGTTTTTAAAGTATAAACAGAAAATATTATATAAAGGTTAGATTTGAAGCATTAATTATTAATGTTAGTAATAAAATACTTTTGTAACTAGTAATTTTAAATTCTCAATTTTCAATCAATTTATCTGTATGTGTATGGGGGTATATTATATGAAAAAATATAAGAAAATAGCTTTAAGTTGTGGGATTATTTTAGCAGTAGTATTGTTGAGTGTTTATATTTATGGATATATAAGAAGTCAAAGGGCTCATATTCCTAATAATAAAAAGGTGATTAGACCTAAGTTTAAAACGCAAATTCTATTAAATAAAGAAATGACACCACAGCAAATGAAAGAGGATATAGATTATTTAGTTAATACATTAAAAAATGTACATCCTAAGACGTATAATGGATTTGATAAAAGTCAACAAAATATAATTAAAAATGCGTACAAAAAAGTAAAGACAAGTATGAAGGCAGAAAATTTTTATTTTGTTGCAAATGAAATAATTTGTTCTTTTAAAGATGCTCATACTAGTTTAAATATGGATATAAATAAAAAAGATAGGATTATATATATGCCGTTAATATGGCTGCATGATGGGCTTTATATAAAAAAAGATACGGATAAACTGAAAAAGGGAGACGAAGTAATATCAATAGGTGGTAAAAGGATTAGTGACTTATTAGATAAACTTTGGAAGGTTATACCAGCAGAAAATAGTCAGTGGGTAAAAGTAATAGGAAGTAATAATTTAATAAAAGAGCCGTATCTTAGATATTTAAAAGTGGTTAAAAATAATTACGTTGATATAAAGATTGAAAGAAAGGGTAAAAAATTAAGTGTTAGCCTTCCTTTAGTTGATAGTAAAGACATTGTTAAAAATCAAAAATATACTACAGAGGATTGGGTAAGTTATAGTTTAGATAAGGAAAATTCACTTGGAGTATTTAAATTAAATATTTGTAAAAATGATAATCACTATAAAGAAGCACTTAATAATTTTTTTGAAACTATTAGTGAAAACAAAATAGAAAATATAGCAGTAGATTTAAGGAATAATACAGGAGGAAATTCATCAGTTGTAGATGAATTTATGCATTATTTAGATGTAGATAGTTATATGAGTTTTGGAAGTTATGTAAGATATTCAAAAGAAGCAGCAAAACAAAGAGGATATAGAATAGAAACAGGATATGACTCTTATAAAAATAAAGAAATAAAAAATAAAAAGGTTAAGAATAATAATTTAATTTTTAAGGGAAATGTATATGTAATTACTTCTCCTAAAACTTTTAGTTCTGCTAATTGGTTTACTTTAATTTTTAAAGATAATAATATTGGGAAGATAATAGGTGAACCTACAGGAAATCAACCTTCTTGTTATGGGGATATATTGACTTTTCAATTGCCAAATTCAGGCTTTAGATTTAATGTGTCCTATAAAAAATTCACAAGACCCAACATTAAAAATGATCCAGAAAATTGTGTGAAACCTGATATTATGGTATATACGAAGATTGAAGATATATTAAATAATGAAGATGCGCAAGTAGATAAATTAATACAAATATTAAAAAACAATTAAAAAGACATAATTATTAGTGATTCTGTTATATATAAAAATAAGGGGACGGTTCATTATTTTAAGCTATAATTTAAAGCAAAAAATAATGAACCGTCCCCAAAAAAATATTGAATGTAAAGAAGTTGTAAAGATTAAATTTAATCAAATAATATATGATATAATTTAAGAACTATAGTTGAGAATATAATTTTTTAGTCTCTTAAATTAGAATATAGTAACAAATAAGAACAAAGGAGGAAATGCCTTGGCATGGAAAATTTTGATAATAGAAGATGAGATATCAATATCCAATTTAATTAAATTGAATCTTAATATTGCTAATTATGAAACTAAACAAGTATACAATGGATTAGAAGCCATTGATATTATTAATAAAGAGAATTTTGATCTAATATTATTAGATATTATGATTCCTGGAGTAGACGGATTTAAAGTTATGGAAAAAATAAGACATTTAGATATTCCTGTTATATTTTTGACAGCTAAAAAATCTGTTGTGGATAAGGTTAATGGGTTAAAAGCTGGAGCAGAAGATTATATTGTAAAACCATTTGAAGCAATAGAATTATTAGCAAGAATTGAAACGGTTCTCAGAAGGTATGGTAAAGCAAACAATATATTAGAATTTAAAGACATTAAAGTATATTTAAAGGAAAGAATAGTAAAAAAGAATAATAAGTTGATGGATTTAACTCCAAAGGAATATGAACTACTATGTATACTAATTCAAAATAAAAATGTTGCTTTATCTAGAGAAATGCTTTTAGAACGCATATGGGATTTTGATTACTTAGGAGGAACGAGAACTATTGATATGCATATTGGTTCTATAAGAAAAAAATTAGATTTAAATTCTTATATTAAAACAGTTTATAAAATAGGATATAGACTGGAGGATAATTAATTAATGAAATTTTGGAAAAAAATATATCTTTTATCTTTTACTCTATTTATTCTAATATTTAATTGTGCAGGAATAGTATTAATAGAAAATATACATAATAAAATGTTAAAAATAGAAGTTGATAGATGTTTAAGTGAACACTTAAATATATATTCAAGTGTAAATTTGAGTATCCCAATATATGATACATTAAAAAGATATTCTCGTAATATAAAGTATGATGATGAAATTTTAATAAATGTTATTAATAATTATTATAAAAAGAATGAAAATAAAAATGTTTATATGGAAATTTTAGATTTAAATAATTCCAAAATATTTAGTAATATAGATTTTGAATTACCAGAGAATAGAGAAGAAATTAATTTAAATAAATTAAATCAGAGACAATATTTAATTAGGGATATAAATAATAAATCATATATATTTATATCAAATCTTATGAAAATAAATAATAAAAGTTATAAATTTACTTATATAAGAGATATTTCAGATGTTTATAAAGAAAGAAAAACTCAATATCTATTCTTTTTAAAATTAGATATAGCAGCATCATTAGCTTTTGCATTGTTTATGTATTTTGTAAGTCAATACATAACAAACCCAATAAAAAAGCTTATAGGAGCAACTAAAAGAATAACTGAAGGAAATTTTTCAGAAAAAGTAAAAATAACTTCTAAAGATGAAGTAGGTATATTAGCAGATAATTTTAATAAAATGTCTGATGTTGTAGAACAAAAAATAAAAGAATTAGAGTTAAATAATTATGAAAAACAGAGGTTCATTGATAATTTAACACATGAATTGAAGACACCTTTAACATCTATAATAGGATATGCTGATTTGCTTCGTTCAACTAGATACGATGAGAAAATTTATATAGAGGGTCTTGATTACATATATAAGGAAGGAAAGAGGTTAGAGGAATTATCTTTTAAGCTAATGGATTTAGTATTTATAAAAAAAGAAGAATTAGATATGAGATTGGGAAGCATGAAAAAAATTATTTATGAAGTAAAAGGATTATTATTTCCTAAACTAAAACAAAAAAACATTAATTTAATACTTAAGGGAGAAGATTTTCAAATATTAATGGAAAGAGATTTAATGAAAATATTAATAGCTAATTTTGTGGATAATGCTATAAAAGCATCTAATGAAAATTCCGAAATATATATCTACATTAATAAAGAAAAATTTGAAGTCCGAATAAAGGATTATGGTATAGGAATTTCTAAGGAACATATAAATAAGATTTTTGAACCTTTTTATATGATTGATAAAGCAAGAACTAGATCAAATAATGGTGCAGGATTAGGTTTATCAATTTGTAAAAAAATAATAGACATTCATAATGGGAAAATTGAAGTTGAAAGTGAAGTAAATAAAGGCACTTTAATTAAATTAATATTTACTGCCAGTAAAGGTGGTGTATATATCAATGAAAACTGAGAAATTAGTTATAGTATTGTTAGTTTTTAGTTTGTTTTTCAGTGGATGTAATAATCTTGTTGGAATTAGGAAAAATCAATTGATAGTTGAAAATCTTGAAAATAATATTTTAAGTTCACATGAGAATAGTAAAAATAAAAAATTAACTGAAGAAGAAGCTAAATTGAAATCATTAGAACTTTTGGAAAAGTATTTAAATATAAAACTATATTTAACAGAGGTAAAATGTTATATAAATTTCAAAGATGGTAGTGAAATAGAAATAAAATCAAATAGGGAAAAAGTAGATAAAAGTTTTATAAGTAAATTTGAAAATAGTAATTCTGTATTTGAAAATGGAATATTTAGTATATATTACACCTCTAGAAAAGATGATATTAAACAAGAATTTACTGGTAGTATTAATATTGAAATTAACGCAAAAACTGGAGAACTATTGTCATTAAACTTATATAATTTTAGTTCAAGTAAAGCATTCAGTGGTATTGGAACTATAGAAGAATCGGAAAAAGTAGCAAAAGAATTTATTGAGAAAAATAATATTGGAAATATTAAAAATGCAAAGCTTATAGAAAAACATAAAAGCGTATTTAGTAAAAACAAGTATATAGTATATAAATTTACTTTTCAAGATAGTAAAGATTCAAATAAAAAAGTGTTTATTAGTATGAATGGTAAAAATATAAGTAGTATATCAATAGGTATAATGAACTATATTTATGATTAATTCAACTTTTATAGTACAAAATTTTGTACATTAGTTTCGCCATAGACTATTTTTATATGTAAAAGTTGAAGGAGTAGTTATCAATTATACAAAAATATAATAGAAATAATTATTAAACAATATCAGTAGTTTAGATTGAACTGCTGATATTTTTTTGAAATATATGCATTCGTTTTTACTGCGTTTTCAGGAGTTAAAAATCTCAAATTAAAACCTTACAATTTCTTTACAACTTATAAAAAGTTATAAGATATTTAATTATTATAATTGTATGTAATAAGAAAATTAAAGTTATATTAAACACAAAAAATATACTATAACATAGGAAAAGGGGTAAAGAAAGGTGAGAAAAATGAAAGTAAAAAAGAGTAAAATATTTGTGCGAGTGCTTATATTTATGATTTGTATATTTATATTTAAGCTAATAATAATGAAAATTACTTATAAAAAAAATGGACTATTGCAAATTGAACAGTCAAATACTTATGCTGAGGAACAAGTTAATAATAAAAAAAGTATTAACAATAATATAAATTCAAAATTTACAGTAGTTATAGATCCAGGGCATGGTGGATATGATGAAGGTACTAAAAGTTTATCAGGAATTCTTGAAAAAGATGTAACCTTAAAAGTAGCTCTTGAAGTTGGTAAGATTCTTAAAAAAAACAATATCAATGTAATATATACAAGAACAAGTGATAGGGTATCTTGGCCGGCTAATGAGAAAGAAGACCTTAGAGAAAGAGTTAAAATATCAAATGAAGTCAGAGCAGATTTATTTGTATCTATACATTGCAATGGTAGTGAAAATAGATCTTATTATGGAATAGAGAGTTGGTGTAGATTTCCGAATACAGAAGGAGAAAAACTTGCTAAAAGTATACAAAAACAACTTCTCAATCTTAATTATAGTGTGGATCGAGGATTGAAATATGAAGCAGATGGTTCATTAGCAGTATTGAAACTTAATAAGGCAGTATCAGTGTTGATTGAACTAGGATTTTTAACTAATTCTTCAGATGAGCAATATATAACATCAGAAAGTGGACAAGCAGAGTGTGCTGAAGCTATAGCTGATGGAATTTTAAAATATAAATTAGGTAGTAAAGAATAAAATTAAATTATTTAAAGGTAAGTTCAAAAAATACAAAACACGGAGATGAAAAGTATGAGAACAAAAGATAGAAGAAGAGTTAAAACAAAAATATTAGTAAAAAGTATATTAATTGTATTATTAACTGTTGTAATATTCTTTTTATTTAATAAAGAATATGATTATTTTATTAAAAGAAAAGTACAAGCTGAAATATTTAAAAAAGGTAAATCGCTAACTGAAATAAAGGAAGATAATGATAAAAGAAGAAATAAAGTAATTGAAGGCAAACAATTAAATAAGAATTTTAATGTAATTGAAAGTGGAGAAAAATATATTTACGATGTAGAAAAAATAAAAAATTCAATAGAAAAAAACAAAGGAAATAATAAAAAAAATAACGAAAAGAAGATGGTTTTTCTTACTTTTGATGATGGTCCGTCTGTTACTGTTACTCCTCAAATGTTAAATGTGTTAAAACAGGAAAATGTAAAGGCAACTTTTTTTTTAATAGGAAAAATGATAGAAGGTGATGAAGGAAGTAAGAGGATGGTAAAAAAAATTTTTAGTGAAGGACATGCTTTAGCCAATCATTCCTATTCCCATGATTTAAAAAAATTATATCCAGGAAATAAGATCAATATTGAGGCTTTTATGAATGAAATAAATAAAACTAATCAAGCAATTAAGAAAATAGTTGGACAAAATTTTAATACAAGAGTTATAAGAATTCCTGGAGGGTATATATCTAGAAAAGTATATAATGATCCTAATCTAAAGATGTTTGAATCTGAACTTAAGAGAAATAATATGTATGGGATAGATTGGAATGCTTATGGTCAAGATGCGGAGATAAAAAATAAAAATTCAGATGAAATATTCGAAGCAGTAAAAAATTCTGTAGGGGATAAAGAAAAAGCAGTTATATTGATGCATGATACGTATGGCAAAGAAGACACAGTTAAAGCTTTAACTAGAATTATAAAATATTTAAAAAATAAAGGGTATGAATTTAGGACTTTGAAATAAAAGGAAATATATATGGATTACGATGGATTTGATTTAAGGTAGTATTGCTTTTTACAGGGGTATTTTATATAATATGATAATACTGTATCAAAAGATTGCAAAAGTCATTATCATATAACTCAACTTTCGCAGTAAAAAAATACTGTCTAGCGAAGGGAAATGATAGTATTTTTTACTGTGAAAGTTGAGTACTATAGTAAAACAAATAAAAATTTTTAATAAACAATATAATAAAAAATTATTTAACTTGATTTCAAACCGCATCCACATAAAGGTATTACTATTTTCCCTTTTAAGTCATTTTCCTTATAATAATCTAAAAAGCCTGCAAAGGTTGCAGCAGTGGTTGGTTCTACATAAAATCCTTTTTGTGCTAGATATTCTTTTGTCTCAATAATTTTATCCTCAGGGGCTGTTATGATTTTTCCTTTTGTATATTTTATAGCTTTTAATATTTGATTTCCTCTTTTTGGGTCTGCAATTGCTATTCCTTCAGCTAAAGTACCTATATTAGTAACTTGTTTTACAGTATCTTTTCCTTCTTTGAAGGCTTTATATATAGGAGCACATCCATTAGCTTGAACTGCAATAAGCTTTGGCATCTTAGTTATTAGATTGAGTTCTAATAATTCTTTTAAAGCGTAATAAGAGCCTAAAAGAAGCGTGCCGTTTCCTACTGGAATTACTAATGCTTCTGGCATTTCACCATTTAATTGTTCATAAATTTCATAAACATAAGTTTTTGTACCTTGGTAAAAAAAGGGGTTATACACATGACTGGCATAGAAACCATCGCCTCTCTCTGCAGCTTTTAAAGCTTCTCTTGCAGTATCCTCTCTATTTCCTTTAATTACATGAACAGTTGCTCCATGAGAAGCAATTTGTTTAATTTTTTTAGGAGATGTGTTTTCAGGAACATATATATCACATTGAATGCCTGATCTATTAGCATAAGCTGCTATAGAAGTACCAGCATTACCACTACTGTCTTGAATGACTTTTTTTATTCCTAGTTCTTTAGCTTTACAAATTAATACTACAGCACCTCTATCTTTAAAGGAGGATGTAGGCATCATATAATCCATTTTTACTAATAAATTCGGATAATTCTTATCTAAAGGTACAATAGGTGTTAATCCTTCACCCATAGAAATATCTCTCCATAAATTAAAGTTATCATCAAAAGGTAAGGTTTTAATATATCTAAACAGACTCCACTCATTATGCATTATATCTTTTTTTGAGAATTTAAAATGAAACTTTTTAATATTTAATAAACCACCACAAGTGCATTTAAAAACAAGTGTTTTGGGATCATATTTTTTACCACATTCATTACATACGTATTTAATACCCATTAAAGATTCTCCTCTCTCTATCTCGTATATATAAACACGAAAGATATTGTTTATAATATTTTATACATAGATTACATATAAACAAAGTAGCTTAAATTTTTTATATAATAACCTATAATTAATCTTTGAATTCTTGTTTTTTTAGTCTTTCCTTATCTCGTCTAAGTAACTATATACTGTTACTTTAGAAATTTTCAGTTTATTAGCTACTTTTTCAATAGCACCTTTTATTAAAAATATACCTTTTTCATCCATAAATTTGATCAATGAAATTTTATCTTTTCTTTTTAAATTATCTACATTTGAATTGGATACAATTCTATCTATTAAATCATCAACTATTTGTATTACATTATCAAAAGGTTCTATATCTTTTTCTATTTTTTCTTGTTCTATATTCATAAAATCGTCTAAAAATTCTTTTATATTTTTCATGGGTTCTAGGTCATAATTTATGCATAGAGCGCCAATTATTTCACCTTTAGAATTTTTAATAAGAGATGTTGAGGACTTTATTTCTTTACCACTTTCAGTAACAATTTTATAATTGGCTGCATAATCTCCATCAAAATTTTTAGATAATAAAACTTGTTTAATTAAATGATCAAATGACTGTCCCACTTTTCTTCCAGTTACATGATTATTAATAGCGTAAATAACAGAGTTTTGAGGAACTGATAAATCATGAATTACAACCTCACAATTTTGACCAAATGTTTTAGCTATCATATTAGCTATAGGAATATATTTTTTTAATTCTTTATTATTAATAAACAACAATAACACTCCTTATCAGTATCACTAAATATATAAATTTTTATATAATAAATTATAAATTTCTATAATTAATACTGTATTATATAATAAATTATATAAAATTTTATATAAAAGTCAATAAAATATATAGAAATATATAATTTTTTATATGTATAATCGTATAAAAATTATATAAAAAATGAACTGTCCCCAAATTATTCTGTTTAAAGAAAACACCGTATTATTCAAAAGAATTTTACGGTGTTTTAGAGAATAGTTTTATTACTTAAAATTATATTAAAGAATAAAATACTTAAAGGGAGGAATAAATATGGAACCAAAATGGCTCACATGGGCTAAGCAACTACAATCAATAGCTCAAGCAGGATTAGCATATTCAAAGGATAAGTATGATATTGAAAGATTTCAACAGATTAGAAATTTATCAGTAGATATATTGAATGAATATACTGGGGTAAGTAATGAAAAAATAAAGGATTTATTCTGCAATGAAACAGGATATCAAACACCTAAAATAGATATAAGAGGGGCTATTTTTAAAGAAAATAAAATATTACTAGTTAAAGAAAGTCTTGATGGCCTTTGGTCAATTCCAGGTGGTTGGGCAGAGTTCAATTTATCAGTGAAAGAAAATATAGTGAAGGAAGTAAAAGAAGAAGCAGGCTTAAATGTAACTCCCCAAAAATTAATTGCAGTACTTGATAGAAACAAACATAATGAACCACCAAGTCCTTATGGAACATACAAAATATTCGTATTATGTGAGTTGATAGACGGTGCCTTTGAAAAAAATATAGAAACAGAAGAAAGTGGTTTCTTTTCTTTAAAAGATTTGCCACCACTATCTGTACAAAGAAATACAAAAAAACAAATAGAAATGTGCTTCAAGGCTAAATTAAGTGATAATTTTTTTACAATATTTGATTAAAATATTGGCAACATTATATACCATTGATTTTATGAGAAAATATGATATATAATTATATAAGTTACGGAAAAATTTGATTTTAATTAAAAGGATGATGGTAGTTGTCAAATGAAATTAATGATTTAATTAAGCAGCGACAGAGACAAGCTAAAAACAAAAAGAATCAGATACCTTATGGTATTATGGTGATTTTAATTGCAGTAATATTGTGTATTGTGCTTTGGCAAAGCCACTACAAGTATGCTGTATGCTTGATTTTGGGAGTTGGGATTGGAATTGTCTTGAGGTTTTCGCGATTTTGTTTTGCAGCAGCATTCAGAGAGCCTTTTCTTATAGGAAATACAAAATTAATAAGAGCTATTTTATTGGGAATGATGGTAAGTACTATAGGATTTGCATTAATTCAATCTCATTATATTCACGGAAAAATTGTTAATTATCAAATGATTCCTGGAGAGGTGAATTCTGTAGGGATTCATGTAATGATAGGTGCATTTATGTTTGGTATTGGAATGGTTTTGGCAGGAGGATGTAGTTCTGGAGTATTGATGCGAATAGGTGAAGGGCATTTACTTCATATAGTAGTACTTGTAGGCTTTTTCATTGGAACTATACTGGGAGCTAAAGATTACTCTTTTTGGTTCAAAAATATAATTCACAATGCAAAGATAATTTATTTTCCTGAGCATTTAGATTTTAAAATTGTTGTTGCAGTACAGATGATAGTATTAGTTATTTTATATGTATTGGCGTTATGGTATGAAAAAAGACGTTGTAAAGATGCGTAATGGAGGAAGGTATATATGTCAGTAAGAGAATTAGATTGTTTATGTGAAATATGTCCTGTACCGCTGATTAAAGCTATGAAGGAATTAAAAACAATGGAACCTGGAGATGTTTTAATTCTTCATTCTGATCACAGTTGTGTTGCAATTGATGTAAAAAAGTGGGCTGCTAAAAATAAATATTCAGTAGAAGTAGTGGAAGTAGATGACGGAGAATGGGAAGTATATATTCAAAAGCCAAACGAAAAATAAGGGAGGTATAGTATGAAGCCTATTGCAAAATGGCTTAAAAAGCCTTGGCCTTATTGGGTAGGAGGAATTTTATTAGGGCTAATGAATGTAGTTTTATTGGCTGCGAGTGGAATAAGTTGGCAAATCACTAGCGGTTTTTTGATGTGGGGTGTCGGCATTTTGGAATGGTTTGGATTTGATGCTTTTAATTTTGAATATTTTAATCATTTTCATGATTATTTTGAGCCAGTGATTAAAAATCATAATCCATTTATTAACCAATATACAATTTTAAATATAGGAGTTATTATGGGTTCATTAGCTGCAACATTATTAGCATCTCAATTCAAATTTAAAAAGATAAAAAATAAAAAACAGTTAGCTCTTGGTCTCTTAGGTGGAATAATGATGGGGTATGGTTCAAGACTTGCTTTTGGATGTACTATTGGTGCTTTCTTTAGTGGAATTCCATCATTTTCTCTGCATTCTTGGATTTTTGGAATTTTTGTAATGTTGGGGGCTTGGACAGGTATTAAGATTATAATCAAAATTTTGCAATAAGGAAATTGTAATATAGACTGTTTATAGATGAAATGAAGTGAAGTTAAGCTCTCGGAGTGCTGTACAAATCAAAGTAGCATTTATGCAAAATATAATATGTTGAACAAGAAATTAAACATACTTTATAACTTTTATAAGATTTTGAAAATAGAAGTATTTATACGAAATTAGATATTCATAAAGGTTGTCCATAAAGCAAAAAATAAAATTTTTACTTTATGGACAACCTTTTTATCATTAAAAAAATTGTGAATTTTTAAAAAGAATTTATTAATTTACTCAATTTTCGCAGTAAAAAAATACTGCTTAGCGAAGGGAAATGATATATTGCGTAAGAAACATTTGAACAAAGTTTACAAGTTCTTAGCTTTACGAATTTGAAAAAAGTTATTTTTTAATTACTGATTCCTACGGAATATTAATTAAAAAATCTTTTTTCAATATGAGTAAAGCTTAGAACTTGTTACTGAAGTGAAAGGTTTCTAAGCAAGATATCATTTCCCGTAGCGGCTATTTTTCACCTGCGAAAGTTGAGTTAATTTAAAGTTAAGTAAATTCAATATATAATATGACCCTATAAAATTGTACCATGAAAATTTATAGTTTTAGCAAAAACCTCTTTTTCTAGAAATAACAAAATCCACAAAAAGTTGTTCATGTTGTGAGAAAGAGTATTTTTTTCTAGAAGCCACATAGTAATTAATAGGAATTTTTAAATCATCTACTACAATGGGTTGAATAGAGCAATTTTTTAGTTCTTGCTGAATAATTAGCTTTGGCAAAAAAGAATAACCCTTTCCTGCAAGAATAGAAGACTTAATGGCTTCTGGTGAATTTAAATCATAAATTACATTCAAATCTTCTAACTCAATCCCTTTGTTTTGCAATGCATTTTCAATTAAATATCGAGTTCCTGAATTTTTTTCACGTAAAATTAAAGGTATTTCTTTAAGTTCTTCTATAGAAATTTGCTTTGGAGAGTCATTATAATTTCCTACCAAAAGTAATTCGTCTGAAACTATGGTTTGGGTAACAATATCATCTATTTGTGGGTCATATTGTATAATACCTATATTAATAGTGTGTTTTTTCAATTTTTCAATGACATCAGTAGAATTAGTTACCTCCATATTTATATCTACTTCTTCATGAAGATGTTTAAAAGTATAAATACTGCAGGGAAGAGCATATTCTCCAACACTTTTACAAGAACCTATAAGCAGTTTTGGACGAGTTTGCTGTAGATTTTTCAAATCCCTTTGGATGTTTCCCTGAATGGATAACAAAGTATCTGCATAGTCAAATACAACTTTCCCTTCTTCTGTCAATTCAACCCCTTTATTACTTCGTATTAGAAGACTTGCTCCTAGTTCTTTTTCTAGATTTTGAAGCTGCATACTTAGCCCTGGTTGGGTAAGATGAAGCGCCCTTGATGCTTTTGATATACTATTGAATTTTACTGTTGTATAAAATGAGTTGAGATATTCAAGATTCATATAGTCACATCCTTAAAGTGATAAAAATAGTAAAATACTTATTTAATTTTACCACTATATTCGACAAAAATACATATATATTTCACAAAATAAATAAACCATATACAGTAATATAGAAAATTTTTGTATAGGGATTCATTAGAAATTGTATGTAAATACATGAATTTTATGTGCTATAAAAAACTGTTATAGTATATAAAGTTTCCTTATTATGAAAACGCCGTGGGTTATATTATAATTTAATTGACACAGATTTAACAAGCATTGAGAAATAGATTGGAGTTGATTTTGTTATCGAAGTATTAGGTCAAGTAATTAACACCATTAGTAGTTATTTATGGAATTTGTTCCTGCCGTTTTTGATAACAGTTGGAATCTTTATAACTTACAGAACAATAAGATTTCTTAAAATTATAAGCGAAAAGGATAAGACCGAATGGAAATTTTCAAAAATTAAAAGTTCAATTTCTATATCCTTATCATCTAAAATTGGAACAGGTGCTATTATTGGAGTTTTAGCAGCAATGTGGAAAACATCAAATAATGGTGTAGGAGGAGAAAGCATAGTTTTATGGGTTATTATTGGAATGTTTTTCTTAGTTCCATTAACATACTCAGAGGTGTTGTTTTCTCAAATAACAAAGAAAACTCCCAGAGATTTTATTGATTTCAATGTAAATAAAAAAGCAGGAGCCGTATATACTGTATGTCTAGTTATACTATATTCTTTTGGATTTGTAGGATTTCAATTAACAGGAATACAGAGCGTTGTAAAAATATTTGTAAGTAAAAATTTTAACTATGAATTTACGGCAAATGGATTATTAATGTACATAATAGTACCAATTATCATAGTGGTATCAATTATAGTAATAACAAAAAATCATAAACTTTTCATAAATACTTTAGGGTATATGATATCTTTTGTAATTTTAATTTATGTAATTTTCTTTGTTATATTTTTATTTTTAACAATAGAATTTGTTCCACAATATATATCTTTCATTTGGAAAGATTTTATAAATTTTAAATCTGCATCTATTGGAATACCAATAGGACTTATTATTGGATTTCAAAGAATTATTCAAATAAGTGAAACAGGATTAGGAACTAGTGCATTGGCAAGTTCAGATGGAGGAAATTCTCCAAGAAGAGAAGCTTTACTACAAACAATATCTACTATAATTACAACATTTATAGCTTTAATAATAACATCATATGTATTCACGTATGGAAGATATAATTTGTTAAACGTTAATTTAACTGGAAATGGAGTTGAAAGAATTTCAGGTTATTTAACAAGTATAATTTCAGTTACTGGATATTTAGGTTCAGGAATTATAATGACTTTCTTTATATTGTCTGGACTTACAACAGTACTTGGATCATTCCACTATCTTAATACAACTATGCATATAAGCCAAAATAAGAGAATTACATTTTATATATGTTTAATAACATTATCTGGAATTTTAAGTGTTTCTAATTTTGATGTTATTTTCGATGCAGCAGATTTATTAATGTTTATAGTTGCATCAATAAATATTTTCGCAATGTTTATTTTTGTAATTAAATATATAAAAAACTATAAGATAAAAAATTAAAAAAAACTTTAAGATAAGACAATGGAGGTATAAATATGAGTAGAAAAATTTTAATAGTTGGAGGAGTTGCAGGAGGCGCTTCTGCAGCAGCAAGACTAAGAAGACATAGTGAAGAGGATCAAATAATAATGTTTGAAAAAGGACCACACGTATCATTTTCAAACTGTTGTCTACCATATCATTTAAGTGGAGTAGTAGAAGAGGCTGATAATTTAGTACTTATGTGTCCAGAAAAGTTTTTATCTCAATATAAAATAGAGGCTAGAGTAAATAATGAAGTGCTTTCTATTGATAAAGAAAATAAAGAAGTGTTAGTTAAGAATTTATTAACAGGAGAAGAATATAAAGAAAATTATGACAAATTAATATTATCTCCAGGAGCAAAACCAATAGTTCCACCAATTAAAGGAATTGAGAACGTAAATACATTTTCAATAAGAAATGTTGTGGATATCGATAAATTAAACAAATTTGTTAAGAACATGAAAACTAAAGATGTATCAATTATTGGTGGAGGATTCATAGGAATTGAAGCAGCTGAAAACTTAAAAGAAGCAGGATTCAATGTAACTTTAATTGAAGCTATGCCTCAAATTATGAAACCTTTTGACTATGATATGGTACAAATTTTACATAAAGAATTACATGACAATGGTGTAAAGCTAATTGTTGGAGATAAAGTAAGTTCTTTTGAGAAAAATACAGTTGTTTTAGAATCAGGTAAAAAAATAGAATCAGGTGCAGTAGTTATGGCAATCGGTGTAACTCCAGAAACTGAATTAGCTGTAAAAGCTGGATTAGAATTAGGACAAACTAGAGCAATTAAGGTAGATCAAAACTATAGAACTAATGATAAAGACATTTATGCTGTAGGAGATGCAATTGAAGTGTACAATGCTTTAACTAATTCTGTTACTAAATTACCTTTAGCTGGACCAGCTCAAAAACAAGCAAGATCTGTTGCAGACCATATTAATGGAATGTCAGTATTGAACAAAGGATTTATTGGATCATCTGTAATCAAAGTATTTAACTATAATGGAGCTTCTACAGGTTTAAATGAAGGATTAATAAAAGCTCTTAACATGAATATTAAATATGATACAGTTAAGATAATTCCTGGAGACAAAGTAGGATTAATGCCTGGATGTGAATCACTACATTTTAAATTAATTTATGAAGTACCAACAGGAAAGATTTTAGGTGCTCAAGCTATTGGTAAAGGAAATGTAGACAAAAGGGTAGATGTAATTGCTACAGCTATTAAATTTGGTGCAACTGTAAATGACTTAAGAGATTTAGAATTATGCTATGCTCCACCATTTGGAACTGCTAAAGATGTAGTTAACTTTGCAGGATATGTAGCTTCTAACTTATTAAATGGTTCTTTTGATCAAGTACATGCAGCAGATGTAAGAGGATTAGTAGAAAATGGAGCTTGTATAATTGACGTAAGAGAAAAAGATGAATATGAGCAAAGTCACATAATAGAAGCTTTAAACTTACCACTTAGTGAAATTAGACAAAGACTAGATGAGATTCCAACTGATAGACCAGTTTATTTACACTGTAGAAGTGGACAAAGAAGTTATAATGCAGTATTAGCATTACAACATTTAGGATTCAAAAATATTCATAATGTATCAGGTGGATTTATGGGACTATGTTTCTATGAATATTTCAATGATCAAACAACAGAAAGAAAAATGATTGTTACAGATTATAATTTTGACTAGAAATTAGGGATTATCTCTAATAATACAAGAAGCTTTTATAAGTGAGCTAAGTATTACATTAAATAATACTGCTTTCAAATGGAGTTTGAAGCTCCATTTGAAAAGTAGTTAACTGTAAATTAATGTGATTTACATATAGTTAAATGTTCAAATTTATTACTATTAGAATATGAGAGTGTAAAGTGGTTAGCATAGGACAAAAGGTCTTATATATTTTTTATAAAACAAAGTTAAAAAAATAACAGTAAGAGGAGATAAACAAATGAAAAAGAAGCAAGTATTTATTGGTTTCGCACTTATAATATTAATGGCTGCATTTGGTGTATTTCAATATGCAAAAGATTATAAACTAGCATTACATTTAGTTATTGGATTATCAATTGGATATGTTATGCAAAGATCAAGATTTGGATTTGCAGGCGGTATTAGAAAGATTTATTTGACTGGAGACAGTAGTTTAACAAAAGCACTAATGTTTTTATTTTCAATTACATTATTAGTAACAGCAGCTATACATTATGGTTCATATGTAAATGGAGGAGATGTATTTTATAGAGCAGTTAAATCAGGAGCTGCAGTAATACCAGGTTCTGATTATGTTGAACCTGCAAATTTAGCTACTATAATAGGTGGAATAATGTTTGGTATTGGTATGATGTTAGGCGGAGGATGTGCTTCAGGAACTCTTACAGATGCAGGAGAAGGAGAAGGAAGAGGATTAATTGTATTATTCTTCTTTTCAACAGGAGCATTATGGGGAGCGCATGATATGCCTTGGTGGACACAAAGTATATTCTTTAAGATAAAGAAACAACTTTATTTACCAGATGCTTTTGGATTTGTAGGAACAATCATACTTTCATTATTAGGGTACTTAGCAATTTATATTATAGCAAAGAAATATGAAGACAAGAGAAGAAAAGAAAACACACTAAAAGTAGAGAAATATGCGGATTGGGAAAAGGAAGTGTCTCAAGCCAGAGAATATAAATTCTTTAGTAAAGAAACTTATCATAAGTTTTTTGTTAAAAGATGGTCTTATTACACTGGTGCAGTATTCATAATGATTATGTTTGTAACAATATTAGTAACAACAGGTACAAGCTGGGGAGTAACAGCAGTATTTGCACATTGGGCAGCTTGGTTCTATCAAGCTTTAGGAGTAGTAGATGTTTCTAATTGGGGATGGTTTGCCGGAAGAATGGATGCTGTAAATGGTGGATTTTTAAATCATCCAGGTTCAATGAGAAATATGGGAATAATTATAGGAGCGTTAATAGCACCATTACTTGCAGGACATTTCTCATTCAAGAAAAATTTCAAATTAAGAGATGTTTTATTCTATGCAATTGGTGGATTATTAATGGGATATGGAGCTAGAATAGCTTTAGGATGTAATGTAGGAGCATTATATTCAGGATTATCTAATATGTCATTATCAGGATGGGTGTTCATGCCTTCTTTAACAATTGGTGGAATATTAGGTGTGAAATTAGCTCAAAAACTTAGAGTTACAATCTAAAAAAATATAATTTCTACTTTATGTGGGCTGAAAAAGCATGTATTGTGTAAAAAACATTTGAACAAGGTTTAGAATTTCTTACCTTAGCAAAAGTTTTTCATATAATATATGCTTTTGTTTGTTTTGATAGTTAAATGGTTTATTTGTATTAAGTGGAAATTTGTATTAAAAGATAAAATATTGTGATAAAATAAATAAGAAATGTAAAAGTAAAGATAAAAGGTAAGGGAAAGGAGTTAAAAAATGAAGCACAAAAGTTTTATGAAGTTTATGAGTATTTCATTAATTTTTATATTTGCTCTTTTGATAGGGGGTTGTTCTAAAAAGGAAGAAAAATCTGAAGATAAAGCCACTAAAACAGAAGAAAAGCAAGAAGTCAAGATAGAGAAAAAATCAAATGATAAAAATCCAGTAGTAACAATAGAAATGGAAAATGGTAAAAAGATTAAAATAGAATTGTATCCAGAAATAGCTCCTAACACTGTAAGAAATTTTGTTTCTCTAGTTAAAAAAGGATTTTATGATGGATTAACTTTTCATAGGGTAATTCCAGGATTCATGGTGCAAGGAGGAGACCCAAAAGGTACTGGTGTTGGAGGTCCAGGATATTCAATTAAAGGGGAGTTTTCATCAAATGATTTTAAAAATGATTTAAAGCATGAAAGAGGAGTAATATCTATGGCAAGGTCTCAAATGCCAGATTCAGCAGGTTCACAATTTTTTATAATGGTTAAGGAAGCACCACACTTAGATGGAGAGTATGCAGCTTTTGGTAAGGTAATAGAAGGAATGGAAGAGGTAGATAGAATAGTTTCTGCTAAAAGAGATGAAAATGATAAACCATTAGAAGCTCAAAAAATGAAAAAGGTAACAGTAGATACTTTTGGAGTTAAATACAACGAGCCAGAAAAGATTAAAGAATAAAATATATGGGGACGGTTCATTAATATAGTCTGTAAATTACAGCTAAAATTAATGAACCGTCCCCTTAATTCTGCCCAAATAATATTATCCAGTTGCGAAAGATGGAAACTTTCGTATAATTAAGTTAAAAAGTATGTTAAGAAGGGAAGGATAATATGTTTGATATAAAAATTTTTGAAGAAATGGATTTGAATGAAAAGTATGAAAATATGGTAAGTATGCTTGAAGCTTTAATAAGTGATGAAACAGATTTCATAACAAATTTAAGCAATGCTTCAGCACTGATAAATGCCTTAGTAGGTAGGGTAAATTGGTGTGGATTTTATTTAATGAAAAATGGAGAATTAGTTTTAGGACCTTTTCAAGGTATGCCAGCTTGTACAAGAATTCAAGTAGGAAAAGGTGTTTGCGGCACGGCTGTTGAAGATAAGAAAACTTTAATTGTTGAAGATGTTCATAAATTTGAAGGTCACATAGCCTGTGATTCAGCATCTAATTCTGAAATAGTAGTTCCAATAATAAAAGATGACATAGTATACGGAGTTTTAGATATAGATAGCATGGAATTTGGAAGATTTACAAGTCTTGAAAAAGAATATCTTGAAAAATGTGTATATGTTTTAAATAAATACATAGATTGGATAAACATCTAGGTAAAGGAGCTTAGTTCAAAAATATCATAGTATTTCCTCATATAGATAATAACTCAATATTTGCCTTTAACACGCCATAGAGTGCAGAAAATTGTTTTGCTATACTTAACTTAGAAAATAATTTATTAGAATGTTCAGTGTTTAACTTTCGAAGTAAAAAAATATTGATTAGCGAAGGGGAATGATATCTTGCGTAAGAAACATTTGAACAAAGTTTACAAGTTCTTAGCTTTACGAATTTGAAAAAAGTTATTTTTTAAGTATTGATTCCTACGGAATATTAATTAAAAAATCTTTTTTCAATATGAGTAAAGATTAGAACTTGTTACTGAAGTGAAAGGTTTCTAAGCAAGATATCATTTCCCGTAGCGGATGTTTTTCACCTGCGAAAGTTAAAAGGCAAATAAATATAAGGAGGAAAAAAATGAATTTTTTTATGCAGCTAAAGGATAGTATAACTAACTTCAAATCTTATGAGAAAATATCTAACCAAAAATTTAGAAAAAGCTTTTTGTATGTCATTATATTATCACTTATATTATCAATTTTCATTTCAGTTAAAGCTGGTATTTTCATTAATACATCTTATAAAGAAATAATAAAATTTTATAATAGTGATTTTCCAGAGTTCCAAATTCAAAATGGAATTTTAGATGTCGATGTTGACATGCCTTATTTTGAGTATGATAAAGAAGAAGAGTATATTCTTTTTATAGATACTAGAGAAAATGCAGATGAAGGAATTTTAGATGATTATCCTAATGATAATGGAGTTTTTATTTTTAGAGATAAAATTATAAATAAAAAAGATAATGGACATACAACTTCAACTTTTGAATTTTCAGAATTAGGTGATGGCACATTTGAAAAAAAAGATATTGAAAAACTTATTCCTACTTTCCAAAAAATTAAAGTATTAATATATGCACTGATATTTATTGGATACTTTATTTTCCAAATATTAAGTATGTTGTTCCTTGCACTGATTTATGGAGTGATATCTCTTATAGTAAATAAAATAATGAAAACTAATTTAAAATTTAATCAATTATATAATATGTGTTTATATGCACTTACCTTACCAACTTTAATAGGAACAATAACGTTGGGTTTTGGAGTTGATATTCCATATTTTAAAACTATGAAGTCTACTATTGTGATAGTATATATTATTTTAATAATGAAATCAATAAAAGAAAATTCAAATAATATTGATTTAGATAATGATGATTTTTCTATAAGTATGTAGATAAAAAACTAAGCCTTAATGGTTTAGTTTTTTTACTATTTACAAACTAATGTTGTATGGAGGCATTTTTGCTGATAAAATGATTTTATAGAGTTATTTATTTTTATATACGTGAAATTGACTTAATAGGGGGGAATATTATGTATTTTGAAGAAAAAGGAAAAGTAAATTCAGAAAAGTGTGTACAACTTGCAATTAAGGAAGCTAAAGATAGAAATATAAAACATATAGTTGTAGCTACTAGCAGTGGATACACTGCTAAATTATTTAAAGATGTTAAAGATATTAATGTTGTTTGTGTTACTCATGGTTATGGTTGTAAAAAACCAGGTGAAAATGAGTTTACGCATGAAAGTATAGAAGAACTTAAAGAGTTAGGATTTAAAATACTTACAACTACACATGTATTAAGTGGTGCTGAAAGAGGAATAAGCAGAAAGTTTGGGGGAGTAAGCCCTGTAGAAATTATGGCTCATACTTTAAGAATGTTTGGACAAGGCACTAAGGTATGTGTAGAGATAAGTGTTATGGCAATGGATGCAGGTCTTATACCTTATGGTGAAAAAATAATAGCAGTTGGTGGAAGCAGCCAAGGTGCAGATACTGCTGTAGTTATCAGTCCAGCTCATGCAAATAATATATTAGATACGAAGATAAATGAGGTAATTTGTAAACCTAATAATTTTTAAAATGTACTAAAAAGGGGCTTAGCTTCAGATGGAGTTTGTAACTTCATAGGAGGTTAAGCCTTTATCAGTTGATAGTGGACAGTTTACAGTGGACAGTAAAAGATATTTTTCTTACAGAAAAACTTTTATTAAATATAGTAATAAGATAAGTGAATTTTGTCTTTAGACAAAATAACTAATTCAACTTTCGCAGTAAAAAAATACTGCTTAGCGAAGGAAAATGATATCTTGCGTAAGAAACATTTGAACAAAGTTTACAAGTTCTTAGCTTTACGAATTTGAAAAAAGTTATTTTTTAATTACTGATTCCTACGGAATATTAATTAAAAAATCTTTTTTCAATATGAGTAAAGCTTAGAACTTGTTACTGAAGTGAAAGGTTTCTAAGCAAGATATCATTTCCCGTAGCGGCTATTTTTTACCTATGAAAGTTGAGTTATTAAAGTAATACGAGGGACGGTTCATTATTTTTTAAAAATTTAGAGCTAAAAATAATGAACCGTCCCCACATATGTAATACATATTATAGGAAATAATAGAAATGAGTTATTGAATATATCAATGTGTATATATAAAATTATAAATAAGATTTAGAATAATAATAAATCAAATTGTGAGGGATAAGTATGAATAGTTATGAAAAAGAAGCATTTTATGAGTTAAAGGAATGGCAAATAAAAATGGAAAAAAAACCTTCTTTTGCAAATCGTATAAGTAAAAGTTTACAAACTAAAGCAAATAATTTAATTCCAGAAAAGGTTCATGTGGTAATAACAGAGGCAATTAAAAACATGGTTAAAGCGGTATTAGTTGGTTCGAAGTTTACTACAAAAAAACCAATGACTAATGCTTCTTTAGAAGATAGAGAAAATTTAGTAAATGAAAAGTTGAATTTTTACAAAAAAACGGCTGCGGCAAGTGGTGCTGGCACAGGAGCTGGTGGAATTATATTGGGACTTGCAGATTTTCCACTTCTTTTAAGTTTAAAAATGAAGTTTTTATTTGATACAGCTAGTTTATATGGATTTGATGTAAAAGATTATAAAGAAAGAGTGTATATTCTATATATTTTTTTATTAGCGTTTTCTAGTGATAAGAAAAGATTAGAAATATATCAAATAATTATGAACTGGGATAAATATAAAGAAACATTGCCAAAGGATCTAGATTTATTTAATTGGAGAAATTTTCAGCAGGAATATAGAGATTATATGGATATAGCAAAAATGTTACAGTTAGTACCAGGAATAGGTGCTGTAGTTGGTGCTTATGCAAATTATCAACTTGTGGAGAAGTTAGGAAAAACATCGGTAAATGCTTATAGGTTAAGAGTATTTAAGAAATTGTAATTTTTTTATTGACATATCAAATAGTTTAACGCTATAATAGTTATGCAACATAACTATTATAGCGTTAAATAATTATATTATATAATAATTATAATATATAATAATATGTGGAGGTTAATTATGGATAGAGAGAAAGTATTGGAGTATATTTTTAATTTAATGCCTATGCTCAATAAAAAGTTGTTTAAGGATTTTCACAGATTTGAAATGCCAAGACAACAAATGGAGCTTCTATTTACAATTAAAAAGGAAAATGGAAAACCGATGAAATATTATTGTAAAAAATTAATGATTTCAAAACCTAATTTGACTACAACTTCTAATAAGTTAATTAAAGAAGGATTACTTGAAAGAAAAACAGATGAAGAAGATAGAAGAATAATAAATTTATTTATTACTGATAAAGGTAAAGAATTTCTTTCAGTATATAGAGAAAAAATTAAGAAACATATGCTAGAGCAAATTGAAGTTTTAAGCGATGAAGATATAAAAATACTTAATAAGAATTTTGAACAAATGAAATCTATATTTAGTAAACTGGATTAATTAAAATCAGTTTTCGATGACTGGAGAGGATTAAGATATGATTAAATTATTTAAAAATTTAAAACCATTTAGAGTATCAGTTATAGCTGTAATGGTATTAGTATTTATTCAATCACTTACTGAATTGTATCTTCCTACATTGATGTCAGATATTGTTGATATCGGGATAGTAAAGGGAGATACTTCATATATATTAAAAATAGGTGGATTGATGCTTTTAGTAGCTGCTTTAGGAACAGCAAGTTCTATTTATGCAAGTTATTTATCGGCAAAGACTGGTACAGGATTTGGAAAATTGCTGCGTAATAAAGTTTTTACAAAAGTTGAAGGCTTTTCATTACATGAATTTGATGATAAAGGAACAGCTTCTTTAATAACTAGAACAACTAATGATATAACACAAGTGCAGACTGTTTTAATTAGCATTCTTCGTATGTTTGTTAGAGCACCAATGATGGCTATTGGTGGTATTATTATGGCACTTTATAAAGATGTGAAACTTTCTCTAGTTATTGTTTTTGTTGTTTTCATACTAGCAATAATTATTTCTATTGTAGCTAGTAAAAGTATTCCTTTATTTAAATCAATGCAAGTAAAACTTGATAAATTAAACTTGGTTTTAAGAGAAAGATTAACGGGAATTAGGGTTATACGTGCATTTAATAGAGTTATACACGAAAAAACTAGATTTTATAATGCAAATCATGATTTAACAAGTACAGCAATCAAAGTTAATAAATTAATGGCAATATTAATGCCTCTTATGATGTTAATATTTAACTTTACAACTATTGCAATAATATGGTTTGGTGCAGGTCGTATTGATTCAGGAGCAATGCAGGTTGGTGACTTGATGGCATTTATACAATATGCTATGCAAATCATGTTCTCATTAGTTATGCTTACTATGATGTTTATATTGATTCCACGTGCATCCGTTTCAGCAGTTAGAATTAATGAAGTACTTGATATAGAACCAGAAATTAATGATCCAACTAAGGCTAGTGATGATAATATTAAAAGAGGTTATTTGGAATTTAAAAATGTTACTTTTAGTTATGCGGGAGCTGAAGAATCAGCAATAAAGGATATTTCATTTAGTGCTAAACCTGGAGAAGTTACAGCTATTATAGGTGGTACGGGTTCAGGAAAATCAACGCTTGTAAATCTGATTCCTCGTTTTTATGATATTGATAGTGGAAGCATACTAGTGGATGGAATAGATATTAGGGAAATGACTCAATCAAAGCTTAGATCTAAAATAGGATTTGTACCACAGAAAGCAGTTTTATTTAGTGGAACTGTTTCTGATAATATTAAATTTGGCAGCGAAAATGCAAGTGAAGAGGAAGTTATTCATGCTGCTGAAACTGCTCAAGCTATTGAATTTATAAGTAATATGAAAGAAGGATTTAATTCACAAATTTCTCAAGGTGGTACCAATATATCAGGAGGTCAAAAACAACGTCTTTCAATTGCTAGAGCTTTGGTAAGAAAACCTGAAATTTATATTTTTGATGATAGTTTTTCTGCGCTAGATTTTAAGACAGATGCAAAACTTCGTCAAGCTCTTAAAAAAGACACTACAAATGATACTCTTATAATAGTTGCTCAGCGTGTAACTACTGTAATGAATTCAGATAGAATTATTGTACTTGATAATGGTAGTGTTGCTGGTATGGGAACACATAAGGAGTTATTAAATTCTTGTGAAGTATATCGTCAAATTGTAGCATCACAGCTTTCAGAGGAGGAAATAGCATGAGCAAAAAAAGAGATAATATAAAGAAATCTTCTGGCGGCATGAAGAGAGGTCCTGGAAGAGGGCATGCTATGGCCATGCCAGTGGAGAAAGCTAAGGATTTTAAAGGAACATTTAAAAGACTTCTTGGTTATTTAAAGCCAAGAAGAATAAAACTTATAGTTGTAGTTTTTTTCGCTATATTAAGTACAATTTTTAGTATTGTGAGCCCTAAAATTATGGGTAAAGCTACTACAAAATTATTTGAAGGCTTTATAATGAAAATGAAAGGCATGAATGTAGGTATAGATTATGAGTATATCCTATATATACTAGGTATATTGGCAGGATTATATTTATTAAGCGCATTATTTAGTTATATTATGCAGTATATAATGGCAAGTGTAGCACAAGAGACAGTATTTGAAATGCGTAATGATATTAGTAATAAATTAGGTAAACTACCTCTTAAATACTACGATTCTCATGCACATGGAGATATATTAAGTCGTGTAACAAATGATGTTGATAATGTAAGTAACACACTTCAACAAAGTATTACTCAATTAATTACTTCTGTTGTTACCATTTTAGGGGTAATTATTATGATGTTAACCATAAGTCCAATAATGACATTAATTACTTTGATTACTATACCACTAGCTGTTATTGTAACTAAAGTAGTAGCAACAAAATCTCAAAAATATTTTAAAGAGCAACAAAAATCTCTTGGTGAATTAAATGGTCACGTTGAAGAGATGTATACAGGTCATAAAATTGTTAAAGCATTTGGATATGAAGAAAAATCAATTGAAAAGTTTGATGAAATTAATGATAAGTTATATGAATCAGGTTGGAAGGCTCAATTTATATCAGGTGTAATAATGCCGCTTATGAACTTTATAAATAATATTGGTTATGTTTTTGTAAGTGTAGTTGGTGGCTTATTGGTAACAAAGAAAGCTATTGAAATAGGGGATATTCAAGCATTTATTCAGTATTCCAGACGTTTTAGTCAACCTATAGTTCAAACTGCTAATATAGCTAATATTATTCAATCAACTATTGCATCAGCAGAGCGTGTATTTGAAATATTAGATGAACTAGAAGAAATTTCTGATAGGGATAATAATGCTGAGATTGATTCTCCTAAAGGTGAAATTAAATTTGAAAATGTTAAATTTGGTTATAAAGAGGATGTTACACTTATTGAAAATATGAATATAGACGTTAAACAAGGTCAAACCATTGCAATTGTAGGTCCTACAGGAGCAGGTAAAACTACTCTTGTTAATTTATTAATGCGTTTTTATGAAATAAATGATGGTAAAATCACTATTGATGGAATAGATATTAGAGATTTTAAAAGAGGTAATTTAAGAAGTATGTTTGGAATGGTGCTTCAAGATACTTGGTTATTTAAAGGTACAATTAAAGATAATATTGCATATGGACGAGAAGGCGCTTCTGATGAACAAATCTTTAGAGCAGCAAAAGCAGCTCATGCAGACCACTTTATTAGAACATTACCATGTGGTTATGATACTATACTAAATGAAGAAGCAAACAATATATCACAAGGGCAAAAGCAACTGCTTACAATTGCACGTGCAATTTTAGCGAATCCTTCTATTTTGATACTTGATGAAGCAACAAGTAGTGTTGATACAAGAACTGAGGTTTATATTCAAAGAGCTATGGAAGAACTTATGAAAGGTAGAACAAGTTTTGTAATAGCTCATAGACTTTCAACTATAAAAGATGCAGATATGATATTGGTTATGAATAACGGCAGCATTATTGAAAAAGGAAACCATCAAGAACTTCTTAATCAAAATGGTTTTTATGCAGAATTATATAATAGCCAGTTTGTTGGTGATAAGGCAGTGTAAAAAATAAAGGGGACGGTTCATTATTTTAATCTTTTATTTAGAGTAGAAAATGAACCGTCCCCAAATTTTATAAAATATATTGAATTTATTTACAAATATGTTGATTGTATGAAAAATATATGGTAAAATTAAATTAGAATTACAATTGTAATCTATGAAGGGATGATTTTAATGAAAGAAACGTCGAAGATATCTGAATCTGAATGGGAAGTAATGAAGATTATATGGAGAAATAATCCTATAACTGCAAATGAGATAATACATAATATGGAGAATAATACAAGTTGGAAACCTAAAACAATAAAAACATTAATAAGTAGATTGGTAAAGAAAAAAGTATTAGGTTTTAATATTGAGGGAAGAGAATATAGTTATTACCCTTTAGTAGATGAAAAAAAGTGCAAAAAAGCAGAGACAAAATCGTTTCTAAAGAAAGTATATAATGGTACATTAAAAGCTATGCTTGTAAATTTTATTGAAGATAATGAATTAACAAAAGAGGAAATTGAGGAACTTAAAAATATACTTGATGAAAGGAAGTAGGTTCTATGATTTCCTTAACTATAATTATATATGCTCTATTTAAATTGGTTGTTTATAGTACAATAATAGGAAGTATTTTAGCTCTTTTAATTTTTATACAAAGATTAATTGTAAAAAATAAATTAGGGGTAAGATTTCAATATATGGTGTGGTTTATACTTGTCTTAAGATTAGTAATTCCAATATTTCCAAAATCATCGTTTAGCATATTAAATTTTATTCCTATGAAAAGTGAAAAGCCTAATTTGATTAAGTTAAATAATGAGTTTTACTTAAGAGATTTAAATATGAACATATTAAATAGAAGTAATGTTTATAATAAAAATTTTAATGCCTATGGTATGAATTATAATGAAAATCTTGAGAGTTGTAATTTACAAAATAATTATAATAATATCATAGAACCTTATGTGAAAAAAAATTCAAAAGGTATATACTATCTTTATTGTTGTAAGGAATACTTAAAAAATTTTTTACAAAAAGAAGCAGTATTTTTAATTTGGATAAGTGTAGTTGTAATATTAACTATTTATATATTAGTTTCTAATATAAGGTTTTATATGAAGATAAGTAGAAAGAATTCAATTGATAACGATAAAATTATAAATATCTTTATAAATTGCAAAAAAGAATTAAATATAAAAAGGAATATTTCTTTAATAGAATCAGAAAAAATTAAAAGTCCTATGCTTATAGGGATATTTAAACCTAAAATAGTAATTCCATTTGATTTACATCTAAAAACAAATATAACACGAGTTCGTTATGTTCTTCTTCATGAACTAATCCATTTTAAAAGAAAAGATATTTTTATAAATTGTTTAACTATAAGCATATGTATTTTACATTGGTTTAATCCATTATTATGGTATGCCTTTTATAAAATGAGGCAGGACTGTGAATTATGTTGTGATAATGATGTGCTCTATTTTTTAAAAACAGATGAGATAAAGGAATATGGATATACAATTATAGATTTATTAAAGAATTTTCATACATCTCCTAAAAATATATGTACAGCAGGTATTATAAAAAGTAAGTCACAAGCAAAAAAAAGGATTATTATAATTAAAGCATTTAAAAAAAGATCCTTTAAATTTTCATTAGTATCTTTTTTGGTGTTGCTATTATTTAGTATGGGTATTCTTACTGATGCTAAAGCAGTTCAATTTAATTCAGATAATTTACAAGCACCTTTTAAACAAGTAATAGGTATAAACGGTGAGTTAAGAGTAGTAGACAAAATAGAGTACCCTTATGTAAACGATTCTGAGATTGTTGGAAAATGGGTAAGTGTGGATTTTGTAAATAAAATATCGGATTTTAATCCAAATGAAAAACAACATTTAGAAGAATTATACCTTAAAGAAATGAATTTTTATGATGAAGGAAAAACGGAATATACATGGTGTACATGGACAAAAGGTATTATTATTCATCATGAAGATTATACAGTTAGTGAATATATTATAAAGAAAATTAATGGAAAGAAGTATATGTTTTTTCAATGGAAGAGTGGAGATTATGTATTTAGATATATGGAGCCTAAATATTATGTTTTAAAAAAAGTTGAATAAAATTTAGTTTATTCTTGGTTTTATACAAACCAATTTTTTTACAACTAAAGATTACAAATGTAATATTAATTAAATGATAAATAAAATTTAAATTATTGAAGTCAAAATGACTATTTAAATAAAAATTTTATTATACAAGGAGTGAAAAAAATGAAAAAATCAACATTAAGTATTTTAGTGACTATGGCTTTAGTGATGACTGGGTGCAGCACAAATGTAAATAGTATAAAGACTAAATCAATAAATACTGCAGCTGCATTAAAATCAGAGAGTGAACAAAAAAATGTTAAGAATTCTGAGACTAAACAAAATTTACAAATTACTAGACATCCTAAACCTGCAAATTTTCATAGGGGCAAATTAGATGTTTTACCTAAGTATAATCCAAATTCAAATAAGATGTGGCAGATGGATTTAAGAGGATATGATTTATCAGATTTAAATCTTCAGGGAAGAGAAAAAGACTTAATGTATGCTGATTTTGATAGTGTTACAAAATGGCCAGATAAACTTCCAAAGGATTTTAATCCAAATAAAATAATGGAAGTTGGTAAAAATCCAGGTTTATGTATAAGACAGCTTCATAAAAAAGGTATAACAGGAAAGGGAATAGGTATAGCTATTATAGATCAGCCATTACTTGTAGATCACAAAGAATATAAACATAATTTAAAAATGTATGAGGAAATTCATTGGCCAAAACAATCTGTAGATGCACAAATGCATGGTCCAGCAGTTGCATCCATAGCTGTAGGAGATACTGTAGGAGTAGCCCCAGAGGCAGATTTATATTATATTGCAGAACAACATGGGGATTTTAAAGATGGAGAATTTAAATGGGATTTTACATGGCTTGCAAAATCTATTGATAGAGTTTTAGAAGTCAATAAGAACCTTCCAAAAGATAAAAAAATAAGAGTTATATCAATTTCAGTAGGATGGAATAAAGACCAAAAAGGATATAAAGAGGTTACTGAAGCTGTGGAGAGAGCTAAAAAACAAGGAATATTTGTAGTATCATCATCTTTGTCTGAAATCTATGGATACTTTTTTCAAGGGCTAGGTAAAAATCCTTTAAAAAACTCAGATAATATCAATTCTTATGAACCAGGAATGTGGTGGGCAGAAGAATTTTATAAAATCAAAAATAAAAATATTGATAAGACAAATGAATCAATAGCTGAAATAATGAACAAAATGCTTTTAATTCCTATGGATTCAAGAACAACAGCTAGTCCAACAGGAAATGATGATTACGTATTTTATAGAGAGGGTGGATGGAGCTGGTCAATTCCATATATAGCAGGGTTATATGTTCTTGCTTGTCAAGTTAATCCAGATGTTACACCTGATACATTTTGGAATGAAGCATTGAAAACTGGAGATACAATAAAAATTCAGCATGATGGTAAGAAATATGATTTAGGAAAAATAGTTAATCCTCAAAAAATGATTGAAAATATTAAGGGTAATAAAAATAAATAAGAATAAATTTTTATGAATTCTCCCCAAATTTATTGACATATAATCTAAAATGTGGTATATAAAAGTTATTAGCACTCAACAGGAAAAGGTGCTAACAATTAATATAAATGTATAATTAGATTAATAAAATATATGATTTTTATTTTGAAAGGGGAGATTCAATTGGAAACAAAACAGTTTAAGGCAGAGTCTAAAAGATTGTTGGATCTTATGATTAACTCAATTTATACTCATAGGGAAATTTTCTTAAGAGAGCTTATCTCTAATGCAAGTGATGCAATTGATAAAATTTATTATAAAGCATTAACAGATGATTCATTAAGCTCTCGAAAAGAAGATTACTATGTTAGGGTAGTTTTTGATAAAGAAAATAGAACATTAAAAATTTCCGATACAGGTATTGGAATGACAAAAGAAGAACTTGATGATAATCTTGGAGTTATAGCAAAAAGTGGGTCTTTAGAATTCAAAAAAGAAAATGAAGTAAAAGAAGGACATGATATAATTGGCCAGTTTGGTGTAGGTTTTTATTCTGCATTCTTGGTAGCAGATGTTGTTACTGTTATAAGTAAAGCTTTAGGTAGTGATGAGGCTTACAAGTGGGAATCTAAAGGTGTAGATGGATACACTATTGAACCATGTGAAAAAGATTCTGTTGGTACAGAAATTATACTTAAAATAAAATCTAACACAGAAGATGAAGATTATGATCAGTATTTAGATGAACACAAATTACAGTCTATAATTAAAAAATATTCTGATTTTATTAGATATCCAATAAAAATGAATGTAACTAAAAGCAAACTTAAAGAAGGTAGTGAAAAAGAATACGAAGAATATAAAGAAGAAGAAACTGTAAATAGTATGGTTCCTATATGGAGAAAGAATAAAAGTGAACTTAAAGATGAAGATTATGATAACTTCTATACAGAAAAACACTATGGCTTTGATAAACCAATAAAACACATTCACATTAGTGCTGATGGTATGATTAGTTATAAGGCAATTTTGTATATTCCAGAAAAAATTCCATATGATTATTACACAAAGGAATATGAAAAAGGATTAGAACTATATTCAAATGGCGTTATGATCATGAATAAGTGCTCAGATTTATTACCTGATTATTTTGGATTTGTTAAAGGGGTAGTAGATTCAGAAGATTTGTCTCTTAATATATCTAGAGAAATATTACAGCATGATAGACAATTAAAACTTATTGCTAAGAACATAAAAAATAAAATAAAAAATGAATTACAAAATATATTAAAAAATGAAAGAGATAAATATGAAGAATTCTACAAGTCTTTTGGAAGACAATTGAAGTATGGTCTTTACAGTGATTTTGGAAGTAATAAAGATTTTCTACAAGATTTATTAATGTTCTATTCTTCAAAAGAGAAAAAAATGGTTACTTTAGATGAATATGTTTCAAGAATGCCAGAAGAACAGAAATATATCTATTATGCTGCAGGAGAATCAATTGAAAGAATTGAGAAATTACCACAAACAGAAATTGTATTAGACAAAGGATATGAAATACTATACTTTACAGAAGATGTAGATGAGTTTGCTATAAAAATGATGATGAAATATAAGGAAAAAGAATTTAAATCTGTATCAAGTGGTGATTTAGGTATAGATTCAGAGGAAAATGATAAGGAATCTAGTTCTGATAATAAAGAGAATAAAGAACTATTTGAAGAAATGAAAAATATATTATCAGATAAAGTTAAGGATGTTAGAATGTCAAAAAGATTAAAAAATCATCCTGTATGTTTATCAAATGATGGTGAACTTACAATTGAAATGGAGAAGATTTTAAAATCTATGCCTAACAATCAAAATATAAAAGCAGATAAAGTTTTAGAAATAAATACAAATCATGATGTTTTCAAGGCGTTGAAAGAAGCTTATGAAAATGACAAAGATAAACTTAAGTTATATACAAATTTATTATATAATCAGGCATTACTTGTAGAAGGATTAACTATAGTTGATCCTGTAGAATTTACAAATGATATTTGTAAAATAATGAAATAAATAAATTAGAAAGAACAAAGTTTTTTAAGCTCTGTTCTTTCTAATTTATACATATTTTTTTAGGAAATTTTATTGAAAAGGTAGTACCTTCTCCAAATTTACTTTTTACTTCAATCTTTCCACCGTGAGCTTCTACTAAACTTTTGGTGATTGTAAGACCAAGACCAGAACCACCAGTATGTTTATTTCTAGATATATCACTTCTGTAAAATCTTTCAAAAATATTTGGTAGGTCTTTTTCAGAAATTCCTGTTCCAGTATCTTTTATGTCTATTACAATATATTCTATACTTTTATATAAACTTACTATGACTTTACCACCATCATTTAAATATTTATAAGAATTTGAAAGAAGATTATATATGATTTGCTTTAACATATCTTTATCCATTAATACAATTACATTTTCAGTGACTTCAGTTATAATAGAAAAGTTTCGTTTAATATACATAGGACTGAAGGTATCTACAAGCTTTATAAGTTCATCAGATAAATTGATTTTACTTTTATTCAAAATTACACCTACGTGTTCAAGTTTTGAAAGATCTCTAAGATTATCTACTAATTTTGAGAGTCTAGTTAATTCTTCATAAAGCATTTTAAGTCTTTCTTCAGTAGGTTCCCATATACCATCAATTAGGGCTTCAACATGAGTTTTTAAGGTAGTAAGTGGAGTCCTAATTTCATGAGCCATATCAGAGGTAAGTCTTTTCCTTAATTTTTCTTGTTGATTTAATGTTTTTGCAAGATAGTTTATAGAGTCAGCTAATTCTTGAATTTCTTTAGTACTTGATTTTACATTAGAACGTACTTGTAAATTTCCCATTCTCATATTTACTGCAGTTTTAGTTATTTTAATAAGTGGAGAAGCGATCTGTTTTGATAAAAAGAAACTTATTAATAATCCTAATAATAATGTTATAAAAAAGGATATGAAAAAGGAATGATTTAAAGTATTTATAAAAGATAATGAATTAGAAGAAAAATAGGAAGTACCATAATAACCTATAATAATAGTACCAATTTTTTTACTATCTTTAATTAGATTATGGTTTTCCTCTTTATATTTTCCTGGAGTAATATTTGATTGCTTTCCCATCATGTTACGCCCTCTACCCATCATGGAATTCATCATATTACTATGTTGGAGGTAAGATGTTCCAGAAGAAAATATTTTATTATCATTAATATCTCTTATTTCAACATATAACTCATTCATTGAGGCATTTCTGGAAATAGATTCTTGACTTTCACTTGAAAAACCAATATTTTTGTTATAAGAATCTTCAATGAACCTAATCATTTCATTCATTTTTGTTTCATGTTCATTCATTAGATATTGATTAAATTTCTTTGAAATCATTGAATTTGAAATTATACTAGTAATAATTAAAGAGCCCATTATAGCAAATAAAAATCCTAAAGATAGTTTTTTAGTAAGTGTCATTTTCATTATATATCCACCCCTGTTTTTTATCTAATATATACTTTTGTTATATTATCCAAGGAAAATACTTAAATCTTTTGATCTACAAATTTATAACCTATACCATATACTGTACTTATGTATTGTGGGCTTTTAGGATTATCTTCAATTTTATGTCTTAGATTTTTAATATAGCTATCAATAGTTCTATCAAATCCTTCATATTCTATTCCAAAAGCTTTTTCTACTAACTGTTTTCTTGTAAATACTTGACCAGGACTTGTAAGTAATGCCAATAACACTTTAAACTCATATGGAGTAATTTCTATTTCTACAGCTTTTTTCTTAACTTTCATACGTTTTACGTCTATTTCTAAATCGCTTTCATTAAATACAAGATAATCTGCTAGAGGATTACAGTTTCTATAGGATCTTCTAAGAAGAGCTCTTACTCTTACTACAAGTTCTCGCACACTAAAAGGCTTTGTAAGATAATCATCTGCACCTATTGTTAATCCTTCAATTTTGTCATTTTCTTCAGTTTTAGCAGTAAGCATAATAATTGGGATATCAGATACTGTTCGTATTCTTCTACATACTTCTTCACCAGAAATTTTTGGTATCATTAAATCTAATACAATAAGGTGAACATTTTCTTCTTTAAATATCTTAAGTGCTTTTTCACCATCAATAGCTGTGTATACTTTAAAGTTTTCTTTTTTTAAATAAGCTTCAACTACTTCTAATATTCTTTTTTCATCGTCAACTACTAAAATATTTACAGTTTCATTCATTTATTTCACTTCCTTATGTAAAATAGGTTTTTTAATGTAAGTTTATTGTATCAAAAATAACTAGAGAATATTCTCTAGTTATTTTTGATAATTGATTTTCGTTTTTTATATTCTTCTTCAGTGATTTCTCCTTTGGCATACAGGTTGTCAAGAGTTTTAAATGCATTGTTGTTACTTATAAAATAATTTTTGAATAATTTAACTGCAATTACTACTATACCTATGATTAATAAAAAACGAATAATCATAAATCCAAACATATATGGTGTTCCTACATTTGAAAAGCCATAACCAAAACAACCACGAAACATGTACATTCCTCCTTTGAATTTTATAATTAAATTATATACGAAAATTATGGAGCAATTATGAAGATTATCTATATTTATTAAACAATTCAAATGGATAATATAGTTAAATTGAATATATGTTACCAACTGCTTTTTATACTAATAAAATAAAATTTATGATATTATAATAATTAACATATTATTTTTCTAGGTAGTGTATGTTTAGTAAAAGATTAAATAAAATGTGTATGGTATACAAGGCTGTGAAAAAATTATACTTTAGTAGAGGTGATTTATGCAAAATATAAATTTTTATTTTATATTGCTAATTTTTTATGCAACGTTAGCTTTAATTTTCATATCATTTAATATGGTTCATCCTAAAAAATATATTAATTATATATCTATAAGCCATGTATTTGGCATAATGACAGTCGTTTGTACATTATTTACCAAAATAATTAACCCAAATCAGGTTATGCTTAGTTTCGCAGTACTATTTTTCTTGTGCAGTCATTTTTCAGCTTATTATGCTATAGCAAAGTATTTAAAAATTAGAATTTCAAAATACGTATTTTACATAGGTATAGTATTTGTCATTATAGATATAATAGCTTTAAATTTTGTAAGACCTCTTAGTATATGGGATCATAAAATTCTACTTATGTTTTTATATATTTATTTTGGAGTAAAAATATTGAAAAATAAACATAAGAGTTTTAGCAAATTTTTATTAGGAGTTGGTAATATTCTTTTTCCTTTAATTCAGATTTGTTTTGGACTAATATGGTTATTTGTGTTAAGACAAGATTTTTACATTGATATAGTAGCATATATGTTACACACATTAACTCTTTCTCTTTCAATTATTTTAATTCTCGTGGAAGAAACAAAAAAACAATTTAAAAAGGATATTACATTGCTTGAAGAGAAAGTTGAAAGTAATGAAAAATTGCTTCAAGATGCATATGAGCTTGATAAGTTAAAAACAGAATTTATTGCAAATATTTCACATGAATTAAGAACTCCCATAAATATAATTTTTAGCAGCATTCAACTTTTGGAAATAAACCACTCTAAAAATACAAGAAATGAAAAGTGTGGAGAATATTTGAAGGTTATGAAGCAAAATTCATATAGATTAATTAAATTAGTCAATAATTTAATTGACATGAGTAAAATTGAGGCTGGATTTTTAGAATTGAATCTTCATAATTATAATATTATTGAGGTGGTAGAAAATATTACTTTGTCTATGGTACCTTATGCAGAGCAGAAAGGTATACAAGTTGAATTTGATACTGAATTTGAGGAGAAGGTAATTGCATGTGATAGTGAAAAAATGGAGAGGATAATTTTAAATTTATTATCAAATGCTGTTAAATTTACTGAAAATGGAGGTAAAGTGGAAGTTAATATACATGAAAAAGAAGATAATATTTTTATAGATGTAAAGGATAATGGTAGGGGTATTTCTAAGAATATGCATAAGAGTATATTTAATAGATTTACTCAGTTATCAGATATTTTTGTAAGAGATAATGAAGGAAGTGGTATAGGACTTTCACTTGTAAAATCTTTTGTAGAAATGCAAGGAGGAAAAATAGAACTTCAAAGTGAAATTAATAAAGGAACTAAATTTACAATAATACTGCCATTAAAGCGTATTGAAAATGATAATATGGATAATGTGTTTTTTAGTGGTACAAGCATGAAAAATGTAGAAATAGAATTTTCAGATGTATAATATATTTAAAGTTTTAAATATCTACTGAGAAGTAGATGTTTTTTTTATGCAATATGTACTTTTGTTTTTATTAAGGAAATCTTAATAAATTATTGAACATATTATTAAGAATTGTAATATACAATGAAAATATAAAGTGAAGATTAAAGAAGGAGTGGATATATTTTGAAAAATTCAAAGGGTACAGCAATGTTTTTTTCTTTAATGCCAGGAGCTGGTCATATGTATTTAGGACTAACAAGACAGGGGATTCAGCTTATGTTTATGTTTTTTGGTACTTTATTTTTAGCACATGCTTTAAATTTAGAGATTTTAGTCATTTTTTTACCTATATTATGGTTTTATAGTATTTTTGATGTAAGGTCAAAAGCTATGAGTGATAAGCCTTTAGTGGATTCCAATTTAGAAATTTTATCATATATAGGATATAATGGAAATTGGATAAGAGGAAATAAGCAAGGAAAATTTATTGGGTATTTTTTAATTATAGCAGGTGTTTTAGCAATAGTTAATAATTTCGTATTTCCTATAATAGAAGATTATATAGGCTATTATATTGTACATTATATAAAATCATTAGTGGTACCTAGTATATTTATTATTTTAGGAATATTTCTATTGAGAAGAAAAAAGGTGTTATATTTGGAAGCAGGTGAACAAGAATGCACGGGAGAACAGTAGGTACTTTAACATTAGGTATAATTTAATAGATTATTTTAAATTTTAAATTAATTTATAAAAAAAACTTGAAAACAATGAATAAGTATATTATAATGAAACACATATAAAATTTAGTAAATTTGAAAGGCAATGGCGTCTACAAATGAGAGAATAATTTCTCTTAATTTGTAGGCGCCTTTTATATTTTATTTTTACTAAAATTTTAAAACAAAAACGTTTTTGTAAAAATGGATTTAAAAAAGCAGCTGTTATAAAATACTAAGATTAGGAGGAGAAATTATGGAAACAATATTTTTATTAAATTCAATGTGGGTTTTAATTGCAGCAATTTTGGTATTTATAATGCATGCAGGTTTTGCTATGGTGGAGATTGGTTTTACACAATCTAAAAATGCAGTAAATATAATTATGAAAAATTTTGTTACTGTTTCTATAGGAGTAATAGGTTTCTTTGTAATAGGATATGGAATTATGTATGGTAAAGACATTTTTAGTGTATTTGGAAGTAATGGATTTATGCTTATCAATGTACCTAAAACTTCTTCAGGAATTTCATTTGAAATATTTTTCTTTTTTCAAGCTATTTTTGCTGCTACTTGTGCAACTATTGTGTCAGGAGCTATGGCGGAAAGAACAAAATTTACTTCTTATATAATATTCTGTATTATAATAACAACTTTGATATATCCGCTAATTGGTCATTGGATTTGGGGTGGAGGATTTTTAAGTGAATTGGGTTTTAGAGATTTTGCTGGTGGTACTGCTGTACATGCTGTAGGAGGATTTGCAGCTTTTGTTGGTGCTAAACTTGTTGGTGCAAGAGCAGGCAAATATAAACATGGAAAAGTAAAAGCAATACCTGGACATAACATTCCTTTAGGCGCTTTAGGTACTTTGATTTTATGGTTTGGATGGTTTGGTTTTAATCCAGGAAGTACTTTAGATATAACATCAGAATTAACGGCTCATGCAGCTGTTACAACTTTATTAGGTGGAGCTATGGCTACAGCATCTAGTGCAATTTTTAGTTATATTAAATATAAAAAACCTGATGCAGGTCTTACTTTAAATGGTGCTTTAGCAGGACTTGTAGGAGTAACTGCAGGAGCTTCTATGATTTCTTATTTTGGAGCAATGATAATTGGAGCTATTGCCGGTATTATTATGATTCTATCTGTTGAATTTATAGATACAGTATTAAAAATAGATGATCCAGTAGGTGCTATTTCAGTTCATGGGGTATGTGGTACTTTTGGAACTGTTGCTATTGGTTTATTTGCGACGGATAAAGGATTGTTCTATGGAGGTGGATTTAAACTTTTAGGAATTCAAATATTAGGAGTAGTAATTTGTGCTGCTACAGCAATTGTTCTTTCTTATATTGCTTTTATTTTAATTAAGAAAAATATAGGGCTTAGAGTGAAACATCATGAAGAACTTTCAGGATTAGATACAATAGAACATGGGATATCTGCATATATTGATTTATAGAAGGAGGGGAAAATATGAAAGATAAAATGACTAAAATTGAAATAGTTACTCGAAATAGTAAATTTGAAGACTTAAAAGAAGCTTTAAATAAAATTGGAATCACTGGGATGACTGTTACTCAAGTTTTAGGATGTGGAACTCAAAAAGGAGTTACTGAATATTATAGAGGAGTTCCATATGAAATAAATTTATTACCTAAAGTAAAATTAGAAATAGTTGTTTGCAGTGTTCCAGTGGAATTAGTAATAAAAACAGCACAGGAAATATTACATACTGGAGAAATAGGAGATGGAAAAATATTTGTCTATGATGTGGATAAGGTCATCAGAATTAGAACTGGTGAAGAAGATAAAGCAGCATTATTATAGGTAAAACTTTAAGTGGCGTTTTTGAAGTCTTTACCTTTTAAATTAAATAAACTTCTATCAAAGAATAATATTGAAAAATGATATACTAATGGTTTTTAACAAATTTATATTAATTTTTTTGCTAGTACCATAATATGATTAAAATTATAATAAATATTATGATTTTAAGTAATCTCCAAGGTGTAAATACATATATTGTAGTGTGCATATTTTTATAGGAGGTTAAAAAATGACAAATAAATTTATTGAATCAGAGGTATGTAAGGTAGAAAAATGTGATGATATGTCAAGAAATAGAGTTGATAAAGAGGAAAAAAAAGAAAAAAATCAAGTTCGTAAAACTAGTGTAATCAAAAAAGAAAACTCAAATCATAACTTAAACTCAACTAAATCTTGTGAAGTTGGACCATTAACTCCACTTCAATGTAGTGAAAAAGCATTTAAAATTCGTAAGGATGCAGCAAGTTTTCAAAAAAATCTTCCTATTCCAGGACATCCTTGTAATGGAGATGGAGGATTGTATCCAAATAAAATTGCCAATTATTCTAAAGCATTACCACACAATAAATTAGGTGAGGTTGATATAAATGCATACAATATATGGCTTAAGGCATTAACTACAGGTAATCCTGATATGTTTGAAGAGATACTTTTAGGAGGGATTAGAAAGCTTGCCAATCCTCAAGCATCTTATGCGTTTGATTTGATAGGACCTAATTCTCAGCATTTAACTATGCCTCCAGCACCTAATTTTAGTAGTGCATGGATGGCAAGCGAAATGGCTGAAGACTATTGGAGAGCAATAACTCGTGATGTGACTTTTATAGAGTATGATAAAAATTCACTTATTATAGAAGCTGCACATGATATGTCACAATTCTCAGATTATCATGGACCAAAACAAGATGGAAGGGTTACTACGGAAACATTATTTAGAGGAGACACAAAAGGGGATTTAGTTGGACCTTATCTTTCTCAATTTTTGTATAAAGATGTACCATTTGGATCCAAAACACTTGTACAACAATATCGTACTGCATTACCAGGAAAAGATTATATGACATCTTATGATGAATGGCTTAATATTCAAAATGGGGGAAAACCTAGTAGTCCAGGTGAATATGATCCTAAACATCGCTATATACGTAGTGGCAGAGATTTGTCTGAATGGGTTCATGGAGATTTTACCTATCAAACAGTTTTAAATGCTTGTTTAATCTTATTGGGTTTTGGAGATAAGGCAATGTGTTCGGAAAATCCTTATTTATGCTCAAGAACACAAGTTGGTTTTGTTACATTTGGATCTGCATATATTTTAGATTTAATAGGTAAATCAGCAAGAGTAGCATTAGAAGCTGCTTGGTTCCAAAAATTTTTGGTGCATCGTAGATTACGTCCAGAGGAATTTGGAGGACGTGTTCACAATGAATTAATAGGTGCTGCTAGTTATCCAATTAATTCTGAATTATTAAATTGTAAGGCTATTTCTAAAATTTTCAACAAATATGGAACGTATTTACTTCCTATGGCGTATCCAGAAGGTTCTCCTACACATACATCTTATCCAGCTGGTCATGCTTGTATTGCTGGTGCAGGGGTTACTATGATGAAAGCTTTCTTTAATGAAGAGTTTATTATACCAGATCCAGTTGTAGCTAATGCAGATGGATTATCGTTATTACCATATTCAAATGGACCATTGACTGTAGGTGGAGAATTGAATAAACTTGGTTCTAACCTTTCTCTTGGTCGTGATACTGCAGGAGTTCATTGGCGTTCAGATGGAATAGAAGGATTAAAATTAGGTGAAGCTGTTGCCATTGGTATACTTCATGATTTTAAAGAAACTTATAATGAAAAATTTAAAGGTTTTTGTTTTACAAAATTTGATGGAACTACTGTAATAATTTAAATAATGAATTTTGTTAAAATAAATAGCTATTTAGCACTAGGGTGATTTCTATCTTTTTTTTCTAGAGTAAATTAATTCTATTAAGTGTAATATAAAATTGACAAAATTTTCTCAAAAATGTATAATGATAAATGTAAAAGATTTATTTTAAAAATTAATGACTTTATTATGAAAGGAGATGTTTTTAATGAATGCAAATACAAAGGTGATTACAGTTTAAAACTAAATATGGGCGAAAATGTGACCATAAACATATGTTTTTGATTGTGTTACATTTTCTAAATATAGTTAACCTTTCATAATATATAAATATGGTGCTTATAATGAGAAAAAATGCGACGAAGAGTTCGTATTTTAGTGATACCCGTAGATAGCATCCAACTAAGGAGGTTGCTTGTCTACGGTATTTTTATGCCCATTTTTAGTTAACTAAAACATACAAAGAAAGGAGAGATGTGTGATGAGAAAATTAACTAATAATATTATAACTTGTAAATTTTATTGCAAATCGTGAGATTATGAAGGTTAATGATATAAGAGAAGACGACAGTAAGGGACGTCATACTACTACACATAGACAACTTATTATGCTTGAAAATGGAGCAATGATAATTGATACTCCAGGAATGAGAGAGCTTGGTATGTGGGATGTGTCAGAAGGATTAGATACAACGTTTTCTGATGTTGAAGAACTAGCCAAGAGATGTAAATTTCGGGATTGCAGTCACAAGTCTGAGCCAGGATGTGCAGTAAAAGCGGCTTTAGAGAGCGGAGAGCTTTCACAAGATAGATGGAAAAACTATGTAAAACTTAAAAAAGAAGCTGCATTTGCACAATGGAAAGAAAAAGTGAACAGAAGGATAAAGAAAAAGAGTTGAATTATTAACTATACCTTGACACAGGTAATAAATAATCGTAAACTTGTGTTGAGAACAAGGTTTACAATAAAGTATGTGTGGAGGTTATAGTTATGAAAAACATAATAGAAAAGTTAGAAAAACAAATTTATGAAGGAAAATCCATTGATTTTAATGAAGCAATAGAACTTTCAAAAGTAGAAGATTTAGATAAATTATTTGAAGGTGCAAATAGAATTCGTGAAAAGTGTATGGGTAATAAGGTAGAGTTGTGCTCTATTATAAATGCTAAATCTGGAAGATGTAGTGAGGATTGTAAATACTGTGCACAATCCTGTCATTACAATACAAATGTAGATGAATATGAATTAATAGATTTTAATAAAGCATTAAAAAGAGCTAAGGAAAATGAAGAACATGGTGTGCATAGATTTTCTTTAGTTACTAGTGGACGAGCGCTACAAGGTAATGACTTTGAAAAATTACTAGATATTTATAAAAAACTTAAAGTAAATACAAATTTAAAGTTATGTGGTTCTTTTGGAATATTAACATATGAAAATTTGAAAAAACTTAAAGAAGTAGGAATGGAAGCTTTTCATCATAATTTAGAAACAAGCAGAGAATATTTTAATAAAATTTGTTCTACGCATACTTATGAAGATAGGATAAAGACTATAAAAAATGCACAAAAAGCTGGACTTAAAGTTTGTTCTGGAGGAATTATAGGTATGGGTGAAACTATGGTAGATAGAATTAATATGGCCATAGATCTTCAAAAACTTAATATTAAATCTATACCAATAAATATACTAACACCTATAAAGGGAACACCTCTTGAGAATAGAGAAAGATTGAGTTATGAGGAAATACTAAAAACTATAGCAATATTTAGATTTATAAATCCTAATGCTTATATAAGATATGCAGGAGGAAGAGGTCAACTACAGGACTTTGGAAAAAAAGGATTTATGAGTGGTATTAATGCAGCTCTTACAGGAAATTATTTAACTACTACAGGAAACAACATAGAAGATGATATACACATGATTAAAAGTTTAGGATTAGAAGTAGAAAAATTATAGGTTATTTTAAATAATTTCAATGCTCAGATTTTCATATCAAAATAGAATTTAATATAGGTAAAGGATATATTGGTGCAAAGACTTATTAAGTTTTTCATACCAATATATCCTTTTTTTTATTAAAATTTGATATAGTTATGGGTTTATTTATCCAAGTGACTTTTAGCTTTTGTAGGTACTTTATCGGCAGGTACCTCTTCATAACTTTCTATAGAATTACTCTTTTCTTTATTTTTGCTATAAGAGTAAATAAGCAGATATGCATTAAGTTTTAGGTTTTTACTACTGTGAAAATTAACAGGTATTTTATTTCCATCTTCATTATATGCATCCATTTTATAAAAATAAGCAGGAAATTTTTCACCTTCCTTAGTATCCAAGAGTTTTTTATTTCCATTTACTTTTATTTTAACATAATATTTTTTTGTACCCCACCTTTTCATACCTAGAAAATTATTTTTTCCTGCTATGCCCAAACATACAATGAATATAGTTAATATTATAAATATGCTTCCTATAATTTTAAATTTCCTCTTCATAATAGACACCTCACAATTTTAAATTTTCTATATTTATGATAACAAATAATTGTTTCAGTTAAAATTGAAGTGGATGACATTAATCTTACATTTACGTAAGAAAAGTTCATAAGACTGTATTTCAACATATATTTGATATTTAATTGTTATATAAAATATATATTGATATAATATTTATTAATGAATTACTTAACTTTCGCATTAAAAAATACTGCTTAGTGAAGGAAAATGATATATTGCGTAAGAAACATTTGAACAAAGTCTACAAGTTCTTAGCTTTACGAATTTGAAAAAAGTTATTTTTTAATTACTGATTCCTACGGAATATTAATTAAAAAATCTTTTTTCAACATGAGTAAAGCTTAGAACTTGTTACTGAAGTGAAAGGTTTCTAAGCAAGATATCATTTCCCGTAGCTTGAGTAAAGTATATCTTAAATTTGGAGGTAGCTATGAAAAAAATTATTATAATCGAAGATGCAGAAACTATAAGAGAAGAACTTAAAACATTTTTATCTAAATACGGTTATGAGATTGATGCTCCAAACGATTTTGAAAATATAGTTGAATATATAGAAAAAGCAAAGGCGGATTTAATATTATTGGATATAAATTTACCAGTTTTTGATGGATATTATATATGTAGAGAAGTTAGAAAAAAATCAGACATACCTATAATAGTAGTTACAAGCAGAGATAGTGAAGTAGATGAACTTATGAGTATGAATTTGGGAGCAGATGATTTTGTAAACAAACCTTATAATACACAAATACTTTTAGCACGTATTTCTGCAGTTTTAAAAAGAGTTACCAAGAATAACTACAAAGATGTATTATTTTATGAAGAAATGGAACTGAATTTATCAAATGGTTGTGTCACTTATAAAGAAAATACAGAACAATTAACTAAAAATGAATTAAAGATACTTTCTTATTTAATGAAGAATAGGGGAACTATAGTATCAAGAGACGAATTAATGGAATACTTATGGAATTCAGATGTTTTTATTGATGATAATACACTATCTGTTAATGTAGCAAGACTAAGAAAAACACTTGAAGAAATAGGGGTAAAAGATGTAATAGAAACTAGAAGAGGATTGGGGTATATAATGCCATGAATATAAAAGAATATTTAAAAGAGAGGTTTTTATTTTTATTTATAAATTTTATAATATTTTTTATAGTTGTTTTAGTATTTACAGCAGTAAATATAGAAAGTATTGTAATGTTTTATATGTTCATCATATGGTTTTTACCATTGATATCTTACATTACTATAGAGTTTATTAAGCACAAAAAATTTTATAATAATATAGATTCTGTATTACATAAACTTGATAAAAAATATCTACTTCCAGAAGTTATGGAAGAACCTGATTCTTTAGAAGAAAGATTTTTTTATGAAGTTTTAAGAGAATGTAATAAAGAAATGCATGAACATGTAAATGAGTATAAAAATCTTCAAAAGGAGTATAGAGAATATATAGAGGTATGGGTTCATGAAATAAAGACTCCTATTTCATCATGTATGTTAATTGTAGAAAATAACAAAAATCCTATTATGAATAATGTAGGTGAAGAAGTAAAGAAGATAGAAGGATTTGTTGAACAGGCATTATATTATTCGAGAAGTAATGATGTTAGTAAAGATTATTTAATAAAAAAATTTCAACTAAGAAATGTTGTTAATGATGTCATTAGAAGAAATTCTAAAGATTTTATAAATAAAAAAATAAGCTTAGAATTAGATGAAATAGAAGAAGTTGTGTACAGTGATATAAAGTGGGTTAAATTTATACTTAATCAAATCATAATTAATTCAATTAAATATGTTAAATCACAGGAAAAAGGAAAGATAAGAATATATTCTACTAATAATGAGAATAATGTAATACTCACAATTCAAGATAATGGTATAGGAATTTCAGAAAAGGATATAAATAGAGTGTTTGAAAAAGGATTTACAGGAGAGCATGGGCGTAAGTATAGTAAATCTACGGGAATGGGACTTTATCTTTGTAAGAAGTTGTGCAGTAAGTTAGGTTTACAAATAACTATTACTTCTAAATTAGGACAGGGAACAAAGGTTAATATTATATTTCCATTAAGTAAATATAGTTTAGGTATTTAATGTGTGAGTTTTTTGCTTACACTTTTTTATATAATGTGAGTTTTTGTTTTCTTACGAAAATGTAAGTTTAATGAAAGCTAATGAAATATCTCAATCTTTAATAATTTAATATAATTACTCTTGAAAGAGTTAATTATATGGAGGAGATAGACATGAACAGCATATTGAATGTGGATAAAGTAGAAAAGTACTACGGAAAAAAAGGAAATGTGACCAAGGCATTAGATGATGTGAGTTTTAAAGTAGATAAAGGTGAATTTGTTGGAATAATGGGGCCATCAGGAAGTGGTAAAACTACACTTTTAAATTGTATTTCAACAATTGATAATGTAACAACAGGTCAAATTATTATAAATGATCAAAACATTACAAAATTCAAATCTAAAAAGTTAGATAAATTTAGAAGGGATGAACTAGGCTTTATATTTCAAGATTTTAATTTGCTTGATACATTAACTGGATATGAAAACATAGCTTTAGCTTTAACAATACAAGAAAGAAATCCTAAAGAAATAGATGATTTAATTAATAAAGTTGCAAAAACTCTTGGTATTTTATCAGTGTTAAATAAATACCCTTATGAAATGTCAGGAGGAGAAAAACAAAGAGTAGCTTGTGCTAGAGCAATAGTTATTGATCCATCATTAATATTGGCAGATGAACCTACAGGGGCGTTAGATTCTAAGTCTTCAAGGTTGCTGCTAGAATCCTTTGAAAGATTAAATAAAGAGTTAAAAGCTACTATATTGCTTGTAACTCATGATGCCTTTACTGCAAGTTATGCACATAGAATTTTGTTTTTAAAGGATGGAAAGATATTTAATGAAATAGTTAGAGGAAATGATTCTAGAAAAGAATTTTTTAATAGGATAATTGAAGTAGTAACTCTTTTAGGTGGTGATGCTAGAGATGTATTTTAAAATAGCTATCAACAACGTAAAAAAGAGTTTTAAGGATTATGCACTATATTTTATAACCCTTACATTATCAGTATGTATTTTTTATAATTTTAATTCAATCAGTTCTCAGACAGCAATGGAAGATGTTAATAAAATAAAAGCATTAGTTAAGGCAATATCATACATATCTATATTTATATCAATTGTTTTTGGCGGGCTTATTATATATGCTAATAATTCTTTAGTAAAAAAGCGTAAAAAAGAGTTTGGAATATATGCCACATTAGGTATGTCGAGAAAAAAAATATCTCAAATATTAATTTGTGAAACATTGATAGTAGGGATTATATCATTAATTTTAGGGTTGTTAATAGGAATAGTATTATCTCAAGGGACTTCAATACTTACAGGAAAATTGTTTGAATTTAATATGACTGAGTATAAATTTGTTATGTCCATCAGTACAATTAGTAAAACTATTATATATTTTGGCATAATGTTTATGATAGCTATTATATTTAATACAATAGTTGTATCGAAGCAGAAATTAATTGATATGATAAATGCTTCAAAGAAAAATGAGGACATGAAAATTAGAAATCCTATAATTTCGGTTATCATATTTATAGCATCACTAATTGTTTTGGGTACAGCTTATTATCTAGCATGGAAATTTGCACCTACTCCTAAAAATTCAAATTTTCCATTATCTATACCATTAGGAGTTTTAGGGACTTTTTTATTCTTTTGGGGATTATCTGGATTTATGTTGATTATCCTAAAAAAGAGTAAGAGAATATATCTTAAGAAATTAAATATATTTGTTGTAAAACAGTTTAATAATAAGATAAATACAAATTTTATATCTATGGCTGTAATAAGTCTTATGCTATTTTTGACTATTTTAATTTTATCTACTGGATTAAGTTTTAAATATATTGCAGAAAAAGGTTTAAAAAATATACATTTTGATTCCAGTATTACTTTAAATATTAGTGATGAAAAACAAAAAGTTCAAGATATAGAAGAAGCTTTAAAAAAGGTGGATTTTAAATTAAAAGATTCTTATAAATATCAAGTAGTAGATTATTATAATACAAATATTAAAGTATCTAATCTTTTAAGTGAATATGCAAATGAAAAGTTAAAAAAAAGGCTCAAAAGTTATGTTGGACATTTAGGAGTTATAAAAATATCACAATATAACAAAATGAGAAAATTAAAAGGAGAATCTACAATAGGATTAAAAGAGAATGAAGTTTTAATATTAACAGGTAATGAAGATGAAAACGAAGCATTGAAAAAATTAATGAATAAAGAAAGAAAAATAAAGATTGGCAATAAGAATTATTTTATAAAAAATAATGTAGGAATACAAGAAAAATCTTATAATTTAACTGCAGTAGTACATGATGATTCTGTAAAAAATATGATTAAAGTTTCTTCAACAATAAATATAAATGCAAGTGAAAAAGATAAAATAGAACTTGCAGAGAAGATAAAAGTATTAGATGAAAAGTTTAAAAGACCAGAATATGTGGATGCCCCTAATATGGATTTGGATAAGGGATTGAAGAAATATGGATTTACTATATCAACAAGCAGTAAAAAAGAAATGTATGATAATACTAAAAAAGGTATAGGTACATTATTATATATAGGAACTTATTTAGGTTTTGTATTTTTAATATCAAGTGCAGCAGTATTAGCTATTCAAGAATTAACAGAGGCTAGTGATAGTTTTAGTAGATATAGAGCACTGAAAAAAATAGGAGTATCACAATACATGATAAATAAAACAATATTCACTCAAATTTTAATACACTTTATGTTACCTCTTGGTTTGGCCTTGATACATTTTGCAGCAGCACTGCAAGTTTTAAATAGGGCATCAGAGTATGCATTTAAATTAATAAATGTGCTGCCAACTATAACAGTAACTACAGGTGTTATTATTGCAATATATGGTATATATTTTTATGCCACTTATTTGGGATATAAGAGTATAGTTAAGAATAATTGATTTAATCTTTGTTTTAATTAGTAGTATATGATTAGTTACTTTTAAGTTTATATATGTTTAGATAATAAAACTAGTTTTTAGATAAAGATAAACCTCATCTAAAAACTAGTTTTATTTGAGTAAAATTATATTTGCTTAAAGTTATAAAATATTCAAAATATGTTATATGTAATCGATTAATAAAGAAAAATTCTATTTTATGTATGAAATAGATAAAAAATATATTTTTATTGAAAAATATGTATTAAAAAGGTATAATTTATATATAAAGTATATATGCATAATTATTATAAAAGTTGGAAACAATGAAAAATTCTCTTTATATGGGCACCTGGAGAATTTTGAGTTAATGGTGCAACCGGACAACGATTAATTAGTATGATTAATTGTTGTCTTTTTTATGCAATAGGTGCTTTTGTTCATTATATTAAATCAGGAGATGATGAGCGGAAAATTAAGTAACTATTAAGTAATGTCTTATTTAAAGAAAGAAGGGATATTAAATGAAAAATTTAAAATTTAGGGCAAAAATGTTTATGTCTTTTGGTATAATGCTTATTTTTACAATTATATTTTCCATAAGTATATTGTCAAAAATAAGTACCTTAGAAGCAAGCTGGAATATTAACGAAAAGGTAAGAATAATTGAAGAATTAAGGAATAATATAAACGGATGTGGAATAAATGTACGAGACATAAGAATAGAAAAAAGTGTAAAAGTTCTTAATAAGAAAAAAGGATGGATTAATGGAGGAATTAACAGTTTCCAAAAAGGATATAAAGAATTAGAAGGTAAAGTTTTCTCAGAAGAAGAAAAGTCAATATTAAATAAAATGGACAAACAATCAGATAAATATTTTTCACATGTAAAAAATATTTTAAAAATGAAAGATATATCTAAACTTAGTAATGACGAAATGTTTATTCTTATAAAAGAAGAAAAAGATTTGTTTAATACTCTAGATGATTTTATTTCTAAGCAATCTCAAAATGGTGAGGAGGCAGTTTTAAAATCAGAAAGTATTGTTAAACATATGAAGGTTTTAGCAATTGTACTTATTATAGGACAGTTAATTATAGGTGTTATCATAGGATTAATTTTAGAAACTAATATAGCTAAACCAATAGAAAATGTTATTAAGAGTTTAAACTTAATTTCAAAAGGAGATTTTACTAAAGTTATTTCAAATAAGTTTTTAAAACGTAATGATGAAGTAGGACAGCTTGCAAAATCAGTTAACTTAATGCAGAAAGATTTAATTAATTTAATTAAAGAGATGTTGAATGATTCTAATAACTTGAATTCATCAAGTGAAAAACTTTCAGAAGTAGTTAAAGACATGAATTTAAAACTTAAATATGTAAGTGAATCTACTAATGTGATAACTGGAGGAGTACAAGAAACTAGTGCTTCAGCAGAAGAAATTACAGCATCTGTAGAAGAAGTGGATTCTAGTGTTAGTGAACTATCTATGAAAGCATTGGATGCAAGCAACAATTCAAATGAGTTTAAAGAAAGGGCAGTAAAAGTCCAAAATGATAGTAAGAATGCTATAAAAGAAATAGAAAATTTATATGAAGAAAAAAGACAAAATATATTGAAAGCCATTGAAAATATAAAAGTAGTAGATAATATTAATGTTATGGCAGATACTATTGCTGATATAGCAGAGCAGACAAATTTACTTGCACTAAATGCATCTATAGAAGCAGCAAGAGCAGGTGAGCAAGGAAAGGGTTTTGCAGTAGTAGCAAATGGTGTAAAAGATCTTGCACAACAATCTTCAGAAGCAGTATCAGATATTAAAAATACTATAACTAAAGTTCAAGATGCATTTGAAAATCTTTCTGATAATAGTAGAGAAATATTAAAATTTATTAATGAACATATAAATCCTCAGATTGATTCATTTGCTAAAATGGGTACTGAATATTATAATGATGCGGATTATGTAAGTAAAATGTCAGAAGAATTGGCAGCTATGACAGAAGAAATAAATGCTACCATAAATCAAGTAAGTGAAGCAGTACAAGTCATGGCAGATGTTGCACAAAAATCATCGGAAAATACTGATGAAATAAATTCTAGTGTAAATGATGTGTTTAGTGAAATGAAACAAGTTGATGGTTCTGCACAAAATCAAAATGAACTTGCTCAAAGGCTTAATGAAATGGTTAATAGGTTTAAAGTAGAGTAAACATTTATAGGTAAAAGTGAAAAAGTATAAAAATTAAAGTTGAAATAATATTAAAATTCCGAAGCTTTGCTTCGGAATTTTTTATTTAGAATCTATTTAAAAAATATATAATAATGGGTACAATTATTTATTTTTACTATAATTATAGAAATTTATAATATAAAGTATTAAAATTCATAAATGTATAATAATGACGAAAATATCACTAAAAAATCGAAAATAAAACATAATTGTTAAAAAAAGATAAAAATTGAAATGTAGGAATTGTTGGATAAGGAGTTGTACTATATGATAAAAATATCTAATTTACAGAAATGTTATGGAAACACAGAAATATTGAAAGATATAAATGTGGAAATAAATAGACAAGATATATATGGACTTTTGGGAGTAAGTGGAGCAGGAAAATCAACACTTTTAAGGTGTATAAATGGCCTTGAATCATATCAAGGAGGTAGTTTAAACGTAGATGGTATAGAAGTAAAGGATTTAAATGAAAAAGAACTAAGAGAATTTAGAAAAAATATAGGGATGATATTTCAACAATTTTCATTACTTGATAGAAAAACAGTTTATGAAAACGTATCACTACCTATGAAGTGTTGGAAATACAAAAAAAGGATATAGATTGTAAAGTAAAGGAGTTGCTAGAACTAGTAGATTTAGGAGATAAGATAAACTCAAAACCAAAAGAATTAAGTGGTGGACAAAAACAAAGAGTAGCAATAGCAAGAGCACTTACACTAGAACCTAAAATATTACTTTGTGATGAAGCTACATCTGCATTAGATCCAAATATAACAAATTCTATATTAGAATTACTTACAAAAATAAATAAAGAATTAGGTATAACTATAGTAGTAGTAACTCATCAAATGAATGTTGTAAAACAAGTATGTAATAAAATGGCAATATTAAGCAAAGGTAAGTTGGAGGCAAAAGGAAGAGTAGAAGATATATTTTTAGATAAGCCTAAAGTATTAGGAGAATTATTAGGGGAATCAGGATATAACATAATTTCAAATGGTGGAGTTGACATAGAAATAATAGATAGAGAAAATACACAAAAAGGAATGATTTTATCTAGTTTAGCAATAGAAACAGGAGTTAAATATTCATTAGCTTGGGGAGGCGTTGATAAATACAGAGATAAAATATTAGGATCTTTTATTATAAATATAAAAGAAGAAGATAAATCTAAAGTTATAAATTTTCTAAATGAAAAAGAAATTGAATGGAGGTAAATTAAGTTGAATGACATAATAACATTATTAACAAAAATAATACTTCCTAGTCTGTGGGATACATTATATATGATAATGATATCAGCAATATTATCAACTATATTTGGATTTGTATTAGCGATAATATTAGTAGTAACAGATGAAAAAGGACTAAAACCTAATAAAATAGTTTATAGATTGCTAGGTTCAATAATTAATATATTAAGATCAGTTCCATTTATTATACTTGCAGTAGCAATAATACCATTTACGCGAGGTATTGTAGGAACTTCTATAGGTGAAAAGGCAGCAATAGTACCATTAACTATAGCAGCTTCTCCATTTATAGCAAGATTGATAGAAAGTAGTTTAAAAGAAGTAAACCCTAGTTTAGTAGAAGCAGCTAAGTCATTTGGTGCTTCTAATAGCCAAATAATATTTAGAGTATTAATAAAAGAAGCAGTACCATCAATAATTTCAAATTTAACACTAGCTATAATATCTATATTAGGATTAACAGCGATGGCAGGAGCAATAGGTGCTGGCGGATTAGGTGCAGTAGGGTTAACTTATGGTTACCAAAGCTTTAATAAAACTATAATGTATAGTACTGTAATTTTATTAATAATAGTAGTTCAGATTGTACAGTTTATAGGAAACTTTACATATAAAAAATTAAAATAAACGTAAGGGGGATAAAATAAAAATGAAAAGAGTAATAAGTATTTTATCAATGTTAGTATTAACATTTGGATTAGTAGGATGTGGAAGTAAAACAGAAGGTAGTGCTAAAAAATCAAGTGGTAAACAAGTTATAACCGTAGGAACATCAGTTATATCAAAAGATGTATTGGAAGAAGCTAAAAAAGTGTTTGATAAAAGTAATAAGTATGAAATGAAAATAAAAGTTTTTGATGATGCTATAACACCTAATCTTGCAGTAAATGATGGAAGTATAGATGCTAATTTTTATCAATACAAAGATTATTTGGATAACTTCAACAAAGATAGAGGAACAAAAATAAAATCATATGGAAAAGAAGTATTTGCATTTAGGATAGGACTATATTCTAATAAAGTTAAAAGTATATCTGAAATTAAGGATGGAATGGGAGTTGCTATAGCAAATGATGCAACCAATAGAGCTTTAGCTTTAAATTTATTAAATAAAGAAGGAATAATAAAACTTAAAAATGGTGTAAAAGCACCAACGGTGTTAGATATTATTGAAAATAAACATAACTTAAAATTTATAGAAATGGAAAGATTGAATTTAGCAAATGCACTAAATGATACTGATATGGCTGTAGTTATGGCTGATGTAATGCTTCATGATGGTAAAAATCCAGAAAGTGCTTTGGCATTTGCAAGGGAAGATGGTATAATTTTAGCAGTTAAAGATGAAAAAGAATGGGCAAAGGAATTAGAAAAAGCATTGACAAGTAATGAAGTTAAAAAGTTCATTTTAAATAATACAAAAGGAACAAAGACTGCTTTATTTTAGAGTTATTTAATATTTAGATATTTAATTTTGAAAGATGAAAAAGTGTTTTAATAAATTAGATTTTTTATAATCTTAAAATTAAATAAAACATTAACAATATTGACAAAATATGATACATATGTTATATTTTCATAGGAGTCACGAAGATTCTATAACTTAAGTTATTAATTTATACTAAAAAGTAAATATTTGTAGGAATAAACCCACGAAGGGTACTGTATATCATGGTACTTTTGTGGGTTTTTTTATTTTAATTTAAAAGGAGGATTGAAAGGACTTGAAACATGAATTAACTTTAGAAGAAAAATTCGATGGCAGAAATGTATATAAAAAATATACAGGAAAAAAGATAATTGTAATGATAACCTTACTAATTATGGTTTTAATTTTAGCTATTTTAGCAATTAATGCTGGGTCTTCTAATTTAAATCCATATCAAGTATTTACGTCAATTTTTGGACAAGGAAGTAATGTTGCAGATATTGTAATTTGGCGGATACGTTTACCAAGAGTGCTATCTGCAGTTATTGCAGGAGCAGGTTTATCAGTGGCTGGTTGTGTAATGCAGAGTAATTTGAGAAATCCATTGGCATCTCCATCAACTTTAGGAATATCAAATGCAGCTGCTTTTGGAGCTAATATTGCTATTATAGTGTTAGGGGCAGGTAGTATAAGAAGTTCAAGTGCAGATGCTGTTATTATAAATAATCCGTACATAGTTACTGTGTCAGCTTTTGTTTGTGCTATGGCAGCTGCTTTAGTTGTTTTGATGCTTGCTAAATCACGAGGATTTTCAGCTGAATCTATAGTTTTAGCTGGAGTAGCTCTTGGCTCTCTTTTTTCAGCAGGAACGATTTTGATTCAATACTTTGCTCAAGATGTTCAAGTAGCGGCAGCAGTATTTTGGACTTTTGGAGATTTGGGACGAGCATCTTGGAATGAGGTAATTATAATGGCAATAATAGTTTGTATAGCGATGGTTTATTTTATGTTTAGAAGATGGGATTATAATGCTCTTGACAGTGGGGAAGAATCTGCAAAAAGTCTTGGAGTTAATGTAGAGAGAGTACGTTTTGGGGGAATGTTTATTTCGTCTGTAATTACTGCTGTGGCAGTTTCTTTTCTCGGAATCATAGGCTTTATTGGACTTATAGGTCCTCAAATAATGAGAAGAGTTGTAGGATCTGATCATCGTTTTTTAATTCCAGTATCAGCACTTACAGGATCATTACTTCTCTTAATATCTGATACTTTAGCACGAACAATTATAGCACCGGTAGTGCTTCCTGTTGGAGTTATAACATCATTCCTTGGAGCGCCACTATTCCTTTATTTACTTATAAAAGGAGGTAAAAGAAGATGATTATGTCTGTTAAAGGATTAGATTTTAAGTATCCAAGTCACCAAATATTAAACAATATAAATTTTTCAATAGAAAAAGGTGAATGTTTAGTAATATTAGGAACGAATGGAACGGGAAAATCAACTTTGCTGAAATGTTTAAATAGAATTTTACAACCTCAAAAAGGTACTGTTTTTGTTGAAAAAGATGAAGTTTACAAATTAAGTCGAATAAAATTAGCACAAAAAATAGGATATGTTGCTCAAAGTAGTCAATTTTCTAGAACTACAGTTTTTGATACAGTATTACTTGGAAGAAAACCATATATTAAGTGGGATGTTACAAAGAAAGATTTAAATATAGTAAATATGGCTATGAAAATGTTAGGATTAGAAAAGTATTCTTTAAGATATACAGATGAATTAAGTGGTGGAGAATTTCAAAAAGTTTTGATTGCAAGAGCATTGGCTCAAGAACCTAAGGTACTCATGCTTGATGAACCTACAAGTAATCTTGATTTAAAAAATCAACTTGAAGTAATTAAGACAATAAAAAAAGTAGTTAAAACTAAGCAAATATCAGCTATAGTGACAATGCATGATTTGAATTTAGCTATTCGTTTTGCAGATAAGTTTATATTACTTAAAAATGGTGAAGTTTTTGCAGCCGGTGGAAATGAGGTAATAACTCCTAAAAATATTGAGAGTGTTTATTCAGTTCCTGTAAGAATTGAGGAATTTAAAAATACTCCTGTAATAATACCAGTATAATATAAGGAGAGTGAAAATTATGAATAAAAAGATAATATCATTAATAATTACAGTATGTATGTTATTTACATTTTTATTAAGTGGATGTGGTTCTAAATCCACAGTTACCACTTCTAGTTCTAATGATAAAAAAATTACTTTAACAGATATGGTTGGAAGAAAAGTTTCAATAGAGGGAAAAGTAAAAAAAGTTATAGCTATTGGACCAGGTGCATTAAGGCTATATTGTTATGTTGGCAACACAGATAAAATAGTAGGAATAGAACAATTAGAAAGAAATAATCCTAAAGGAAGACCATATATTTTGGCAAATCCATCATTAATTAAATTACCTGTTATTGGACAAGGTGGTCCTAATAGTTTACCTGACGGGGAAAAAATATTAAGCGTTAAACCAGATGTAATTTTTACCATGTATGCAATGGATAAAGCCACTGTAGATAGTCTACAATCTAAAACGGGTATTCCAGTAGTAGCACTTAGTTATGGAAAAGTATCAGCATTTGATCCAGCTGTGTACAAGTCAATAAAGCTTATTGGTAAAGCTATAGGAGAGGATAAAAGAGCTGAAGAAGTAGTTGAGTATATGAAAAATTGCAAGAAAGATTTAGATGATAGGACAAAAAATATTCCTAAAAATCAAAAACCAAGTATATATGCAGGAGCCTTAGCAATGAAAGGTATGCATGGTATTGAAAGTACACAAGGAAATTATTCTTTATTCAATGCTGTAAATGCTAAAAATGTTGTAGATGAAACAGGTAAAACAGGTTCTATTATGATAGATAAAGAAAAATTACTTCAGTGGAATCCAGATAAAATTTTTATAGATTTAGGTGGATTAGAGATGGTAAAGCAGGATTATAGAAAAAATCCTAAATTTTATAAAGCATTGTCTGCATTTAAAAATAATGAAGTGTATGCACAATTACCGTATAATTTTTATCACACCAATATTGATACAGCTATGTGTGATGCATATTATATAGGTAAGGTAATTTGTCCTGATAAGTTTAAAGATATTAATATAGAGGAAAAGTCAAATGAGATTTATAAATTTTTGCTTGGTAAAGAGGTTTATTCACAAATGTCAAAAGATTTTGGAGAATTTAAAAAGATAAGGGTTCAATAAGTAATCAGCTTTAGAAGGTGAATAATAACCGCTTCGGGAAATGATATATTGCTCTGAAACCTTTCACTTCAGTAACAAGTTCTAAGCTTTACTCATATTGAAAAAAGATTTTTTAATTAATATTCCATAGGAATTAGTAATTAAAAAATTACTTTTTTCAAATTCATAAAGCTAAGAACTTGTAAACTTTGTTCAAATGTTTCTTACGCAATATACCATTTCCCTTCGCTAGGGAGTATTTGTATTGATAAAGTTGAGTAGTTAGACTAGTGTAGTATAAAAAATTGATATAAAAAAGGAATCCCTCACTTCCATAACGTACTCTAAGTCTTACTCATATTGAAAAAAAGATTTTTTAATTAATATTCCGTAGGAATTAGTAATTAAAAAATAACTTTTTTCAAATTCGTAAGGCTAAGAGTACGTAAATGTCGTTCGAAGATTCCTTAATCTTATACGTTTTTTATTTACTGGCAATACATATAAAGGATACAAAAATATAGAAAGATATTTTCTAACTTGAATAAAGTTCAACTATAGCTTTGAATAAGTCACCATCAAAATCAACATACATAATTCCACCATGAAGTTCTACTATACTTTTGGCTATGGCAAGACCTAAACCATTTCCAGCAATATTTGAATTTCTTGAAGCATCTCCTCTGGTAAATCTCTCAAATATTTCTTCTTTGTCAAAATCTAATGCATAGCAAGAAACATTTTTAAAAGATATTTTAATGCCTCTAGGGATAGAATCTATTTCAACATAAACTCGCGTATTCTCTAAGGAATACTTTAATGCATTGTTTATTAGATTTTCGAAAACACGAGACATTCTATTTCCATCTAAATTCATTTCAATTTTTTCTGTAAAAGGTCTTACAATAAAAGATAAATTTTTATTTGTATAAATTTCAGTATCTGAGTATTCAGCTATAGATTGATTTATAAGTTCTAGTACTTCTACATTTCCTTTCTTTAGTTCAATTTTACCACTATTTATTTTTGATATTTCAAATAAATTTTCTATAAGATTTTTAAGCTTTAAACTTTTCCTATTAAGAATTTTTAAAAACTCTTCTTTTTCTTGTTCAGAAATATCTTCTCTAAGAAGTATATCAGTATAATTTATTATAGATGTAAGTGGAGTTTTAAGATCATGAGATACATTAGCAACTAATTCACTTTTTAGTCTTTCATTTTTTATTTTATCTTCAATAGATACTTTAAAGCCTTTGTTTATCTTATTTATATTATGAGAAAGTCTACAAAGTGATGCATCTCCTTTTTCTTGTATTGCATAATCTAAGTTGCCTTTAGTAATTTCATCTGTACCATGTATTATTTTATCAATATATCTTGAAAACTTGATGAATTTTGGAATTACAAAGATTAAAGCAAATGATAGATATAATATTGATATAATCATAAAATTTAGATTATTGGAGATTCTTGAACTAGAGGACATACTTATAATTACAAATAAAACTGATAATATAAATAAAATAAAAATACACAATTTAAATAAGGTAGTTCTATTTTCAAACCAATTATTTATACGTCTAAATAATCGTACTATAAAGCTTTGTTTTATTCCACGTATAATTCGTTTTTTGCCAAGAAAATACAAGATTAATATTATAATAACTTGTATAATGCTAAAAATTATTAATAAAATTTTATTTTCAGTTATGTTTTTTTCATGGAACAAAATGTTTGCACTTTCAGAATTTATGTTTTCTTTAAAATATTTTTGGGTATTATCAAAAATATTTTTAATTAAAGATTCATCTTCTTTTGAAACTTTATATTTTTTAGGAAACCAATAAGCTTCTGTAAAGTTATAAGAATTTTCAATTGAAGATTTTTTTCCATATTTATATGCAGGGGCTTCTACTGAATTAAATGATATATTATACCACTTTCCTTTATTTGAAACGTATTTATATAATTCACCCTCCACATTTAAAAAAGTTTTAAGATTACTTTTTATAAAATCTATATTATTAATATCATTAGTTAAAAATGTATTTTTCCTTTGATCAATAATTATAAATTTTACAACTCTACTATAATCTTTATTTTCATAATTAATTTTCAGAGTTTTACTTATTTTATTTAGTTCTTCTTGTGACTTTTGTGATAGTATTTTTAAATCATTTGTGTTTTTGTATATACATAAATTTGCATTAGATGCACATTCTCTCATCCAAGAATCGTAATTGAGCCAAGAAGTATCATTAATAAAATTCTTATTTTCTGACATAAGGTCCCAAGTTTGCATTTTGGATGACATTTCACTTTTTATATATTTTATTTGGTTATTGCTATTGTGTAAACTTTTTAAAGAGCTAACCATTAGTAAAAAAATAAATAACATAAGTGCAAATATTATAAGTATAATTTTTTCTAAAAATGATTTGAGTTTGTCAAGTTTTAAATTTTTAATTTTCAATTTTGTATCCAACTCCCCATACTACTTTTATATATCTAGGATTTTTAGGATCTATTTCTATTTTTTTTCTCAATCTTCTTATATGTACAGAAACAGTATTTTCACTTTTAAAAGCAGGTTCATTCCAAACTCTTTCATAAATTTCACTTGAAGGAAATACTCTATTAGGATTTTCCGATAATAGTAAAAGAATATCATATTCTATAGGTGTTAATTGTACTTCTTTATCGTCAACTATAACAATATGGTTGTTTTTTTTAATAATCAATTGATCTATAACTATTTCATCTTGTGTTGTTTTTTTATTAAAGTTTCCAAAATTTATATATCTTCTAAGTTGAGATTTTACTCTTGCTACTAGCTCTAATGGGTTAAAAGGTTTAGTTATATAATCATCAGCACCTATATTTAATCCTAAAATTTTATCTGTGTCTTCACTTTTAGCAGATAAAATTATAATAGGAATGTTTTTATTCTCTCTTATTCTCATGCATGTCCTTATTCCATCAAGTCTTGGCATCATTACATCTAATAATATTACATGGATTTCATTATTTTCTAAAATATCTAAAGCATCTAAACCATCAGATGCTTTTATTATATTTAGGTTGTCTATACTTCGTAAGTAGACTTCAATAGCATCCCTAATTTCTTTTTCATCATCTACTACAAGTACATTATATTTATTCATAAAAAAAGCCTCCTTTTATAATGTCTGTAATGTAAAAATTAATCTCTTTTATACATAAAAAAACTAAAAGGGTCTTTGGAATGTCCATTAGAATAATCAACTTTTGCTATATTTCGAATATGATATATTTTCCAATCATAGTCTTTAGCTTGATTATCACAAACATACGCATAGTCATATTTACCTTTTTCTTTCCATTTCATAAATATATATGTATGAGATGGTGTACCATATTTATTTAATTTTGAATCTGTAGTAAAACATATATCACCTGGTCTCAGTTTCTTATAATTTTTTTCTTTTTTCCAACCCTCTTCTTTCATTATATCTAAAAGTTGATTTGTATTGCAAACACTGTTATTAATCTTTTCACCATTCATTCTCAAAACTTCAGATAAAAAATAAACACAAGTATTAGCAGAGGCACCATTATTAAGATTAACAGCTTTATTATAAGCTGTAATTCTATTTTTACTCTTTGTCATTGAATTATATATTTTTTTTCTTAAATTAGAATTATACATTTTACTTTGAAAAGTTGAGATAAATATAACTGATATAGTTAAAAATAAAGTGAGAGGTATTAATAGAAATTTTAATTTTAAATTTTGTTTTTTTCTAAAAGATTTATTTGTTGGTACGTTTTTCACAATTAATTTCCTCCTTATTTTGTTAATCATTCAAATTTATTATAATAGAAAAATATTACAAAAGGTATATCATAAAAATGAAGATTTTCGTACAATATTAGGCAATACTATAAATAATGTTTTTTTAAAGGAGTGTAGTGTTATGAGTTTTTATGAGGAAATTTCTAAGTATTATGATTTTATTTTTCCTATAGGGAAAGAGAAAATTAATTTTATTAAAAAAGTAGCTGGAGAAAAACCAAAGGATTTATTAGATGTTGCTTGTGGAACTGGAGGATATTCTTTAGAGCTTTCAAAACAAGGATATAATGTAACTGCAGTGGATTTAGACTATAAAATGGTTGAGGAATTAAGAAATAAAAGTTTAAATAATAATTTAGATATAAATATTTTGCAAGGCAATATGTTAGAACTAAATCAAAAGCTAAATTCTAAATATGATTTAGTTTTTTGTATAGGAAACTCACTTGTTCACCTTAATGAAGAAAAAGAAATAGAGAAATTTTTTAAGGAAATAAAAAGTTTGTTAAAAAAAGGTGGAAGTTTAGTAATTCAAATAATTAATTATGATAGAGTACTAATGCATAATGTCAATTTTTTACCTACTATAGAAAATAAGGATGTAGGAATAAAATTTAAGCGTATATATAATTATGATAAAAATACAAATAAAGTTTTGTTTAAGACAATTCTGCAAGTTAATGGAAAGGAAATAGAAAATGAAATTGCATTATATCCTATATTATCAAAGGATATCATAAAATTATTGAGAAGTTCAGGATTTGAAAGCATTCAACTATTTGGAGATTTTAAGGGGAATAAATTTGAACCCCATAATTCTTATCCCTTAGTAGTAGTGGCATATTAAATTTATATTTTCCAATGAAATGTTGACTGAATTTCCAATAAAAGGTAAAATTATACTACAAAATTAAATTTGAGGGAGAGAATTAATTTGAGTGTAAGTGTAGTAGAAAATAAAAAATGTGATAATAATTTTAATTGTTTATTTGAAATAAAGCAATTTCTTCATGGAAAAAATTTTAGAAGTTATAAATTATTTGGAAGTAAATTAATAAAAAATTGTAACGAAAAAGGTGCATTATTTCATGTGTGGGCACCCAATGCTGTAGAAGTTAGAGTAATAGGTAATTTTAATAATTGGAATGGTACAAAACATGTAATGAAAAAAATAAAAGATACAGGAATATGGCAGCTTTTTATACCATATATAAAAGAAGGGGATATTTATAAATATGAAATTCATACAGTGCAGGGGAAAATATTAAAAAAATCTGATCCCTATGCATTGTATTCAGAAGTGAGGCCAAATACAGCTTCAGTAATTGTAGAGTCTAAAGCATATAAATGGAATGATGAAAAATGGATGGAGAAAAGAAAACAAAAAAATCTGTATGAAAGCCCAATAAATATATATGAATTACACTTAGGATCTTGGCGTAGAAAAGAAAATGGAGAATTTTATTCTTATAAAGAAATAGCAAGCGACCTTATTGAATATATTCTAGATATGGGATATACACATGTGGAGATATTACCAATTTCAGAGCATCCATTAGATGCTTCTTGGGGATATCAATGTACTGGTTATTATTCAGTAACTAGTAGGTTTGGAAATTTAGAAGATTTTAAATATCTTGTGGACAGGCTGCATAGAAATAATATAGGTGTTATTTTAGATTGGGTACCAGGGCATTTTTGCAAAGATGAATATGGTCTTTATAAGTTTGATGGAACTCATTTATATGAATATGAAGATGAAAGAAAAAGAGAAAATTATGGATGGGGAACTGCAAATTTTGATTTCACTAAACCAGAAGTTAGAAGTTTTTTAATATCTAATGCATTATTTTGGTTTGAAGTGTATCACATAGATGGAATTAGAATAGATGCGGTTGCCAATATGATTTACCTAAATTACTGTAAAGAACATTTAAATTTAAGAAATAAAAAGGGAGGAATAGAAAATTTAGAAGCAGTTGATTTTATAAAAGAGTTAAATGAAGTTATTTTTAAAAATATTGATAATCCTCTTATGATAGCAGAGGAGTCAACTGCATGGCCTTTAGTAACATATCCTACATATATGAATGGATTGGGAATGAACTATAAGTGGAATATGGGATGGATGAATGATATGCTCACGTACATGAAAACTCCACCAGAAGAAAGAAGGCATAAACATAAATTAATAACTTTTTCTCTTATGTATGCTTTTTCTGAGAATTTTGTGCTTCCTCTTTCTCATGATGAGGTTGTACATGGAAAAAAATCATTGCTTGATAAGATGCCAGGAAAGTATGAAGAAAAATTTTCTAATTTAAGGTTATTTTATGGATATATGATGGGTCATCCTGGAAAAAAACTTATATTTATGGGTGGAGAATTTGGTCAGTTTATAGAATGGAATTTTAATAGTGAATTAGATTGGAATTTAATGAAATATCCAATTCATGATGCACTTAAAAACTACGTTAGAGATTTAAATGAGTTATATATTAAAGAAAAAGCACTTTGGCAGCTTGATCATGATAGTAAAGGGTTTATGTGGATAGATCATTCAAATTCAAAGCAAAGTATAATTTCATTTATAAGATATAGTAAAGAAGAAAAAGATTTTCTTATAATAATTTGCAATTTTTCAAATGTAACTTATGAAAATTTTAAAGTTGGAATACCAAGACTTACACTATACAAGGAAATATTTAATAGTGATAGAGATATTTATGGAGGTTCAAATTTTGTAAACAAAGATATTATTAAACCATCAATAGAAAAATGTAATAATCAACATTTTAGTATAAATATAAAGGTACCGGCATTATCAACAATGATTATAAAGCCGGTTTGGTATAAGTGACGCAAATACAAAAGGGGGATGAATTATGTCTAAAAAGGAAATTGTTGCTATGATATTGGCAGGAGGCCAGGGAAGTAGATTAAAACACCTTACAAAAAATACTGCAAAGCCAGCAGTTCCATTTGGGGGAAGATATAGAATAATTGATTTTACTTTAAGTAATTGCTCAAATTCAGGTATTGATACAGTTGGAGTGCTTACTCAATATAAGCCACTTACTTTAAATTCACATATAGGAATTGGAACTCCTTGGGATTTAGATAGGATTAATGGAGGAGTTACACTATTGCCTCCTTATATGACAAACTTAGGTGGTGATTGGTATAAAGGCACTGCAAACGCAATATATCAAAATATAGGATTCATTGATTCCTATAATCCAAAGTATGTTTTAATACTTTCAGGTGATCATGTATATAAAATGGATTACTCTAAAATGTTAAAGTTCCATAAAGAAAAAGGAGCAGATGCAACTATAGCTGTAATTGAAGTTCCAATGGCAGAAGCTCATAGATTTGGAATTATGAACACTACAGAAAATAATAAGATATATGAATTTGAAGAAAAACCTAAGAATCCTAAAAACAATATGGCATCTATGGGAGTATACATTTTTGATTGGGAAAAACTTAAATATTTTTTGAATGAAGATGAAAAAGATACAAAATCAAGTAATGATTTTGGAAAAAATATAATACCTAAAATGCTTAATGGTGGTGAGAATTTATTTGCATATCCTTTTGAAGGATATTGGAAAGATGTTGGCACAGTAGAGAGCTTTTGGCAAGCTAATATGGATATGCTTAAAGTAGATGGTGGACTTGATATTTATGATAATGATTGGAGAATTTATTCTTTAAATAATGATTGTCCTCCTCATTATGTGGGAGACAAAGCGGTTATTAAAAATTCTTTAGTGGCTGAGGGAAGTGTTATTTTAGGAGAAGTAACAAATTCTGTAGTTTTTTCAGGAGTTTATATAGATGAAAATACAAAAATTATTAATTCCATTGTTATGGAAGATACCTTAATACAAAAAAATTCTATTGTGGATAAAGCTATAATTGGAAGCAATGTTGTTGTGAAAAAAAATAGCGTAGTTGGTAATTCAGAAGATATTGTTGTCATACAGGAAGGCGATAGGATTGAAGGGTCATACCAAGTTAAATCATTGGAAAAATTTGCTTAAGAGGTGATGATATGTTAAATGATTATATGGGAATTTTGAATTTGAATGAAGATGAAAAAAATATAAGAAGTCTCACAATAAATAGACCAATTGGTTCTATACCTATATATGGAAGATATAGAGTTATAGATTTTATGCTTTCAAATATGGTCAATTCAGGAATAAAAAACATAGGTATATTTGCCCAAAGTAATTCAAGGTCATTAGCAGATCATTTAGAAACAGGTAAACCTTGGGATTTAGATAGAAAAATAGGAGGTTTATTTTTATTTAATTATGATATAAACAACTATTTACTTAATGATGTTAGGTTACTTAGAAATAATATGGAATATTTGTATAGAAGTAAGGAAGACAATGTAATTGTATCTTCCTCATATATGGTATGTAATATAGATTTAGAGAAAGTAGTAAAAGAACATGAGAATTCTAAAAGTGATATTACAATGGTATATAAGAAAGTGAGAAATGATGGAGTAAGTTTTTTAAATTGTGATGTTTTCAATTTAGATGATAATGGAAAAGTTTTAAGTGTTGGGAAAAATATTGGAAAACTAGGACAAAAAAATAATATATCTATGGAAATTTTTATAATGAAAAAAGAAAGGCTTATAGATATTATATATAAGTGCTTAGAAACAGGATATTATGCTTCTCTTAAAGATTATATATATGGTAATTTAGATAAGTATAATATAAATTCTTACGAGTTTTGTGGGTATTTACAATGTATAAATTCTAGTACAGCTTATTATAAAGCTAATTTAGATATACTTAGTCTTAAAGTAAGAGATGAATTATTTTTAAAGGATAGAAAAGTATATACAAAATCTAAAGATATGCCTCCTACAGAGTATTCTGTTAATTCAAAAGTTAAAAGTTCATTTATTGCTAATGGCTGCATTATAAAGGGTACTATTAAAAATAGTATTATTTCTAGAGGTGTTGTTATAGAAGAAGGAGCAAAAGTTAAAGACAGCATAATACTTCAAAAGTGTATTATCAAAAAAGGAGCTAAGTTAAATAAAGTTATTTTGGATAAAAATGTAGTTATAAAAGAAAATAAACAATTAGTAGGTGATGAGGAATATCCTTTAATAATAGAAAAAACTACTAATGCAGGTTTGATAAAAAGAGTTGTTTAAGTTTGAAAGTGTAAAATAAAAATGGATAATGGGGGAGAATAATGAAAGTATTATTTGTATGTACTGAATCACATCCATTTATAAAAATCGGAGGATTGGGAGATGTAGCATATGCACTTCCAAAGGCTTTGAGGAAAATGGGAGTGGATGTTAGAGTTATTATTCCAAAATATAGTGATATATCTTCAAATTTTAAGACAAAGATGAAGCATATTGACAGTTTTAATGTGAAAGTTGCATGGAGAAATCAATACTGTGGATTGGAATACTTGGAATATAGCGGTATACCATATTATTTTGTAGATAATGAGTACTATTTTAAAAGAGATGGGATATATGGATTTTATGATGATGGTGAAAGATTTGCATATTTTTGTGATGCTGTAATTGAAAGTATTAAACATATGGGAGATTTTAAACCAGACGTTATTCACTGTAATGATTGGCATACCGGAATGATACCAGTTTTCATGAAAGATAATTCTATAAAAACAGTGTTTACAATTCACAATCTTAAATATCAAGGTGTATTTGGAAAAGAAATTCTTGGTGATATTTTAGGATTAAGTGATGAATACTTTAGTGAAAATAAATTAAAGTATTATGATGGGATTTCATTTATGAAAGGTGGAATTAATTATGCTGATTTAGTTACTACAGTAAGTAACAGTTATGCAAAAGAAATAAAAACTCCATATTATGGTGAAGGACTTCATGGACTTTTAGAAAATAGAGGAGCAAAATTTTTAGGTGTAGTAAATGGAATAGATTATGATGTATTTAATCCTAAAGACGATAAAGAAATTTATTTTAATTATAATATAAACCATTTAGATAACAAATTAAGAAATAAAATAGAGCTGCAAAGAGAGCTTAAATTACCAGTTAATAGAGATATACCTATGATAGGAATTGTATCAAGACTTGTAAAGCAAAAAGGACTAGATTTGATTGCAGAGGTTATTGAAGAATTATTAGGAATGGATATTCAAATAGTAGTACTTGGTACAGGAGAAATGCATTATGAAGATTTAATACAATATTATTCATATATATATCCATCGAAGATATCTTCAAATATATATTTTAGTAATGAAATGGCAAAAAAGATATATGCAAGTTGTGATATGTTTTTGATGCCTTCTTTATTTGAACCTTGTGGAATAGGGCAGCTAATAGCACAGAGGTATGGTACTTTGCCAATAGTTAGAGAGACAGGTGGACTTAAAGAAACAGTTTTGCCTTTTAATAAATATACTAGAAAGGGAACAGGCTTCTCTTTTAAAAACTACAATTCAAGAGAGTTAATTAAAACTATAAAAAATGCAGTTAGTGTTTACAAAGACAAAAAATTATGGAAAGAAATAATGCAGCAAGTAATGGAGAAAGATAATAGTTGGCAAAATTCTGCTAAAACCTATAAAGAGATTTATAAAAATTTAATATATAATTAACTCAATTTTTCCAGTAAGAAAATACTGTCTAGCGAAGGGAAATGATATATTGCGTAAGAAACATTTGAACAAAGTTTACAAGTTCTTAGCTTTACGAATTTGAAAAAAGTTATTTTTTAATTACTAATTCCTACGGAATATTAATTAAAAAATCTTTTTTCAATATGAGTAAAGCTTAGAACTTGTTGCTGAAGTGAAAGGTTTCTGAGCAAGATATCATTTTCCGCAGCGGTGGCATTTTATCTGTGAAAATTGAGTGATTAAATTTTAATTACTAGTAGGAGGTAGCCCATATGCATTTAGACAAAGATACTATCATTAAAGATTTTAAAAGAAAACTTATGGTTATGTATGCAGAAGATGTTAAAGAAGCTTCTATAATGCATAAATACTATGCTCTTGGAGGGCTTATAAAAGAGTATTGTTCAAAAAATTGGTTAAGAACAAATAAGCTATATAGTGAGAATAAAGTTAAACAAGTATATTATTTTTCTATGGAATTCTTAATGGGAAAACTTTTGATTAGTAATTTAATATCACTTGGAATTAAAGAGGTTTGTGAAGATGCATTAAAAGAACTTGACATTGATTTAAGAGAACTTGAAGATGTTGAGAAAGATGCAGGCCTTGGAAATGGGGGACTTGGTAGATTAGCAGCAGGTTTTTTAGATTCTATGGCATCACTTAAAATACCAGGTAACGGAAATGGTATACGGTATAAATATGGATTATTTGAACAAAAAATAGTTGACGGAAGGCAAGTAGAAGTGCCAGATAGATGGTTAAAAGAAGGATATGTATGGGAAACTAGAAAACACGACAAAGCTTTTATTGTAAGATTTGGCGGGGATGTAAGAGTAACTCAAGAAGATGGAAGATTTAAGATTATACACGAAAACTATGAACCAATTTTAGCAGTCCCATATGATGTTCCTATAATAGGATATAACAATGATACTGTTAATACCTTACGATTATGGAGTGCTGAGGCTGTAGATAAAGATTTCGATTTTGTATCTTTTTCTAATGGAAATTATGTTAAAGCTGTAGAATATAAATATTCTGTTGAAGCTATTTCTCAAGTTTTATATCCGGATGATTCTAATGAAAAGGGGAAACTTTTAAGATTAAAGCAAGAGTATTTTTTTGTAAGTGCAGGAGTTCAAAGTATAGTAAGAAAGTATAAAAAACTTGGACTTTCTATGGAGAAATTTAATGAGTATATTGCTATTCATATAAATGATACACATCCAGCGTTGGCAATTCCTGAGCTTATGAGAATATTAGTTGATGAAGAAAATATGCCTTGGGAAAAAGCTTGGGATATTACAATAAAAACTATATCATTTACAAATCATACAATACTTTCAGAGGCTATGGAAAAATGGAAATTGGAAATGTTTAAAAAGCTTTTACCAAGAATTTATATGATAATAGAAGAAATAAATAGAAGATTTTGTGGAGAACTTTTCGATAGATATGAAGGTGATTGGAACAAGATAAATAAAATGTCTATAATTCAAGATGGATATATAAGAATGGCTTATTTATCTATTGTAGGTTCACATTCAGTAAATGGAGTTGCAGAGCTTCACACAGAAATATTAAAAAATGTAGTTTTTAAAGAGTTTAATGATTTTTATACTCATAAGTTCAATAATAAGACAAATGGAATCACTCACAGAAGATGGCTTTTAAAAGCAAATCCACACTTAGCAAAACTTATTAGTAATACCATAGGAAATAATTGGATAAGGGAGCCAAATAAATTAATAAAACTTAAAAGATACTCTAAAGACAGAGTATTTCAAGAAAAGCTATTGAATATTAAACAGTCAAATAAAATAGAACTTTCAAATTTTGTAAAACAAAATTATGGGATAAGTATAGATCCTAATTCTATATTTGATGTTCAAGCTAAAAGACTTCATGAATATAAAAGACAACTTTTGAATGTATTTAATATTATGAATTTATACAATAGAGTAATAGAAAATCCTAATTTAGATATTGTTCCCAGAACATTTTTCTTTGGAGCAAAAGCTTCACCAGGGTATTATATGGCTAAGGAAATTATAAAACTTATTAATGCTGTGGGTAATAGAATAAATAATGATAAGAGAGTTAAAGATAAGATTAAAGTTGTTTTTCTTGAAAATTATAGAGTATCTTTAGCTGAAAAGCTTATTCCTTGTGCAAACGTAAGTGAACAAATATCAACAGCTTCTAAAGAAGCTTCAGGAACTGGTAATATGAAATTCATGATGAATGGAGCTGTTACTATTGCAACATTAGATGGAGCTAATATAGAAATAAAAGAAGCTGTTGGAGAGGAAAATATAGTTTTGTTTGGACTTAGAGCAGAAGAAGTAATTAACTATTATAAAAATGGAGGATACTCTTCTATTGATATATATGAAAAAGATAAACGTTTAAAAAACATAATTCAAACGCTTAAAGATGGTTTTTTAGATTCTAGTAATGTAAGTGTTTCTACAAATGAATTTGATGGGATTACAAATAAACTTCTTCACAATAATGATGAGTTCTTTGTACTTAAAGATTTTGATGCATATGTTAGGGCACAAAGCAAGATAGATATGCTATATAAAAATCAAAGTAAATGGCAGGAGATGAGTGCTGTAAATATAGCTTGTTCTGGAAGATTTTCTAGTGACAATACTATAAAGGAATACGCAAAAAATGTATGGGGAGTGTAGAAAAAATTAAAATATTATATGATTCATGGAATTTATTTTTCAAATGTCCTTTTGGAGCTGTAAAAAGTAATGATAAAGTAATTCTTCGATTGGCTATTTCTGATTTAGATCAAAATCTTAAAATAAAAAAAGTTATATTAAAATTAGTCAAAGATGAATATTCATATGAAACTCTAAAAGAAAAAAATTATATTATGAGTGTGGAGAAAGAACCTCCAAAAGGTATATTTAGAGAAACAAATATAGATAGTAAAAAAAGTATTTATAATTGCACAATAGATGTAGGTATAGAGAGTAAATTAGTTTTCTATTATTTCGAAATTTATTTAAGTAATAATAAAGTAATATATTATGGAAATAACAAAAGAAAAGTAGGGGGATTAGGAGAAATTTATGAAAATAATCCTATTCCATACCAAATAACAGTATATTCTAAAGAGTTAATAACTCCTAAATGGTTAAAACATTCAATTATGTATCAAATTTTTGTAGATAGATTTTTTAATGGAAATGATGATTTTAGAGTACTAAATCCAAGAAAGAATTGTTTTATTTATGGAAATTGGTATGATAAGCCTATGTATATAAAAGATTCAAAAACAAATGAAATTATAAGATGGGATTTTTATGGAGGAAATATAAAAGGAATTATTAAGAAATTAGATTATCTAAAGGATTTAGGAATTAATTTAATATACCTAAACCCTATATTTGAATCAGTTAGTAATCATAAATATGATACTGCAGATTATAAAAAAATAGATAGAATGTATGGAGACTTGGAGAGTTTTAAAGAGTTAGTACAACTTTCTAGAAGTAAGGGCATATACATTATTTTAGATGGCGTTTTTAATCATACAGGAAGTGACAGTATTTATTTTAATAAGTATAAAAAGTATGAAAGTCTAGGAGCATATCAGTCTAAGGATTCAAAGTATTATAATTGGTATAATTTTAATAAGTATCCGCAGGATTATGACTGTTGGTGGGGAGTAAAAGACTTACCTTGTGTTAACGAAATGGAAAAATCATACTTAGATTATATAATAAAGGACAATGATAGTGTTATAAATTATTGGATGAATACTGGAATAAAAGGATGGAGATTAGATGTTGCAGATGAGCTTCCAGATGAGTTTATTGAATTATTAAAAAAACAGTGTAAACAAAAAGATGAAGATTCTATAGTTATAGGTGAGGTGTGGGAAGATGCATCTAATAAAATAAGTTATGATAAAAGACGAAAATATTTTATAAATCAAGAATTAGATTCTGTTACAAATTATGTTTTTAGAGATAATTTGATTAAATTTTTTAGTAATGATATAAATGCTGAAATTTTATATGAAAATTTAATGAGTGTTTATGAAAATTATCCTATTCATAATTTTTATTCACTTATTAATGTAATTGGTACTCATGATGTAGAAAGAATTGCAACTATTTTAAAGAAGATAGTTATAGAGCGTGGTTTAGAAAAAGAATATAGTTTAAATAAAATTAATATAGAAACATCTTTAGAAGTGATATGCAAGGGAAATGAGTCTTTTGAGAATATAGATGAGTATTATGTATTTAAACTATTGAAATTAATAGTGTTAATACAATTTACATTTCCAGGAGTTCCTCATTTATATTACGGGGATGAGGCTGGACTATATGGTGAAAAAGATCCATGCAATAGGGCTTGTTATCCTTGGGGAAAAGAAAATAAGAATATATTAAAAATGTATAAGCAAATCATTAAAATTCGAAAAGAAAATTCAATATTGAGTACAGGATATTGGAAACCATTTTATATTTATGATGATATATACGGATATATTAGATATCATAAAAAGGGTAAAGATTGTTTTGGAGATGATACGCAAAAATCAATTATAATAGTTTTAGTAAATAGAAGTTTTAAAGAGAAGTATAATATTGAATTGAAAGTAGATGAAAATATTTTAGAAAATTATGATAGGCAGATTTTTGTTAATTTATTTAATGAAAATGAAAAAACTATTTTGCAAGAGGGAATTTTGAGAGTATATTTAGAACCATTAGAAGGAAAGATATTAGTACTAAAAACATAAGTTTAATGTTAATGGGGCTGTCGCATTAAGAAATTTACATACAATATATTGCTTTTTGAATTTTAAATAAACACAATATATTGTAGTATTTACTTTTAGTGCAATAGCCCCATATATTAGTTATTTTGCCCTAAGGCAAAATTTCCTTAATTATTAATTATTAATTCAACTTTCGCAGGACAAAAATACTGCTTAGCGAAGGGAAATGATATATTGCGTAAGAAACATTTGAACAAAGTTTACAAGTTCTTAGTTTTACGAATTTGAAAAAAGTTATTTTTTAATTATTGATTCCTACGGAATATTAATTAAAAAATCTTTTTTCAATATGAGTAAAACTTAGAACTTGTTACTGAAGTGAAAGGTTTCTGAGCAAGATATCATTTCCCGCAGCGGTTATTTTTCACCTGTTTTTATTCAGTATCATTGCATTGATACTTGATATTTTTTTAATGTATTTTTGAAATCTTTTATACTAATTAATCCAGCTGTTAAACATGCTAGAAAATCTGAAATAGGGAACGCTAACCAAATACCAGTAAGACCTAAATTAAATACTGATGGCAGTATCAAAGAAATAGGTATAAAGAAAATTATTTGTCTAAGCATTGATAAGAGTAAGGACATTTTAGCCTTTCCTATAGATTGATATACTCCTAACGATGTCATATAAATACCCAATAGTGGGTAGATTAACATTACTATTTTTATTACACTGCTTCCTTGGTTTATTAAAGATGTATCATTTGTAAATAATCCAACTATAGATTTAGGCATTATATATATTAACATTACTAGTAATGTTGAAATACATGTGGATACTATCAAATTGATTTTAACAGTATTTTTTATTCTAGTAATATTTCCTGCTCCCATACTATATCCAACAATAGGCTGCATTCCTTGAATAAGACCAGTTAAAGGCATTTGAACAAATAGTGTAAGTTTAAATATTATGCCATATATAGATACTGCTTTATCTCCACCATAATGATAAAGTGTATAATTCAATAGTAGTGCTACGATGCTGGCAGAAATCTGTATTATAAATGCTGAAAAACCTATAGATAGCATTTCCTTTACTATAGTTTTATCATATCTAAGATATTTTGTTTTAATCTTAACTGAAGATTTTTTCATAAAATAGTAAACAATATAAGTAAAATTAATCATTTTTGAGATAGAAGTGGCAAGTCCTGCTCCAGCTATTCCCCATTTAAAAACATATATAAATAAGTAGTCTAAAAATACATTAGCAATCATTCCTATAATCATAGAATACATTGCATCTTTTGCATTACCCTCTGCTCTTAAAATATTATTTGAAGCTACACAAATAGGAAATACAAATACTCCAATAAACATTGTTTTTGCATAATCTGCTGCATAAGGCAATACGGCATCACTAGCACCAAACATTTTTACAATTTCTTTTGTGAAAACAAGTCCTGTTATGGAAAATATTACTGAAAAGATTCCTATCAATAAAAATAGATTTCCACAAGCTTTATTGACACCTTCTTCATCTTTCTTTCCAAGCTTTCTTGATACAATTGATGAAGTCCCAATTCCTATTAGTAGAGCCACAGATAATATCATCATTTGAATAGGAAGGTATATTGATACTCCAGCAATACCAAGTGAGCCTACTCCTCGTCCTATAAATATTGTATCCACTATGTTATATATAGCATTTATTAACATTGCTATAGATGCTGGAATACTAAGTTTCATAAGTGCACTAAATTCATTTTCTTCTCCAAGAATTTTTTCTCTGTTCATATTAACCCTCCAATAGTTGTTCTTTACAAATTTATTATATGTTATATAGTTGCATATTGCAACTATATTTTTATAAGGAGATTATAAATTGTCTTAAAGGGTTTGGTGTTTTAAAGTTAAGTAAATTTATAATTTCTTAGCAAAGTAAAAGATTTTTCTTGTTCTTATTAAAATATGATAAAATTACACATAGAGAAAATGTTTTGTATTATAATATATTTTATGAAACTATTTAGGAGTGAAAACGTATGACTAATTTTTTCAAATATGATTCATTAACTGGCAAAATTTCTTTTGGAAAATGGATTGATATAATTTCTAGACATCTCTCGTATTATATAGTAAAAAACTTAAAGAAATATAATTTAAATAGAAATGAATATAAATATTTAATTCAAATTTATATTAGAGAAGGATTTTGTCAAGAAGACATGGTAGAGAGATTAAAGGTAGATAAATATGAAGTTGCTAAGAGTGTTAAATCTTTAATAGAAAAAGGGTATATATATAAAACAAAAGATGAAGAGGATAGAAGAAAATATAGACTATTCCTAACAGATAAGGCTAAAGAAATAAAAAGTGACTTTATACATATTTTAGAACAATCTTCTGAAGTTTTAACTAGAAATTTTTCAGAAAAGGAAAAACAATTATTGTTAGATTTTTTATTTAGAATGACTGAAAATATATATGAAGAAACTACAAAATTAAAAAATCAATAGTTCAACTTTTGCAGATGAAAAATAGCCGCTACGGGAAAGGATATCTTGCTTAGAAACCTTTCACTTCAGTAACAAGTTCTAAGCTTTGCTCATATTGAAAAAAGATTTTTTAATTAATATTCCGTAGGAATCAGTAATTAAAAAATAACTTTTTTCAAATTCGTAAAGCTAAGAACTTGTAAACTTTGTTCAAATGTTTCTTACGCAATATATCATTTTCCTTCGCTAAGAAATATTTTTTACTACGAAAGTTGAATCAATAAAAATGAAACATAATTTGAGAAGTATGTGATGAAGAGAAAAATATTAGATAAAAAACAATGTCCCAAAATAAAAATATACTACAATATGTTGTATGTAAAATTATTTTGAGACATTCCTTAGAATTTAAGTGATTGGTAATTTACTAAAAAATTCTTTGTATGACATATCTGTTTCTAATATATGATGACTTATCCAGTTTTCAATAAAAGATAACATTTTTAAAACTGAGTCTTTTTGTTCAAAATCTATACTTTTTTCATTAAAACTGTCCATTTTATGTATAAAACTTTTATGCTCTAGTCTATGTAATTTAAATTGTAGGGTTTCATAGCCGTGTTTTGTGAGAAGATCTTCCTCACTTTTAAAATGATAGTGGGTATAGTCTTTTAATTCATCGAGTATATTCATTATCTCATCAAAGTGATCATATTCATCATCTAATTCGATTAATTCATATAGTTCTTTACCTAGTTCAAATAATTTTTTATGCTGTTTGTTTATTTCTTCAACACCTACTGAATATGAATCTTTCCATTTGAACATTATGTAGTCCTCCTTTATGCAATATATAAGATCAACTTTTCAAAGTAAAAATAATATTAATAAACTGAGAAAGTTGAATAAAGTATATTTAGTAATAATTATTATATCACATAAAAAGTATATTGAAAAATTATATATAAGGTTAAATCAAAAATCTCCTCTGCCTTGTTTATCTACTGAAGCTTTTACATGTACTTCTATATCAGAATTACACACCGCTTCATTCCAATCAATGCCTTTATGTCGACCATATTTTGCAACAGCAAATTTACCCAAACCTAAAATATCAGTATCATATTTATGCTTATATTCTTTAAAAAAATCATAGGCAATTTTTTCAACGGAGTTTTCTATATCTTTTTCAAAATTTTTTAATACTTGTGGATCTTTATTAAAATTTTTATATAATTCATTATTTACAATAGTACCTTTTAAATTCAGATTTATTGTAAATTTATATTTTTCACCTATTTTAGAACATTTAACTTTTTTCTTAGATGTTGCATAATAATTTATATATTCATTTGCATTATTTTGTATGGATAGCATCCCTTTTACATTATTGAACTTTAGTAAATTTAAAATTTTAGCATCTTTTACATTTATTTTTCCTATCATTTTGTCACCTTTAAAAAGAGCTAGGCCAGTTACTTCAAGACCAAATTTTTTTAGCTCTAAATAGGGCAGTACAGTATTTCTTCCCTCAGAATCTAATCGCTCTATTAAATCCATAATAGTATTTTGTGGGGAGAAAAAGGCATAATCACCTAAGTGTTTTAACATTCCTTCAATATAATCTCCTGAATTTGGATATCCTTTAACTTTATAGTTTAAAATATCTTCACAACTTTGTTTACATACAACAACAAGAGCATTATCATTTATCAATGGATTATTTAATAGTATGTCTATTAAAGGACTTAATGTAAGTTTTGCAAAATCTTCATTCATTAAAAATACTTTTTCAATACCTAATAAAAATTTCCTATTAGATTTTAAATTACGGCTTTCTCTAGTTTCTCCTATGTTATGTGCTTTGCCTGTAAGCACATGGCTTGTGATATCACCTTTATGTTCAAAGATATATAAAGCAATGGGAACACTATATAATAAATTAGATTTGCCTTCCATTATTAAATCATTTCCTACAGCTACGGGAATGTCTAATTTTTCTAATATTTGTCCCTTAGAACCTATGAAAGTATATAAAAAAATTGCTAATAGTACAAGTATTATTATGAATTTATTAAATCTTTTGAACATTTACATCACCTTTTTTTATTATTGTTATAAAAGTTATTAAAGAAACATATGTTGTATTAAAAATTACATGTATAGGTATTAACATATCAGCTAAATTTCTTCTCATAGTTGGATTGCCATATTTAGTTGATATATAAAAAAATAGTGGATAAAGTAAAATAACTAATTTTTTTCTATTTAAAGATATATTATTACTTAATTTGTTTAAACCAAAAGTAAATAAGTAATAATAAGTAGATAATGTTTTAAGCATTAATAGCAGCCATAAACTCATAAAAATATATCTAAAGTTATTAATAACTGGTATAATAACAGATTCTGATACAGTTACTACAGGCCATAAAAATTTAGGGAGAGTATCAATACCTAGATAATATATAGAAATAAAGGTGAACCATGTGTAAATAAGAATAGTGATAAATATGCCTTTTATACTACTTTTTTTAAATTCTTTATTACCTTTAAAAAAAGGGGATATTAAAAATAAAGCTTCTGCTCCAGAAAAGGCTAATATTGTTTCCTTACTACCTTTTAATATACCTGTAAAACCTGAACCAAATACAGGCATTATATTAAAAAAACTTCCTTGTTTTAAAGCTGGTATAGGGATAAAAACACCAAGAATTACTATATAAAAAATTATTACATTTACTCTTCCTAATGTTTTAATACCTTTATAGGCAATGAAAGCTGGTACTAAAAGTATAATTAATATAATTTTATATTTATTTAAAAAAGGAGTCATGTATATTAGAAGTACATTACTCATTGCTGAAGCTACCTGGGTTAATATAAAAAGAAAAAAAAGAAGAAATAGAAAATTTAAAACAGTACCTAAGAACTTTCCCAAAAATTTTTTACTTAACGTTAATATGTTATCTTTAGGATATTTTTTATGTACATAACTTGCTAAAAAAGCCATATATAAAGGATATATAGAACCTAAAATACAACATATCCATCCATCTTGTTGAGCAGCTTTTACAACACTTAAAGGTAAAACTAATACTCCAGGTCCAATTAAAAAGCCAGTAATGGTAAATGTTAATTCACTAGGAGTTAAGATACTGTCTGAATCTTTATCCATTCTTTTTCCTCCTGAATTTTAATTTAAAATTTGTTTGCCTTGTAGAGTTATTATTTGGTATTACTTCAGGTCTTTTATTCATAGTCCATATAGGTGACCTTATAAATGTATCTTTCATATCATTTTTATAAAGTGAAAAGTAGGGTACTCCAAAACTGTCTAGAGAACAAAGATATGCTATAATAAAAAACCAAGTTACACCTACACCTAACATTCCTAACCAATTTGAAAGTATTAACATTGGGTAATTTAACAGTCTTATTGAAAGAGACATTTCATAATTAGGAATTAAAAAAGTAGCTACAGTTGTAATTCCAATTATAAGTAAAGTTACAGAACTTATGATTTTAGCTTGAATGGCAGCGTCACCTATAATAATACCGCCTACTACACTTAAAGTTTGACCTATTTTACCTGGAAGTCTAAGTCCTCCTTCTCTTAAAAATTCTACAATCAAATTCATTGAAATCATAGACATGAAAGGAGTTAGAGCTATACCTTGTCGTGATTGGATTATAGATTGCATAAAAGTTATAGGTATTAATTCTGAATTAAACTTTATAAGTGTCAAATAAACAGAAGGCAAAGTTATTACTATAAAGGCAGCTATATATCTTAATATTCTTGCAGCTGAGGATACAATAGTTCTGTGATAATAGTCTTCTACTGTTTGAAAAAATTCTACAAATACAGCAGGTACAGTTATTACAAAGCAAGTTCCTTCTATTAATATAGCAATTCTACCTTCTAACAAATTCGCTTGAACTATATCAGATCTTTCTGTAGCAAAAAATTGTGGAAAAATACTGAGAGTATGTTGTTCAATACATTGTTCCATTATACCAGTAGTGTTGATAGAATCTATATCTATTGAGTTTATTTTATTTTTTATTTTTTCTAATAAATTTTTATCTACTATATCATCTATATACATAAGTGCTATGTCTGTTTCAGATCTTCTACCTAAAACTAGTTTTTCAGTTACTAGATTTTGCTGCTTTAGTCTTCTTTGTAATAAGCTTATGTTTGTTGATAAATTTTCTACAAATCCATCTCTAGGTCCTCTAACAGAAGATTCGTTTAAGTGGTCTGAAATGTTTCTATATTCGCCACCAGAAGTATCTAATATAATGAAATTAGAACAATTTTCAAGTAGTACTAAAGTTTTTCCCCTTTTAAGAGAATCTAATGCTTTATTAATATCTTTTTCTACATAGGAACTACTTATTGTAATGTACTTTTTACATATATAATCTTCTTTTTTATCTATGTTTATTAAATTTTCTTTTACATGAAGCATTAGAGGATTTAATACATCTCTGTCTATAATGTTTTTGTTTACTAATCCATCTATATATATAATAGCTGACTCAATACAAGTTTCTTTTCCTATAAAAAACTTTTTTACAACTAATTCACTGTTATTTACAATTAATTTTGTAATGTTATCTATATTATATTGAAGAGTATTATTTGCATCTTTCACAAAAATCACCACCATAGTAATATAACTTTAGTATGGATTAATTAGAAAAAAATATTAGTATAGATTAAATAGAAATATTTTACTATTTAAAAGAATAAATTTTTGTTATAATGTATTAGTGATTTAACTTTTGCAGGTGAAAATAATCATTGAGCTTATAACTATAAGAGAAGGAGAATGTACAGATGATTAAATTACTTTGGTATACTTATTTTGGAATATATATGATGGTTTTTAGTATTACAGGAAAAACAAAAATGTTTTTTTTAAAGGGAAAGTCACAAGAAGTTATAGATGAATATGTTTATAAAAAGGTTAAGAGTTTATCAGATCATATTTTGAAAAAATCTAAAACAAAAACAATAGTAAAAGGGCTTGAAAATATACCAGATGAACCTTGTGTTTTTATATCTAATCATCAAGCAATTTTTGATGGGTTTTTATTATATTCAAATCTTAATAGACTTACAGGGTTTATTGCAAAAAAGGAAATAATCAAAATTCCTTTAGTTAGCACATGGTTAAGGGCAGTTCACAGTGTATTTATTGATAGAAAAAATGTTAGAGAGGGTTTGAAATCTATAAATGAAGGTGTAGAAAATTTAAAAAAAGGATATTCTATGATTATTTTTCCAGAGGGTACAAGAAGTTTAAAGTCAGAAATGGGAGAGTTTAAAAAAGGAAGTATGAAATTAGCTATAAAAGCAAATGTGCCAATTGTACCTATTACTGTAGATGGAACCTATAAAGTTTTGGAAGTTGGTAATAAGGTGAGAGGGAACACTGTTAAAATGACAGTTCATAAACCTATATATATTGAAAAATTATCTAAAGAAGAGAGAGAAATTTAAATCAAATTACTCATGATATAATTGAAAGTGCATTATAAAGTTAATTAAAATTGAAAAATATTTAGAAAAGTATGTATAATAATAAATACATACTTTATTTTTTTATACAGGGAGGTATAAGTATTTATGAGAGTGCTAATAATCGAAGATGAAATTGAATTATCAAAAACATTAAAACAAGGGTTAATAGAATTTGGTTTTGCAGTTGATATTGCTAATAAGGGATTAGAAGGAGAAGAAAAAGCTTTAGTAACTGAATACGATATCATAATTTTGGATTTGAATTTGCCAGATAAAGATGGTTTAGAAATTTGTAAAACATTAAGAATAGAAGGAATAGATACTCCTATTTTAATGCTTACAGCAAGAGATAAAATTTCAGACAAAGCTCTTGGGTTAGACAACGGTGCTGATGATTATTTAATAAAACCTTTTGCATTTGAAGAACTTAGAGCAAGAATGCAGGCGCTTGTTAGACGTTCTCATGGAAGAAGTAATCCAATAATAACAATTGGATTACTTATAATAAATCCAGCTTCCCGTATTGTTACTTATGACAAAAAAGAAATAAAATTAACTGCTAGAGAATTTGACATTTTAGAATACATGGGAAGCAAATATCCACAGGTTGTTTCTACAGAGGATATTTTAGAACATGTATGGGATGATAATATAGATATATTTTCAAATGTTGTAAGAGTTCATTTAGCTAACTTAAGAAGAAAGTTAAAAAAAGAAACAGGAGAGCCACTGATAGAAACAATAAAGGGAAAGGGGTATAGATTATGTTAAAATTAAGGACTAGAATTGCATTAATATTCAGTCTTTTTGTAATTATAGCAGTTATCACTCTAGTAATATTATTTAATATTTCTTTAAAAAGCAGTTTGAAGGAAAAACCGTTAGTTGAAAAAATATACCCTAATGGAGTTTATGTAACTGTTCATGGGGTATCAAAAGAAAGTATTTCGTTTGAACCTAAATTGAAATTTTTACCAGAGAATTTAACAAAAACTAATGTAAATACTGTTCAATTAGATAATTTATTAGTGAATGAATTATCCAAAAGATTAATATGGATATCTTTAATTACTATTTTTGTTATCATATCGATTACCTTTTTTATCAGTAAGTATATATCAAGTTTAGCAATGAAACCTATAAGATCCGTTTCTAAAATGATTGATAGGATGTCACCAGAAAAGTTAGAATTATTTTCTGAAAAACCTAAAACAGATTATGAGATGGTAAAATTAACACAGACCTATAATAATGCTATTAAAAGGTTAAATAGAACTTATACAGATCTAGAACGATTTAATTCCTATGCTTCCCATGAAATTAGAAATTCTTTAGCTATATTAAAATCAAAAATAGAAATAGATTGTGAAAAAAAAGAATTAAATAAATATGTAGATAATTTAAAAAAGACTATTGATGATATGCTCATAATATCTTCAAGACAAATTAATGATAAAGGCGAATTAGTAGATATGGCTTTAGTGGCTGCCCAAGGCGTTGACGAATATTTATCTACTGGAAGAAAAATTGAATTAGAAATTCCTGAAGAAGGTGTATCGCCAGTTGTTGGGAAGGAAGTATGGTTACACAGAAGTATATGTAATTTGTTAGACAATGCAATAAAATATAGTGACAAAGATACACCAATAATTGTGAATGTGAAGGAATACTTAGGCTCTGTAATTGTTTCTGTAAAAGATTTTGGAAAAGGAATACCAGAAAAAGAACAAGAGTACATTTGGAAACCTTATTACAGTATACCAAATTCAAAGAAAAACGGATATGGAATTGGATTGGCACTTATAAAAAATGCGGTAGATCTTTGCAATGGTATTGTGTGGGTAGAAAGTTCTGCTGGAGAAGGAAGCACATTTTATATTTCATTGCCTGTTTCTTTATGTTAGCTTAACATTGAATTTTATATAATTCAATTAACGAAAGGAAAGGAGTTGGAATATATGTTTAGTTTTAAACAAGCTTTAAAAAATGTAGTAAGAATTCCAGGTAGAAGTATTTTATTGGGAGTTATAATGTTTATTATTACAGCATCAGTTTTTGTAGGGTTGTCAATTAAAGCTGGTACAAATAAAAGTATTACAGAGACAAGAAAAAAATTAGGTAATGATGTCACTATTCAGGTTGATGAACAAAATCTTCAAAAAAAATTTATGGAGTCAATGCAAAAAGGTGAAGAACCAGATAAAATTAAAATTGACCCATTAACTGAAAAAATTGTAGACAAATATAAAAATTCAAAATATGTAAAGGACTATAATTATACATCTGAGATGTCATTGACTACTAATTTGAAAGCAGTAGGCGAAAATAATGAGACCAATAAAAATACTAAAGGAATAGTAATAAATGGCAAAAATGGAGAAAAGTCAAAAGAAGTAGAAATAGAAATGCCCAAAATTAAACTTATAGGGGATTCAAATCCAAAATATCAATCAGATTTTAAAAATGGAGATAAAAAAATAGTTAAGGGAAGATTCTATAATGAAGAAGAAATAAAAAACAAAAAGCCAGTTGTAGTTGTAAGTAAACTTTTTGCTGATTTAAACAAGTTAAAAGTAGGGGATACCATAGAAGTAAGAGGATTAGAAGATAAAAAAGTTAAGAAATTAAAAATTATAGGATTATATGAGGACAGTGTTCAGGAAGATATGTCTATACCAATACCATTTATGTATAGAGCAAATACAATGTATTCACCTATAAGTACTGTAAATGACATGTTTACTAAAAATTCAAAAGATAAAATTATAAAAAAGGCAACATATTTTGTTGATGACCCAATTAACATAGAATCATTTAAAAAAGAAATTAAAGATTCAGGTTTAAATTTAGAAAATTATGCAGTAGATGCCAATGATACGGAGTATAAAAAACTAGTAGGTCCACTAGAAAAATTGAATTCTTTTATGGATATATTCTTAATAATTGTTGTTGCATCAGGAGGCGCTGTTATGATTTTACTTATGACTTTAACAACAAGAGAAAGAAAAATGGAAATAGGTGTATTGAGGGCATTAGGTGTGAAAAAGAGAAAAATTGCACTTCAAATTATAATAGAAACATTATTAATTACTACACTTGCTTTAGGAGCTGGAGGAATAGCAGGAAAGGCAATATCACAAAAAACAGGACAATATTTACTTCAAAAAGAAATTACCGCTCAAAAGAAAGTAGAAGATGAAAATAAGAAAGATCCTTTTGGAGGTTCACTTATAATTGGTGAAACTAATAACAAAAAAAGCGAGTCTGTAAAACCTATAGATGACATTGATACTGTAGTTGGAACAAAAGAAATACTAGCGTTAATACTTGTAGGATTATTTATAGCTTCTTGTGGAAGTATAGCTTCAAGTTACTGGATAATGAAATATGAACCTATGAATATACTAAATAATAGAAATTAAAGGGGTGAATATAATGGAAGAAATATTAAGAGTTGAAGATGTTTCTTATGAATATAATTCTATGAATGAAAAAGTCATGGCAGTAAAAAAAGTAAATGCTTGTTTTGAAAAAGGAAAAGTTTATGCAATAACAGGTAGCTCAGGAAGTGGAAAGACTACGCTTCTCTCGCTTTTAGCTGGGTTAGATAAAGTTAAAAATGGAGATATATTTTTCAAAGAAAATTCATTAAAAAAATTAGACAGAGATAAATATAGAAGTAATGATATAGGAATTGTATTTCAATCATTTAATTTGCTTCCTCAATTGACGGCTGCAGAAAACGTAATGATTTCATTAGAACTTTGTAAGTGGCCATCAAATGAAAGAAAAATCAGAGCTATGCAGCTATTAAAAAAAGTTGGACTTAATGAAGATAAAGCCAAAAGAAGAGTTTTAAAATTGAGTGGTGGTGAGCAGCAAAGAGTTGCTATAGCAAGGGCATTATCTTCTAATCCTGAATTAATTTTAGCCGATGAACCTACTGGAAACTTAGATAGTAGAACTGGAGATATTATAACAAAAATTTTAACGGATTTAGCTCACAAAGAAAATAAATGTATTATAATTGTAACTCATTCTAATACATTAGCTAAAAAAGCAGATGAAGTGTATGGTATGAAAGATGGTGTTTTACATCCAATTAGAGTAAATGTTGGGTATGAAGATTAAAAAATAAATATTTAAAAAGCACTATTAAATTATTGAGATGAAATTTAATAGTGTTTTTTTATTATAAAAATTTCAACTTTTGCAGTAAAAAAATACTGTCTAGCGAAGGGAAATGATATATTGCGTAAGAAACATTTGAACAAAGTTTACAAGTTCTTAGCTTTACGAATTTGAAAAAAGTTATTTTTTAATTACTGATTCCTACGGAATATTAATTAAAAAATCTTTTTTCAATATGAGTAAAGTTTAGAACTTGTTACTGAAGTGAAAGGTTTCTAAGCAAGATATCATTTTCCGTAGCGGCTGTTTTTTACTTGTGAAAGTTGAGTGAAAATTTAATATCTTATTGAAAAAAGTTTTTTTATTTGATATTGTAAAATAGTATTAGCATATTATATGTGTAAAGGATGTTTATTATGGATTTTATGAAAATAGTTTCAAGTGTTCAAAATATCTGTGAAGCAATATCAAGTGTTTTAAAGATTGATGTAACTATAGTTGATGATAAATTAAATAGAATCGGTGGTACAGGAAGATATAGTAAGTGCATTGGAGAGAGAGTAACTGGTAATTCTGCCTTTGGATTTACTTTAAAAAAAGGAGAAAGCTTTATAATTGAAAATCCTGGCAGTCATCCTGCTTGTCTAAAATGTGATTGTAAAGAAGACTGTAAGGAATATGCAGAAGTATGTTGTCCTATAAAAATTAATAATGATATTGTAGGAGTTATAGGACTTATTGCTTTTGAAGAAGAACAAAGAGATACCATACTAAAAAATGAAGAAAATCTTATGACTTTTTTAAATAGAATGGCAGATTTGATATCTTCAAAGCTTTTGGAAATGGAAAATACAAATAAAATAAAACTTCTTTTAAGAGAATTAGAAATTGTGTTAAACTCTGTTGATAGAGGAGTTATTGCCTGTGATAGTGATGGAAATATACTACACTACAATAAAAAAGCACTTAAATTATTTCAAGTTGATAAAAAACAAATATCAAATATGAACATAAGAGATTTCATTGGTGATATAAATATAAGTAAATTAATACAAGAGAATGTAGGTATAAAAAATAAGCAATTTCGATATAAAAATGATCACCATCGTTTTAGAGGTATTTTTGATGGTAATCCTATTACTATAGGAGATAAAAGTTTTGGCATAGTTTTTACATTTAGTAATATTAAAGATGTAATAAACATAGTAAATGATGTAACAATAGCAAATATTATAACAAGTTTTGACGATATTATAGGTACAGAAGGATGCTTGAAAGAGGTAAAAATAGAGGCTCAAAAGGCTGCAAAATCATCTTCTACAGTACTAGTATTAGGGGAAAGTGGGACAGGTAAAGAACTATTTGCTAGAGCAATTCATTTTGAGAGTGATAGAGCTAAAAAACCGTTTATTCCAATAAACTGTGCTGCTATACCTGAACAATTATTAGAAAGTGAATTATTTGGATATGAAGAAGGGGCTTTTTCTGGAGCTAAACGTGGAGGAAAAACTGGAAAATTTGAACTAGCAAACAAAGGAACAATTTTTTTAGATGAAATTGGTGATATGCCTATTCACCTTCAAACAAAGCTTTTAAGAGTTTTACAGGATAGAGTTGTTGAAAGAGTTGGAGGAAAAGAGTTTATTCCAATAGATGTAAGAGTTATTGCAGCAACTAATAAAGATTTAGAAAATAAAGTACTTGAAGGAGAATTTAGACAGGATTTATTTTATAGGCTTAATGTAATTCCTTTAAATGTTCCTCCGTTAAGAGAAAGAAAAGAAGATATTCCAATTCTTGTACAATATCTTCTTAATAAATGTAATAAAAAGTTGGAGAAAAATATTGAAAACTTTGATTATAATTCTCTTGAAATTTTTATGAACTATGATTGGCCAGGTAATGTAAGAGAACTTGAAAATACTATAGAGTATGCAGTTAATATGTGCAGTGGTAATTTGATTAGAGATGTTGATTTGCCTAATAGATTAAAAAATGTTGATAGATCAGTAGCTATACCTAACTTTACAGAGATTATCCCAATAAAGGATTTAGAAAAAGGAGAAATAATAAAAGCTATAAAGCATTTTGGTGGAACTAAACAGGCTATTACAAAAGCTGCTGAGGCTCTTGGCATAAGTAGAGCAACTATGTATAGAAAAATTAAAGAATACGAAGTGAAAATTTAATATTGAAATTGTAATCCAGTCTCAAAATGATACAAATTCTCATTTTGAGACTGTTTTTTAATCTATTTTTCTCATTTTGAGAAAATTAGATTAAAAAACATACAAAATTCAATGCTTTTCATGTTGGCACAATTATTGCTAATTATATATTACAAAGCTTATAACTTGTAAAAATAATATTGATTTTTAATTTATCAATAAAAATATAAGAAATAAAAAGAAGTGGGGGAGACTTATGAATTTAGAAAAAATTATAGTTGAAACATTAAAAGAGGAAGTAGTTCCTGCAATAGGATGTACTGAGCCGGTGGCAGTAGCTTTAGCCTGTGCAAAAGCTAAAGAATTAATTAAATTTGAAGAAATAGACACTGTAAAGGTTTTAGTTAGTCCTAATATATATAAAAATGGTTTATCTGTAGGAATACCAAATACAGATCAAGTAGGATTATATATTGCATCTGCTTTAGGAATAGTAGGTGGAAATAGCGAAAGAGAACTTGAAGTATTAAAAGATATTACAAAAGAACAAGTAGAAAAGGCAAAAGCGCTATTGGATAGTGGAAAAGTTGCATTAGGAATTAAAGATACAGATGAAAAAATATATATAGAAGTAAATCTTAGCACTAATAAAGGAACTTCAAAAGCAATAATAAAAGAAAGACATAGTAATTTTGTATACTTAGAATCAAATGGGGAAGTTTTACTAAATCTTCAAGAAGGTAATGGCGAGAGTGATAGTAAGGGAGAAAATGTTTTATACACTTTAAAAATAAGAGATATCGTAAGAGCAATAGAAAAAATACCTTATAATGATATTAAATTTATGTTAGACGGTCTTACTATGAATGAAAAAGTAGCAGAAGAAGGATTGAAACAAAAGAAAGGATTAGGAGTAGGATTTGGGTTCCACGAAAGCATGAAAAAAGGAATATTAGCAGATGACTTGATGAATTGTTCTATGATGCTTACTGCAGCTTCATCTGATGTTAGAATGTCTGGTGTAAGTATGCCTGTAATGAGCAGTAACGGAAGTGGTAATAATGGATTAACAGCAATATTACCTATAGCTGCTTATAGAAAAAAATTTGATGTAGATAATGAAAAAATAGCTAGAGCAGTAGCAATAAGTCATATTATAAACAGTTATATTAAACACTATATTGGTAGATTATCAGCTATATGCGGCTGTGGAGTTGCAGCAGGAACGGGTGCTGGCGCTGCCATTGCTTGGTTAATGGGTGGTAATGACGATCAAATAGATGGAGCTATAAAGAATATGTTAGCAGATACTAGTGGAATGATTTGTGATGGAGCAAAGGTTGGTTGTGCATTAAAACTTGCTACTTCAGCTTCAGCAGCTGTTCAATCTGCATTACTTGCAGTAAATGATAACATAGTACCACCTTATAATGGAATTATAGCAGAGTCTGTAGAAGAAACAATAAGAAATTTAAATGCTTTATCAACAAAAGGAATGAATGTAACTGATCATGTTATATTAGATGTAATGAAAGGAATGCAAACAAAAGCATAATATAAGAACTTTTAATATTATTATAAAAGTAAAGTATAAAGTATAAAGTTTAAAGTACAAAGAGCAAATAAGATGTTTTTCTTAATTTGTAATTTGTACTTTATTTTTTTTATTTTATCTAAGTTTCTTAATAGTTTCTTAATAATTTCATATGTTGTTTTGTAAGTTTTAGTATCTATAATTATAAATGAAAGTAAGGTATAGGGGTGACCAAATTGGAATTTATGTTAAAATGTAATAGATATAAGCTTTAAAAATTAGCAATATGTATTTATAATATGATAGAGGTGACGGTATGGAAAGTAAAAAAGTTTTAGTTGTTGACGACGAAAAAGAAATAAGGGATGCTATAGAAATATATTTGAATGGAAGTGACATTCAGGTTTTTAAAGCACAAGATGGTATTGAGGCATTAGAGATATTAGGCGAACAAGAGGTAGATCTCATAATACTCGATGTTATGATGCCGAAGATGGATGGTATAAGAACTTGTATGAGAATAAGAGAAAATAAAAATATACCTATTATTATGCTTTCAGCTAAAAGTGAAGATATAGATAAAATTCTAGGTCTTAATATAGGAGCAGACGATTATATAACAAAGCCTTTTAATCCTTTAGAATTAGTTGCAAGGGTAAAGTCACAACTTAGAAGGTATTTATACCTTGGAAATGGTGAAGTAAGTAATGATGAAATAAAAATAAAAGAATTAGTTATAAATAAAGCATCTAAGATTGTAACGGTAGATGGAGAGAATGTTAAGCTTACACCACTTGAATATAAAATATTACAATTTTTAGCAGAAAACCCAGGCAGAGTTATGTCCATTAAGCAAATATATGAAAATGTATGGAATGAACCGTTTTTTGGAAATCAAAATACAGTAACAGTTCATATAAGAAGAATACGAGAAAAAATAGAAATAAATCCTAAAGAACCTAAATATATTAAGGTGGTGTGGGGTATTGGATACAAAATGGACAAATAAAAGTAATGAATGTAATAAAGTTAGAAATTTTTTAATTGTAAGTTTAGTGGTTTTCATAATAACAATAATAGGTATTAATTTTAGTGTGGACTTATTTATAAATGGAAATATAAATAACATATTAAAAAAGGATGAAATAATACAAAGACAGTTTATGATAAATGCTAAGAGTGTCAGTGAAGAGATGTATTCATATACAGATTATTTAAATGGTTTAAGAAATGACAAAATATTAGGAAGTGACTTGCATGAACAATTTCAAAACCGTAATGTAAAATTTTTATTTGTAGATAATAAAACAGGGAATATATATACAAATTATTATGATTTACTTTTGGGAAAAAATAATATAGAAGAATATTTAAAACAAAATGCTTATGTTTTTTACAAGGCTGACAATAATAAAAAGTTTTCTCCTTTAACTATAGGGTCACCAGAATATATAAAAAAGATGACTATATCAAAGGATTTTATAGAGTATTATTGGTATGATAAAAATGATAGTAATACAAAAAGTTTTATGAGAAGTTATATATTAAGACCAGTAGTTAAAGCTTGGGAAAAACTGATTTTTAGTATAGCATGTTTAATTATTTTAATAGTATATTTGGTAAAAACTATTCCATGGGTTAAAAAAGAAGGTAAAGAAAATGTATTACAACAGATAAAGAAATACACCAGTTATACTTTCGATAAAATAAAGGAGATATTTACAAATTTAACTGATTTAATAGAGAATTTGATAAAAGATGCTCCTACAGATAAAAGATTGAAAAATATATTAGTTACAATGATTTGTAGAACTGGTTTCATGATAATATATGCATTAATGTTTTTTACTGGTTTAACAGATGTATATACGAAAGGTGAATTTGTAACTATTATAGGAATGGGATTTATATTTTGGTATTGTGTAATAAGTCCTTTTTTAGAAGCAAAGAAAAAAAATAGATTTATTAATATTTTAAATTATTCACAAAAACTTGTGCAAGGAGATTTTTCTTCAGAAATAGATGAGTATAGTATAAAAAATAAAAGAAATGGTACTAATTTTAAAAGTGTATTTTTATTTTTTGCTTTAAGAAGTGTATTTATGCTTATGTTGATAGCAGCCTTTGGTAAAAATTATACATTTGGGTCATTTTTGAGTTTTTGTTTTGCAGTTTGGTATTCTATAATTGAGCCTATTCGTATGTATAAAAGTGAGCTATATTTAAAAAAAATATTAGAAGGAACAGAACAAATGTCTGGAGGAAATTTTGATTTTACACTTGAAGAACAAAATGAAAATGACTTAGTAATATTAGCAAGAAATATTAATTCCATAAAACAAGGTTATCAAAAAGCATTAGAAGAGCATATAAAAAATGAAAGATTAAAAACAGAACTTATTTCAAATGTTTCACATGACTTAAAAACGCCACTTACTTCTATAGTGACTTATGTTGATTTACTTAAAAGAGATGAATTAACAGAAGAAGAAAGAAAAGATTATATAAAGATACTTGATAGAAAAGCCAATAAATTAAAAGTTTTGATTGAGGATTTATTTGAGGTTTCAAAAATTAACAGCGGAAAGGTACAGCTTCATAAAGAAAAAGTTGATGTTGTAGATCTTATATATCAATCTTTAGGTGAATATACAACCAATTGTCAAGAAAACAATATAGACTTTAAGGTGAATACTTTTGAGTCTTCAGTGTGTCTTCAGTTGGATGGAAAGCAGATGTCAAGAGTTTTTGAAAACTTAATATCTAATACATGTAAATATGCTATGAAGAATACTAGAGCTTATATTGATATTGTTAATGAAAATAATAATATTAAAATATCTTTTAAAAATATTTCAGCTTATGAAATGAATTTTGATGTAGATGAAATAGTAGAAAGATTTAAAAGAGGGGATGAATCAAGAAATTCAAAAGTTGAAGGTTCAGGTTTAGGTCTTGCTATCGCAAAAAGTATAGTTGAACTTCATGGAGGAAAGATGTATATTGAGAAAGAATGTGATATGTTTAAGGTATTTATAGTTTTCAGAAAATAGGGGAATGAAAAATAAATATATATAAGAACTGTGTTAAAGTAGAAACTTATTTTAACACAGTTTTTTTAATTAATATTATGATTTATATTATATAAATTAATCATATATATTTTTTTAAAATCTATAATTTTTCATGTCATAAATTACAATGTATTATCAAATAATAAAGTTGGTGGTGATTATATGAGTAATAGTTTAGAAAAAGAATTTAGTAAATTAATAAAGAATGAATTAGAAAGTGTTAATGAAAGGTTAGATAATTTTGAGGAGAGGTTAAATAACTTGGAAAATAAAATAAATAAAAATTCTAAAATGCTTAAGAGTTTAGATGAAAATAATGTTACAATAAGTAATAATCAACAAAATATGGTTAGCTTGCTTAAAGATATGAAAATTGAAGTGAAAATTATGAGAGAGTCTATAGATGAAATTGACAATACTTCTTCAAGTATTGGTCTAATTTAGAACAGTTAGTAAATAAATATATATAAGGTTTAAAAACACGTTTATATTATATTTTTCAATTAAAGTATTTAGATAATTGCAACGATATAGTTAATATATTTATTTGAGAAATAAATCTTTTCAACATATTATAGATAAATCTTATAAGTGCATATCAGGTAAAGAAAATTAACATTAATGAATTAGTCATAAATGCTTCCATTCTTTTATAAATAAAATTTGCTAAGAAACAATTATGTATTATCAAATCTGAATTTAATAAATATATTTTTCTACATAATAATATTACTAGCAGTATTTTTTTATCTTGAGGATTATATAAAAATTAATAGTAGTATGTTCTAATATACAGTATATAATAATTTAAAGTTTAAGGGGTATGAGAATGTATATTATAGAGAAACTAAAACATATTCATTATATTATACTAGTTATATTTATATTTATAATAGTAGTACTCATAATAAACGTTATAAAATATAAAAAAATTGAAAGGGAATTAAAAGATAGTAGAATGAAACTTGAAAAAAATTTTAATTTCTTAAAAACTATTTTAGATACAATTCCAGAACCTCTTTTTAGTAAAGATTTAAGTGGTAGATATACAGCATGTAACACTGAATATGCAAAGTGTTTAGGCATGAAAAGAGAAGAGGTTATAAATAAAACAGTATATGAAATAAAACAAGGAAAATTTGCAAATATTTATCATAAAGCAGATTTGGAACTTATGAATAAAAAAGGAAAACAGGTTTATGAGTCAAAATTTAAATATCCTGATGGCGAAGTCCACGATGTAGTTTTTAGAAAAGCTGCAATTACTTCTGAAAACGGTGAAGTAGATGGTTTAGTAGGAATAATGATAGATATTACTAAGAGGAAAAAGAATGAAAATAGAATAAATAAATTGTTAAAAATAAAGGGAGCTATGCTTGAGATAAATCAATCAATAATAGGTATAAATGATATTGATGAATTATTTCAGCTTATTTTAGAAAAAGCTATATCTGTTATCAATGGAGCTGAATATGGAAGTATTTTAATTTTAAATGAAAATGGAATATTTGAAGTTGCTGCATCTAAGGGTTTCGATAAAGATAAAATGAAGAGTTTTAATCTTCCACTTGAAAAATCATTTTTATGGATTAAAACTAAAGGAAATATTAAAAATTCTGTTATAATTGACTATGTTGATAAATTAGAAGATATTGAAATTATTGATACAACAAATAAAAAAAAGGATTGGCAAATAAAATCTGTTATAAGCACACCTATTATCATTGAAGGCAAATTGTATGGAATTTTAAATATAGATAGTGATGAAAGAGGAGTATTTACACAAGTTGATATTGAAACTATGGAATATATGAAAAGTCAAATAGAAATATCTATATGTAAGCATAAGCTTTATAAAGAGATATTATATCTATCAAAATTTGATAAGTTAACAGGATTATATAATAGAAGTTACTTTGAAAGAAAATTTGACGAGTGTCTTCAAAATATAAGTGGAACAGATAAAAGTTTTAATATTGTTATTTTTGATATAAATGGATTAAAAAAAGTAAATGATAAATATGGACATTTAAATGGAGACGAATATATAAAAAAATTTACTTCAGAATTAAAAAGAAGAGTACAGTCTACAGATATTTTAGCAAGGTATGGTGGAGATGAATTTATAGGCTTATTTTTAAATTCTAGTGAAGATAAATTAACTTGTAAATTTGAAAAAATAATTGAGCATTTGAAAAAAGATACAATGAAGTTTTATGAAGATAATGTAATATGTAGTTTTAGTTATGGTATTTCAAGTTTTCCTCAGGATGGAGATACATATAGTGATTTAATAAAAATTGCAGATAGTAGGATGTATGAATATAAAAGGAAATTTAAAAATAGTAAAATATTAGAATAGATATACTAACAAAAGACAAATTATAAAAGGTGATATCGTGAAAGGAAAAGAAAGAAAGTCAGGGATGATGTTTAAACTTAAAAGTTTTATTATGAAGAGTATTATAAATAAGATAAAAATATTTGGAATTGCCATTATTTCTATTGCACTTATTTTTGTAATAGTTATATCCCATAAAAGCATAGATAATTTATATGTTAATTCATCAAAAAAAATGAAAGAAGGACTAGCAAAAGCTAATAAAGATTATTTAAGTAACTATATTACTTCAACTTCGATGTATGTAGAAACAAAAATACAGCATTTTTTAGATGAACAGTCAATGCTTGCAAATATTTTTCAAGAATTTATTGATAATGAACAGGAATTTGAATTATTTACAAAAGAAATGTGGAATCTGCCTTATTTTAAAGATAAAATGGTTTTAAATAAGAGATGGTATGTCAATGACAAAAATGAACCAAGTGCAGTACTTGTACAGAGTTATTTATTAGATAAGAATATGAAAATAAAATCAGAAGTGATGAAGGAAATTAAACAATCTGCATTGTTAGATTTATTGATGCCGTCTTTTTATAAGCATGGAGCAAAAAAGTTGTGGATTTACTACATAGGAGATAAAAATTCACCTTTTTTAAGAGTAACACCTTGGGATAATTTAGGAAATAAAGTGCAGCAAAATTATCCTAAATATTTAGACAAGCCTTTGTGGGATACTTTTAATCCTGGGTTAGTAGAGGGGTTAGAGGAAAAAATTAAAAGCTCTAGTAAATATAAAAATAATTTATCGTCTCTAGCGGTTGTTAAATCACCATATATAGATGCTGGAACAGGAAAATATATATTATCAATTAATTACCCAATTTGGAATAAAGAAAGAAATAAATTCAAAGGATCTATAAATATAGATGTGGAGTTACATGAAATTTTAAGTTATATAGAAGATGTTAAATTATCCTCCACTGGATTTGCATTTATATCTAAATCAGATGGAAATATTATTGCAATTAATGATAATGGTGAGAAAATTTTAGGGTTAAAAAAATCAGAAAAGTTAGAAGGACAAGATAAAAATAAAACTGCATATACTCAAGTAGGGAGATTGTTAAAGGATAGTGTTTATGACAGCGTTAAGAAAATAAAATTTCCAAACAGTGAAAAAGTTAAGTCAAATGAAATTGATGTTGATGGAAAAAAATACTTAGTAATTCAAAAAAATATTACTAATTTAAATTCATGGAGTAGTGATAAAGGTTTTTATAATGATAAATTAACTTTAGGATTTGTTGTACCTAAAAATGAGTTGTTTGCATCATATATCAATATGCAAAAGGATTTAAAAAAAATAGAAGAAAGAGAACTTTTTAAAGAACTTTTAATAGCATCATTGATAATAGTGTTATCAATACTTTTAATTTATGTAATCTCAAATAGAATGGCAAAAGACTTAAAAAAATTAGAAGATGCTACTGTTGATATAATGAAAGGAAATTATGATATTAATATAACAGTTACATCTCAGGATGAAATAGGAAGACTTGCCAATGCAATGAATAAGATGTCAAGAAAGATTGAGTTTACAATGGATAAAATAAAAAAACAAAATGTAAGACTTTCAAAAGAAATTAATAATAGAAAAAATAAAGAGGATATAATTAATTATCTTGAGAATTATGATAAATTAACCAACTTGCCTAAAGGAAAAGTATTTATAGAAAAACTTAAAGATGTAATTCAAAAAAATAAGGGATCTATTATTATAGTTAGTATTGATAAATTTAGAAGAGTTAATGAAGTTTTTGGATATGAAGGTGGTAATTCAATACTGAAGATGATAAGTAATAGATTAATATCAGGTTCAGAAAATGTAGAAATAATTTCTAGAATAAATGGTGATGAATTTGTGTTACTATATAAGGATATAGCAACAGTAGATGAAATTATAAATATAGCAGAAAGTATAAAAAATATACTAAAACATCCTTTTGATGTTAATGGAAAAGAGATTTATATAATGGCAAGTATAGGTATAAGTATATTTCCTCATGATACAGATAATCCTTATGAATTATTGAAGTATGCATCTGCAGCACTTTCAAAGGCAAAAGAAGATGGAAATGATAAATGTCAATTTTATGATTCAAAAATGAATACTGTAAATGAAACAAGAATAGAACTTATACGAAACTTAAAACATGCATTAGATAATAATGAATTTGAGCTTTATTATCAACCACAAGTGGATTTGAAAACTAAAAAAATAATGGGATTAGAAGCATTAATAAGATGGAATAGTAGAGAAAAGGGAGTAGTTTCGCCAGTTCAATTTATACCTTTAGCAGAAGAAACTGGATTAATAATAGATATTGGTGAATGGGTTGTACAAACTGCTTGTAGACACATAAAGGCATTGAAGAATTTAGGATTTGATAATGTTACTATAGCTGTTAATATATCTCCTAAACAATTTTATCAAAGTAATCTAATTTCACTAATACAAAAATGCTTGCGTGAAACATCATTAAAACCTGAACAACTTGAAATTGAAGTTACTGAAGGTTTATTTATAAATGATATGGATAAGGTAATAACTACATTAAGAGAATTAAGATTAATGGGAATAAAAGTTGCAGTAGATGATTTTGGAACAGGGTATTCATCATTAAGTTATATTAAAAAATTGCCTATTGATAAATTGAAGATAGATAGAACATTTATTAAGGATATTCCAGAAAATGACAATGGAGCACTCTCAAATATAATAATAGAGATGGGAAAAAGTCTTAATTTAAGAATAATAGCTGAAGGTGTTGAAAAAGTAGAACAAGAGGAATTTTTAATTGAAAGAAATTGTGATGAGGCACAAGGATTTTTATATGCAAAACCACTAAAATTTAGAGATTTAATTGAAATTCTAAAAAAAGATGCAGGATTGATATCTAATAAATAGCACATTGAGAAACTATTTTCTATAAGTGTTAAATTGAATAAATATTTATTAATTTCAAATAATATTATATAGGTAGATATGTTATTGCAAAATCATACAAATTATAATTGGAGAAGAGATATGAAATCAAAATTAAGTACAAGATTTATTGCTGCTTTTGCATCTATAATAATATTAGCAGCAATTGTTGGTACATACGAATTAAATAGATATTTATCTAATGCTCAAAATGAATTAACTACTATATATGAGAAAGAACAAATCAATAATCTAAATAATCATTTTAAGGGTGTTAAAAAAGATTTGTCAATGAGATTGTATGATTATGCTGTTTGGGATGATTTATATTATGCTTTAGGTCAAAAAAAATATTCATGGATAAAAGAAAATGCTACAAAATTTTTATATGAAAGTGATGTTTATGATATTGATCTTATATATGTAAAAAGTAATGACAATAGTTATGAAGAATTTCATTGTAAAAATAATATTAAGTCTTTAATTATAAAAAGTGAACTTTATAAAGATGCGGTACGTGATAAAAAGTTAGTTTGTGATTTCATAAGATTTAACAAAGATTTATATATGGTTGCTATTTCTCCCATAACTACTAATGATGAAAAACTTACTAAGGGGATTTACGTAATGGGGAAAAAACTTGATTCAAAAAATATACATGAAATTGTTAAAAAATATTTTGGAAGAAAATTAATAAATGTTTCTGTAGATGAAAATAAAGATGTGTTACAACGTAAGGATATTCATTTACTAAGGTATAATTTTTATAATAACAGTGATAAACTAATTGAGACTGTTAACGTATCTTACAGTGTTAAAGTTTATACAAATATAATTGAACAAATAATACCTAATGTAATAACTACAATAGTAGGACTTACATTGATAATAATAATTTTAATAATTTATTATGTACTTAAAATAAACAAGATTTTAAATAAAATAATAGAAGGTATTGATAAACTTTCAAAAGGTTATTCTATTATAAAAATTCCTAAAAGTAATATCTTAGAGTTTGATGAGTTAGTAAGTCATACAAATAATATGGCAAATATAATTCAGAAAAAGATGATAGAATTGAAAAATTATAATATGAATACAATAAAGGTTTTAGTTAGGGCCATAGAGGCAAAAGATCCATATACAAAAGGTCATTCTGAAAGAGTTAGTAAATATGCTCTTATTATTGCTAGGAGTTATGGAATTGAAAATATAGATATGTTGGTTCAAGCAAGTATGCTTCACGATATAGGTAAAATAGGTCTAAAAGAAGAAATTTTAAATAAAAAAGGAGCTCTTACACAAGAAGAATATGAAATTGTAAAATTACATTCTAAAAGAGGTTATGATATTTTAATGGGTTCAAAATCTTTTGATAAGATACGAGATATTATAAAACAACATCATGAAAGATATGATGGAACGGGATATCCAGAAGGACTTAAAGGGGAAGAGATATGTATTGAAGCAAGAATAATTGGGGTTGCAGATGCTTTTGATGCCATGACATCTGATAGACCATATAGAAAAGGAATGGACTTTCAGAGTGCATTTTCAATAATCAAAGAAAACTCTGGTACTCAATTTGATCCTAAGGTAGTAGAAAGCTTTATTAATGTAAAAGATGTAATAAAAAAAATTTGTGAAAGCAAGAAAAGGTGAAAAACAGCCGCTACGGGAAATGATATCTTGCTTAGAAACCTTTCACTTCAGTAACAATTTCTAAGCTTTACTCATATTGAAAAAAGATTTTTTTATTAATATTCCGTAGGAATCAGTAATTAAAAAATAACTTTTTTCAAATTCGTAAAGCTAAGAACTTGTAAACTTTGTTCAAATGTTTCTTACGCAAGATATCATTTCCCTTCGCTAGACAGTATTTTTGCCCTGAAAAAGTTCAGTTAATTGTTAATTAAAAGGCTGATGAAGTAAAAAAAAGAGGTGGAAATTATGAATGTACTAGGATTTATAGCAATATTTATTACAATAATTATAGCAATGCTAATGAATATATCATTAGTTTATCCCCTTTTAATAGGATTTTTTATATTAGTTTATATGGCATATAAAGAAGGATATAAAATAAAAGATATACTTAAAATGGCACTTCATGGAGGTAAAAAGGCACTTATTTTAATGCAAATATTTACCTTGATTGGAGCAGTGACTGCTGTATGGATGGCAAGTGGAACTGTAGAATTTATAGTTTTTTATGGAATAAAACTAATTAAACCAGATATATTTTTATTATGTGCTTTTTTGATAACTTCTTTAACATCGTTTTTAATTGGTACATCTTTTGGAACTGTAGGAACCATAGGAACTGCATTGATGGTAATGGCAAAGGGTGGAGGAGTTAGTGTTAGTGCAGCAGCAGGAGCGATAATTGCTGGTGCATATTTTGGAGATAGGTGTTCACCTATGTCCTCTGTGGCAAATTTGATATCTTCAATTACAGAAACAAATTTATATGATAATGTAAAAAATATGATAAAAACTTCTTCTATACCGTTTATGATATCTTTAATAATATATTATGTTTTATCTATAAAAAATCCAATGATAATACAAGGAAGTATAATTGCAGACGAAATTCAAAAGAATTTTAATATTGGATTTTTGGCATTGTTTCCTGCAGTAATTTTATTTATACTAGTTATTTTCAAAGTTGATGTTAAAAAATCGATGTTAGCAAGCATATTATCAGGGATACTAATAGCTTTGTTTGTACAGAAAGTTCCTTTTATAAAATTAATGAAATATATAATTGTAGGATACAGTATGGACAAGCAGTATTTTATAAGCACAATAATAAAAGGCGGCGGAATTGTATCCATGCTTGTTATAGGAATAATAGTTTTTATATCTTCAGCTTATTCTGGAATTATCGAGGGTACAAAAATGCTTGAAAATGTGGAACAAAATTTAGATAAGCTTTCTAAAAAAGTAGGAACTTTTAATGCATCCTTTATTGTTGGATTAATTGTATCTGCTGCAGCATTTAGTCAAGCTCTTGCAGTAATACTGCATCATCAGTTGGTTAAAAAGATTTATATTAAAAATAAAATAGATGATAATACTTTAGCATTGGATTTATCAAATACTTCTGTTTTATTTTCAGGACTAATTCCATGGAATATGGCATCTTTTGTCCCAGCATCAATGCTTTCCGCAGGAGCTGCATTTATCCCATATGCATTTTACATATACTTGGTTCCCATATATAGATTGGGTATATCAATGTGCCGAAGAAAAACAAATAAATAGATAAGGATAACTCAACTTTCGGAGATAAAAAATATCCGCTACAACCGCTGCGGTAAATGATATCTTGCTCAGAAACCTTTCACTTCAGTAACAAGTTCTAAGCTTTACTCATATTGAAAAAAGATTTTTTAATTAATATTCCATAGGAATCAGTAATTAAAAAATGACTTTTTTCAAATTCGTAAAACTAAGAACTTGTAAACTTTGTTCAAATGTTTCTTACGCAATATATCATTTACCTTCGCTAGGTAGTATTTTTGTCCTGCGAAAGTTGAGTTCGTAACTATTATATTTTATCTAACATAAGGTCCTTCTTCAGATAAGGCGTCCTTTAACCACATTGGGTGCATTCTTAAAATATTTTTTGGCAAATTATTTACTGGAAAAAACTTGATATCTAAAGTTTCAGGGGAATCATTAGAAATGTTTCCTCCTATTATTTTGCCTTCAAAACAACAAGTTACAAAATGTGTTACTCTTCCATCTGGATATTCGAAAACCTGAGTTTTAGGGTCAGAGTATACGCCAATAAGACGTACCACTTTAATGTTTAATCCGGTTTCTTCAAAAACTTCTCTTACTGCAGTATTGGTTATTGTTTCACCAGGTTCAAAATGTCCTGAAGGTATACCCCAAAGATCAACATCTGCTCTTTTTTGTAATAAAACGTTGTTTTTATCATCGAAAATTATTACAGCTGCTGCAGGACAAATATCTTTAATTTTTTTCATTTAAATCTCCTCCTTGCTCAACTTTCGGAGATAAAAAATATCCGCTGCGGGAAACGATATATTGCTAGGAAACCTTTCACTTTAAAGATAATTAATAGTTAATAATGAATAATTAATAATTAAGGAAATTTTGCCTTAGGGCAAAATAACTAATATAATTAAAGATTTTTGCTAAAGCAAAAATCAACCTTCACTATTAATTTTTAATTATTAATTCTTAATTGTTGTTAAATGTTTCTTACGCAATATATCATTTCCCTTCGCTAAGTAATATTTTTGTACTGTGAAAGTTGAATTCTTAAATAATAAAAAAAGCCCGAGGAGGTAAGAATCAGCGTATAAGAAATACGCTGAACCTTCCCCCTCGGGCGTTTTATTCCAATAGGTGCCTCTTGTAAAACAAGAGATGCAGCGCTTGGTCACAGCCCTTAACATTATAAGGCGGAACCCTAGCTGCCTAATCCCAGTTCAGTAAAAATAATTGTTTAATTTATTTATATTGTAGCACAGCATTCATGATATATCAATAATTGGATATTTTTGATATATGTTAAGTGCTATTAACTAGTTGCATATAGATTCCTATGGAATAGCTGGATTTACTATTCCTAAAATACTTTTTTCATCTATTATGTTTTCTATTTCGTAGCTAGGGACTGAAAAATAAGGAAAGCCTAGTGGCCTTGGACCTAGCTCATATTGTTGAAAATAAATCATTAAATTACTACCACATAAAAAATAATCTTGGTTAGGTTTTACTCCTTTATATTTCTCATAATTCAATAAATCAGTATATTGTTTTTTAAATTCCCTTTCTCCTATCATTGATATTATTTTTATATAGTCACTATCTTTTTTAAATAACTCGTTAAATTTATATACTTTTCCTGTTTCAATATTTAAATTTAGTGACTTCACAGAATTTACAGGATGTGCTCCTTTAAAATCACCAAGTCCACTTAAAATAAAACTTAAAACACCTCTTTCATTTGTTTTAATTTCGTAAGAACCTGTAATATACGTTGGCATATCTAAATATTTAAGGTCTAATATAAATTTTTTAGTGAAATTAAAGATTTTACAATTAATCTTTTGTTGAAGTAAAAAGTTACTCATACCTGTCACCATTGGATAATAAAAATTTATCATAGGAGTCATAATTTTAACAGTAGATATATTTACAGGAAATAGCATAATAATCCTCCTGAATATTTTTACTATAAGGTATTCGTAAGCAATACTAGATGTTACAAAAATAATTATGCTATATCAATGTAAACATAGATACTATAATACAACATTTATATAATGTAGATATTTATTTGTGCTATTTATCCTTTGGATATAATTTTTTCTTATAATATCCTTCTGCCGTATATAGTGCAGCTAGAGGATTGTGACCTAAAACTCTATCTTTAGCTGCAAGCACTGTGATAGGAGCTTTTGAATATTTAATAAATAATGAATCATGACCAACACATAATCCTAAAAGTATATTAAAATCTGTTTTTGCTTCGTTTAAGAATAATGCTTGTCCTATTGGATTACACATAGGTTCATAAGTACCAGGTCTAACTTGCTCATCATTTTTTATGTTTATATGTTCTTTTAAAATGCTTCCATTTTTGCAAACTATGGAATTAACAGTAAAACCGTTTTCAATTAATATTTTAGCAAGTATTTTTGCTTCATTACTTAAACCTATACAGAAGGCTATTCCAAGATTTTTAAAATTGCATTTTCTAGCAAAGTCCATGATTTCTTCTAATCTGGTTTTTTTACAGTAACCTTCAGCTTCTACTAAAGCTGCATTATGAGCAAGCTTTAAGTTCTCTTCCTCTTTATAAAGTTCTTTACTTTTTTCAACTATATTACTGCGGCAAGGGCAGTTCTTTGGCAGTTTTTCAGTTTCACCGCTTCTACAAGCGTGAATGCTGCACTGAGCACAGGTATACATAATATCAACTTCCTTTCATATTTTGGGTATATGCAAATTATGTTTTTATTATAACACATAAACTAAGTGTCTAGAGCCTGTGAAGTAAATATCTATATAGTGTTAGGAATCCTGTCACTTCAGTAACAAGTTCCAATGATATCGCATTAAAGGAAGTAAACTGGTAATAATACAGAGTAGTAAGATACGAAATAAATTAGATGTAGGAAAATATGGATAAAATATTCCAAAAATAAAAAAGAGGTGATTAGTATGACTACAAGATTATTTATAATTGCAGTAACACCAGGAATAGCATTAGCTTTGGGGGCGTATTTAACGGATAGATTTGATAGAGAACCAATTAGTATGTTAATAAAGGTTTTTATTTTAGGAGCGGTATCAGTAATACCAACTATAATTGTAGAAAGACTTTTTATGTCATTTAATATTTTTGGTGGAATAATGAAAAGTGCATATACAGCTTTTATAGTAGCAGGACTTGTAGAGGAATATTTTAAAAGGGAAGTTGTGTTAAGAAGTGTTTTTAGAAGTGAAGCATTTAATGAAAAATTGGATGGTATAATATATGCAGTGTATTCAGCATTAGGATTTGCTACGATAGAAAATATAAGCTACGTTGTTTTTAGATTTGCATATAATCCATATGTAGGTATTTTTAGAGGAATTTTATCTGTCCCTGCACATATGCTTTTTGCAATAACAATGGGTTATTATTTATCTCTTGCAAAATTTGCAGAAGAAGAGAAAGATAAAAGAGTTTATTTGAGAAGATCACTTACAGTACCAGTAATTTTTCATGGTATATTTGATTTTATACTTCTTTCAGGAATACCATTTGCAATGATTATATTTGTTCCTTTTGTTATTTACCTTTGGGTGGTTAATTTAAGAAGACTTAATGAGTATTATGTTGAATCAAAAGCCCTTTTTAAAAGACCTAATAAAAACAATCACTAATTTAACTTCCCTAGGTGAAAAACAACCGCTACGGGAAATGATATCTTGCTTAGAAACTTTTCACTTCAGTAATAAGTTCTAAGTTTTACTCATATTGAAAAAAGATTTTTTAATTAATATTCCGTAGGAATCAGTAATTAAAAAATAACTTTTTTCAAATTCGTAAAGCTAAGAACTTGTAAACTTTGTTCAAATGTTTCTTACGCAATATATTATTTCCCTTCGCTAAGCAGTATTTTTATCTTGCGAAAGTTGAGTAAATAATTAATTAAAACCTTTCTGCATTAGCAGAAAGGTATCCATAACTGTCAATTGTCCTCTATCAACTGTCAACTATTTAATCAATATATCATTTCCCTTCACTAGGCAGTGTTTTTGTCCTATGAAAGTTGAGTTACTAACAAAATAGTAACCTATATATTAAGTTATATATATTTAATTATATTTATTTGTAGGAAACTGCTGTCATATAGTAAATAACAATAATGTCGTATTAGAGGTGACAAATTAGTAATAACAAGAAAAATGAGAGGGGAGAAATATAAATTTATTTAACTTCAAAACAATAAAGTCTTTGAAAAAATGAATAATTCCATTATTCAATTTTAGAAGGTGAAAAATAGTTGCTGCAAGAAATGATATTTTGCTTAGAAACCTTTTATTTCAATAAAAGATCAAAAAAATGTATTGGTGAAATACTGAAAATGTGCAGTATGGTAGAGTATTACTGCAGACGAGTATTGCAGTACATAGAATGGAATAGTTTTAAGTTGTGAAAGTTAGGAAGCATAATCATAGGTATGATTATAAAATGAAGATAATGTATTACTTAAGAAGTTCTTCATAAGTGTAATCTTTATATCCTAAAAGTGCTTCTTCTAGTTTTGATATATCATAATTCCTTTGGGGATAATTATTAAATGCATTTCTTTTAGAAGAATTAGAGTATTTGCCATAATGGGCGCACTTATCCTGTATTTTCTTTACAGTCTTTTTTATAGAAAATTTTTCCTTATTGGAAAAGTCTTTTGATGAATCGTTTTGAATTTTCTTTTTTGGTAAAATATATAGATTACTTATAGATCCTCTTCTTTTGATTTTTACAATACCTAATTTAAATAATATTTTTAAATACCTTTGAATTGTTCTGACACTTTTCCCTAATTTTAAAGATAAGGTTTTCTGAGAAGGAAAACAATAATTTTTCTTACCAAAACAGTAACTTTCAAGAATACAATAAAGTTTTAAGACTTGTCCACTTAAATTCATATCTAAAATTGATTTATCTAAAACAATATAACCACAGTTTGACATAATAACTACCTCCTTAAATATTTGCTTCTACCTTTATATATGCTCTAGAAGACAAACTGCAGTTGTTTTTTTGATTATTTACAGAATGTTAACAAAATTAGATATAAAATCATTTTTGGACGCATAGTATAATAGTACTTTTTACATTTAAAAAATATTTTTTAATAATGAAAGTTTTTTATAAGATTTTATTTTTTGTAAGTAAAAATTATTTTATAGGAGGTTTCTATGGGATATAGATCACTTAAAGTTACAGTGAAAAATAGAACTGGTCAAAAACTTGTTTTAAAAAATTATCCATTAAATCATGGAAAATGGAGTACAAAACCTGTAGACATTAACTCAGCTGGTGAGTGTACTTGGAAAGCCGAAAGTAAAGATGGTGCATTGATTGGGGTAACAGGAAAAATTTCTTGGGAGTCTCAAGAAACACTTGGAGCATTTGTTATATCATTTGATAAACCATTAGGTGCAGGTGCAACAAAAGTTGATCCAAGTTGTCCAACTGGTTATAAACATGAATTACATGGAAATACAGGCGGACATCACTCAAGTGTAACAGTTATTTTTTCAAAAATATAAGGGGGAATTTTATGAGTTCAAGAACAATAGAAATCACAATACAAAATGATACTGGAAAAATTTTGTCTATGTCGTCTAAGAAATTACAACATGGAAAATGGCTTAAAGAACCTTCTAAAAATATAGGTGAAGGACAATCATGTATAATTAAAGCAGGAAATAGAGATGGAGCTCTTATAGGTACAACGGGAAATTTTAGTTATAGTAATGAAAATGGCAAATTTGAGCTTGATTTTGATAAGCCTTTTGGATCATCAAAAACAGTAGTAAATCATAATGCCAGTGGACCTTATGAGTCTAGATTAGAAAATGATAATTTGCAGCATCATCATTCAACATGTACTATTAATTTTTATAAGGTGTAGATTATAAACAATTCTAATTTCGTCGACCCCCAATAGCGTAAAAAACCCCGGGGATCGACGAATCTGCTAACTCGCATGAATCCTAGATTTTTATATTTTGTTTACAATTTGTTAACAATTGAATGTTTTTGAAAAGTGTGCTATAATGCCCCTTGGACGGGTTTTTAGAATACCTATGAGGAATTGAAACTTTTTATCAACCAGATAATTTAAATTAATTCAAAGCTCGTTTTTAGAATACCTATGAGGAATTGAAACTTCAACTCATACCCCCCTCTATTTTTAAAAATTACGTTTTTAGAATACCTATGAGGAATTGAAACGTATCTTGGTCATAAATCTTTGCGTTTTCTAAATAAGTTTTTAGAATACCTATGAGGAATTGAAACTGATGTTATCTTAGCACCCGAATTATTGTAACTCCCCGTTTTTAGAATACCTATGAGGAATTGAAACTTAATTACATAATAAATAAAAGGAAATTGTTTTTAAAAGTTTTTAGAATACCTATGAGGAATTGAAACCGAGGTCGTAATAATAACCATCCTCGTTCCCTTCTAAGTTTTTAGAATACCTATGAGGAATTGAAACATAAATAAATTCATTTTGATTTCCTTCTCTTTTAAGTTTTTAGAATACCTATGAGGAATTGAAACCTGTTATAATCTAATTTGTGTACTAATCCTTTTTTCCGTTTTTAGAATACCTATGAGGAATTGAAACTAGTTATAGTCATTATCTTCAAGATTTTTATTTTTTGTTTTTAGAATACCTATGAGGAATTGAAACTAAAATTTGCAGATTGTTTAAGAAAGCCAATAGTTTGTTTTTAGAATACCTATGAGGAATTGAAACTATATTCTTCTAATGTTTGGTTAAACATTTTTATACACCTGTTTTTAGAATACCTATGAGGAATTGAAACCCATCTATACCATTTGCCTTCTTTAATTCCTTGTAAGTTTTTAGAATACCTATGAGGAATTGAAACGTTATTAATTCTCTATTTTTTGGTGTATCCAGTAAAACGTTTTTAGAATACCTATGAGGAATTGAAACCAATTTGACTATATATGATTTTATCTTTTTTATTAGTTTTTAGAATACCTATGAGGAATTGAAACCAAGATTTATTATTTGTTTGTTAGTTTTACCATGTTTATGTTTTTAGAATACCTATGAGGAATTGAAACCCACTTAGAATTATTTTTCCATTTTCCTTGACTTCTAGTTTTTAGAATACCTATGAGGAATTGAAACTTTTTTTATCTATTCTTATTCAGATATAAGCGTTTCAACGTTTTTAGAATACCTATGAGGAATTGAAACATTTAAAACGCTTACAAGCTAAATAATGAAATTATAGTTTTTAGAATACCTATGAGGAATTGAAACTTGTATATGCAGATAACTTCAAACTCCTTAATGCTCTCGTTTTTAGAATACCTATGAGGAATTGAAACTAACTACACTATTGCTAATGAACCATTAATATTTATGTTTTTAGAATACCTATGAGGAATTGAAACATAGAATCACAGAAGTAAATAATAATATAGATAAAATTGTTTTTAGAATACCTATGAGGAATTGAAACACCCATTTTTCATTTTGCTAAAATTGTTTCTAATACCTGTTTTTAGAATACCTATGAGGAATTGAAACTAGTAACTCATGTTGTAATTCCTCCTTTATCTAGTTGACAGTTTTTAGAATACCTATGAGGAATTGAAACTTTTTAAGCAGTAAGCTACTAACGAACCACAAGCAGGTTTTTAGAATACCTATGAGGAATTGAAACATAGTGAATAGTAACCCCTTTCTCTTGAGTTACAGGTTTTTAGAATACCTATGAGGAATTGAAACCTACTATGTTATAATTTATTTAAAAATATAATTAATGGTTTTTAGAATACCTATGAGGAATTGAAACTCTACATAATTGTAAATTATTCCTGCAAAATATAAATTGTTTTTAGAATACCTATGAGGAATTGAAACGATGTAACTTTTAATTCTAGATTTTTCATTGTAATGTTTTTAGAATACCTATGAGGAATTGAAACTTTGTTCTTGTTCTGAACTTGTAACTCAGATTATTAGTTTTTAGAATACCTATGAGGAATTGAAACTATAGTTTTGCCCTCAGCTCTTTCAGTGTCTTGAATGTTTTTAGAATACCTATGAGGAATTGAAACTTTCATTTCTATGAATTCTTATATATTGATGCAATGTTTTTAGAATACCTATGAGGAATTGAAACTGGGTATGCCAAGAAAAGTTTATATTGCTAGAGTGGGGTTTTTAGAATACCTATGAGGAATTGAAACTCGTCAAATACTTGTGAAGCTTTGACAGTCAAGACTCTGTTTTTAGAATACCTATGAGGAATTGAAACCTATCTTCTAAACTTTTAGTTTTACAAATCTTAAAAAAATCTCCTAATTGATGACTATATTGACTATAACCAAGTAGGAAACGTTAACTGTATCTATTGATAGGTTCATATAAGAAAAAAATATTTTTATATTGTATCAAAGATAAAATATTAAGCCCTAAAAAATTCAACAACTATAATAGGGCTTAATTTTTATGAGTAATTTTATAAAATATAGTTGTCTTAAAATAAATAATATTAAAAAATATGATTAAAAATAATTGGATTTTAGGATATAATATAAGTAAGAAGGGGTGAGTTATATGCAAAGATTAAAACCTTTAAATGATTATATATTCAAAAAAATTTTTGGTGAAAATGAAGTAAAAGATAATTTAATTGCATTTCTAAATGCAGTTTTAGATAGAAAAGATAGAGATAGATTAGTTACATTAGAAATAGTAGACAATAAAGAATTAACAAGAGAATTTATAGGCGATAAAACCGCAATATTAGATGTAAGAGCAAAAATAGAAGATGGAACACAAATTGATATAGAAGTACAGCTTACAAATCAACACAATATGGATAAAAGAACATTATTTTATTGGGGAAAGTTATTTAATGAAAATATATCTAAAGGTGAAGATTATAGAAATCTTAAGAAAGTAATTACTATTAACATATTAGATTTTGATTATATAAATTTAGATAAGTTTCATACTAAATTTCATTTATGGGAAGATGAAGCAAAAGATTATATGCTTACAGATTTGGTAGAGATTCACTTTATAGAAGTTCCTAAATTTAATGAATTAGAAGAGAAGAATTTAAAAGAAGATAGACTTCAAAGATGGTTGACTTTCTTAAGCAGAGAACCCAAATTTTTAATTTGGTGTGAATCGCTTACTCAGATGAAGAATGAATCTGAGTTTCCTTTAATATAAAGAAGAAAGATTAAAGGAGTTGATGGAGATGGATAAGGATATAAAAAGGGCAGAAGAGAGACTTGAATATCTAAGCAGCGATAAAGAAACAATAGAAATTTATAAAGCTAGAGAAAAATCACTTCATGAGAGAGCTAATATGATAAATGGAGCTAAAGAAGAAGGGATTAAAGAGGGAATTAAAGAGGGAATTAAAGCGGGAATTAAAGAGGGAATAATTAAAACTGCAAAAAATTTATTAGTTATGGGCATGGATGCAGATACAATATCAAAAGCTACAGGATTAAGTATAGAAGAAATTAAAAGTTTAAATCAATAAGGTTTATGGTTAATTTTTAGTAAGCTACAATTACTGTATCATTTTGATCTTACCGACTGATTCTGATTTTAAAACTTACCTAATCATTGATTTATAATGGTTAAGCAGATTTTTTAGTAAAAGTAAAAATCTACTGTATATAATTTAGTAATTGTATAAGTAAAAAATGCTTAAAGCAGCGAGAAAACTGCTATGTAAAGTGAAAACAAATATTTTGACTGAAAATTTAATATCATAACTAATAATTAAAACTATTTATAATATAAATCTAATAATCGTCGACCCCCAATAGCGTAAAAACCCCCGGGGATCGACGAATCTGTTAACCCGCATGAATCCTACATTTCTATATTTTGTTTACAATTTGTTAACAATTGAACATTTTTAGAAAGTGTGATATAATGCCCCTTGGACGGGTTTTTAGAATACCTATGAGGAATTGAAACTCAGTAACGACATTTTCCCTTTCTTCTTTTGTATGCCTTGTTTTTAGAATACCTATGAGGAATTGAAACATATAATTTTTGTTTGTTTCTGACCATTTTTCTGCGTTTTTAGAATACCTATGAGGAATTGAAACCATTCAAATCCATGAGCTTCCATTTCTTTAACCCAATAGGTTTTTAGAATACCTATGAGGAATTGAAACCCATTATATACTTCCCGAGTACGCATTATTATATAGTTTTTAGAATACCTATGAGGAATTGAAACTTCTTTAGGGTAGAGAATGTGTCCGTTTGAAGAAGCGTTTTTAGAATACCTATGAGGAATTGAAACAATGCTATTCTTTTTTTATTTTGATTACAATATTTATGTTTTTAGAATACCTATGAGGAATTGAAACAAAATTATGGTATAAGAGTTTATAAAACGGGATATGTTTTTAGAATACCTATGAGGAATTGAAACTGCTTCTCCGTCCTGCTCTGCAAGACTTGAGTGTTTTTAGGTTTTTAGAATACCTATGAGGAATTGAAACCACAAACGGTATTTTCCATTTGCCGTTTGTGTAACACAAGTTTTTAGAATACCTATGAGGAATTGAAACCTACGTTTAGAATATTTTAAGCATTAATAATCTATGTTTTTAGAATACCTATGAGGAATTGAAACGGTTAATAATGTCAAGAAGTTTTGAAATATTTTATGTTTTTAGAATACCTATGAGGAATTGAAACTTTTCTAAATCAGTTGATGTTACAACACCATTATCATGTTTTTAGAATACCTATGAGGAATTGAAACTTGTTATCTTTAGTAGATTTATGTATTATGTAATAATAAGTTTTTAGAATACCTATGAGGAATTGAAACTGGTTTTGTGTCCATGTATAATCGTCCGACCATTCGTTTTTAGAATACCTATGAGGAATTGAAACACCAGTTTTTCTGGTATGTTACATATACGATCAGAAAAGTTTTTAGAATACCTATGAGGAATTGAAACACAACATTCGTGAACTCTTCTTCTTTATATTGGTTCGTTTTTAGAATACCTATGAGGAATTGAAACTATAATCATCTTCGCTATCACAATTATACTCAACCGTTTTTAGAATACCTATGAGGAATTGAAACAAGTTTTTTATAAAAAAGTGTTGACAGTTAGATTGAAGTTTTTAGAATACCTATGAGGAATTGAAACCTATTCCTTGAAAACTTATTATTAATACATCTTTCATTGTTTTTAGAATACCTATGAGGAATTGAAACCTCATTTGCATTGCCAGTGGTTCAATTTCAGATTCATAAGTTTTTAGAATACCTATGAGGAATTGAAACAACTAATGGTAAGAGCTTCACCTGCAGTAGATACTTTAGTTTTTAGAATACCTATGAGGAATTGAAACTTCAATACATCTACATATTCTCCCATTAGTTCATCGTTTTTAGAATACCTATGAGGAATTGAAACAGTTCTTCTATTCCTGTAATTTCTAATTGCTCTTTTGTTTTTAGAATACCTATGAGGAATTGAAACCATGATACACTAGATTTTCTTTGTCTAAAATATCGACGTTTTTAGAATACCTATGAGGAATTGAAACAAGCAATGGCTATTCTTAAAGCAAAATCAACTCCAGGTTTTTAGAATACCTATGAGGAATTGAAACTTAGCTTTTAAGACTTTTCCCCACGTTCCACGTATTTTGTTTTTAGAATACCTATGAGGAATTGAAACTCTAATTTATAAGAATTCTTTGAAGGTAAATATATAGTTTTTAGAATACCTATGAGGAATTGAAACACGCCTCTTTTATAATTATTTTGTTCAATTAAAAAGCCGTTTTTAGAATACCTATGAGGAATTGAAACCCGAAAAATCTATATGTTTCATTTGCCTTAACATCGTTTTTAGAATACCTATGAGGAATTGAAACCTATTTGTGAAATTTGTAAAACCCCAAATAATGTGATGTTTTTAGAATACCTATGAGGAATTGAAACTTTGGTTGGAGCGAAATAGAAAATGGAACAGTAGTTTGTTTTTAGAATACCTATGAGGAATTGAAACTCACTCCACCTTCTTCTAGAAGGTTAACTTGTATCTCGTTTTTAGAATACCTATGAGGAATTGAAACTCTATACCCCCTTATAAACTTATATTCAATAAAAAAAGTTTTTAGAATACCTATGAGGAATTGAAACACTTTAATCCAGTTTCCACTAAAATAGCATTCCACCAGTTTTTAGAATACCTATGAGGAATTGAAACACATTTTTATCACCTCATGTATAATATAACATTTTGTGTTTTTAGAATACCTATGAGGAATTGAAACTAGGTCATAAATTTGAAATCAAATCAGATAAAACTAAAGTTTTTAGAATACCTATGAGGAATTGAAACATTTTTGGAGGGGATAGGTATGAATTATAGAGGATTTGGTTTTTAGAATACCTATGAGGAATTGAAACTCTTTTGAGCATAACATTATTTCAGTACCTACGGGGTTTTTAGAATACCTATGAGGAATTGAAACTTAAAATCTTTATAAATATTTTTACCTATGCAATTTTGGCTTTTAGAATACCTATGAGGAATTGAAACTAGATCTAATAGCTTCTAAAACTTCTTGTAAGCTATATTGTTTTTAGAATACCTATGAGGAATTGAAACTTGTATTTTTAGTAATGATTGAACAACTCTTTTCATGTTTTTAGAATACCTATGAGGAATTGAAACAATGTTAGGGTTGGTAACGGAATAGGCTATACTAAACGTTTTTAGAATACCTATGAGGAATTGAAACGTTGATTACACTTTTTAATATAATCTTTTAATACTTTGTTTTTTAGAATACCCATAAGAAATAAACATCATTTAACAAACGTATATTTATAAAAATAAATAAATCTGTAAAAGTAGAAGTCTAAAATGGACTTCTTTTTTTATGAAAAAAATATTTAAAAAATGAAGGAATTTACAGAATAATATAGAAATATATAATGAAAATTAGTAAAATTTATAAAAAATACATTTTTATAAATAAAACGATAAACTAAAGTAGAGCTTAAAATTAAATTGTAGAAATTTACAGAAAGGCGGTGAGAACTTGCAAGAAGGTATAATGCAGATTGGAAATGCTGTTTACTCAGAGGATAGTGCTGTTGAGAATATTCTTATGAAGCTTCAAAGTGAGAGAAAAAATAAACAACAGCATGTTTTGAAATTCAATTTTAAAACAGAAGAAGATATTTTAGATATAGATGTAAAAGAAGAAGTAAGTCAAAATACTGCAAAGAAGTATCTTGTAGTTGACAAAATAGGAGGTCCCAATTCACCACAGTGGTTAGTAAGTAAAAATACGTGTCAGTATCATTTGACAGAAACGATACCAAGTCTTAGTAAAATTTCTTTTAGTGATGAATTAGATTGTAAAATCAAAAAAGTTTTTGAAAAATTTTATGTAGATTTAGGTGAAGATGTAGATAACAAATATAGATATGTATTAAATCTAAAAAAATATGGAATAGGTGATGAAGAGCCTGAAAAGATTTTAGAAGAGCTGTTAAAGAAAGAAAACACTAAAAAAGCTGCGTATAAAAAAATAGGTAGTGAATATAAAAAAATTCTTCAAAACTATGTAAAAGATGAGAAAGGTATAAATTCAAATCAAGAAGTGGGACTTTACACAATTTTAATTGATGATATTCCAATTGCAGAATATGAGGAATATAGAAACGAAGTTATAAAACAAAAACTAGGAACAAAAACAAAACAAAAATCTAATTCTAAAAATAAAAAAGTAAAACAAAATTCTTTGTGCAGCATGTGTGGTAAATGTGAAAATGAGAAAGGTGATTTAAAGAAAATCTCCATAAAATTTTTTACAACAAACCAGATTATTTTTGCTAGTGAATTAAATAAAAAGAATTATGATAAAAATATGATAATATGTCAAGAATGTATGAATAAATTAATTTCAGCAGAAAGATATATAATGAATAATCTAAGAAGTAAACTTGCTGGATTTGATGTGTTTTTAATTCCTCATTTTATAATAGGAGAACCTTTGTGTAGAGAGGATTTAGATGCTTCAGCAGAAAAAATTAGAAATAGCTTTAATAGCGCTAAAAGCCATAGGAGTATAGTGGATTTTAAAGTTGAGGTAAATGAATCAAAGGATATTGATGATGAGAACTTTTATTATTTGATGAATATAGTTTTTTATAAAAAAGTAAATCAAGGTACTAAAATAAGAAGATTAATCAAAGATGTAAATCCATCAGTTTTTGAAGATATAGAAATAAACTCCAATAAGGCTAATAAACTTTTTAAAAAAGTTATTGGTGAAAAGTTTAATTCTCAAATAAAGTTAGAATCAATATATTACTTAACTCCTATAAGGTTAAAACAAGGTGAGGCACAACATTTTAATAGATTACTTTCAATATATGATGCTTTATTTACAAGAAGAAAAATGGATAAAAAAGTTATTATAAAAAATATTCTTGACGTTATAGATATACAGTATTTTGATAAGAAAGGCTATAATGTTAAAAAAGATGAAAAGAATGGAATTAATTTTACTATTATTAAAGGAAATATGCTTTTAAAGTTTCTTGAATATATGGGATGTTTAAAGGAGGTAAAAAGTTTGGAGAAGTTTGATTTGTATGTAAGTGATGATATAAAGAATTATATACAAAAGATGGGATACAATATGCAGCAAACAGGAATGTTCCTTTTAGGATATTTAATGGGACAAGTAGGTAATTCACAGTATAAAAGATCTTCTGAGGGTAAAAAGCCAGTTTTGAATAAGCTCAATTTTGGAGGTATTGACAAGAGAAAAATACTTAGACTTTGTAATGATGTTTTTAATAAGATGAATCAAGAAAAGATTTTAAAATACAATGAGAAAACCTTTTCAGAATGTAAAAGATTAATTGATATGAATTTAAACTCATGGAAGCTTAATAAAGATGAAAACTTATTTTACATATTATCAGGATATGGTTATTCTACCACAAAACCAATGTTAAGTAGTAGGCAAGATAGTGTAAAGTAATTTATGAAAATGCAGCTAAAAAAGGAGGAAATGATAATGAATAATAGTGAAATTTTATATCTTTATGATGCAAAATTAACAAACCCTAATGGAGATCCAGATGAGGAAAATAGACCACGTATGGATTATGAAAGAGACATAAATCTTGTTTTAGATTTGAGAATTAAAAGATATATAAGAGATTATCTTTTAAGTAAAGGATATAAATTATTTGTAAGTAAGATAGATGATAAATCTGTTACTGCTAAAGAAAGAGTAGAAAAATTAGAAAAATATGATGAAGATACTATCTTAAAAGAACTTATTGATGTAAGAATGTTTGGTGCTACTATGCCTGTTAAAAATGATAATAAAACATTTATAGGACCTATTCAATTCAATTGGGGATACTCCTTAAATAAAGTTGAACTTTTAGAATCTAGCATAACTTCTCATTTTGCCTCTGAATCAGGAAATAAACAAGGTGCTATAGGTAAAGATTATAGGGTTAAATACTCATTAATTGCTTTTGCAGGTGTTGTAAGTGGTAAGAGAGCAGAAAAAACAAAGTTAACTGAAGAAGATGTTAAACTTTTAGATGAATCAATGAAAAAAGCAATACCAGAGTTAGTAACTAGAAGTAAAATAGGACAATATCCAAGACTTTATATGAGGATAGAATATAAGGATAATGAAACAATCTTAGGAGATATGAGGGATTATATAAAATTAGTTGAGGAAAATGAAAGCATAAGAGATATAAAGGAATATTCATTGGAAATAAATGAATTGGTAGAGTTTATTAATAAAAATAAAGAATTAATTAAATGTATTCATTATTTTGTTGATGATAAACTAAAATTAATAAATCAAGGAAATTCATGTAAATTAGAAGATGCATTTAAAAATATTAAATTAAGTTGTATATAAGATTTATTTAATTCAGTAGTTATATTCATTTTGAAAGAAGGTGAAAACCTAAGTGAATAACATTGATGTATTAATTTTAGATATAAAAGGAAAATTTGCACACTTTAGAAAGTTTTATACTAATTCTTCATCACTATCATATTCTGTTCCTCCACGAACAACAATAGAGGGAATCATTGCGGCTATTTTAGGATATGAAAGAGATAGTTATTATGAAAAACTGTGTAAAAAAAATTTTAATATAGCAGTAAGAAAGATGAAAAGTACAAGGAAAATTATGCAAAGTCTCAATTATATTAAAGCTACTAAAAAAGATTCAGTGTATACAATAGGGGAAGGACATACTCAAATACCTTTTGAATTAATAACTTCGGATGAAGTGGTTCATTATAGAGTTTATTTAAGCAGTGTAGATAATAAAATTATAGATAACATAGAAAAAAGGGCAAAACAAAATAAATATATATATGCTCCTTATCTTGGGGCGGCACCTTTTAACTGTTATATAGATTATGTGGATAGAATAAAAGGAACAATAGATAAAACTGATAAATCTGTAGAAATTAGTACTTTAATAAATTCTAGTTGTATTTCAGAATGTTGTATAGATTTAAAGAGAAAAGATTTATTTCTTGTAAAGGAAAAAATGCCTTCAGACATATTGAAAAATAGAGTGATTGGTGAAATTAATTCTTATATATATGATGAAAATGGTTCGTCTTTGAATGTGGTTTTAAATAGTGAGTTTGTAAAGTTAAACTATAAAGATTGTATAGAAAATATTATTTTTATGTAGTTAAAAAAATATTTCAGTATGTGGAATTTTAGATTTAAAATTCCACATTTTTATGATTATTATTGTAAAAATGGGGTGTTACTTTGGAATTTTATTCTCATCCAGATAAAAGATTAATAGATCATTTAGTTGAGGTTAGAAATATTTCAAAAACTCAAATTGAAAATAAATTTGATAAAGCTGATGAAATAATAAGTTACTGCCATGATTTTGGAAAGTATACAACTTATTTTCAAGATTACTTATTTTCAAGAAAAAAAGAAAACAATATTTTAAAAAATCATGGGTTTATATCTGCAGTATTTGCTTCTTATATTGCTTTTGAAGAATTTGAAAAGAATAGTTATATGCCTTATATAATATATAACTGTGTGCTACATCATCACGGCAGTATAGAAAATCCAGCTGAAAATTTACCAAAGAGTTTAAAGAAAATTGATGAATCAGAAAAACAAAGTTTAACAGATAAAATATATGCATGTAAAAAGCAAATTGAAGATATAAAAGAAAATAGAGAATTTATAGAATTAGATTATAAAAGTATTGGTTATGATAAATATGTTAATGATTTTATTGATAACATCAAAGTAGAAGAGATACTTTTTAAGTTAAGAAGAATTGATCATATTTTTAGAAGAAGAAATAAAATGGAAGAAGTTTATTTTATTCATCAAATACTATATTCAGCTCTTATAAGTGCAGATAAATTAAGTGCTTCAAATACAAAAATTCCAAAATTACATTATACAGATTTTCAAACATTAAATTCAATTAAGAATAAAAAATTTAAAGATAGTCCTAAAAATTTTATTAATGGTTTAAGAAGCGATATATTCAACAATATACAAGCAGAAATAGTTGAAAGTTATGATAAACATAAAATATTTTCAATAACATCACCTACAGGAACAGGAAAAACATATTCAGGATTTTTTGCAGCATTAAAACTTAAAGATTTATTAAAAGATAATAGAAAAATAGTTTATTCACTTCCTTTTACTTCAATAATAGATCAAAACTATAAATCAATATATGAACTTTTAGAGGGTGTTGATGGTTTTGATGAAAATATAAGCAGTTACATAATAAAACATCATAATCTTTCCAATGTAGATTATAAATCAGAAAAAGAAGAATATGAGAAAACAAAGGCAGAACTTTTAATAGAAAATTGGAATAGTGGTGTAGTTGTAACTACATTTGTACAACTTCTTCAAACACTGATAGGTAATAGAAACAGAATGTTAAAGAAGTTTAACAGTATGAGAGGTTCTATTATTTTATTAGATGAAGTACAAGCTATTGATATTAAGTTTTATAGACTTGTAGACTATATTTTAAAAAGTGCTGTAAAGTACCTAGATTGCAGGATAATTATGATGACTGCCACAAAACCTCTTATTTTACAAGAAGGTCACGAACTTTTGAAGAATAATGAAAAATATTTTGAAAAATTTGAAAGAACTAATATTATTCCAAAGTTAGAACCTCTAACAGTAGACGATTTTTGTGATAGATTTATTTCAAATATTGAAGATAAGTCATACTTAATAATTTGTAATACAATAGGACAATCTTTAGATATTTATAAAAATTTAAGTGAAGATTTAGAAGAGCAAGAAAGAGAAGTTTCCTATTTGTCTACAAACATTTTACCTATTCATAGAAGGGAACGAATAAATGAAATTAATAAAAAACTAAAAAATGGTGAGAAACCAATTCTTGTTTCTACTCAAGTAGTTGAAGCAGGAGTTGATTTTGACTTTGATGTAGTCATAAGAGATATTGCACCTATTGATAGTATAATTCAGGCAGCAGGAAGATGTAATAGAAATGGGAAAAGAGAAAAAGGAGAAGTTTATGTATATTCAATGTGCAAAGATGAGAATAAAAAAGGAGGAAGACAATATTTTGCTAATTTTGTCTATGGTAAAACCTTAATTAACATAACAAGTGATGTACTTAATAAGTATGATAGTATTTTTGAAAACATGTATTTTAACATTATTAAAGATTATTTTGATGAAGTTAATAAAAATATTAATGATGAAGCTTCAGAAGGATTTATAGAATCAATTATTAAATTATATTTTACAAAGGCTGGTAAAAGTGAATATGAAGATTACACAATAAGTAAATTTTCACTCATAAAAAGTAATCCGGATTACATGGATGTATATTTTAGAATTGATGAAAATGCAGAGAAAGTATATCAGGATTTATTAAAGGTATTGTCAGAGAAAGATTTTGTAAAGAAAAAACAGCTTTATCTTGAAGTTAAAAATAAGATAAGAGATTATACACTATCTCTTCCATCTAAATTTAATTCTGCTTTTGAAAAGTGGAAAAATGGAGATGAAAAGGTATTTTTAATTAATATGCCTATGGAAGGCTGCGAAGATTATTATGACGAAATTACAGGATTTAAGCGTGAGGAAGATGAGCAAGAATTCATAGTTTTTTAGAATTAAGAAAGGGGAAGATTATATGGAAGTTAACGGAACTCTTATATGGTTTTATAATATTTGTAAGAGAGAAGTTTGGCTTATGGCTAGGGGAATTGTGCCTGACCAAAATGATGAAAATGTTGATTTGGGAAAGTTTATGCATGAACATTCTTATAAAAGAAATGAAAAGGAAATAACTTTTGGAAATGTAAAGTTTGATATATTGTTTAAATCTAAGGATAAACTTGTGATTGGTGAAAATAAAAAAAGCTCAAAGTATAATGAAGCATCAAAATGGCAACTTTTATATTATTTAAAAGTTTTAAAAAAAGCAGGTGTAAATGCTGAAGGGGTTTTAGTATATCCAAATGAAAGAAAAAGAGTCGAAATTAAAATGGATGAGAAGAGTGAAATGAAGCTTGATAAAATGGTAGACGATATTGAACAATTAAGTATTTTGTCAAAGCCTCCAAAAGTTGAAAAAATACCATTTTGTAAAAAATGTGCTTATAGAGAATTTTGTTATGCATAAAAATTAGAAGAAGGTGATAATTTTGAAAAAAGATATATACATTTTTAATGATGGAGATTTAAAGAGAAAGGATAATACTTTATATTTTGAAAGTGCAGGGAAGAAAAAATATATTCCAGTAGAACAAATTGATAATATTTGGATTTTTGGTGAAGTTAATTTAAATAAAAGATTTTTAGATTTCGCTTCTCAGAAAGAATTATGCTTACACTTTTTTAATTATTATGGATATTATATGGGAACATTTTATCCAAGAGAACATCTTAATTCTGGTTATATGATTTTAAAGCAAGCAGAGTACTATATGGATTACCAAAAGAGATTAGATACTGCTAGAAGAATAATAAAAACTGGTGTTGCTAATATGATTGTGGTATTAAAATATTATAAAGGTAGAGGAGTTGACTTAGAAAATCAGATAAATAATATGAATGAAAATTTTAACAAAATGGATAAAGCTGAAACTATTGAAGAACTTATGGCTTATGAAGGAAATATAAGAGATGAATATTATAGTTGTTTTTCTAAAATAGTTAGGAATCCAGAGTTTAAATTTACAGTTAGAAGTAAAAGACCACCACTTGATAAGATAAATGCTCTTATAAGTTTTGGAAATTCTCTTATGTACTCAACAGTTCTTTCAGAAATTTATGAGACACACTTAGATCCAAGAATAGGTTACCTTCACTCAACTAACATGAGAAGATTTACTTTAAATCTTGATGTAGCAGAAATATTTAAACCAATTATTGTGGATAGAATAATATTTTCACTGCTAAATAAAAATGTTATAACGGAAAAAGATTTTTCAACTGAGCTAAATGGAATTTTATTAACTGATAAGGGCAAAATGAAATTTTTAAAAGAGTATAATGATAAACTAACAAGTACTATAAAATACAATGGTTTAAATCAATATGTAAGTTATAAAAGAATTATTAGAATGGAGCTCTATAAGTTGCAAAAACATATAATGGGAGACAAAAAATACGATGGTTTCGTAATGAGGTGGTAATTTGTTTGTTATACTTGTTTATGATTTTGGTGAAAAAAGAGTAGGAAAAGCACTTAAAAAATGCAGAAAATATTTAACTTGGGTTCAAAATTCAGTTTTTGAAGGTGACATAACAGAGGCTTCATTAAAAAAATTAAAAATAGAATTAACCGAAATAATGAACAAAGCAGAAGACTCAGTTATTATATATAAATTGAATAGCTTAAAATACTCCAAAAGAGAGGTTTTAGGTCTTACAAAAAATGAGGAAGATTTATTCTTATAAAACATTTCAAATTTTCGTCGACCCCCAATAACGTAAAATTCCCCGGGGATCGACGAATCTGCTAACCCGCATGAATCCTATATTTCTATATTTTGTTTACAGTTTGTTAACAATTGAACATTTTTAGAAAGTGTGATATAATGCCTTTTGGACGGGTTTTTAGAATACCTATGAGGAATTGAAACTGGAATTGTAACTGCTAGGAGTGGATTAAATGTTAGAAGTTTTTAGAATACCTATGAGGAATTGAAACCACGACATATGAACCAACATTAAGCTCGGCTTTTGACAGTTTTTAGAATACCTATGAGGAATTGAAACTAAACTTCTCCTGTACTCGTTACTAAATAATCATAGGTTGTTTTTAGAATACCTATGAGGAATTGAAACTTTACTTTGGGCAAAAGAAGTAACAGGAGTTGGAGAGGTTTTTAGAATACCTATGAGGAATTGAAACAGTACTTTGCATATAATATCTAAAGTGGAACACTTAAGTTTTTAGAATACCTATGAGGAATTGAAACTGTTCCTTATATCTTTTATCTCTATATATTTTACCCGTTTTTAGAATACCTATGAGGAATTGAAACTTTCCAATAATTTCTATAGTAACATTAGAAAATAATGTGTTTTTAGAATACCTATGAGGAATTGAAACAAGGTATAATTATATTAGAAAATTTTAAAACAGTCTTAGTTTTTAGAATACCTATGAGGAATTGAAACAAAACTTGGAAATATACGGACCTGCAACCCGTTTTGCGTTTTTAGAATACCTATGAGGAATTGAAACATAAGACAGGTGATTTTTTAACCATCCTTTTCGCTTGTTTTTAGAATACCTATGAGGAATTGAAACACTTTTGTAAATCTTCCCATTTTAATTCCTCACTTTGTTTTTAGAATACCTATGAGGAATTGAAACCATGTTGCCATTTTTAAGACCGTTTAAAAATTTTCGGTTTTTAGAATACCTATGAGGAATTGAAACTTGTCATTCCAATATGCCACAATAGTACCTTGTCCGTTTTTAGAATACCTATGAGGAATTGAAACACTATTTCGTAATCAGAATTAGCAACTTGTATTCCGTTTTTAGAATACCTATGAGGAATTGAAACTTAATTAATTATAGCACAAAGAGTGGTGTTATAAAATGTTTTTAGAATACCTATGAGGAATTGAAACTTAAAATGGAGTGTGAATATAAATGTTGGATTTTTCAGTTTTTAGAATACCTATGAGGAATTGAAACTCATCCTTTCAAAATTCAAAATTAATTTAATAATTGTGTTTTTAGAATACCTATGAGGAATTGAAACTTCGTTCACCAGGTGGAACCGTTTCTGGATCGTAGCTAAGTTTTTAGAATACCTATGAGGAATTGAAACCTTTGTTGCAAATAGTATTCAAATTTGTCTTTTCTAAGTTTTTAGAATACCTATGAGGAATTGAAACCCGTATTGCATTGGTTTTTGTAGCTTTAATAATCTTGTTAGTTTTTAGAATACCTATGAGGAATTGAAACTGCATTTTGCAGATATGAGGTAAACACATAATATAAAAGTTTTTAGAATACCTATGAGGAATTGAAACTAGGGAAATTACTATCTATTAGCACTTTTCTATTTACGTTTTTAGAATACCTATGAGGAATTGAAACTATTCAAAATTGCTGATAAATATTTTTTTGTTTTTTTGTTTTTAGAATACCTATGAGGAATTGAAACTATGTAGGGAGTGCCAAACTCCCACAAAATCTATCGTTTTTAGAATACCTATGAGGAATTGAAACATAATAAAGAGGTAAAAGAGAAATATGAGCGTTGCAGTTTTTAGAATACCTATGAGGAATTGAAACTTCAGTATTTTAAAATCAAATGGTGAAAGAAAAACAGTTTTTAGAATACCTATGAGGAATTGAAACTATTATATGGTAATTGATACTTGATAAGAATAAAAGAGTTTTTAGAATACCTATGAGGAATTGAAACCCATGCTGTCGCCGTCATAACTCTCACAAGCAATATAAGTTTTTAGAATACCTATGAGGAATTGAAACTTGAAAATTCCACCATTTTCTTCTATAAGTTGTTGAAGTTTTTAGAATACCTATGAGGAATTGAAACATATAATGATTCCACCCTCTTCAGGCAAATTAACTTGGTTTTTAGAATACCTATGAGGAATTGAAACTACGTAAATGAATAATGCCCGTCTTCCCACCAGCCAAAGTTTTTAGAATACCTATGAGGAATTGAAACTTTGAGTTTTAATATTTCGGGTTCAACTAGTGTGTCTGTGTTTTTAGAATACCTATGAGGAATTGAAACACAGAATACGTGGAAAGTCCGGAATTGAACACCGTCGTTTTTAGAATACCTATGAGGAATTGAAACTCAAACTGTCTTGTACATTATCTTTGGTATTTATGTTTTTAGAATACCTATGAGGAATTGAAACACTTTATTCTTTTCTATTTTCCCAAAAGTCCAACCATAGTTTTTAGAATACCTATGAGGAATTGAAACGGTATTATACTAGTTCCCAACCAGTTTGTGCTACTAGTTTTTAGAATACCTATGAGGAATTGAAACTAACTCTTGGTTTTGTTTTTGCGGTTTTAGGCTTGGGTTTTTAGAATACCTATGAGGAATTGAAACATATTTTCAGATGAATATGGTAATAAGCAACCTTATAAGTTTTTAGAATACCTATGAGGAATTGAAACGTTGGAGCTATTACTTGGAAAGCTATGTTTAAATATGTTTTTAGAATACCTATGAGGAATTGAAACTAATTAGACCTATGACACCTTTTTATGATAAAACTTCAGTTTTTAGAATACCTATGAGGAATTGAAACTAACACCTCGCAATCCACATTCGTCAACTAAATCATCTGTTTTTAGAATACCTATGAGGAATTGAAACCATTCTTACCCTCAAAACTCTCTTATATCTCATTTAGTTTTTAGAATACCTATGAGGAATTGAAACAATCTTAAGTAGTGTATATACTGTATGATATTTTTAGTTTTTAGAATACCTATGAGGAATTGAAACATTAAATAACTTATGTCTTTTTGTTGTTCTATAATTTGTTTTTAGAATACCTATGAGGAATTGAAACAAATCATATCCTCCCGTTGCTGTATAGCAGATTAGTGTTTTTAGAATACCTATGAGGAATTGAAACTTGTTTGGAATAGGGAAACTAGAAGATAAAGAACCGTTTTTAGAATACCTATGAGGAATTGAAACGATATAACAGCTCTAATTCCCACTTTTTCATCACCTCGTTTTTAGAATACCTATGAGGAATTGAAACTTTTTTAAGATAAAAAAAGAGGAAATTAATCCTCTTTGTTTTTAGAATACCTATGAGGAATTGAAACACTGTATGTCAGATTTAGTCGTTAGTGCAAAAATGGGGTTTTTAGAATACCTATGAGGAATTGAAACACGTGTGGTTCTTCTTCTTTCTCTGGACACTCTGTGTTTTTAGAATACCTATGAGGAATTGAAACTACATCCTGAATTAGATTTTATTGCTATTATCGATAGTTTTTAGAATACCTATGAGGAATTGAAACCTAACATAAAGAACCTACGTTCGACAATTTTTATTATAGTTTTTAGAATACCTATGAGGAATTGAAACACATAAGGTAATGGGAATTTTAATTCAGGCATTTTTGTTTTTAGAATACCTATGAGGAATTGAAACATTTATATTTATCTAACAAATATCTGCCTGGTATCTGTGTTTTTAGAATACCTATGAGGAATTGAAACATATCTTCTAAACTTTTAGTTTTACAAATCTTAAAAAAATTTCCTAATTGATGACTATATTGACTATAACTAAGTAGGAAACGTTAACTGTATCTATTGATAGGTTCATATAAGAAAAAAATATTTTTATATTGTATCAAAGATAAAATACTAAGCCCTAAAAAATTCAACAACTATAATAGGGCTTAATTTTTATGAGTAATTTTATAAAATATAGTTGTCTTAAAATAAATAATATTAAAAAATATGATTAAAAATAATTGGATTTTAGGATATAATATAAGTAAGAAGGGGTGAGTTATGTGCAAAGATTAAAACCTTTAAATGATTATATATTCAAAAAAATTTTTGGTGAAAATGAAGTAAAAGATAATTTAATTGCATTTTTAAATGCAGTTTTAGATAGAAAAGATAGAGAAAGATTAGTTACATTAGAAATAGTAGACAATAAAGAATTGACAAGAGAATTTATAAGCGATAAAACTGCAATATTAGATGTAAGAGCAAAAACAGAAGATGGAACACAAATTGATATAGAAGTACAGCTTACAAATCAACACAATATGGATAAAAGAACATTATTTTATTGGGGAAAGTTATTTAATGAAAATATATCTAAAGGTGAAGATTATAGAAATCTTAAGAAAGTAATAACTATAAACATATTAGATTTTAACTATATAAACTTAGATAAGTTTCATACTAAATTTCATCTTTGGGAAGATGAAGCAAAAGACTATATGCTTACAGATTTAGTAGAGATTCACTTTATAGAAGTTCCTAAATTTAATGAATTAGAAGAGAAGAATTTAAAAGAAGATAGACTTCAAAGGTGGTTGACTTTCTTTAATAAGGATATTTCAGAAGAAAGATTAAAGGAGTTGATGGAGATGGATAAGGACATAAAAAAAGCAGAAGAGAGACTTGAATATCTAAGTAGTGATAAAGAGACAATAGAAATTTATAAAGCTAGAGAAAAATCACTTCATGAGAGAGCTAATATGATAAATGGAGCTAAGGAAGAAGGAAAAAAAGAAGGTAGAAAAGAAGAAAAAATTGAAATAGCAAAAAATTTATTAGTAATTGGAATGAAATTAGAAAAGATAGCAAATGTTACAGGATTAAGTACAGAAGAAATCAAAAGTTTAAATCAATAAGGTTTATGGTTAATCTTTAGTAAGCTACAATTACTGTATCATTTTGATCTTGCCGACTGATTTTGATTTTAAAATTCACCTAATCATTGCTTTATAATGGTTAAGCAGATTTTTTAGTAAAAGTAAAAATTTACTGTCTATAATTTAGTAATTGTTTTAGTAATTGTATAAGTAAAAAATGGTTAGAGCAGCGAGAAAAACTGTTATGTAAAGTAAAAACGAATATTTTGACTGAAAATTTAACATCATAACTAATGATTAAAACTATTTATAATATAAATCTAATTTTCGTCGATCCCCAATAGCGTAAAAATCCCCGGCGATCGACGAATCTTATAACCCGCATGAATCCTACATTTCTATATTTTGTTTACATTTTGTTAACAATTGAACATTTTTACAAAGTGTGCTATAATGCCCCTTGGACGGGTTTTTAGAATACCTATAAGGAATTGAAACATTGATTATATTATGAGGTTTGAAGCGTGTGCGAATAGCGTTTTTAGAATACCTATAAGGAATTGAAACTGGCCAAGAGCAATACGAACATATTCCAAATCGTGTGTTTTTAGAATACCTATAAGGAATTGAAACCCAAACCAGCCCTTGATATCCTCATCTGAATAATCCATGTTTTTAGAATACCTATAAGGAATTGAAACAACAAAATTATGTATCATTTGCTAAAATTGGAAGTATTAGTTTTTAGAATACCTATAAGGAATTGAAACCCTGCAACAGATACAATAAAATATAAAGCATATTATATAGTTTTTAGAATACCTATAAGGAATTGAAACTCTTGAAAATTTTTTGTTTCTTTTTCTGATAATTCCACGTTTTTAGAATACCTATAAGGAATTGAAACCCTTTTTTAAATCCCATACGCTTTCATATGGTCTATTTGTTTTTAGAATACCTATAAGGAATTGAAACTCATTTTCCATGACTTGCTGATTAAATTGTTCTAGTGTTTTTAGAATACCTATAAGGAATTGAAACCAATATAACTTGCATCAGCTTGCAGTTCTTTCATTTGTTTTTAGAATACCTATAAGGAATTGAAACATATATTATTTAGTTGCATTTTTTTATTAGTCTCCGGTTTTTAGAATACCTATAAGGAATTGAAACTTCATTCTCGCTTTCCTCCCACTTGTTTACTTTACGGTTTTTAGAATACCTATAAGGAATTGAAACTTGAAATATTTAATAGTCATAGTTTTAAATTTAATTGTTTTTAGAATACCTATAAGGAATTGAAACTCTCCTTTCAACTTTTATACCTTTTTCTTCTAAAAATGGTTTTTAGAATACCTATAAGGAATTGAAACTAGCATAAATAAAAGACTATACTTAGTGTGCATAGTCGGTTTTTAGAATACCTATAAGGAATTGAAACCTTCAATTCTCAATTGTGTACACTCCTTGTCAATTGTTTTTAGAATACCTATAAGGAATTGAAACTACAACTTCGGATAAAAAAGGATATATGAGATTTAGCGTTTTTAGAATACCTATAAGGAATTGAAACTTTGCATAATTATATCCAGCTTGTGATATATATTCAATGTTTTTAGAATACCTATAAGGAATTGAAACAATAAATAGTAGGTGTTTTTATTATGCCTAAAAAAAAGTTTTTAGAATACCTATAAGGAATTGAAACTATAAAATTTTGCTTCTGTATCGTCTATATCTTCACAAGTTTTTAGAATACCTATAAGGAATTGAAACAAAATTCACGACAAAATCAAAGAGAGTGATATTTTTGTTTTTAGAATACCTATAAGGAATTGAAACAAGACCTACTAGTATCTAAAGGCATATAAGTCAGACCGTTTTTAGAATACCTATAAGGAATTGAAACCAGTAATTCCTAAATCTTTTGCCATATTCTTTATCTGTTTTTAGAATACCTATAAGGAATTGAAACAACATATTTTCTTTAAAACGTTCAAACATATTTTGCGTTTTTAGAATACCTATAAGGAATTGAAACTAGCCACATCCACTCCAACCTCTATTTAAGTGCCATCGTTTTTAGAATACCTATAAGGAATTGAAACTACATTCTTTTGGTCTTATTATCTTCGTTAGTATACTGTTTTTAGAATACCTATAAGGAATTGAAACTTTTTATAGTTTCCTCAATACTTCTACATTGAGAATAGTTTTTAGAATACCTATAAGGAATTGAAACGCGTATTTCAATTCATCATCTTTCAATACTTTCTGTGTTTTTAGAATACCTATGAGGAATTGAAACATATAACATTCGTTGTTATCTTGTATTCTTATAATGTTTTTAGAATACCTATGAGGAATTGAAACGCTTGATAGCCTATAGTATAAGTTGTATGAGGCTTTAAGTTTTTAGAATACCTATGAGGAATTGAAACGCTGCTTCCTCTTTTGCTTTATTTTCAGCAGCTATTTCGTTTTTAGAATACCTATGAGGAATTGAAACGAAATTTAATAATTAATTTTACTTTAACAGTTTAACGTTTTTAGAATACCTATGAGGAATTGAAACATATATTTAGCTTCTGAGATTGAATTAAAATTCGCGTTTTTAGAATACCTATGAGGAATTGAAACTCATATTTTTTCAACTCTTTCTCAAGTTTTTCGTCAGTTTTTAGAATACCTATGAGGAATTGAAACAAATGTTTTTGTACACTTGAAGAAGAATTTGAACACTGTTTTTAGAATACCTATGAGGAATAAGTAATTACAACTATTTATATAAAAACTTTCAATAAGAAACTCCAGTGACTGTAATAGTCACTGGAGTTTTATTTAATATTAACTCAACTTTCGCAGTAAAAAAATACTGCTTAGCGAAGGAAAATGATATATTGCGTAAGAAACATTTGAACAAAGTTTACAAGTTCTTAGCTTTACGAATTTGAAAAAAGTTATTTTTTTATTACTGATTCCTATGGAATATTAATTAAAAAATCTTTTTTCAATATGAGTAAAGCTTAGAACTTGTTACTGAAGTGAAAGGTTTCTAAGCAAGATATCATTTCCCGTAGCGGCTATTTTTTACCTGCGAAAGTTGAGATATTAAATAATAGAAGTACACAGTTATTTGCATCTATTCTACAAAACATATCTTGATTTACACATATAATAGTTTTAACATCATATCCTTTATAATAATTTTTCTATTTACATATAAAAATTCAATTTGTCAAATAAAAAAGAAAAATTTTCAATTATCTTACAAAAGGAAAACATATAAAAATGTAGAAATATATATATGATTTACAATAAATTGACGAAGGAGAGTGCTATGAGAGTAAAGATTGATCTAAAATTGCAAGAACCAATACAGCTGCCTATTCAATATAATCATATATTACAAGCATTAATTTTAAAGATGTTAGGAAATGAGGAGTATCAAACTTTCTTACATGATGAAGGATATGGTTTTAAGAAAAGAAATTACAAACTTTATACATTTTCAAGACTTCAAGGTAAATTTAAAATATTAAAAGATATAAACAAAATAATGTTCTTTGATAGAGCAAGTCTTTTGATATCTAGTTATGATGAAAAATTTTTTAAGTTAGTAGTAAATAATAGTATTCACAAGGATTCACTGCAAATATTAGGAAAAGATATTGAAATAAATAATATAGAAGCTTCATTTTTCAATGTTAAGGACAATGAACTTAAAGTATATACAAAGTCTCCAATAACAGTATACAGTACTTTTAAGATTGATGAAAAAAATAAGACTTATTATTATAGTCCTTATGAAAAAGAATTTTCTGAAATGATTAGAAAAAATTTAATCAATAAATATATTGCATTTCACGGAAAGGAACCAGAGGACACTGATTTTTCAATAGAAATTTCAAAAAGAAGAAAACCTAAAGAAAGTGTTATTGTTTATAAGGGAATAGTTATAAAGGCATGGAATGGAGAATTTATACTAAAAGGTTCAACAGAACTTTTGAATCTAGCATATAAAGCTGGTATAGGATCTAAAAACTCTCAAGGGTTTGGGTGTTTGGAATTAGCTAAATAATAACTTTGGAGTACGCCTCAAAGGTAATTTGTTATGGGTAAATTTTGAAAGGAGGGAAATGTTGAAGTTCATAGTTAAAGTTGATATAGGAAGTAAACAAAAATATATATTTTCTAGTAATAGATTAAAAGAAATAATAGGAGCATCACAAATTATTAAATATGTAACAGAAAATTTAGGCAAAGACGTTCTTAAAAAAATGGGTAAAAACCCTCAAAATTATACAGATAATAATAAAGGAAACATATTATTTGAAGCAGGCGGTAATGCCATGTATATATTTGATAATAAGGAAGAAGCAATAAATTTTAATAAAATGTTTAGCAAATATGTTATTGAGAATTTTGATGGTTTGGAATTATTAATGGTTATTAAAGAATTTAATATTGAAAAAACAAACATAGTAGGTTTATATGAAGAAATAGAAATGATGTTAACAAAGAAAAAGGGTAAACGAAGGAATCAATTTAGACGAATAGGATATGGATTAACTAAAATGTGTGCTAGTACTAGAAAGCCAGCAGGGTATACAGATAAGTATTCAGAAGACAAATACATATCTAAAGAATCTAAAGATAAATTAAAATTTTATGAGAATATAGCACAGGAAAAGTATAAGAAACTTGATGAAGAAAATAAAGAATCAATTATACAATGGGATGAATTGAAAAATGGATTTAAATTTACTGATGAATTAGAGATTATAGCAGGTAAAAAGAATGAAGGAAGTTATATAGGTATAACATGTATTGACGGGAATGGTATGGGTAAAAAATTTGATAGTTTTAATGAAAAATATAAAGATATTTCAGAAAAAGATATATTTAAAGAGAATCAAAATTATATAAAAGAATTTAGAGATCTTACAGAAAAAGTAGATATTGATTATAAAAAAGCTTTTAAAAAGACTGTAGAAGAGCTAATTGATAATTATGATAACTACTATGAAGATATAGGATATGAAAAAGAAGGTAAAGTTGTACCTATTAGACCTATAATATTAGCTGGAGATGATATAACATTTATTAGTAATGGAAAAATAGCTGTAGAAGCTACTAGGATTTTTACAGAAAAAATAACAAAACAAATAGAGGATTTTGGAGATTATAAATACAATCTTACAACTAGTGCAGGAATTGCAATAATAAAAAAGACGCATCCGTTTTCTAGAGGAGTTAAATTAGCAGGTGCTTTGGAAAAGAACTCAAAGAAAAAGCTTAGAAAAATTAAATTAGATTTTGAAGATAAAAAATTAAAAGAAAAAAATGATGCATCATTTATAGATTGGGAAATAAATAGGGGAGATACACTGGATGATATTTCTCTAATAAGAAATAAAAAGGTTGCTAGACCATATATGATTAAGGTTGAAAGAAAGGATAATTCTAAAAATATGAATAGTGTTGATGATGACGTTAAAAAGGAATATTTAGAGAAAACTATTCATTATAATTTTGATAACTTTGATAAAGTCCTTAATGCCATAAATCAATCAGGAGCTAAGAGTAATTTAAAATCATTTTTTAGAACTATGAATTCTAAGGAAGTAGATGCAGAACTTTTTTATTTAAAATATAAATTAAAAGATCAAATAGGCAATGATATAGATCCAAGAATTCTTAAAGAAGTAGTATATGATGCTATAGATAGTATGGATTTATATACTTATGTGAAAGGAGAAGAATAATATGTACAAGTATCCAATCACTATTGAATTATTATCAGAAACTATATTTGGTAATGGACAATCTCAAAATGGAATAGTTAATACAGATGTTTTATTAGATGAAGAAGGTTTTCCTTATTATTTAGGAAAGACTTTTAAAGGCTGTTTAAAAGAATCAATAAATACTATATTAAAACCTTATTACAGTAAAAATAAAGGTGATTTCAATGAAGTAGTTGATAGATTATTTGGTTCTAATAATAAAACAGATAATATAGAAAATGAAGGAATATTAAAATTTACAAATTTTTATTTAGATAAAGAAATTTCAGATATATTTAGTAGCTATGAGGTTAAAGAAAAAGAAAAGAGTGAAAAGAAAGATTTAATTTTACCTTCTTTAAGTGATATAAGATTTGGTATAAAAATGGGTGATAATGGAGTATCAGAATCTAAAAGTTTAAGAGCTTCTAGAGTGTTAAAAAAAGGTTTAGTTTTTAATGGATTTGTTTTATCTTTAAATCAATTAGAAGGATTGCAGTTAACTCTTTTAAAAAAAGGAATAAAATCATTAAAGAATTTAGGAATTAATAAAAGTCGTGGTAAAGGGTTAGTAAATGTAAAGATTGGTGAAATAGTTGAGATAAATTCAGAAAAAGGTGGGAATATAAATCATAACTTTGATTATCTATTATATGAAGTAGATTTAAAGCAGCCAGTTAAAATAGGAGATAGCCAGTCTCAGTATGATTATGAACAAACTAAATCATATATATCAGGTTCTATAGTTAGAGGAGCTATCATAGGTAAGTATTTAAATAAACCTCAGGATACTAAAAAAGAGGATGATTTTAACCATTTACTTAAAAAAGTATATTTTTATGATGCTTACCCTGTATATGAAGAAGAAAATAATAAATATTATTCATTTCCAACACCTAATATTTTTAGAATAACTAAAGATAGAGATAAAGAAGATGAGAGTTTATATAAAAGTAATGAATTTATTAATGTTTTTGATAATAAAAAAGTAGATGATAAACCAACAGTTATAAAATTGAAGAAGGGAGATTTTTCTTATTATAAACAGAATACGCTTTTTCAATTTAATGTAAAAAAAGATTATAGATTTCATCATTCCAATCATACAAAAAAAGAGAATATATTTAGATATGAATCTATTTCTAAAGGTCAAAAGTTTTATGGAGTAGTGGATGTTTCAAGAATAGATAAAAGTTTAAAAAAAGAAATATATAATTTATTGAAAAGGGGAGAAATTCTCTATTTAGGTGGTTCAAGGACTTCTGGATATGGGGCAAGTGAAGTTTCTGAAATAGAAACAATTAAAGATTTTAGTGAGTTGAAACAAAAATTACAATATATTAAAAGTAATGTGTCTAAAGATAAAATTGATATCTATTTTTTATCAGATTCTATTTTGAGAGATGAAAATCATCAAATAACCTCTTCTTTTTCTTATAAATATTTAAATAAGAACTTAAATTTAAAATTAAATAAAGAAGATATAAATAATGAAAAAAATATAAATATGGAAATAAATCCGGTTATATTAACAGGATATAATAGTACATGGAGGTCTTGTGTGCCACATGTTTATGGTATAGAAAAAGGTAGTGTTATTAGAATTAATTTAGATAAAACTAAGAATAAAATAAATGAAAAAGTAATTGAAGATTTTATCAAACATCAAAAGGGAGATAGAAAACAAGATGGATTAGGTAGAGTAATAATCAATCCTAAATTTCTAAATCCTAAAAATATAGAATATAAAGGTACTAATAATCCTCATAAATATGGTAGAGAAAATAGTTTTTATACTTTAAGTAATAAATTAATACCTTATATAGAAGAATGTAAAAACAAAATAATCATTGATAAATGTATTAAGAATAATACTGTAAGCACTTTATTAGGTAGTAAGTTAGAGAGTATTAGCAAAAGTCAAATAAATAACATTGTAGATGCTATTGATAGATCATTATTAAGTGAAGAAAACAATCCTATGGATGAATTTAAAAAAGAAGTAGAAAGACTTAAAAAGACTACTCAAAATAGTGAACGAAACAAGAGAAATAGTGATATACTGAATTCTGAAATATTATCAAATGAAACTTTAAAGAGTTTACTAAATTTATCTGATGAAAAAATATATGAGATTGCGAAGAATATTTTATATAAAGGATTGGAGAACGTTAAATCTAAAGAAAGCATAATAGAAGAAATTATGAAACAAGATTCTAAAAGTAATTTTAGAAAAGAAAGAATTATATTAAATGCAGTAAGAGATATATTTTATTATTCTACAAAAACAAAGGAAGGTGAGGATGTTGGATAATATAAATAAAATAAAGCAGTATGTTTTAAATGTGAAAAACATATCACCTCTTAGAATAGGGAATGGTGAAAAAGAAGGAAATGGAATATTACTTTATGATAATCATGCAGTTATAAATGGTACTACACTTTCAGGATTATTTAGAGAATTTTTAAAACAGTATAAAGAAAAAGAAGTGTATGAATTAGTTTTTCCTAGAGTAAATGATGAAAAAAATGAAGATGAAGATAATAAAAAAATTTCAAAAATATATTTTTACGATGCAATATCACAAGAAAAAATAAAATTAGAAGATCTATCATTTAGAAATCATATAAATATAGATGTAGAAACAGGAAGTTCAGTAGAAAATCATTTATTTAATGAGTGTCATATAACAGAAGGTAAAACATTTAGATTATTTTTTGAAATACGTGGATTAGAGTTAGAAGAAGATAAATATGAAAATCTATGTAGGTATTTAGAACAATTTATATGTGAAATTTCAAAGGGTGAGATAGCTGTTGGAAGTAAAACAACCTTTGGATTTGGTAGATTTAATGCCATAGAACATAATAAATTATATTATAAGGAATATGATTTATCCATAGAAAAAGGTTTAGATGACTATTTAAATTTTAATGTTGATTCCTTAGTGTTAGGGAATCTTGAAACTAAAGATATTTCTAAATGTGATTGTAAAAGCAATAAAGTTAAAGTTAGTTTAAAAGCTTATTGTGATGAAGGATTTATAATAAAAGGTCAACAGATTGTTGAAAAAGATAAAGTCTTTGATAAGTCATATCAAGAGTATATTAATTTAGAAGATATGTATGTGATACCATCGTCAACTATAAAAGGTATTGTGAAAAATTATTGCAGTAAGATATGTAAAACGTTAGGAAAAGAAGATGAAAAAATTATAGATAATATATTTGGTAAAAAAACTAATGAAAATGATAATGAAAAAGGGAAAAAAGGTACTATGACATTTGAGGATTGCAAGATAGAGGAAGGTAAATCTCAAATATATAATAGAATAAAAATTGATAGATTTACTGGGGGAGTTATGACAGGATCAACATTTAAGGAACAATTAGCTGTTGTCTCTGAGAATAATCCAGTAGAATTTAATGTAATAGTAAATAAAAAAGATAAAAAAGCATTAGCTTTAATCATATTAGCTTTTAGAGATATTGGGTTGGGATATGTAACTGTAGGCAGCGGAAATAATATAGGATATGGAAGATTTAAAGGAAGATCAATTACTATAGATGGAATGGATTATAACAAAAAAGTGATATTCCAAGATTCAAGACTAATAGGAAATGTAGACGAAATAAATGATATTATAAGTATTCTTAAGGAATAGAAGGTGATGTAATGCAGAAATCAACAAAATTAGAGGTTATATATAAAATAAAGGAATCTAATTTAAAATACGCATGGATAAATACTTTTAGTGATTTAAAATTAATAGAATTGAATAAAGGAAAAATAGAGGATATTTTAGAAGATGATTTGGAGAATTTAATTGAAGCAAAGTTTTTTGATATAGATAAAGAAATATCAATTATAAAGTGTGAAGATGAAGAAAAATTTTCTGTAGTTGAGTTTAATGGAAAAGATAAAGAATATATAGAAGAAAGACAAATTTTAAATAAAAATAAATTACCATTTGAAATTAAAAAAGATGAAAATTATAAATTGGTGATAAGGAATTACTTAAATTACGATAAAGACGGACAAGCTTATATATGCTATACCCAACTTAGTGATATAAGGAAGAGTGATGTTGAAGGGGGGAAACAGTAGTGAAAGATAGGAGTTCAAGTTATCTAAATAAAAATAGTAGTGAAAAATATGCAAAAGCTCCATATAATTTTATACCATTTCCAGAGAAAATATTTTATAGACATACTCTTTTAAAAAATTGTGAAAACGAAGATAAAGGAATAGATATATTACCAAAGCATGATGAATTTAAATTGGGTTTAAAAACAGGGTATATAGATTATTCTGTAAAGGTAGAAACTCCTTTGTTTATAAGTGATGGTAATAAAGATTTTTTTAGAGTTAATGGAGATTATGTAATTCCAGGAAGTACTGTAAGAGGAAAAGTAAGAAGTAATGCTGAAATATTATCATGTTCCTATCCAGAGTTTGTAGAGGATAAAAAATTATGGTTTAGAGGTGCTTTTTCAAAAGATGTACTCAAAAAAATGTATACAGATGCTGTGTTATCTGGTGAAACTGGAAATATTAATGAAAAAGTTAAAGCAGGGTACTTATGCAGAAAGGATAATAAGTGGTTTGTTATTCCAGCTAAGAAAGATAAAAATGGCAAATATTTTAGAGAGATACACGAGAGTATGCTGAGAAAACAATACAAAACGATAGATGAAAATATTAGAAGTAATATTTTTATGTATGAGTTTAGAGATAAACATAGTAGGGAAGAATTATGGTATTTAATTAAAGATAAGAAGAATAAAAAGAAAGAGATTAATAGAAAAATTAAAAATAAAGAAAAAGAGTTATCTAAAAATGAAAAGAATAAGTTTAAATATATGGTAAATGACCTACAAAACGAGATAGAAGCTTTATTAAAACACAATGAAAGAAAGGGATTTAAACCATATTATTATAAAGCATTATACTGTTTAAAAGAAAATAATTCACCATTAATAAAAAAAGTAGTAAAATCAATCAATGATGATGATTATGGAATTTTAATGAATTCATCAAGATTAAATCATAAACAAAATCATTATTTGATATTTAAAAAAGATAATGACAAGAAGGAAAAAATAGTAAGTCAAGATTTGATAAATCAATACAAAACTAGTGTAAAATACAGGCAAGCTATAGAAGTGGAAAATTTTGAAATAAACAAAGATAATGATTTTGTTAAAGGAAAGGAAAAGCCTATATTTTATATAACAGATAAAGAAGATAATATTATATCTTTTGGGTTTACTCCTTATTTAAAAGTAACTTATAAAAAATCTGTTAAAGATGGAATAAAAACAAATAAAGAAAATTGTGAAGAAATGAATAAAGGAAATATTGATTATGCTAAAAGCATTTTTGGATTCACTAATTTAAGCTATAGTGAAGGTACTGAGAATAAAACTAAGTCTTACAAAGGAAGAGTAAGTTTTACTAATGTTAAATCAGCAGGAAACTGCAATCAAATAAAAAAGCCTATTTTAAAACATCTTATGAATCCTAAAATAAGTTCTTTCCAGCTTTATTTAAAACAAAACACTAATAATCCTAAAAAGTTAAAAACATATAGTAGTGATGATTTTGAACTTAGGGGAGAAAAATTTTATTGGCTTAGACATACACACGATGATAAAGATGAGTATAAAAAAGGAGAAAAGGCACAACAATATGCAGTTTTATACCCTGTAGATAAAGGGGCAATATTTAAAGGAAGAATTTATTTTGAAAATTTATATGAAGATGAATTAGGATTACTATTAATGTCTATAAAACCTTTTGAGGATGCCAAAGAAAATTTAGGGCAGGGAAAGCCATATGGTTATGGAAAAGTGAAGTTTGAAATTGACGATATAGTAGAGATAGATTCTCAAGATAGATTTATAAGTTTAAATATGAATTCAAGTAAAAAATCAATAATGGGCAGTAAAAATGATTGCATAGGTAAATTTAAAGATTATATGAAAAAGCAAAACATAAATGTTGATTTTGATAATGAATATATGTATAAATGTTTTTCCTATAGTAAATCAAAGACAAGAGATATTTGTGAACCAGAATTTAATTATATGAGAATAACAGATTTTAAAAACAGAAAGATACTTAAACCTGTAGAAAAGTATATAGATGAGGATAAAGAAATGACTTCACAAGAACAAGCTGCGGTTACTAAGGAAGAAGATGAAAGTGAGTTAGATAAAGATTCAATGAGGAAACGTTTATCTATTAGATTTAAAATAGGAGTAATGAAAAAATAATTTAGGAGAAAAACAGTTGCTAGGGGAAATGATATTTTGCTTTGAAATCTTTCATTTCAGTAACAAGTTCTAAGTTTTACTCATATTGAAAAATAACTTTTTTCAAATGTTTATTATGCAATATATCATTTTCTTTTGTTAAGCAGCATTTTTTACTGAAAAAGTTGAGTTAAATATTAATGTACAGTGGGTGAAAAAGATGAAGAAGATGAAAAAAATTTATAAAGGTTTAATTTTTACAGCGATACTTTTTATTATCTTTTGTCCATCAATTTGTTTAATGGATACAAATAATAGTATAGTTTATGCTGCTAAGCCTTCGATTAATGAAACAATGTCAAAAGAAGAGATTATGAAGAAATATTATGAGTTAAAAAAAGATAATCAGGAGTTAATAGAAAAATATAATGCATTAAATCAAAAGTGGGCAGATGAAAAAATAGATATAGAAAGTAAAAAATCTAGTGTGGATGATAGATTAGTTACAATTGTGACAGTTGGAAGTGCACTTTTGTTGATTTTTTCGTTGGCTATAACTATATATGTAAAAAATCATATAAAAAATAAGATTAAACAGTTATACGAAAATAAAATTAACCATATAGTTGAAAAAGAGATAGATGAAAAATTACCAAAAGAGGTAGCAAATAATGTTGAAGTAGAAGTCGAACATATAAGAAAAATTGTTAATGAGTGTAAAAAAGAAGAAATTTTAATGGAAAACAAAAAAATACTTCTTTTATATAGTGACAAGGAAAAGAAAAGTTGTATAAATTATGTGCTAATCAAATTTAATATAATTAGATGTGTTTCAATAGATAGTAATTTTAATTTAAGCAATTGCGATATTGTATTATTTAATAATGAATGTTGTAATGAAGAAAAAGCAAAAAAATATAAGGAAAAAATTCAAAATATAATAGAAGAAAATGAATGTAAACAAGGGTTGGCTTATTTTTACTATTCAACTAATGTAAGATTAAATACAGGAATATCTGAAAAATTAAATTTCGCTAATTCTCAAGCTACTTTATATGCTAATTTATTAAATTTATTAAAATTTCATGATGCTATTTTATCCAATGATGAAAATGATAAATGTATATAATATTTAAATTTTTATTATAAGTATTTATATAGAGGTGTTAGATTATGTGTTTTTCTGAAAAAATAATAAAAAAGATATTGTTAGAATATGAGGGGCAGAAGTTTTTTCAAAAAGAGGACAAGCATTTACATATAAGGTAAAAGGCAATCATATAGTTCCAAGTACCACTAATTATAATATACCTATAAGTGATATAGTAGAGGGGTTAAAAAGAGGACGAGTAGAGAATACTACTGAATTACAAGATTTAAGAGGACCGTCTTATATTTATGCACTTGTAAATGATGATAGATTTAAAATTGACTATAAAAAAGATGTGGAGTAGAGGTAGAAATATGACTTCTACTCAAATAATATTAATAATCTAAAAGGTTTCTTAAAGTATATACATTTATTTAGTATTACTACAGTTGAGGAACTTTTTACTATAGGTAGATTAATGTTTGATAGGGAAAATATTATCTTGTATGAATATGATATGGGCTTAAGAGAGTATAAGCCTACAATAAGATTAATTTAAAATGAAAAAACACCATATAATAATAGAAAATTTTTGATTTTATATATTTTGATTTTATGCTATTTTTCTGAAAAGTTAATATCATAACTAATGATTAAAACTATTTATAATATAAATCTAATTTTCGTCGACCCTCAATAGCGTAAAATTCCCCGGGGATCGACGAATCTGCTAACCCCCATGAATCCTATATTTCTATATTTTATTTACAATTTGTTAACAATTGAACATTTTTAGAAAGTGTGATATAATGCCCCTTGGACGGGTTTTTAGAATACCTATGAGGAATTGAAACTCTACCACACTATCTTTGTAAGTTATAGAATAATCGCCGTTTTTAGAATACCTATGAGGAATTGAAACGAAATTTTATGGACTAATATAAAACTAAAATATGCAGCGTTTTTAGAATACCTATGAGGAATTGAAACGCATCTTGAGCGTGAGAAGGTTTTAAAGTTTTATTGGAGTTTTTAGAATACCTATGAGGAATTGAAACATTGGCGCTTGTCTTATAATTTTTTTTGTCGTTTAGTTTTTAGAATACCTATGAGGAATTGAAACCCAAGTAATATTTCAGATGATGATATGACAACAATAACATGTTTTTAGAATACCTATGAGGAATTGAAACTGAAGAGAGAATAAGTGGAAATAGAAGTAAATTAAAAGTTTTTAGAATACCTATGAGGAATTGAAACTTGTCTGATGTAGTAACACTTTGAACCGTTTCAGTGTTTTTAGAATACCTATGAGGAATTGAAACAATAGATATGATTCGCTTCAACTTCTTGAATTTGATTGTTTTTAGAATACCTATGAGGAATTGAAACTACTAAAGAGGAAGTCAAGGGAGTAAGACCTCACCGTTTTTAGAATACCTATGAGGAATTGAAACTAGAATGAACTAAAAAAAGAAGCCCGTAAGACCTCACCGTTTTTAGAATACCTATGAGGAATTGAAACTCATATTATTCCTCCTAACTATTGTATGTTCCCATTTCGTTTTTAGAATACCTATGAGGAATTGAAACCTATTCTCCATAAGACCGTTGTCTGACGCATCTTCAGTTTTTAGAATACCTATGAGGAATTGAAACTACTATTACAATAGTCAATCTTTAATCTTAAATTGTTGTTTTTAGAATACCTATGAGGAATTGAAACACACCTAGAAAAAGAAGCCCTGCTGTGATGCTGGCGGTTTTTAGAATACCTATGAGGAATTGAAACACATTTCCTTGATATCAGACACCTCTTTAATTCTTTGTTTTTAGAATACCTATGAGGAATTGAAACTTAACTCTGAAAAGTGTTATAAATTCATAAATCTATGTTTTTAGAATACCTATGAGGAATTGAAACTTGCTAAATGAAACTGGTTTAAAATTAATTGTCTGTTGGTTTTTAGAATACCTATGAGGAATTGAAACCTGTAAACCCAGCATTCGCAACCATGTGCCTTGCCAGTTTTTAGAATACCTATGAGGAATTGAAACAAGATTGTTTAAAAGCATTAAAGCATCGTAATTTTTGTTTTTAGAATACCTATGAGGAATTGAAACAATTCCCTTGCATAGTATCAGCCATTTTTTTAGTAGCGTTTTTAGAATACCTATGAGGAATTGAAACTTTTCAAACATCCTTGCAAGCTGATTCAGATGTTCGTGTTTTTAGAATACCTATGAGGAATTGAAACGATTAATATCAAAACTTAATTTAAAATATGGGTTTTGATGTTTTTAGAATACCTATGAGGAATTGAAACAAATTTTGTTTAAATGGAATCCAATTATGCAATGTAGTTTTTAGAATACCTATGAGGAATTGAAACTTTTGTGGCTATTCATTTAGTTTGTTTAATAATAAATTAAGTTTTTAGAATACCTATGAGGAATTGAAACGCTTTTAAATCTTCTTTATAATATAAAATTTTATCTGTTTTTAGAATACCTATGAGGAATTGAAACATGTGAGCTTTTATTGTGCTTAAATTTAGTTTCCCTGTTTTTAGAATACCTATGAGGAATTGAAACATATTTCTTTATCTTTCCACCATTTTGTATTTTTCAGTTTTTAGAATACCTATGAGGAATTGAAACTACGCTAAGGACTACGCATTGGCAGCGGCTCATGGAATGTTTTTAGAATACCTATGAGGAATTGAAACTATCACCAAAACATTTTTCTAAATGTGCAGTTATCTCGTTTTTAGAATACCTATGAGGAATTGAAACGATGCAAAACAGGCTGCAAACCCGTGTATTTCCAAGTTTTTAGAATACCTATGAGGAATTGAAACTATCACTGTGACCTAATAAATCAGCGACCTCATCCAGTTTTTAGAATACCTATGAGGAATTGAAACTCATGTTCACTATAATCACTTGTGCTTATCGGCCAACGTTTTTAGAATACCTATGAGGAATTGAAACTCATAAATGCCACTAATACCATTAATGCTGTGTCCCGTTTTTAGAATACCTATGAGGAATTGAAACCTTCTACAGTTGCAGACACTACAAAAAATATGAATTCAGTTTTTAGAATACCTATGAGGAATTGAAACATAACTGCTCTATGTTTTTAAGCTACCCAAGGACGATCGTTTTTAGAATACCTATGAGGAATTGAAACTCGGTGCAACGATAGCAGAAGGTACGAGATTTTTTACGTTTTTAGAATACCTATGAGGAATTGAAACATGCTTTTTCAAAAGCACCTATCCCACTAAATAAACGTTTTTAGAATACCTATGAGGAATTGAAACATAGTTACTTGGTAAACTCCATGCCTCACACATTTTGGTTTTTAGAATACCTAAGAGGAATTGAAGCATATCTTCTTAACTTTTAGTTTTACAAATCTTAAAAAATTTCTCCAATTTACGATTATATTGACTAGTATTAAGTAGTAAACGTTAATTGTATCTATTTATTGCTTTATATTATGAAGAAAATATTTTCAAATTGTATCAAAGATAAAATACTAAGCCCTAAAAAATTCAACAACTATAATAGGGCTTGATTTTTATGAGTAAGGTTATAAAATATAGTTGTCTTAAAATAAATAATATTAAAAAATATGATTAAAAATAATTGGATTTTAGGATATAATATTTAAAAGAAGATAGACTTCAAAGATGGTTGACTTTCTTAAGCAGAGAACCCAAATTTTTAATTTGGTGTGAATCGCTTACTCAGATGAAGAATGAATCTGAGTTTCCTTTAATATAAAAAAGAAAGATTAAAGGAGTTGATGGAGATGGATAAGGACATAAAAAGAGCAGAAGAGAGACTTGAATATCTAAGCAGCGATAAAGAAACAATAGAAATTTATAAAGCTAGAGAAAAATCGCTTCATGAAAGAGCTAATATGATTAATGGAGCTAAGGAAGAAGGAAGAAAAGAAGGGATAAAAGAAGGAAAAAAAGAAGGAAGAAAAGAAGAAAAAATTGAAATAGCAAAAAATTTATTAGTAATTGGAATGAAATTAGAAAAGATAGCAAATGTTACAGGATTAAGTACAGAAGAAATCAAAAGTTTAAATCAATAAGGTTTATCGTTAATCTTTAGTAAGCTACAATTACTGTATCATTTTGATCTTACCGACTGATTCTGATTTTAAAACTCACCTAATCATTGATTTATAATGGTTAAGCAGATTTTTTAGTAAAAGTAAAAATTTACTGTATATAATTTAGTAATTGTATAAGTAAAAAAATGGTTAAAGCAGCGAGAAAAACTATTATGTAAAGTGAAAACGAATATTTTGACTGAAAATTTAATATCATAACTAATGATTAAAACTATTTATAATATAAATCTAATTTTCGTCGACCCCCAATAGCGTAAAAATCCCCGGGGATCGACGAATCTTATAACCCGCATGAATCCTACATTTCTATATTCTGTTTACAATTTGTTAATAATTGAACATTTTTACAAAGTGTGCTATAATGCCTTTTGGACGGGTTTTTAGAATACCTATAAGGAATTGAAACTATTTTTTTATTCCTAAAGAACCACTCATTTCATTAGTTTTTAGAATACCTATAAGGAATTGAAACTATCGTCCGTTTTCCCTTTATCGTAGTAGCAATAGTGTTTTTAGAATACCTATAAGGAATTGAAACATGCAACAGTTAGATATTTTACTTACTCATTTTGATAGTTTTTAGAATACCTATAAGGAATTGAAACGGACTAGTATTAAATCTAAATTCAAACAATTTTAAGTTTTTAGAATACCTATAAGGAATTGAAACATATCTAAGTTAGGGTTGCAAAATATTTTAAGGTTATAGTTTTTAGAATACCTATAAGGAATTGAAACTTTAGATATGCTTGAGGGCTAAGCTCATCAAGTCAGGTTTTTAGAATACCTATAAGGAATTGAAACCTGCGTAATCACATGTTGTTTCATCAAATTGAAAACAGGTTTTTAGAATACCTATAAGGAATTGAAACTACAGTGAAATTCCTTCAGTGAACGAATGGTGTGATAGTTTTTAGAATACCTATAAGGAATTGAAACGGGGCGAAGACGGGGAGATATTGAAAGGCACAAACATGTTTTTAGAATACCTATAAGGAATTGAAACAATTTTAAATACTATATATAATATTATACATATATATACGTTTTTAGAATACCTATAAGGAATTGAAACATACCACAAATTGATCGGGATGCAAACTGGTCTGTGTTTTTAGAATACCTATAAGGAATTGAAACGCAACCGTGAGCAATTTGACCACCCTGCGTTGTTGTAGTTTTTAGAATACCTATAAGGAATTGAAACTTTTCTCGATATTGATTCTTAGATATTTTACTAGAAAGTTTTTAGAATACCTATAAGGAATTGAAACTTTCATTTACAATTTTATTTCCTATGCCTTGCAAGTTTTTAGAATACCTATAAGGAATTGAAACCTGCTTATGTCCTTAATGACACATCTGTTAGCACTACGTTTTTAGAATACCTATAAGGAATTGAAACACTTTTCTGGATGTTCTTCATCGTGACAACTATTGCGTTTTTAGAATACCTATAAGGAATTGAAACACTGCATTTTTTAATGCACTGTTTGAACCTCCATATAGTGTTTTTAGAATACCTATAAGGAATTGAAACATCAATTCGTGGTGCTTAATAGCACGCGAAACGCAGGTTTTTAGAATACCTATAAGGAATTGAAACTAGTCACCCCAATATTGATTTTTCGAATCTATAAACTGTTTTTAGAATACCTATAAGGAATTGAAACTCTGCAACCTTTATGTATACACTGTTGTTGCATACCAGTTTTTAGAATACCTATAAGGAATTGAAACATCTGATACAATTATAATACCATGTTGCATCTGTTTAGTGTTTTTAGAATACCTATAAGGAATTGAAACTTGCTTGTATACTCTTTCTGTAATTTAGATAATTCCGTTTTTAGAATACCTATAAGGAATTGAAACACAAGCTCTGCCTTCCTCATATTGCTGTAACCTTTGAGTTTTTAGAATACCTATAAGGAATTGAAACTACGTCAAAGCTTTATCTCCCACAGTTCTTTTACCTGTTTTTAGAATACCTATAAGAAATTGAAATAGTCTTAAAACTAATTTGAGGTAATATGAAGTGAATGGTTTTCAAGTAACATACCATTGTAGAGGCTATTTTTTATCTGAGAAAGTTATATCAATAAAATTCAACTTTAGCAGCATAAAAGTATACTGTGTGTAAGAAATATTTTAATTACTATCTATGTCCTAAATACTCCTTAATAGCTTTTACTCTATCAAATTGTTTTTTTCTTTCATTAACTTCTAATTGTAATTCTAATGGTGGAACTCTAATAATAATTCCATTCCATTCTATCATTTCAGTATTGTTCATAGCATATGGTCCAAAGTCATTTGACTTTGGTTTATCTACAAAATCTTGTGGGTCGAAAGCCAAATCTACTTTTGTATTTAGAAATAAAATTCTAAAATAATCGACTACCCAACTTTTACTTGAAATAATAGGTTCAACAATATTTTATATGTATTTAAAAATTCAATCTATAGAATGAAAACAAAAATTTAGAGTTAACTTATAAAGGAAAATACTTATAAATATAGAAATATATATTTAATTTATAATAATTTAAGTTGGAAAATATTCAATGGGGGGCTATTATGGATATCAATAGTATAAAAAAACAAGTAGCTGTGGGAATGAAAATTAAAAAGCCGACAAAAGAGACTGAAGTGAAAGGTTTCTGAGCAAGATATCATTTCCCGCAGCGGTTTGGTTAATAATTAAAAAGGGGCATACAACTATGGAAAAATTTAATTTGATTTTAGATGAAAACCTAAGAGAAGTTGTGTTTGAATTTTACAAAACATTAAATATGAAAATAAAAAATGATAACAAAATTTTGTTATTTACTTTATTAGAAAAAGAATTTCTAAAAGAGGATAGTCCTAATGAGTATCCTCAATATATTGTTATAACTAAAGATAGAATAGATAAATCTGTCGTAGATGATATATTTTACAATCTTCAAGATAAATATGGATGGCCATATGGTCATTATTTTGTAAACAGTTATTCAAGAAAAAATATTTTTAGTATTGATGAATTGCAAAAGGGAATAAGAGTTGAGGGTGTTTATTTAGATGTTAAAGATGTAGATATAATTCTTAATGGAAAAAATATTGTATTGTTTAAAGATGATGAATATGATTTAGAGAATTTGATTCAAAACGCATTTGTAAATTTGAAAAGTAGTATTGTAAAAACTATGGCTAAATTAAAAATAAATGAAATTAACGATACAATACATAAGTTTTGTGAAATAGAATCGAATGGTGAATTGAAAAATTTAATTCATGTTGTGAAAAATGAATTTTGCAGACAGCGTGGAAAGGGAAAAACTTATGAAACTAGTATCCTAAACTCTATTAAAAAAGATATAAATGAATATATATTGGGATGTAAAGATGTTAGTAATCAACTTGTTTATGGAAGGTTAAATGCTAGTGGTAAGAGTCAGTGTATGTACAATTTAATGGGATTCTTATTTCATAAAGAATATCCTTTTATATTTAGAGAAAGTTTTTATTTCCATTATAAAGAATATTTAAAAGAAACGTGTAAAGGGAAATTTGAATATTACAATATTTTAGATGAAAAAGATAATGATAATATTGATGAAACTACATGGTGGATTTCAAAAATAGCTTCTAATATTGAAGATAAGACTGGGAAAAAACCAGTTATTTTAATAGATGAAGATGAAGTTGATTTTGATGAGTTAAAAGATTATTTAATAATTTATGGAGATAAAGATTGTAGAATTCAAAAGAATAATCCTAATTGGAAAATACACGATATTGTTAAAGATGATGATATAAATAAAGATTATGTAAAGAAAGCTTTGCAATCTGAATTAAGTAATTTAGAACTCCATAAGATTATACCTAATTTAAATGAAATAATAGATAAGATATGTGATATATCGTATTTACCGCTATATACTGAAAAGCATTATTCTGTATATTGGTCTAAAAGAGTATTTTCACTAGTTTTGGTAGAATCTATTAAAAGATACTTAAAAGATGAAAAACTTTGTGTGAAGATTCAAGATGTTGAAAAATGGGGAAATTATTACTGGAGTAAATTTGTGCCTAAGCCTGGAGCAGTAAAGGAATTTCACTGTGAATACATAGTATATGATGGAACAAACATAGATTATGATCCATATGTAGAATTCAATCCAGAAAAATTGGTATTGATTAATGACTAAAATTTTCAAAATCAGTTTATGTATGTGGTGAAGCTGGAATCATAAATATAATTGTATGGAGCATATTAGCAATAATTATTTTCCGTAAAATCGACTTTAAAAAAAGTAAAAAGTAAAAAGTTTAAAGAAAAAATAAGGAGGTTTTTCTTACGGAAAAATCTTCCTTATTTCTTCTCTGTTCTTTAAACTTTTTACTTTCTCTTAGTCTCTTTTTATTTACATATCTTAAATTATGTAAATAAAATAAAAAGTAAACTAAAAATATACATTAACTTGTTACTGAAGTGAAGGATTTCTGTTTTTATACCGATTTTTATTTGTTGGCTGTCATACATTTATGGCAAAGAATAAAAGGTTTTGCAGCAAGATATTATTTATGGGAGTTTAGGGTGCTATTTACCAAAGTGAAGTAGGATCACTATCTTCAGTGTAATCAGTAGGGATTTCTAAAGAATCAATATGTATATTTTCCTTTTCTAATATTTTAAAAATTTCATCCATGAAAACTCCTCTTTTGCCAGTTATACTACAAGTTGGACTTTGATTTATTCCTATAATAGTTTGTAATTCATATCCATTTTCAATATATTTTTTTATATCCTCTAAAATAGGTAAAAATAAATTTCTACATAATTCTCTATATTGAGGGGTATCATACTCTTCCTTTGACATAGGTTTTCTATTGGGACCTAAAAACTTAAATTCTGGGCAAGGAAGTTGTATTATACCTACACCTTCATCTATAAATGATTTTATTATGGGAAAAGCTCCTTTAGCTCTAGCCAGTGGTTTAACAACACTATTTTGATTCAATATGCAGTGACTAATTAAAATAAGTTTCTTATTTCGTTTCATTTTGCCATCCCCTTAATTGTAGTTTTTAAATACTCTTTATATTATACAATTTATATGTTTTATTAAAAAAATCAAATGTTATTTTAAAATCAAATAAATAATAGCTTTTCTATTGAAATTTAGTATTTGATATTTGGGTTATATAACAGCATAATTTTATATATAAAACTAAGGAGTGTGACATCATGAGAAATAATAAATTAAGAATTTGGCTTTTATGTTCAATAGCTGTGGCATTGAACATTATATTAGGTATTGTAGCTAGTAGTTTTAAATTACCTCTTTACCTAGATACAATTGGAACTATATTTATTGCAGTTTATTTTGGACCTTGGTACGGTGCGGCTGTAGGTGGAGTAACTAATTTAATTACTGGAATCATTTTCAGTCCAAAAGATATTCCTTTTTTAATAGTAAGTGTAGTAGTTGGACTAGTAGTAGGTTTTATAAGTAAAAAATTCAAATTTACTTTTGTAACTGCCACAATAACAGGAATTATATTAAGTATAGTATGTCCGTTAATCGGTACTCCTATTGGTATTTGGGTATATGGAGGACTTACAGGTACAGGAATGGATTTCTTATTCATGTGGCTAAAACAAAGTGGAAATAGTATTTTTGTTTCTTCTTTTATTCCTAAAATAATAAATAATCTATTAGATAAAATTGGTTCTTGTATATTAATATATTTATTAATTAAATCCTTACCAGCTAAATACAAACCAACTCAAGAAAGAAAATCTAAATATACAAGCGGTTTATATCAATAGCATATGTTATTCATGGAAATTTAAAAGAGTAGGGATTAAGACTAGTTAAATAATTGAATTGCATAGAAGGCATAAAAAGTAGAAAGTAGATTATTCTTTAAACTTTCTACTTTTTTTAAAAGTCTTTCTTTATTTACATATCTTAAATTATGTAAACATAACAAAAAAGTAAACCTATCACACACACATCCCAAACATAACTTTATTAAGAAAATCTTAATATTTATGTAAACTATATCTTAATATTTAGCACTTAGTATATTAACTAGAGATGAAAACAATTAATATAACTTCTATAGTATAAAAATATTGTCTAGCGAAGGTAAATGATATATTGCGTAAGAAACATTTGAACAAAGTTTACAAGTTCTTAGTTTTACGAATTTGAAAAAAGTCATTTTTTAATTACTGATTCCTATGGAATATTAATTAAAAAATCTTTTTTCAATATGAGTAAAGCTTAGAACTTGTTACTGAAGTGAATAGTTTCTAAGCAAGATATCATTTACCGCAGCGACTGTTTTTTACCCAAGAAAGTTTGAATAATTAAGAGTTAAGGAGTGCTAAATATGGAAATCATAAAAACAGAAAATTTAAGTAAAGTATATGGTAAAGGTAATACAAAAGTAGAAGCTTTAAAAGATATCAACCTTTCAATAAAGCAGGGAGAATTCGTAGCAGTTGTAGGTGCCAGTGGATCTGGAAAAAGCACATTATTACATCTATTAGGAGGACTTGATAAACCATCAAGAGGAAAAGTTATCATTGATAAACAAGATATATATACTTTAAAAGAAAAAGATTTGGCAGTTTTCAGAAGAAGAAAAATAGGATTTATATTTCAGTTTTATAATCTAATTCCTGTACTTAATGTAGAAGAAAACATAACATTACCTTCATTATTAGATTATCATAAGGTAGATAAAACATATATTAACGATATAATGGATGTTTTAGGTCTTAAGGAGAGGAAATCTCATTTACCATCAGAGCTTTCAGGGGGTCAACAACAGAGAGTTTCAATTGGTAGAGCACTTTCTTATAAACCAGCAATAATTTTTGCAGATGAACCTACAGGAAATTTGGATAGTAAAAATACAAAAGAAGTAATGGATCTTTTAAGATTATCCGTTAATAAATACAACCAAACAATAATAGTAATTACTCATGATTTGAATATAGCTTCAATGGCTGATAGAGTTATCACTCTTCAAGATGGACAGATCATCAATGATGAGGTGATAGAGTAATGAAAAAATACACACAAATAACATATAAATATCTTAAATCCCAAAAGAAAAGATCTATATTAACCATTATTGGAATTATATTATCTGTTGCATTAATAAGTTCTATAGGAACATTACTTTATAGTATGAGAGAAAGTGAAATACAAAAAACAATAAAAACAGAAGGAAACTATCATTTTGTATATAAAAAGGGAGATAAGAAATTATATAACGAATTAAAGAACAATTCTAAAGTAGAAAGTGTATCAATACTTACAAAGAGTAAAGAAAAAATACCTATTGAAAAAAAGTATACAATTATGATTGATAAATTAAACGAAACGGGATTTAAAAACCTTCCTATTAATCTTAAAAAAGGAAGAGTGCCAAAAAATGAAAATGAAATTTTGGTAGAAAAATGGTTATTAGAAAAAATGGATATAAAGCCAAAGTTAAATGATAAAATTAAGTTTAATATTAAAGGTAAAGAAAAAGAATTTAAATTAGTAGGTATTCTTGTAAATAGTTATGAAAGTCAATATACAGGAAAAAGTAAATCATATACACTTATTAATTCAATTTCAGAAAGCAGTGAACTTAATTTATTTGTAAAATTAAAATCAGGGGTATCTATTAAAAATAATATATCAGAATTTAAAAATATGGATAAGAATGATGCTTTTTCTATTAACAGGCATTTGTTAAACTTATTAGGCGAAAGTCCAGATAGTAATGTAAATAAGACTTTAATAGTAGTTGGAGGAGTTTTAATTCTTCTAGTGTTAATATCAACTATAGCAGTTATATATAATGCATTTCATATTTCAGTTTTAGAAAGAATTAAACAGTTTGGAGTGTTAAGATCTATAGGTGCAGCCCCTAAACAAATAAAAACAATAGTACTTAAAGAAGCATTAATAATGAGTTTTATTGCTATACCACTGGGTTTATTAAGTGGAATATTTGCACTTAAATTTGTACTTACTATTGTAACTTCAGATATGCTTATAAAAGCTAATGAGGTAGTTGTATCACCTATGATAATTTTAGTAAGTTCTGGTGTAGGATTATTAGCCGTATTAGTTTCTGCAATGCTTCCAGCAAGAACAGCTTCTAAGGTATCTCCTTTAGATGCAATTCAAAATAGAGGAAGTTTCAAAAAAGAGAAAATAAAAAGAAGAAGAAGTCTTTTAGAAAGATTCATGAAAGTAGAATCATTAATGGCACACAAAAATATAAAAAGAAATAGAAAAAGATTTAGAATAACTGCATTTTCAATAACTATAAGTGTTATATTATTTATAGTATTTAGTAATTTTGCTAGTATGGCACTTAAAGTAAATGAAACTGGTAATGAAGAAGAGAATTTAAGTTATAAAATACAAAAACGAGTAACGGAAAAAGAAAAGCCCAAATTTACAATAGATGATTATAATAAAGTAAAAAATATTGCAGGTGTAGATACGGTATTCAAAAACTATACTAGAATTAATACTTCAACACTTATACCTAAAGAAAAGTTAACAAATAAATACAAAGAATATAGTCCTATGGGTAATAAAACAATAAAAAATTCTGGAAAAGAATATAGTGTACTTGGAACTTGTATTGAAGGATATGATAATGAAAGATTAGAAGAAACTAAGAAATATTTAAAAAAGGGTAATGTAGATATAGAAAATATGAACATGGAAAATGGAGTATTAGTTGTTGTAACAAATAGAGAATTTGTTAAAAAACAAAAGAAAATGGTTATATATGATTCAGCAGATTTTAAAATTGGAGATGAAATACCAATAGATTTAAACAATTATTCTATAGAAAATAATAAATTTCCATCTAATGTGTTCAAAGTAAAGGTAAATGGTGTATTAGAAAAAGTTCCTTATGGATATGATGAATATAGTTATGGTGGAATTCGAATAATAGCTTCTAATAAGTTACTGCAAAAAATAGCACAATCTATTGATAAAAAAGAATATAAGAAAAGGTTTGGAGAAGAATTTAAAGGAATAAATATTAAAGGTTTTGATGTTAAACTAAAAAAAGATGCTGATAGGGATTCTGTAAGTTCTAAAATTAAAAAATTAGAAGAAGCAGATTCAACTAATATTATTACTAATGTAGAAGAAAATTTAAAAGAAGAGAAGAAGAGCTATATTTCAATTTAAAGTATTCTTGTATGGTTTTATTATAGTAATTTCTCTTATCGGAAGTTTGAATATAATAAATACTATAAGTACAAATATGATTTTGAGGAAAAGAGAATTTTCTACACTTAAGGCAATTGGTATGACTATGGGACAGATAAATAAAATGGTTCTTTTTGAAGGTATTCAATATGGACTTACAGGTTCTATATGTGGTTTAGGAATAGGCTTACCCCTTGCATACTTCTTGTATACTAAAGTAACTTCACTAATGGAGTTTGGATGGCAAATTCCTTGGGGAGATGTAACAATAGCAGTGATAGGATCCATTACAATAGGACTTTTATCTTCTTTAATTCCTCTAAGACGTATAAGAAAAAGTAGCATTATTGATGACATAAGAATGGAAGAGTAAAGATTTGCATTGCAAATCTTTACTCTTTTTTATGCAATATATCTTTTTTTCTTATGTATCTTTATTTACATTACAAAGTTGTAAGACAACTGAAATGTTTATCGATAGGAGAAAATTTATTTAAAGCCTATAATGTAATCAAAGCTTGAAAGCAATGATGTATTGCAGCAATGTTAGGAGGATGAATAAATTGAAAAATGTTTTGGTTGTAAAAAATTTAAAGAAAATATATGGTTCTAAAGGAAATGTGTATACTGCATTAAATGGAGTGGATTTAGAAATAAAAGAGGGAGAATTTATTGGAATAATGGGTCCTTCTGGTGCTGGAAAAACGACTTTGTTAAACATGGTATCTACTATTGATAATCCAACCAGTGGAAATGTTCTTATTGATAATGAAGATATAACGACAATGAAAGATAAAGATTTAGCAAGATTTAGAAGAGAAAAGCTAGGTTTTATATTTCAGGATTTTAATTTATTAGATACATTAACTATTAGAGAAAATATAGCACTTCCATTAGCTCTATCAAAGGTTAATATTAGAACACTTAAGAAAAAAGTGATGGATATATCAAAAAATTTAGGGATTGAAGATTTATTAAATAAATATCCTTATGAAATATCTGGAGGACAAAAGCAGAGAACAGCAGCAGCTAGAGCAATTATAACAAAACCTTCACTGATTTTGGCAGATGAACCTACTGGAGCGTTAGATTCAAAGTCTTCAACATCTTTATTAGAATCATTGAGTGAACTAAATGAAAAAGATAAAGCAACAATAATGATGGTAACTCATGATGCTTTTGCAGCAAGTTATTGTAAAAAAGTTTTATTAATAAAAGATGGAGTTATTTGTGAAGAGATTTACAGAACATCAACAAGAAAAGCTTTCTTTCAACAAATCATGGATATGATGGCTAGAATAGGTGGTGACAATGGTGGGCTTATTTAATATAGCATGTAGCAACGTAAAGAAAAATTTTAAAAATTATTTTTTATATGTTTTTTCTATGATTTTTAGTGTGTCTATGTACTTTATATTTAAATCTATTCAATATAATGATGTAGTAAATGAAGTAACAAAAAGTTTTGGTAAGATAGATACTGGATTTAAATCAGCAGCTATTGTTATTGCAATGTTTTCAGCTGTATTTATATGGTACTCTAACAATTTTTTTATAAGAAAAAGGAAAAAAGAGATAGGATTATATTCACTATTAGGTATTGAAAAAAAAGAAATAGGAAGAATGTTATTCTATGAAACATTGGCAATAGGGGTTATCTCTTTAATAATTGGGATAATCTTGGGAGTTTTCTTATCTAAGATATTCATTGGAATATTGATAAAATTAATAGGTATAAGTACTGCTGTAAAATTTACTTTCTCATTAAAAGCAGTTAAAGATACTTTAATTATCTTCTTTATATTATTTGCTATTGTTTCTGTGCATGGATACTCAATAATTTACAGATATGAATTAATTGAATTATTTAAAGCAGAAAGCAAAAGAGAAAAGGAACCTAAGGCTTCATTAATTTTAGCAGTTTTATCAGTGATACTTATAGGTGGAGGATATTATATATATAATCATCCCTTTAATAGTTTTATGCTAACTGCTATGTGTACTCTTATATTAGTTGTTGCAGGAACATATGCTTTTTTTAATTCGTTTATGGTATTTATGATTAAAATATCAAAGAAAAATGAAAAAAAATTCTTTAAAGGGTTAAACATGATATCTACATCACAATTACTTTACAGAATAAAAGGAAATGCAAATACATTAGCAACAATTGCTGTTTTAAGTGCAGTTACTCTAAGTGCAATGGGATTAAGTGTAACTTATTACAAAACTTTTTCAGACAAAACAGATATATCAAAGCCATTTTCATATATGATTTATGGTAACTCTAAAGTAAATGAAGCTAATAATACTTTTAAAAGTTTGGTAAACAAGTATCCTGATAATAAAATTAAATCTGAAGTTCATGTGAATGTATACAATTTAAAAGGTATGTTACCTAACGTTTCAAAATATAGCAGCAGCTCAGAAGATACAATAAATGTATTATCAGAAAGTCAATTAAAGAAAGTATATAAATCTAGAAATTTAAAATATGATTTTGAAGACTTAAAATCTGAAGAGGATGTAATTTTATTTGATGAATATTATAACTCAAATTATATGAAAAGTTATAGGAATAAAGATCTTACTATAAATTTTAAAAATGAAAATAAAAAATTTAAAATAGCAGATTTTAGAGGCTTTCCATTATTCAATGCACATACATTAAGGAATTTGGTAGTAGTAAAAGATAGTGTTTATGAAAAATTTAGTGTAAGAGAAGCTTTATATACAGTTAATGCATATAAAGTTAATAATCAAAAAGAAAGTGGTAAATTAGAAAAGGACGTACGAGAACATATTGAAAAAATAGAAACTACAATTTCTCAAGATGAAAACTTTAATAAAATATTAGACTTATCAACATTTTATACAGACTATAAACAAGAATCAATAATGGTAGGAGTTATGTTATTTATAGGAATAATTTTAGGATTACTATTCCTTATCTGTATGGGAAGTATAATCTTCTTTAAGCAAATTTCAGAAGCACAAGATGAAGTAGTAAGATATGATATTTTAAGAAAAGTAGGGGTAGATGATAATGAGATTAAAACTAATATTTTAAAACAAATGTCATTTGTTTTTATAGCTCCACTTGTATTAGGATGTATGCACAGTTTTGCAGCAGTGTCTTTATTTGCAAAAGCATTTAATATTAATTTACTAAGTGTAAGTGTTTTAACATTAATACCTTATTTAGTAATATACATTATATATTATTTCGTAACATCTAATTTCTATTTTAAAATAGTTACAAAAAGAGGATAAAAGGAGGAATTTAAATGAAAAAGATAGGTATAGTTTTAGCTAGTTTACTTATAGTATTTTTCGCAGCAGCCATGGTAGCAAGAAGTTTAGTATATCCCTTAAAATATAAAGCTGAAATTCAAAAGTATGCTAAAGAATATAGTGTAGAGCCAGAATTAATAGCAGCTATAATCAATGTTTCATCAAACTTTGATCCAAAACCTTATAAAAAAGGGGAAAGATGTGGTCTTATGGATTTACAAGATAAATCTGCAATGATTTTAGCAAAACAAATGGGATTTAAAGATTTTAAGAGTGAAAATTTAGGCAATCCAGATACAAATATAAAAATAGGAACTTGGTTTATATCTCAAAATTATAAAAATAAAGATATAGAAGAAGTTGTGACAAAATGGGGCGGAGTAAATTATGCAGATGCCGCTGGAGATCTAAACCTAGAAAAAGAAAAGAAAAAATGGGAAGATTATTTTAAAAAATATTATGTAGAAAAAATAAAGAAAAGAATGAAAGTATATAAAATTTTATATCCAACACTATAATAAATAAAGATAAAAGTATAAAGTATAAAGTTAAAATGAGGAAAAATTTCCGAAGCAAAGCTTCGGAAATTTTTAAAATTACACAAATTCTTGGTATTATTCAAATAATATTGTAAAATTATATAAACAATACTATTAGAGGTGATTGATATGGGTTATAAAATTATGATAGTTGAAGATGATAAAAATATTGCAAAACTTTTAGGGGAATACATTGAAAGATATGGATATAGTTCAATTGTTTTAGAGGATTTTGATAAAGTTATAGAAATTTTCACACAAGAGAAACCTGACTTAGTATTAATGGATGTTAATTTGCCTAAATTTGATGGATATTTTTGGTGTACAAAAATAAGGCAAAAATCTTTGTGTCCTATTATATTTATTTCTGCTAGAGATAATGAAATGAATCAAGTCATGGCAATAGAAAGCGGAGGAGATGACTATATAACAAAACCTTTTCATTATCAAGTGGTTTTAGCCAAAATTAAAGGACAGTTAAGAAGAGTTTATGGTGAGTATGCTTCAAAAGGAGCAGAAGACGTTATAGAAATAGAAGGACTTTTATTATATCCTGAAAGATTGGAAATAAATTTTAAAGATAAAAAAATATCTTTAAGCAAAAATGAATGTAAACTACTAAAAATATTAATGAAAAAATATCCTAAAGTTGTTTCAAGAGATAATTTATTAGAAAGCTTATGGGATGATCAAAACTTTGTAGATGATAACACATTGAGTGTAAATATAACAAGAGTTAGAAAAAGATTAAGTGATATTGGAATAAAAAATGCAGTTGAAACAGTTAGGGGTTCAGGCTATAGACTAAATGCCACTTGGAGGAACATGTAATGAAACTATTTTTAAGAGAGCATATTGGGATAGTGATTTTGTACATACTAAATTTTGTGCTTCTTTTTACCATATATGCAGTATTTGATGGATTTAGTAATTTATCAAATGTTATGTATTTTATATTTTTGAGTACATTTTTACTTTTTTGTTATTTAACAATAAGGTATTTAAACAATAAAAAAATATATAAAACTTTAAATAAAAAGCCTAAAAATTTTGATGAAGTTCTTAAGTCTTTTGGCACATCTTCCTTTGGAAGAGATTTAAATAGCTTTGTAAATGACCTATATAGTCTCTATCAATATAAAATTCATTTATATATAAAGAAGCAAAATGAACATATTAATTTTATAAATCAATGGGTACATCAAATGAAAACTCCTTTATCTGTAATAAAACTTATTTTACAAGATAATGAAGATGAACCTTATGTTGATGACATAAAAGAGGAAACGGATAAATTAGAGAGAGGATTGAATATGGTATTATACAATGCTCGTTTAGATACTTTTGAGCATGACTTTAATGTAGTGGATTTTAACTTAAGAACAGCAGCAAGTGAAGTTATAAACCAGCAAAAAAGGTATTTTATAAAAAATAAAATTTTCCCTAAACTTAATATTGAAGAAAGTATTAGTATAAAATCTGATAAAAAGTGGATTAAATTTATATTGGATCAGCTCTTAGTTAATGCAGTTAAATATTCAATTAATAAAGGTAAATTTGTAGAAGTAAATGCTTATAAATCTGATTCCAAAGTAGTTTTGGAAGTTAAAGATGAAGGAATTGGAATACCTAAAAAGGATATAAAGAGAGTTATTGAGCCTTTTTATACTGGTGAGCATGGAAGAAATTATGGAGAGTCAACTGGAATGGGCCTTTATCTTGTTAATGAGGTTTGTAAAAAACTTAATCATAAATTAGATATTGAATCTCAAGAAGGTATCGGAACAAGGATAAGAATTATTATTAGTTAGTAGCTTATAATAAAATAGTTTAACTTTTGCATGTGAAAAATAGTGGATGTGGTAAAAAAAGTATCTTCTGTCAACTAAAATTCTAGTGAACGGGGTGAGGATGGGAAAATGAGTGTACTTGAACTAGAGGAAGTATATAAAATATATGGAGATGGTCATGGAAATATAGCTTTGAAGAATATTAATTTAGCAGTAGAAAAAGGCGAGTTTCTTGGAATAATGGGACCTTCTGGCAGTGGTAAGACTACTTTGATAAATGCAGCTTCTACAATAAATAAAGTATCTGCTGGAAAGGTTTATATTGATGGATTTGATATGAGTAACCTAAACAAAGAACAACTTGCTCTAATGAGACGAGAAAAGATAGGTTTTGTATTTCAGGATTTTAGGCTTATTGATACTTTAAGTGTTAAAGAAAATATAATGCTTCCTTTAATTTTAGAAAAAGTGGAATTTGATGAAATACATAAAAGACTTACTAAACTAGAAAGTATTTTATGTATCAAAGATTTAATGAATAAGAATATCCATAAACTTTCTGGAGGAGAAAAACAAAAAGTAGCCATAGCAAGAGCTGTAATTCATAACCCATCAATTTTATTTGCAGATGAACCAACAGGAAGATTGGATTCTGCTTCAACAAAAGTTATTATGGATTTATTTAAAAATATAAATGAAGAGTTTAATATAACTATAGTAATGGTTACTCATGATTCTAGGATTGCTAGTTACTGCAGTAGGGTTTTATTTTTGAAGGATGGAGAAATTTATAATGAAATGTATAAGGGAGAGGAAAGAGATAAATTTTACAAGAGAATTATAGATGTGGTTTCTTTCCTAGGAGGAAAAACTTATGACATTTGAAAGAATAGTAATAAATAATGTTTTTAGAAACTTAAAAATATACATAGGATATATTATAAGTAGTATTTTTTCAGTATCATCATTTTTCATCTTTTCTATGATTTACTATTATCCATTAAAACAAGAGGAATCTTTTAGGATTCATCAATCTATTTTTTTATATGGAAAAGAAATAGTATATATTATAACAATATTTTTTGTTATATATTTTTTAAGAATGGTCATTAATGCAAAGAAAAAGGAATTTGGAATTTATTTAGTATTAGGTATGAGTAACAACCATATGAGAAAGGTACTCTTTATAGAAAATATTGTAATAGGAATCATATCTACATTAATCGGTATAATCGTTGGTATAGTTTTTTCGAAATTTTTCTTGATTTTAATCTCTAGCATATTAGAAATTAAAGAATTAGAATTTTATTTTCCAATGAAAGCTGTTATAAATACATTAATAAGATACATTATATTATTTTCTATTATTCCAATTTTTATATCTAAATTTATAAAATCTAAAAATATTATTGATTTAATACATTATAAAAAAGAGCAAGATAAAGCATTAAAGGTATCTTTGATAAAGTGTGTATTTTCAATAAGTATAATTGTATATGGATATATTTTAGTTATGACTACTACTGCTGATAATTTTGAAACTTTGAGGTTACCAGCTATATTAATAATATTTGTAATTGGAAATTATTTATTTTATACTTATGTAATTAATTATTTAATATATTTATTGTCAAAAATAAAAAAAGTATATTCAAATAAAACAAATTTTTTATCCTTGTCTAGTTTAAAATATAGAATTTTCAATAACACATCTATGTTATTTGTTGTGACAATATTATTATCTGTTACTTTTACATCAATAGGAACAATGTATATACAAAATGTTATATTGGATAGGGATTCAGTAAAAAATTCTCCATTAACTTTAAATTATATTGTAAATGATTTTTCTAAGTACGATAATGATGAAAAATTTATTGAGGATATTCTTAAAAGCAATAATTTAAATCATGATAAAGTAAAATTAAACATTGCTAAGGTTATATTAAATGAAAAGGATACTAAAAATAGTGAGTTCTATAATTTAATTAAGGAAAGTGAATATAATAATATAGCTTCTCTTATACAGAAAAAGAAGGTTAATATTTCTAAAGGAGAAGCGGTACTTGTTCCAAATTACGAGATAATGTATGATTTTGAAAGAAAATTAATAGGGAGAAAATTAAATATATCTAAGAATTTTCAACCTTGGATTAAGAATAATATAGATGGATGTATTGTTTTTAAGGGAATGTTACAAAATTGTTATATAATATCTGATGAAGATTTTGAAACTATTTATAATAAGTACAATAAAAAATTATTTATAGGTTATGAAGTTGAAAATTGGCAAAAGATTAGTGAAGTTAGTAGCGAAATTGAAGACGAATCTAGAAAGATTGATCTAAAAAAAGATAATAAAAATATATTTATTTCAAGATTATATTCATACGATAGTAATAAAAAATTAAATAGAATTACATTATATTTAATTTTTTTCGTAGGAACCATATTGTATTTAGCAGCCTTAAGTTATATGAATTTTAAGTTTTATGTTGAAATCAAACAAGATAAGAATAAATATAGTAATATGATAAGTTTAGGTTTAACTTTTAAAGAACTTAGGAGTATTATATCTAAAGAAATGATGTTAATATTCTTTGCACCATATATATTAGCAACTATAAATTCTTTGTTTGTATATAGGCTTTTATATATAATTTTTGAAATTCCAATTTTGAAACCAATTTTACAGATTTTGATTTTGTTTTTTATTATTAATTTAATGTATTTCTTCTTCTGGAGATATAAGAATCTTAGCTTTTTAGATAGCGAGTAACTTGACTTTTGCAGATAAAAAGCAGTCGCTGCGGGAAATGATATCTTGCTTAGAAACCTTTCAGTGTTTACCATAAGTATATGCAGCCAGTAAATAAAAATCGATATAAGAACAGAAATCCTTCACTTCCATAACGTACTCTAAGCTTTACTCATATTGAAAAAAGATTTTTTAATTAATATTCCGTAGGAATCAGTAATTAAAAAATAACTTTTTTCAAATTCGTAAAGCTAAGAGTACGTAAATGTCGTTCAAGGATTTCTTAATCTTATACGATTTTTATTTACTGGCAAAATACATAACTCTTAAACAATAACTTTCTCTCAATTGTCCTCTCTCAGCTATAAACTATTTGGCTATGTTTTAATATAATTATGTATTATTTAATTTCTGCAAAAATTTCATGTATATTTCCATCTGGGTCTGCAAATAGTGCTGTTCTTTGATTCCAAGGCATATCTTGTGGTTCACTAATAGAAGTTGCTCCTTTAGAGATTAACTTCTTAAATGATTTATCAACATCTTTAGGATTTTCACATGGGAAAGCAAGTTCAAATCTATAATATAATTTACAAAATATTACTTAATATAGACTTAATATTTGGCATAATTCTACCTCCTAAACACTATTCTATCTATATTGCTAGACAATATTTTTGTCCTGCAAAAATTGAATAAGTAAATAATATAGTTTAAATAAGTTAAAAGTTAAGTGAATATTCTATAAAATATATAATAATATATATTAAGTAAGTTTTAACTATATAAGAATATATGTATTTTTTTACTGCGAAAGTTGAATAATTAATAATTTAATGGGGGTTAAGTATGGATTATAATTTAGAAAGGAATATGGAAGAGAAAAGAAAAAAGGGCATGAAAAAGAAAATTAAAAAATCTGTAAAGAAGAGCAGTAAAAAGTCAATGAAAAAGGGTATGAAAAAAGGTATGAAGCTAGGAAGAAAAAAAGAAAAAATGAAGATTGCAAAAAATATGATAGAAAGAGGAATGAATGCAGAACTAATAAGTGAGTTAACAGGTTTTAATATATATAAATTAGAAAAATTGAAAAGAATTATAGATCAAAGAAAATCTTAGAGGTTCCTCTAGAATTTTAATTTTTGGTGTATCGATACATTATGCAAAAATTTAATATATGTATATAATAGTACATGGTGAAAAAAGAACTAATGGAGGTATTATAATGAAAACAAAAAGATTAGTTTTAATAGGACTCTTTTCTGCCATTTGTTTTATAGGAACATTTTTACATATTCCTATTGATTTTGGAGGAAGTAGTACAATGATTCATTTAGGTACTACAGCTATTTTTATTTCTGCAATTTTTATAGGAAAAGATGCTGGATGGGCTGGTGCTATAGGATGTGCCTTGTTTGATGCAATGAATCCTAAGTTTGCAGCATGGGTACTTCCTACTTTTATAATAAAAGGATTAACAGGATTTGTTGTAGGATACATAGCTTTTATGTTTGCAAAACGAGGAAACAACCTAGTACAAAATATTATTGCTTTCATAGCTGGTGGAGTAGTTTCATTATTAGGTTATTTTATTGTTAACTGGTTAGTATTTGTTGGATTCTATCCTGCTTTATTTAAAATGATATCTTCACTTATAACTACAGGATTAGGTGTTGCAATTACTATACCTATAGCCGCAATAATCAAACCTATTGTAAATAAAAGCGGTCTCAAATTAGATGCTTACGAAAACTAATAAGCAGTAAATTATTCAACTTCCACAATTTAAAATAGCCGCTTCGGGAAATGATATCTTACTCAGAAACCTTTAATTTTAAAGATAATTAATAACTCAACTTTCGCAGGTGAAAAACAATCGCTACGGGAAATGATATCTTGCTCAGAAACCTTTCACTTCAGTAACAAGTTCTAAACTTTACTCATATTGAAAAAAGATTTTTTAATTAATATTCCGTAGGAATCAGTAATTAAAAAATAACTTTTTTCAAATTCGTAAAGCTAAGAACTTGTAAACTTTGTTCAAATGTTTCTTACGCAATATATCATTTCCCTTCGCTAAGCAGTATTTCTGTACTGTGAAAGTTGAGTGAATTATATTTACTAAAACAAAAATAATATCAAAAAAATTAACTTTCATTAATTTAAAAGATAATAAGTAAATGAAAAGACATTCCTAATTATTGGAATGTCTTTTTATTATTAAAGAAATTATAAGTTTTTCGAAAGAATTTAACAGAAGGTGAAGTAAAAATTTTTGGTGAAACGCCTTACGAAAATGAAAAAGTTCTTAATAAGATTTGTTTCATTAAGGATTCAATGACTTATATGACTGGCTTTACAGTGAAAGAAATTTTTAAAACTGCTGCATGCTTTTTTGAAAATTGGGATGATGAATTTAAGAATGAATTAGTACATAAATTTGAATTAGATGTAAGCAAAAAATATAAAGCACTTTCAAAAGGTATGGAGTCCATGGTGGGTATAATAATAGGATTAGTTTCTAGAGCACCTCTTACAATTTTTGATGAAACTTATTTAGGATTAGATGCAGCTGCTAGACAGTTGTTTTATGATATTCTTTTACAAGATTATTTAAAAAATCCAAGAACTATAATATTTTCAACTCATTTAATAGATGAAGTAAGTACTATATTTGAAAATATAATTATTCTTAATAAAGGTAAAGTACTTTTAGATGATAGTATGGAAAATGTTATGAGTAAAGCATTTTTAATATCAGGAAACAAAGAAAAAATTACAGAACTTGCAAATAATAAAAATGTTTTAAACACACAACCTTTGGGCTATTTAGAAAAGGCTTATGTATTTGATGAGATTAAAGAGGAAGAGATCAGAGAATTGAAATTCAAAGGAATGGATGTAAAACCTATGTCTCTTCAAGAATTATTTATTCGCATAACTTCAAAGTAAAAAATAGTTAAAGGATGGATTATAAATGAATGATTTGAAAAGTTATATAAAATTTCAATACAAACTTTTGAGACCTGTATTAGGTGGTTCGTTTTTTATTACAACGCTGCTGCCATTTGTTGTTTTGATTACAGTAATTTTTATATCATTAATGTATTCTATTTCAATACTAGTTGCTTCTATAAATAAACTGACAATACTTTTACTTATAGTATGTAATACTGTTATGAATATAATTTCAGATGTGATTTTTAACGAAGCATTGGTAAATTACTATTATTACATAATTGCAGTAATATTTATACTTTTAGTAGTAGTGACTTTAAAAATATCTTGGACTGTTCTTAAAAAGAAAGTTGATATTAGGAGTTCATTTTTTCAAAAATGGTGTGAAAATTTTAGTCCAAATTGTGAAAAGTGAACTGCCCCCACTTACCTAACGGTTGAAGTGGGAGCTTCCTGTTTCAAAGACCTGTTAATAGTCATTTAGACTATTAACCCTACTATCTCCACAGGCTTAAAATCGGATTGTTCCAATCCTACTTTTAATATATTTAATGCTGCATTGTAATCTCTATTTTTATGTATGTAATGGCAGTTTGGACATTTCCATGTTCTAACATTAAGATTTTTAACATCTTCATTTTGAAAACCACAGTTAGAACATATTTGGCTTGAAGGGTAATAGGTATCGACTAAAGCTATAGTTCTACCATACCACTTAGCTTTATATTCTAGGAGTTGTCTAAACTTAGACCAGCTTACATCACTAATGAGTTTTGATAGTTTACTGTTTTTAAGCATTTTTTCTACTTTAAGATTTTCAAGACAAATAATTTGGTTTTCATTAATTAGTCTTGAACTTAATTCATGTAGAAAATTTAATCTACAATTTGCTATCTTCTCATGTATTTTAGCTAGTTTAATTCTAGCTTTATGAAAATTGTTACTTCCTTTGGTTTTACTTGATAATCTTCTTTGAGCCTTCAAAAGTTATTTATAATACTTTTTCAAAAATTTAGGATTATCAATAATTTCATTATTAGAAGTAACACAAAAAAACTTGATACCTACATCTAGTCCAATAGAAGTATTAAGTCTTGGGAGTTTTTTTATATTATCAACTTCACAACATAGGGAAACATAGAATTTATTTGTATTAGTTTTAGATATAGTAGCATTTAAAATTCTACCTTTTAGTTGTCTATGATATTTAAGTTTAACAAAACCTATTTTGGGAAGTTTGATTTTATTATTTTCTATAACAATATTATTGTTAACCATTTGGGTTCTATAACTATGAAAGTGATTATGCTTACTTTTAAATCTAGGAAATCCATACCCTTTAAAGAAATTTTTAAATGCTTTATCTAAATCCCTTAATGTTTGTTGCAACGATATACTATCAATTTCTTTGAGCCATTCTAAATTATATTTTAAGCTAGTTAATAGGCTTGAGCATTCTTTATAAGAAACTGATTTTTTAGTTTCTTTGTACTTCTCATTTTTATAATTTAGAAAATGATTAAAAATATATCTATTGCAGCCAAAGGTTTTATTAAGCATTATAGTTTGTTCTTTATTTGGATATATTCTATATTTAAAAGCTAGTTGCATAAGTTCACCCCTTAATATGTATAGTATACCCAATATGATTAAATTTATACTTGTAATTATTAACAGCGCCCTTACATCACCCACCTATAGAGGATGGGTGTCTTACGGGCAAATGATAAAATAAAGAAAAGAGTTAAAAATATAGAAAAAGACTTACTAGGTAATATTGTTTCTAATATTATTTAGTAAGTCTTTTGTACTTTTGGGATGAAATCAAAAATATATTTAAGGTTAAGTTAAGGTTGGTGTCAAGTTAGGGTAATATTGAAATGTTATGCTATTTTATGTTAGAAAAATTAATCTATAAGACATGAAGGTGAGTGAAAAAAATGAAAAACATAAACACTAAAAATGCAAAAATTTTTTCTATAATCATTAAATCATTGATTTTTTTTAGCGTTCTATTTCTCCTTATTTTATTTATTCGAACTAAAATTCTAGCAGACGATAAAGCACACATCACATATCCAAATGATAGAAATATAAATTTAGATGCAAATGATTCATTTCCAAATAATATAAAAGAAATAGAAAAATTAATAGGTGAAAAAATGTCTGTCGGAAAAATACCCGGCTTATCAGTAGCTATTGTTCATGGTGATAACATCATTTATAAATCTGGCTTTGGTTATGCTGATTTAGAATCATCTAAATTAGCCACATCCCAAACTTTATATGAACTTGGGTCTAACAGTAAAGCATTTACAGCTCTTGGTATACTGCAACTTGAAAAAGACGGACTTATTCATCTAAATGACTCTATTACAAAATATATTCCATGGCTAAAGACCAAATTTAAAGGTAATATAGCTACAATAACAATAGAAGAATTACTACATCATACAAGTGGAATTTCTGCAGATACCATATTTAATATTCCAGTTACAACTGGCAAAGATGCAATAAAACAAACGGTTAAAACCTTAGTAGGCGTAGAATTAGATAATAAACCTGGAGATAAATATCAATATGCAACTATTAACTATGATGTTTTAGGACTTCTTATAGAAAAAGTTTCTGGGCAAAAATATGAAGATTATATTAAAGATAAGATATTAACACCTATGAAAATGAATCAAACTTATATGTATAGAAATCAAATAGATGGTTCTAATATGTCAAAAGGCTATAAACTTTTTCTTAGAAAGCCCAAAAAATATGAGGCACCTATATATGACGGGAACAAACCTGCTGGATATATTATCTCTAATATCAATGATATGGCTAAATGGCTATTGATTCAGATGAACAGTTTACCTACCTCTTCATTTGATTCTAGCTTAATTAATGCTTCACATATACCAAATAAAAGTGTACAACCTTTTGGAAATGGTATGAATTATGCTGCTGGTTGGATAATACGTAATAACAAAGGTTTGGAAATTTTACACAGAGGCTCCAATCCTAATTATTCTTCAAGTATAATCATAAGACCACATGAAAAGCTTGGTATTGTTTTATTAAGTAATAGTAATACATTTTATTCATCAACTATGTGTGAAGAAATTATGAATATTTTATTGAAAAAAACAAGTACAACTACTAAAATAAAAGATTTAAATGGAATGATTGATAAAATTTGTTCTATAATTATCTTAATTACTACTTTACTAATTTGTTTTAAGTTGTATAATCTTATAAAAATAATAAAACAATTGTTTTTTAAAAAAAGGGGATTTCAATTTAAAGAAAAAAAGACAGTTATAAAAATTATATTTTCAACTATTTTTTTAGTACTAATTAATTATGCACTATATATATTGCCCTATGTACTATTAAAAATAAAATGGAACTATATTTTTGTATGGTATCCGTTTACAATACAAATAGCTTTATATTTTATTTATTTCAGTATTTGGTTAGTATACATTGTTAGTATATTAAAAAGTGGTTCAAAATGTATTTCAAATTAATAATATTTTACAATTTATCATATTTTTATTGATTTTACTTATTTATTCTTGGTACAATCCTATTAGTGAACATATATTTATTATATGTTCACTTAACTTTTAACTTTCTTAGTACAAAAATACTATATAGCTAAGTGAAAAATTTATATTTTTAGAAAGGATATGATAAAAATTATTGACAGCAAGGTTTTAATAATAGATGATGAAGAAGCAATTTTAGTTCTTTTAAGTGCAATATTTAGAAAAGAAGGTTTTCCAAATGTGAAAACTGTAAAAGATAGCATTGATTCTATAGAAGTATGTAAAAACTATGATCCAGATATAGTAATTTTAGATATAATGATGCCTAAGAAAGATGGATTTGATGTTCTTAAAGAAATTCGTAAATTTACTATAGCTCCTGTTTTATTTCTATCTGCAAAAAATGAAGAAACTGATAAGATTCTCGGGTTGGGGTTAGGAGCAGATGATTATATAACAAAACCATTTTCACCAAAAGAAGTAGTTTTTAGAGTTAAAGCTCATCTTAGAAGAATAGAACTTATAAAAAAATCATTAAACTTAAAAAAGGCTATAGTGACTACAAATGATTTTACTATTGATTTTAATGAAGGAAAAATAAAAAGAGATGGTAAAGAGTACATATTAAGGGCAAAAGAATTAAAACTCCTTAAATTATTAGTAGACAATTCTTGTATTATTTTATCTAAAGAACAAATTGTTCAAAAAGTGTGGGGTGATGATTTTGTTGGATATGAAAATACCCTCATGGTACATATAAGTAGACTGCGTGAAAAACTTGAACAATCTCCTGCTAATCCTAAATATTTAATTACAGTAAAGGGTATAGGATATAAATTCAATATGTAGTATTTCTATAGATATTTATTGATTATCGTTTTAGAAAGGTGTTAAAAATGAATAATGAAAACTCATCATATATAAAAATATCATCTATGTTTACTAGAAATGTTATAATTTTATTCGCTATAATATTTATTGTTAACATAATTATGCTGCATTCAGTATTCATAAATAATTCTCAACTCAAGATAAATAAATATAATGAAATAATTGATAAAGCTATCAAATATAAAGATAACTCAATATTTTTAGACGAAAAAGGAAAAAAACTGCTTTCAAAAAATAATCTATGGTTTCAAATGATAGATAATTCTTTGAAAGAAGTTTCATCATATAATAAACCATTAGAAGTACCCAGCAGCTATAGTCCGATAAATTTAATACATTCTTATAAGTATGATATTGCAAATAGCTCAGTTTTCATATTTGAAAAACAAATAATGGGGAAAAAGTATTCTTATTTATTAGGATTTCCACTAGAAGTGGTAAGTAAATATAATATTCAATACAATACTTCCGCATTAGAAAATTTGTTACATGGAAAATTCATTTTTATTTTACTAATTAATATAATTATTATAATATTATTTAGTTATTTTTGTTTTTCAAAAAAAATAGTACAACCACTGCAAAAAATTATAGACTCTATAGTGATCATATCAAAAGGTAAGTATAATTTAAATATACAAGAAAAAGGTTTATATAAACCAATATATGCATGTTTAAATAAGCTATCAACAGCATTAAATAAAAGCAAATTAGAAAAAGATTTATTAGATAAATCAAGAGAAAAATGGACTTCATATATAAGTCATGATATTAAAACTCCTCTTTCTTCTATTAAAGGTTTTACAGAAATAATGAAAGATAGTGAATATACTTTTACTGAAGAGGAAATAAAAAAATATTCTTCTATAATGTATGATAAAGCTGTATATATAGAAGAATTAGTCCAAGACTTAAATTTGATTCATAAACTTAAAAATAGTGCTATACATTTAAATTATGAAAAAATTAATATAGTACAGTTTGTTATAGAAATGAAAAAAGAAATTTTATCAAGCCCAAACTTTTTTAATAGAAAAATTAAATTTACCAGTTATAGTGATGTACTATACATAAATGCTGATGCTAAATTATTAAGAAGATCTCTTTCTAATTTTTTAATTAACTTTTTAATTTATAATGATGATGATACAAATATTTGTATAGATATAATTAAAAATAATACTGATATAGATATAGTTATAAAAGATAATGGAAGGGGTATAAATCCTGATGAATTACCTCATATTTTTGAACAATATTATAGAGGAACAAATACTAATACCAATTCAAATGGATCAGGACTTGGAATGGCAATTGCATACGAAATAATAAAATTACATAAAGGAAATTGTAACATAAAAAGTAAAATTGGAATTGGAACTACCTTAGTAATATCTATTCCATCTTTCACTAACCACTAGACTCTATTCTGATAAAGACTTACTACTAATATTATTTCTATAGTTAGTAGTAGGTCTTAAATTTTTATTCTAATGAAATTATATACTTAGCAAGTTGCTTAATATTTATATTATGTTTATAAATAACTCAACTTTCTCAGTAAAAAAATACTGCTTAGCGAAGGAAAATGATATCTTGCGTAAGAAACATTTGAACAAAGTTTACAAGTTCTTATCTTTACGAATTTGAAAAAAGTTATTTTTTAATATGAGTAAAGCTTAGAACTTATTACTGAAGTGAAAGGTTTCTAAGCAAGATATCATTTCCCGCAGCGGCTGTTTTTTATCTTCGAAAGAATTTCTTCATTATATGATAAAACTCATTGATGAAGGAAAAGATAAAGGATATAATTACATTAATTAAAAATGGAATGGAGGCGAAAAAATGTTTTTGAAAAGTGAAAATTTATGTAAAAGCTATAAAACTGGTGATGTGGTAACACATGTTTTAAAGGATGTTAATATTTCTATTGAAAAAGGAGAAATTGCAGCAATTTTAGGTCCATCTGGTTCTGGTAAATCAACTTTTTTAAATATTATAGGTGGAATTGACAGGCAAGACAGTGGCAAAGTTGTAATAGATGGAGTTGAAATTTCTAATATGAGTGATAAAGAACTTGTAGAATATAGGAGAAATGAAGTAGGATTTATTTTTCAATTTTATAACCTTGTACCAAATCTTACTGTTAAGGAGAACATTGAAGTCGCCGTAAATATAAGTAAAAATCCTCTTAGTATTGATGATGTTTTAAAAGCAGTATCTATGGAAGATAAAAAATATAGATTTCCAAGAGAACTAAGTGGTGGAGAACAACAAAGAGTTTCTATTGCAAGAGCTATAGTTAAAAATCCAAAACTTTTACTTTGTGATGAACCTACAGGTGCTTTAGATTATGAAACCTCATTAGATATCTTAAAACTTATTGAAAATATAAACAAAAAATTTAAAACAACAATACTTATAATAACTCACAATACTGCTTTAAGTGCAATGGCAAGCAAAATTTTTAAATTGAGAAGTGGAGAAGTAGCTGATCAAATTGAAAACAAAAATGTAATGCCAGCAGAAAGGATTGAGTGGTAATGAGTATTAATAAAAAAGTTAAAAGAACTATTATGGAAAACAGCTCTCAGTATATTGGCTCGGCAGTTTTAATAATGATTAGTTGTATTTTTTTTATAATGTTTAATGTGCTTAATATTAATCTTGAAAAGAGTAATTCATCTTTTAAAAAAGATTATATTCAAGAAGATGCCTCTTTTATAGTTCAGAAAAAAATTGATAATATAGCCCATCTTGAATCTAAATTTAATATAATCATGGAGGAAGGCAGTACATTTGATTATGATTTTTCAAAAGATAAAACAATAAGAGTATTTACCCAAAATAATAAAGTGAATTTACCTGCCGTTATAGAAGGAAGTCAAATTAAAAATGATGATGAAATATGTTTAGATCCTGCCTTTGCAAAAGAAAACAAATACAAAATAGGTGACAACATTAAAATATATGATAAGAACTTTAAGATAGTGGGATATATGTCCCTTCCAAATTATATATATCCATTAAAATCAGAAACAGACATGATATCAAATCCAAAAACTTTCGGTATTGCAGTTATTACGAAAAATTCCTTTAAATACTTTAATAAAGGATATAGTTTTTATAGTATAAAATTTAGAGGGAGTAAAGATGTAAATTCTGAGCTTAAAAATACTTTAAATGAAAGCAATAAAATACTACGATGGACAGATAACCGTGAAAATGGAAGAATCTCATATGTAGATGCAAAAATTGATGGTATTAAAAAAGTAAGTGTGGCCATGCCGCTGGCAATGTTGATTTTAACTTCCATATTAATTAGTGTGGTAATGTGGAGAATGGTAAAAAAAGAATTTACAGTAATAGGTACTCTCTATGCTTTAGGATACAGAAAATTTGAGATATTAAAACATTACCTTTTATATCCTTTTACTGTTTCTTTAGTTGGTAGTACTGTAGGAACTGCTCTAGGACTTTTAACTGTAAAGCCTATGATAAAATACATGGTTACATTTTTTAATGTACCACTGGCATCAATAAATTACAGCCCAAAATATATAATATTAAGTTTTTTACTTCCACTTCTTTTCTTAACTATTTCAAGTGCTTTGGTTGTTAACATTGGTCTTAGATATTCACCATTAGAACTTATGAGAGGTGGAAGAAATAAAAATAAAGTTAATTTTATTGAGAGAAACTTAAAACTTAATAGATCTTCATTCAATACTAAATTTAGAATTAGAGAACTTCTTAGAAATATCCCTAGAAGCGTATTTTTACTTTTAGGTATCGTATTTGCAACTATGTTTTTATTATATGGATTTGCAGCAAAGAGTTCTATAGACTATTTAATGAAAGATACTTTTGAAAATGTATATATGTACGAGTACGATTATATGTTTAATTCACTTCAAAAAGGTTCTCCAAATCAAGGTGAGGCATATTCATTAGCACCTTTTACAAAAAAGGATGATGAAAAGTTAAACATTATAATTTATGGTATAAATGAAAATTCAAAATACATTTCATTAAAGGATAAAAACGGTGATAAATTAAGTTTAGAAAAAACTATAGTAACAAAACCACTTTCTGAAAAACTTAATCTTAAAGAAGGAGATGTAATAAAAATAAAAGGAAAATTCGATGCAAAAGAACACACAGTAAAAATAGATAAAATTGCGGATACGTACATTGGTGATAATATTTATATGCCAATAAACAAATTTAATACTAAATTTAATTTGCCACAGGAAAGTTATATTGGACTATGGAGTGATAAAAAGTTAGATTTACCACAAGAAATAGTTTTAAAGGAAAATACGAAGAGTGATTCTAAAAAAGCTTTTGATTCAGTTATTGAGCCTTTTAAATATGTAGTAAGTGGAATGGCATTTTTAGCATTTTTAATAGGGCTCATAGTAATATATGTAGTAACATCACTTGTAATCGAAGAAAATAAACAGACAATATCTCTCTTCAAAGTGTTGGGTTATAAAAAGAAAGAGATATACTCACTAATTTTAAATAGCAGCACAATTTTTGTTTTAATAGGATATGTTCTAGGAATACCTTTGCTAATGATTTCTCTTGATGCTATGTTCAAATCAGTTACAAAAGATATTAACTTTTCATTTCCAATTATAATTGACAAAATGTATTTGTTTGTAGGTTTTATAATAATACTATTAACTTATGAATTAAGTAAAAGATTGTCAAGAAGAAAGATAAGAAAAATATCTATGAGTGAAAGCTTAAAATCTAGAATGGAATAGATTCAAATGTTACAAAAATGTAAGATTAAAAATCAGTTTTGTAAGTAAAACTTATGGTATGGCTCAAAAAAAACATTTATAATTATTATAAACAACATTTAACAAAACTGTTGCTATTTAATGAAATTTAGTTGTAAAACAATTTAAAACTGAGGTGGGTAAATGACTCTTTTAAGTTTAGCGACAAAAAATATAAAAAGAAATATATCTAATTATTTTTTATATTTTGTTTCAATAGTAATAAACGTAATGATATTTTATATGTTTGAATCTGTTAGATATAATAAACAACTAGAAAATTTATCAAAAGCAAATAATTTTAATAATCAAGTTTTTATATTAGCAGCTATAGTTATAGGGGTATTTGCTATAATATTTGTTTGGAATTCAACAACATTTTTTGTTAAAAAGAGAAAAAAAGAAATTGGAATATATTCATTAGTAGGGGTAAAGAAAAAGCAAATCGGAAGAATGATGTTCTATGAAAATATAATAATAGGATTACTAGCTTTACTTGTTGGAATATTCTTTGGAACTGTACTGACTAAGCTTTTTATGATGATATTGTTTAGAGTTATGGAATTATACGTTCCAGTAGAATTTTACATAAGTTTTAAAGCTATAAAACAAACTTTTAAAGTCTTTGGAATTTTCTTTTTCATTACATCTTTACATTCATACAGAATAATATATAAATTTAAACTTGTTGAACTTTTTAAAGCATCAAAAGAAAAAGAAAAAGAACCTAAAACATCAGTATTTTGGTCCATAATTTCAATATTTTTTATAGGATTTGGATATGCACTTGTTAATAGTAAAGAACTTTTAAAAATAACGAATGATTTTAGTGTTTTTTTCTATGCTTTAATACTTGTTATTTTAGGTACATTTATATTTTTTAATAATTTTCTTATTTATACATTGAAAAAAATAAAGAAAAGCAAAAAAATTTTTTATAAAGGCAGCAGCATGATAGCAGTGTCAAATCTTCTTTTTAGAATAAAAGGTAACGCAAGAAGTTTTGCAATTATATCAATTTTAAGTGCGGCTACAGTTACAGCTGTAAGTTCCAGCTGGATTATAAATAATTTAATAGATAGAATTATTACAGCAGAAAACCGTTTTGACTATGTATATACGGGAAAAGATAAAGTTATAGATAAAAAAGTGGAAAAAGCAATAAATAAAAGTTCTAATAATAAACTTAAATTTTCTGTAAAAACTGAAGTTATTGAAGTTGATATAAAATCATGTACTGACAAAAATTTTGAAAATTATAAAAGTATATATTTAATATCTGAAAGTAAATTTAATCAATTAAGTAACATAGTGTACAATACTGATCAAATAAAATTAAAGAATAAAGATGAAGGGATTATATTATCTAGTTATTATAAAATTAATAAAAAGGAAAATTTGCAAATGACTTTAGGTAAAGATGGAAACAAATTTAAAATTGTTGATTTCAAAAATCAGATTTTAAATCGTGGAAGTATTGGAATTTCATTAGTAGTAAAAGATGAAATTTATAAAAAATATTATGATACAAATAATTCAATAAGAATTAATGCTTATATGATCACAAATAGAAAAGATAGTAAATACCTCACAGAAAATATAAAAAAAATAGTACCCAAAGAAGCATCTTTAAATACTTATTATGATTATTACAAACAAAAAGCGATTTTAGTTGGAGCATTTTTATTCATAGGAGTATTTGTAGGCATAGTATTCTTAATATCTACTACAAGTATAATTTACTTTAAAACATTGGCAGAAGCCTATGAAGATAGAGAACGGTATGCAATACTAAAAAAAATAGGAATGAGTAAAAAAGAAATTTGTAAATCCATAAAAGAACAAATAAGACCTTTGTTTTTTATACCTTTATTAGTTGGAATATTCCATAGTATTGCAGCTTTAGGAGCTTTAAGAAGTATAATGAATATTACATCTGTAAAATTAATAGTTACAATTTTATTATCCTATATTGTAATATATTACATATATTATATGGCTACAATAAGTTCTTACAAAAAAATCGTAACTATAAACATAAATTAATATTAAAACCATGTGTTGCTTTAGCAGCATGTGTTTTTTTTTTATTCTTTAGATACTACAATTTCAATTCAATAACATGTAATAATTGATTAAATTTGTAAAATAATATATTATTTAGATAAGAGACTTTGTGGAGGTTATATTATGAAGAAGGTTTTAATTGTAGATGACGAATTTGAAATTGTGGAACTTTTAAAAATATATTTTAAAAATAGTGGTTTTGAAGTATTAGAAGCTTATGATGGACAAACAGCTTTGAAAATGTCTCAAAAATTTTCTATAGATATTATGATTATAGATATTATGATGCCTAAAATGGATGGAATAGAACTTGTAAAAGAAATAAGAAAACATTTAAATGTACCAATTATGTTTCTTTCAGCTAAAGGTGAAGATATGGATAAAATTTATGGATTAGGAATAGGTGCAGATGATTATATGTCAAAACCTTTTAATCCACTAGAAGTAGTTGCAAGAGCACAAGCTCTAATTAGAAGATGCTATGAATTTAACAAAAATAATGAAAGTATAAATAATGAAAGTATAAATAATAAATGTAATATTAAAATTGATAATATTAATATAAATCAACACAGCTGTGAAGTATTTAAAAATGATATTAAAATTAATATGACTTCTATGGAATATAAATTATTACTTTTAATGGTAAAAAACTCAAATAGAGTATTAACAAAACAACAATTATATGAAAATGTTTGGGATGAAGAGTATCTTGGTAATAACAATATAATAATGGTATATATAAGCAAATTGAGGGATAAAATCGAAGAGAATCCTAAAAAACCTAAATACTTAAAAACTATACGGGGACTGGGATATAGATTTGAAAGGAAGCATTAAGATGAAAAATAGAAAGTCTATGAAGAAATTTTTCTTTCAAAATTGCATCTTTATAATATTATTAGTAGTTGTTATGTATATGGTTTCTTTAAGAACTTCAAATTCAATAATAGAGCATATAATGTTTAAAGATTTAGATTTACAAGGGTTAGAGGCTGAGAATTTATTAAAATATCCTTATGATAAAATCAATACAAATACTATAGAAGAACTTTACGGTTGGATAGAAATTTTAGATGAAAATAAAAATGTAGTATTTGTAAAAGGCAATAAACAAGATAATATTTATCATTATGATGAAAGATTTTTATATGATAATTCTGTATTATTTCATAATGATGATGAAAAATACCCTATCATGTATTGTATTTATCCTATAAAAGGTCCCAATAAAGAAAAGTACCTATTTCTTATAAAAATACCAAAAAAATATTTTTCTATATCAATGTCATTTAAATTATTTATGAATCCATTAAATTCAACTAAATTGCATCTATTAGGTACTAGTATTCTTTTTATTACCTTTATCATTTTTATATTAGCAAGTACTTATATATACAGTAAAATCATTTCAAAACATATTACAAAACCTTTAACAAATTTAAAAAATGGACTTAAAGAAATGAAAAAGTTTAACTATAAGGTAAGGTTAAATTTTAAGGCTGAAAAAGAGATAGAAGAAATAAAGGATATTTTTAATGACATGGCTTGTGAACTTATGAATACAAAAATAAAAAATGATAAATTGGAAAAAAGTAAACAACAAATGCTTATTGATTTATCTCATGATCTAAAGACTCCTATAACATCAATACAAGGTTTTTCAAAACTAGTTTATGATAATGAAACTATAAATGAAGAAGATAAGAAAAGATATATTAAATATATTTATGATAAATCAATCTATGTTACAAATTTAATTGAAGATTTATTCCAACTAGTAAAATTAGAAGATGAACATTTTCAATTTAAATTTGTTAAAGACAACTTTACAGAATGGTTTAGGGTTCTTGTAGCTGAATTTTATCCAGAATTTGAAAAAAAGAATTTTATTATAAATGTAGATATAAGTGAAGTTCCAACTATAATAAACTTTGACAAAAAACAAATGACAAGAGCTATTACAAATATATTTTCTAATTCTCTGAAATACAACAAAGAAAATACTGAATTAAATATTTATTGTTACAATGAGCATAACAATTTAGTACTTAGAATATCAGATAATGGTATTGGTATAAAAGAAGAATATAAAGAATTAATTTTTGAACCTTTTACAAGAGTAGATGAATCTAGAACTAGTAAAGATGGTACAGGCTTAGGACTTTCAATAACCAAAAAAATAATTGAAAAACACAAAGGTACCATAGTGTTAGATCAAAATGAAAAGGAGAAAACAATATTTTTAATTAAATTACCAATATGTAATATTTGATACTGTTTTGTATTTTTAAATTTAAGGTTACATTAAGATTACATTAATTTTCTATAAAGATTTAGATTTTATAATTGATAGTATACTTCATTTCAAGGAGGGATTTTTATGGAGTTAGTCATTGAAAATGTAGGTAAAAAATATAAAGGTAACTTTTGGGGTATAAGAAATTTTAATTTACGTCTTCAGCCAGGCGTACTTGGACTTCTTGGACAAAATGGTGCAGGTAAATCAACACTTATGAAAATGATTGCAACAGTTACAAAACCTACAGAAGGAAAAATAATATGGAATGGAATAGATATTGCCAAAAAGCCTAATGAAGTTAGAAGACTACTTGGATATCTTCCTCAAGACTTTGGTGTTTATCCAAAACTTAATGCCATAGAGTTCTTAGAATATATAGCTGCAGTAAAAGGAATAACAGGTGTAAAAGCTAAAAAACGTATAAAAGAATTAATAGAAGTTGTAAATTTAACTCAAGCAGCTAAACGTCCTATTGGATCATATTCTGGAGGAATGAAGCAAAGAGTTGGAATTGCGCAAGCTCTTTTAAATGACCCTAAACTTTTGATAGTTGATGAACCTACTGTAGGATTGGATCCTGAAGAGAGAGTTAGATTTAGAAATATATTAACAGATATATCTAGTGATAGAATTGTAATTTTCTCTACACATATAGTATCAGATGTTGAGTCAACTGCAACACGTATAGCATTGATATGTAAAGGTCATTTACTTATAGATAGCGAACCTGAAAATTTAATGAAACCTATTGAAGGTAAAGTATGGGAATGTATAATACCAAGTAGTTCTTTAAATGAGTTTAGAAAAAAATATATAATTAGCAGTACTATACGTAGAAGTGATGGGGTTCATATACGAGTTGTGAGTGATTTTAAGCCATATAGTAATAGCAAAAAATGCACTCCTCAATTGGAAGATGCTTATCTGTATTTAATAAATAATACTGATAGGAGGAATTAAAATGAATTTATTTTCAAAAATTCATAATATATGTATTGCTGATTTTAGAGAAAGAACTAGAAGCTATAATTTTTTAATTCTATTAGGTTTAGTTATATTTGGTTCTTTTTTTATAATACCTTCTAGTACAAATTCAGGAGAAAATTTATATTTACTCATAGGTCAAGATTATAGACCAGTATATAATTCTGCATTTATAGGAACTGCAGCTTCATTTTTGTCTATAATTATTTTATCTTTATTTGGTTTTTATGTTATAAATAATTCTATAAAACGTGATAGAGAAACTAGGGTTGGAGAAATTATTGCTTCATCACCTGTAAGTAAAAACGTTTATATTCTTGGAAAATTATTTAGTAACTTTTTGGTGTTGTTTACTATATTAGCTATAAATTCATTAGTCATAATAATAATTTATCTTTTAAGAGGTCAGGAACCTATTAATTTGGGGAAATTATTAGCTCCATCTATTATGTTTGGAATTCCAGCTTTATTATTCATTGCATCTATAGCAGTACTTTTTGAAACTATAGGATTTTTGAAAGGAACTATAGGAAACATTGTATACTTTTTTTTATGGTGTGCAATTGTATCATTGGAGGGTACTGCAAGTGAAAACGCAAATATAAGTACTTTAGATTTATTTGGAATAAAAGCTATCAACCAAAATCTTGCAAATATATCAAATATTAAAACTGGTGATTTAGGATTAAACTGGGTTTATTGTAATCCCACTATTAAAAAAACCGTTCTATTCGAAGGAATAAATTGGCAATTTGATATTTTTATACAAAGAATAATTATTATTATAGCAGCTTTATTGATAGCTTTATTAGCATCAGCATTTTTTGATAGATTTACATCTACTAGTAAGAAAAAACAGAAAATATCTAAGAAGAAACACCATGTTGAAAATGATGTGTATACTAAAAATGTGTCAGCTCCATCTATGAGTATTTCTAAATTAACTTCTGTTCCATATAACTTTAATGGTTTAAATTTAATTAATGTAGAATTAAAATTATTATTTAAAAATTTTAATTTGTGGTTAATATTACTAGAAGTAGGATTGAATATTGCATGTATATTGGCTCCAATACAAATAGTACAAGGTTATCTTTTCCCTATTGTATGGTTACTGCCAATAGCTGTTTGGTCTTCAATGGGAAACAGAGAAATCCGTCACAATACAGATGAAATTCTATTTTCTAGTGAAAATTTTGGATATAGACAGCTGCCAGCATGTTTAGCTGCTGGTACAATAGTTTCTTTCATTACAGGAAGTGGTTTTTTTATTAGATTATTAATTTCAGGTAATTTACAATCAATACTACCTTTTGCAGCAGGTGCTGTATTTATTCCTTCTCTAGCAATAGCTTTAGGTGTTTTAAGTAATTCAAGTAAGCTATTTGAAATTATGTATCTTGTAATATGGTATTTAGGACCTATGAATCATATTAAATTTCTAAATTTTGCTGAAATCTTAAATAATTCTTCTTACCTTAAAAGCTTATTACTTATTATGATTTCTATGATATTTTTATTAATATCTTTACTTATACGACAATTACAAATAGAAAATCAATAAAACTTTTGAAGTATATATTATCATTTATTTCCAAAATTATATATAGAAAATAATACTCATCCTATGTTAAAATAGTGTTATAGTAAGACAAAAATGTACATTATTTTGCACGAAAGTGGTGAGTATTATTAAAATATTTAATAGTATTAAAAAAACTATATTTTTTAATATGATTTTTTTAATCTTTTTAGGTACAGTAATTGTAGCTTTTGTTCGTATAAGTGATGGATATAAAAAGTTTAATAAAGAAATTATACAGTTAAAACAAAATTATATAGATAAACAAAAGAATACTTTAAAAAGTGAAGTAAATAGAGTTTATGATTATATTGAGTTTACCAAAAAACAAGCAGAACAAGATTTAAAAGAATCTATACAAGAAAGCACATATACTGCATATGATATAGTTAAAACTATTTATGATGAAAATAAAAATAAAAAAAGTGATGATGAAATAAAAAAGATGATTTTAAATATATTAAGTCCTATAAGGTTTAATGATAATAGAGGTTATTATTTTGTTGCAACATCTAAGGGCGATATAGTTCTTAATCCAATATGGCTTTATTCACAAGGTAAAAATATTAGTGAAATTTGTAAAGATAGTGGAAATTATTTAATTGATAAAGAAAAAGATTTAATACAAAAGGATAAAGAAGGATTTATACATTCAAAATGGGTTAAACCACAAGACCCTTCTAAAAAAATGTATTCTAAATTATCTTATATAAAATATTTTGAACCTTTTAACTGGTATATTGGTTCTGGAGAATACATGGATGATTTTGAACTTCAACTACAAAAGAAGGTAAGTAAAAGAATTTCTGAAATAAAATATGGATACAATAATTCTCAATACGTTTTTGTAACAGATTATAAAGGAGTCATGGTTGCAAATGGAGGATTTCCTAAACTTATAGGGAAAAATGTATGGGATTTAGAGGACGACCATGGAGTAAAGGTTACTCAAAGAGGTATAACACTTAGTAGAAAAAGCCCTGAAGGATGTTTTTTAAAACAACACTGGCTTAAAAAAGATTCAAGTGAAACTACTGAAAAATTATATTTTTCAAAGATATTTGAAGATTGGGAATGGGTAATAGGAACTGGCATATATATTGATGAAATTGAAAAAGTTATTACAAATAAAAAACAAGAGTTAAATTCACAACTGTTTGATAAAATACTTCATAGTATTATTTTGTGTATAGCTTTTATGATTTTTGCTGGTTTTATTACAAAAACTATTAATAAAAAAATAAACAACAGCTTAAACATGTTTTTATATTTCTTTAAAAAAGCGTCTAAAGAACATATTCATATTAAAGCAAGTGAAATTAATTATAGTGAACTAAAAGAACTTGCATCTTCTGCAAATAATATGATAGATGAAATAAAAACTATAGAAGAAGAAATGGAATGTATAAATAAAAAATTGAAAGAATCCAGTATAACAGATGGACTAACAAATCTTTATAATCATAAACATATACATGAAAAATTAATGGAAGAAACAAATAAGTCTGATGTTAACAATACACCACTCTCAATAATAATGTTAGATATAGATTATTTTAAAAAGGTTAATGATAACTTTGGACATCAAACTGGAGATATAGTATTAAAAAGCATTGCAGATTTATTAAAAAGAGAAGTTACAAAAGAGTCTTTAATTGGTAGATATGGTGGAGAGGAATTTTTAGTTATTGTTCCAAAACAAGATTTAAATTGTGCATATGCTACAGCTGAAAAAATAAGAAAAGGAATAGAAAATATGTCATTTGAAGATAAAAAACTAAAAGTTACTATAAGTGGAGGAGTTGTACAACATAATTTAGAAAGTTGTCATGAAATTATTGGAAAAGCAGATAATCTTCTTTATAAGGCAAAACTCAACGGAAGAAACCGGATAGAAAAATAATCCTATATATTTTTCATTTTATTTGTATAAATTAAATCATTCGACAAAAAATATATATATCATTTGGAGGTGATTTAATTGAAAAAACTATTATATATTCCTGTAAACTCAAAGCCTGAACATCTTTCAACAAGCAGAACTGTAGGAAGAACATTTGTCAATCGTTTCATAGCAGAAAATCCTGAATACACCTTAGAAGAATTAGATCTTTATAATGAGGATATACCAGAATTACACTATAAATTATTTAAAAGTAGAGCAGAGCTTGTTACTGGTGCTGAATATGATGCACTATCACAAGAGGATAAAAATGCAGTAGATAGAATAAATGCTCTTTGCGATCAGTTTATAAGTGCCGATACCTATGTAATAGCAGCACCAATGTGGAGTGTAAGTTTTCCTGCAAGGCTTAAAAGATATGTAGATTGTGTCATACAAACTGACAAAGTAATTAAAATATCTTCTGAAAAAGTAGAAGGACTTCTAGACGATAAAGAAAGAAATATGATTTATATTCAGTCTTCTGGTGGAATCTATCCAAAAATTTTAGGAAGTAAATTTAATCATGGTGTAGACTATTTTCATGATATATTTAAATTTTTAGGTGTAAAAAGATTTGAAAAGATACTTGTTGAAGGAGTAGATATGGAATCTGTTGGTAGAGATGAATCTATAAAAATAGCTTATGAAGATATTGATAAGGTAATAAAGAAACTTTCTAAAGAACCAATATTAAATTTGTAATATATATAATAAGTCATCCTCAGGCTTTCCTTAGAAAATTAAACTTAAGGATAAATAAATTTTTGGGGCTGCTGCACTAAGAATAAATACTATAATATATTGTGCTAATTTTAAAAACAATATATTATATGTGAATTTCTTAATGCAACAGCTCCATTTTTTTAAACAAAAATAGCTTAGCATATTGATGATCTGCAAACATAATATTTTAACCAATTTGAAAATAATAAATTTGAATGATTTTCCCATCTTAGAATAGGTTTTTGTTTTGGATCATCGTCTATAAAATAGTTTTCTGGTATATCAATATTTTTACCTTTTAAAATATCTCTTAAATATTCATTTTTCAAAGTGTTTTTATCATATTCTGAATGACCACTTACAAAAATAAGCTTTCCATCTTTTGTAGATGATATATATACTCCTGCTTCTTTTGATTCTGATAAAATTTCAAGCTTATCATTTTTTAGAATATCTTCTTTTCTAACTTCTGTACAGCGTGAGTGAGGAACATAAAATTCATCATTAAAGCCTTTTAATAATTTTGATTTATTATTAATGGTATGTGAAAACACACCAAATATTTTTTTATTTAGAATGCGCTTTTCAATACCAAAATGATGATATAATCCTGCTTGAGCTCCCCAACATATATATAGGGTTGATTTTACATTTGTAATTGTATAATTCATAATTTCTTTTAATTCATTCCAATAAGAAACTTCTTCAAATTCAAAAAGTTCAACAGGAGAACCTGTTATAATCATTCCATCAAACTTATCATTTTTTATTTCACTGAAAGTTTTATAAAAATTATTAAAGTATTCTTTGCTAGTATTTTTTGATTTATATGTTTCAGTATGTAATAATGTTATTTCTATTGGAAGATCTGAAGATGATAGTCTTCTCAAAAATTGTATTTCTGTTTGAATTTTATTAGGCATTAAATTTAAAATAGCAATTTTTAAAGGTTTAATATCCAATTTTGAAGAAGAATTTTCATTTAGTATAAAGTTATTTACTTCTAATATTTTTCTGTATTTTGAAGAATTCTTTGCCATGAAGATTGCCATATCAAACATCCTTTTCTATTTTAATTATATTTGTGCCAATGAGTTTGAAAGATCATTTATTAAGTCTTCCACATTTTCAATTCCTATAGAAATCCTGATTAATTCTGGAGTAACTCCTGATTTTTTTTGTTCTTGTTCACTAAGTTGTTGATGAGTAGTAGAGGATGGATGTATAATAAGTGATTTAGCATCACCAACGTTTGCTAAGTGAGAGAATATTTTCAGATTTCTTATTAACTTTTTACCAGCTTCATATCCACCTTTCACACCGAATGTAAAAATTGAACCTGCTCCTTTTGGAAGATATTTTTTAGAAAGTTCATGATATTTATTATCTTTTAAACCAGGGTAATTAACCCATTCTACTTTTTCATGATTGCTTAAAAATTCAGCAATCTTTTCTGCATTATTAACATGAGCTTGTAATCTATAAGATAGTGTTTCAAAACCTAAAGATATTAAAAAAGCATTAAATGGTGATATACAAGCACCTATATCTCTTAACAAAATTAATCTTAGTCTAGAAATATAAGCAGCTTCTTTAAAGGATTCAACATATGATAATCCATGATAACTTTTATCTGGTTCCACTAGCTTTGGAAATTTGCCATTATTCCAATTAAAATTTCCAGAATCAACAACTAGTCCTCCTATAGAAGTTCCATGCCCTCCTAAAAACTTAGTAGCAGAATATACAACTATATCTGCGCCAAATTCAAAAGGCCTGCATAAATAAGGCGTTGCAAAAGTGTTATCTACTATTAAAGGAATTCCATTTTCATGTGCAATACGTGCAATTTTTTCCATATCACATATATTAATACTTGGATTTCCAATAGTCTCAATATACACAGCTTTAGTTTTAGATGTAATAGCATTTTTGAAATTATCAGTATCTTCAGGATCTACAAAATTTACTGTAATTCCAAAATCTTTTAGAGTATTTGCAAATAAACTATATGTACCACCATAAAGTGTAGTTGATGCAACTATCTCATCTCCATTTTTTGCTATGTTTAAAACAGAGTAAGTTACAGCAGCCATACCAGATGAAGTTGCAACAGCTCCAACACCACCTTCTAATAAACTTATTCTTTTTTCAAGAACATCAACAGTAGGATTATTTATTCTTGTGTATATATTTCCAGATTTTTTTAAAGCAAATAAGTCTGCAGCTTCTTCTGGTGTATCAAATACATAAGATGTAGTTTGATATATAGGAACTGCTCTTGATTTTGTACTTGAGTCTGGTTCATATCCTCCATGTAATTGTAATGTTTCAAAATTCAATTTTTTTGACATAATAAATCACTCCTAATTATTAATAATAAAAAAACTTCTTACAGATAAGATTGTAAGAAGTTACATTCATATTCTCATCTGTCAAGCTAATTAATAGCTTGCTGGAATTAGCACCTTGAAAATATTCAGGTTGCCGGACGTCACAGGGCCAGTCCCTCAGTCACTCTTGATAAGATTTCCTATTAAATTTTAAAAATATAATATCAGTAATATTATGAATTGTCAAGATTTTTTAAAAATTTAAAAATAAATATAAAAATTAAATTATGAATTTATTAACAAAACTTACCTGTATAAAAAGACGATTTTTATATTGACTTAGTTGCAAGAATTTAATATGATTTAAATGTAAATGATAATAGATGTCAAATGAATCATATTTACAGCTGTATATATTTATCAATAGCAGTATATTTTAAAATAAGTACTTGCATTATATTCTTAAAAAGAAATCTTAAGGAGGAAAACAAATGATAAAGAAAAAATTTGCAATTATTTCAACAGCATTATCAGTAATTTTATCAGCAGGATTATTAGCGGGATGTTCTCAAACTAAACAAACTGCAAAAAACGAATCTGTAAAAAATGAAAAAAAAGTAGTAAATATTTATACAGATAGACATTATGATACAGATGAAGAACTTTATAAATTATTTACAAAAGATACAGGTATCAAAGTAAATGTGGTAAAAGGTAAATCAGATGAATTGATTGAGAGATTAAAAAGAGAAGGAAAAGATACTCAAGCAGATGTTTTAATTACATCAGATGTTGGGAGATTATATAGAGCTAAGGAAACTGGATTATTACAATCTACAAAGAGCACTGAATTAATAAATAATATTCCAGAAAAATTTAGGGATGAAGATAATCAATGGTTTGGATTAACTAAGAGAGCCAGAGTAATTGTTTATTCAAAAGATAGAGTAAAACCAGAAAATTTATCTACATATGAAGATTTAACAAATGAAAAATGGAAAGGAAAAGTTTTAGTTAGATCATCTACAAATGTGTATAATCAGTCACTTTTAGCTTCATTTATTGAAATTAACAGTGAGGAAAAAGCTAAAGAATGGGCAAAAGGAATTGTACAAAATATGGCTAGAACACCTAAAGGTAATGATAGAGATCAGGCAAAAGCAATCGTTGCAGGTATTGGTGATGTAGCAATTATGAATACTTATTATTTAGGAAAACTATTAAATTCATCAGATGCAGAAGAAGTAAAAGTAGGAAAGAATGTTAAAATCTTTTTCCCAAATCAAAGTACTACAGGAACACATGTTAATATTAGTGGAGCAGGACTTATAAAATATGCTAAAAATAAAGAAAATGCAGTTAAATTTGTAGAATTTTTATCTGGTGAAAAAGCTCAAAAACAATTTGCAGAAGCAAATTATGAATATCCAGTTAATGCAAAAGTTGAACCATCACAACTCTTAAAATCTTGGGGAGATTTTAAAGAACAAGATGTTAAACTTTCTAAGTTTGCAGAGAACAACAAAAAAGCAGTTGAAATTTTCAATGAAGTAGGTTGGAAATAGTATACTATAAAAAGCAGCTTTAAAGCTGCTTTTTATAAATATAAAGAAGGATGTGTTACATTTGATAAAACTAAAGAAAATTAAGTTAAGTTGGTGGAATATTTTTAGCTTTTTCATAGTAATGCTAATTATTATACCTAATATTGAAATATTTTTAAATGTGTTCAAATCCCCAAATGAAAATTGGGTGCATATAAAGCAGTATCTTTTAAGAGGATATATACTAAATTCATTTAGATTGATTTTTATATCTGGGTTGTTAACAGTAATAATAGGTATAGGATTATCATGGATTATATGTATTTATGACTTTCCTATGAGAAACTTTTTTAAATGGGCTCTTGTTCTACCATTATCAATTCCTCCTTATATTGCTGCTTATACATACAGCAATATGTTAGGATATACTGGATTTATACAAATTACATTAAGAAAACTTAATATAAGTGTTAATCAAAATTTTTTTGATATTATGTCTGTAAATGGTGCCATATTTATTTTTACAGTATTTTTATATCCTTATGTTTATATGATAACTAAATCATTTCTAGAAAAACAATCTTCTGCACTAATAGAAAATGCTAGGGTTCTTGGTCGAAATTCTTTAGAAATATTTTTATATGTGGTTCTTCCTATATCAAGAAGTGCAATAATTGGTGGAGTTAGTATAGTTATTCTAGAAATATTAAATGATTATGGTGTAGTGAATTATTTCGGAGTTCAAACCTTTAGTACAGCAATTTTTAAAACATGGTTCGGTATGGGAGACATAGATTCAGCCTCAAGACTTGCTTTTATGCTAATTGCAGTAGTTATAATACTACTTATGTCAGAAAAATTGTTAAGAGGTAGAAAGAAATATAGTTTTACAACTACTAAGATAAAACCTATATCAAAAATAAAATTAAAAGGTATAAAAGCTTTTGGGGCATTTATATTTTGTTTTACAACTTTTTCATTAGGATTTTTAATTCCTGTAATACAAATATTAAAATGGAGTTTATTAACTTACAAAAAAGTTTTAAATGCTGAATTTATTCATCTTATAATAAGTTCTCTAGGAACTGCTTTAATTACTGCTAGTTTCATAATTATATTTGCTTTAATTGTTGCTAATTATTGTAGACTAAATGATAGTATTATTTCAAAAGTTTATTCTAAAATCACCATATTAGGATATTCAATTCCAGGAGCAGTAATAGCAATAGGAGTTATTGGTATTTTTGTAACATTAGATAGAAGACTTGGATGGTTGTATAAAATATCTTCAAGTAATTCTTCAAGCCTTGTTTTAACTACCAGTATAACTATGTTGATTTTTGCTTATATAATTAGATTTTTGGCAGTAGGATATAATTCCATAGAGTCAGCATTTGAAAAAGTAGGAAATAGATTTTCAGAGGCTTCTAGAACATTAGGCTATGGAATAACTAAAACATTTTTCAAAGTTGATTTACCAATGATAAAAGGCGCAGTTTTTAGTGGATTTTTTCTAGTTCTTATTGAAGTTTTAAAAGAATTACCATTAACATTTCTTTTGAGACCTTTTAATTTTAACACTTTAGCAACAAAAACATATGAATATGCTAATGATGAGATGATACATGAGGCTTCCAGTGTATCAATACTCATAATTATCATTAGTCTTATTGCTATATATTTTTTCTATAAAATTGGAGATAAAGAAATAGATTAATATATGATTTGAAATTATTCAACACGTTGAATATACAAGGAGGTACGTATGTATATTGAAATAAAAAATTTGAATTTTAAATATAAAAATAGTAAAGAATATATACTTAAAAACTTTAATTTAAATATACAAAAGGGAGATATTGTCTGTATATTAGGTGAAAGCGGCTGTGGTAAAAGTACAATACTTAGATTAATAGCAGGATTAGAAACTCCTTTAGGAGGTATTATCAAGATAGGGGATAAATTTGTATTTGATGATAAAAATTTTGTTTATCCGGAAAAAAGGGGAATAGGAATGGTTTTTCAAGACTATGCATTATTTCCACATCTTACTGTTGAAGGCAATATAAAATTTGGACTTAAAAATGTTTCACGTTATGAAAAGAAAAAAAGAATTAATGAGTTATTAACTTTAGTAAACTTAGAGGGTTATGAGAAAAGGTATCCTTATGAATTAAGTGGCGGACAGCAGCAAAGAGTAGCTTTAGCTAGAGCTATTGCACCAAAACCAGATTTGATTCTATTAGACGAACCTTTTAGTAATTTGGATGCACATCTTCAAAATAAAATTAGACAAGAACTTAAAGATATAATTAAAAAGACAGGCATAACATCAATATTTGTTACACATGACAAACAAGACGCACATGCTATTGCAGATGTTACTATAACACTATAATTTAATAAATTAAACATAAACCCTTTACAAAATAATGGTTATATTATATAATACAGGTATAGTTAAAATTTATTGAAAATTCTTGAAAGGAGACTATGTAATGATTAATTTAGTATTTAACATTAAAAGAAGAACTAATTTAATAACTAAATCTATAGTCTGCTGTCAAGAAGTATATTATTTTTAAGTTTATTTAAAGTTTATTTGTTAAATTGACCGCAGGCATGTTTACTGCGGTTTTATTATATTATTAGTTAATTACCGCGGATAATTCTGCGGTTTTTATATTTTTTGTATATTTACAGTAGTTAAGATACTTAACCGTAGTTTATCTCTAACACTATAATGTTAGGGTTATTGCGGTTTTTTATTATATAAAAAAGTATAAATTCATTAAGTAAAGTGTATTTGCATAAGAATATTACTTTACTTTTTAGGGGGAGAGAATAATGAGCACAATAATATTTGTTTTTTTAAGATCTACAATAATGTAAATACAATTTTGAATTTGGGAGTGATTATATGGTACAAGGAAATATTAGTGGTATAAAAAAATCAATTTTAGATAAATTAGAAGAATTATATGAGATTAATATAGATAAAGATTCTATTCTTTCTTATGAATTAGTAGAAAAACTAAACTATATTAGTAAAACAATAAATAAAGAAATAAGTGCAGCAATAAATAGGAAAGGTAAAATAATTAGTGTTGCAGTTGGTAACAGCAACCATGTTGAAATTCCATGTATAGATAAAAAGCTAAAAAAACTTAGTGGTATAAGAGTAATTCATACTCACCCTAGTGGAAACAGCAAGCTTTCATTACTAGATATTTCAGCATTACTAGATATGAAATTAGATGTAATTGCATCTGTTGGAGTGCACGAAAACATTAATGATGTTAAAGTTAATTTTGCCTTTTGTGATGTATATAATAAATCTCTTACTCATGTTGAAATTAAAAACTTGAGATTAGAAGAGGCAGTACATTTTGATCTTATGGATAAAATTCGCTATATAGACAAAATCATGACAGAACTTGAAGTAAATGAAGATGATGTTGAAAGAGCAATTCTTGTAGGAACAGATAGTGAAGAAAGTTTATGCGAACTGGAAGGATTAGCAGAGGCTTGTGAAGTTGTTCCTGTATATAAAGTTCTTCAAAAGAAAAATAAGATAGATTCAGCTTATTATACAGGATTGGGAAAGGTTAAAGAACTAGAACATCTAAGACAGATTAAAAATGCTAATGTAGTGATATTTGATAACGAACTCTCTGGTTCACAGATTAGAAATCTTGAAGAGAAAATTGGATGTAAAGTAATAGATAGAACCATATTAATATTAGATATATTTGCAAGAAGAGCTAAAAGCAAACAGTCTAAATTGCAGGTTGAACTGGCTATGCTTAAACACAGGATTTCAAGATTAAGAGGATTTGGTTCAGACCTTGCAAGAATAAGAGGGGGCGTAAGTTCAAAAGGCGGTGTAGGTTCAAGAGGTCCTGGTGAGAAAAAGCTTGAAACTGATAGACGACATATAGAGAAAAGAATACAGGATATAAAAGGTGAACTTTCCAAGGTAGTAGATACACGAACTATTCAAAGAGAAAATAGAAACAAGGATAACTTGAGCAGAGTAGCCTTAGTTGGATATACCAATGCTGGAAAATCAACTTTAAGAAATCAACTTTGTAAAATTGCATCTTGTAATACCAAAAATAAAGATGGAGTTTTTGAAGCAAATATGCTTTTTGCTACATTAGATACTACTGTAAGAGCTATTACATTAGATGATAATAGAAAAATTGCTTTATCTGATACAGTTGGATTTATTAGAAAGCTTCCTCATGAATTAGTTGAGGCATTCAAATCTACATTAGAAGAAGTTATAGAAGCAGATCTTCTTTTACATGTTGTAGATTGTTCTAATGAAGAAGCACTAGAACAAATAAAAGCAGTTAATAATGTATTAAATGAGCTTAATGTATTAAATAAGAATATCATAATTGTTTTAAATAAAATTGATACAGCCAGCAAAGAAAAGATTAAATCATTAAAAGAATTTATTGAAGATGAGAATGTGATTGAAGTAAGTGCTTCAGATGGTACAAATCTTCACAGCTTATTAAAGATGATTGGTGATGAAATTCCAATAAAATTATTTGAAAAAGAATTTATTATTCCATATAATGAACAGTTATTTGTTTCAATGATTCATGAAACTTGTAATATTATAAATGAAGATTACAGTGAAAGAGGAACTTATATAAAAGCACAAGTATATGAAGAAATTTATAATAGATGTAGTAAATTCGAAGTATAAATAGACTAAATTAACGGGGACGGTTCATTACTTTAAGTTGAAATTTACAACTAAAAGTAATGAACCGTCCCTTTATTTTTTAGAAAAACTTCAATGGGTAACTTATGTTACGGATTAATTAGTAGTTTTTGAGTAAAATAATACATAGAAAAAGCAATTAGATTATGGAGGTACTACTATTATGAAAAATAAATATTTTGATATAAAAGACAATTTATTTGATATAACAAAAAAATATCCTGAAACCATTGATTTGTTTTCATCAATAGGATTTGAAAGTATTAAAGATGAAAAGCAAAGAGAACTAATTGGAAAGTCAATTTCACTTGAAATGGCATTATCTATGAAAAAGATAAATATTAAAACTTTTATAGATAGAATGATAGAGGTAATTCAAGAAAATAAAATTTCTATAGATGAATCACTAGGAAAATCAAACAATAATAAAGATGCAGATATTAAGATAGAAGGTATTTTACCTTGTCCTGTAAGAATTCCTCTTTTAGAAGCATTTAATAAATGGATGGATGAAAAGGGAAGTAAATTAAATATTACTGTAGATTATGAATTGAAAGCAGCTTCTATGGGAGTTGATTGGCTTAAAGATTCTTTAGTAAAAGCTGAATGTGAAGATGCTTTAAGTGATATTTTTATTTCTGCAGGTTTTGATTTATTCTTTGATAAGAACTTAATGAGAAAGTTTAAAGACAATGATGTTTTTGAAGATATTACAGGATTTGAAAGATTTAATAAAGATTTTGATAATGAGGAAATTGATCTTAAAGATCCAGATAGACAATATTCAATGATTGGGGTAGTTCCAGCAGTATTTTTAGTAAATACAGAAGAATTAAATGGAAGAGATGTACCGAAAAGCTTTGAAGACATTTTAAAACCTGAATTTGAAAATAGCGTAAGTTTACCTATTGGAGATTTTGATTTATTTAATGCAATATTATTAAATGTTTTTAAGAAATATGGTGAAGATGGTGTTAAAAAATTAGGGAAAAGCCTATTTAAAGGTATGCATCCTTCTGAAATGGTTAAATCACATATAAAAAAAGATGCAAGACCTTCTGTTACTATTATGCCTTATTTCTTTACAAAGATGACTAAGAGAGGCGGCCCAATGAAAGCAGTTTGGCCATCTGATGGAGCTATAATAAGTCCAATATTTTTATTAAGTAAAAAGAGTAAGAAAGATAAATTAAAACCATTTGTAGATTTCTTTGCTTCTAAAACTGTAGGAGAAATCTTGTCTCACAATGGTAGATTCCCAAGTGTAAATCCAAAAGTAGATAATATGCTCACAAATGAACATAAATATATGTGGTTAGGTTGGGATTACATTTTAAACAATGACATCGGAGATTTAATAAAGAAATGTGAAAAACTATTTAACTCAACCTGTGTAGATAAAAAATAGCGCTACGGGAAACGATATCTTGCTTAGAAACCTTTCACTTCAGTAACAAGTTCTAACCTTTACTCATATTGAAAAAAGATTTTTTAATTAATATTCCGTAGGAATCAGTAATTAAAAAATAACTTTTTTCAAATTCGTAAAGCTAAGAACTTGTAACTTTGTTCAAATGTTTCTTACGCAAAATATCATTCCCCTTCGCTAGATAGTATTTTTGTTCTGCGAAAGTTGAATATTTAACAAATCAATATAGGAGGGAAGTAACATGAATTTAGTAACCATATCAGGACCACCGTCCTCAGGAAAAACTGCCATTATTCTAAAGACTATTCAATCTTTAAGAAAAAGAGATATATCTGTAGGGGTAGTTAAATTCGACTGCCTTTATACAGATGATGATATATTATATAAAAAGCACGATATTCCAGTAAAAAAAGGATTATCTGGATCTTTATGTCCTGACCATTACTTTGTAAGTAATATTGAAGAAGTGGTGCAGTGGGGTAAGAAAATTAATTTGGATTTATTAATAACAGAAAGTGCAGGGTTGTGTAATAGATGCTCACCATATATTAGAGATATTAAAGCAGTTTGTGTAATTGATAACTTAAGCGGCATTAATACACCAAAGAAAATAGGTCCTATGTTAAAATCTGCTGACATTATTGTAATTACTAAAGGTGATATAGTTTCTCAAGCAGAAAGAGAAGTTTTTTCATCAAGAGTACACTCTGTAAATCCCAAAGCAGTTATAATGCACATTAATGGACTTACAGGCCAAGGGGCATATGAATTAAGTACTCTTTTATATGATTCAGAAAAAGATATTCAAACTGTAAAAGGTAAAGAATTGAAATTCCCCATGCCTTCAGCTATGTGTTCTTACTGCTTAGGTGAAAAAAGAATAGGGGAAGCTTATCAAATGGGAAATGTAAGAAAAATAGAGTTAGGTGATGAAAAATGATAAATATAAAAGTATTACAAACAAAAAAATTAAAAGAATTAATACAAGAATATCCTTTCATTGTTAACTATTTTGATGATAACAAATTAATAATCGAAGGATTTGAAAATAAAACCTTTAAGGAATTTTTAGAACATTTTTCAGAAGAGGAAATAGAAGAATGGGCAATAGATACTGAAAAACTAGAAGAAGGATTAGTAATTTATATCAATCAAATGCTTCAATTTTTAGGTATTGAAGAGCACTTTGGAGTTGACTCATTAACTATAATTGGTGGCGAAGATAAATCTGGAAACAAAGAAAATTTTGATAAAATCACAATTTATAAAAGTGAAATAATATCAATAGTAGGACCTACAGGCTCTGGTAAAAGCCGACTTCTTGCAGATATTGAATGGGCCGCACAAAATGATACACCAACTAAAAGAACTATATTAATTAATGGTGAATCACCAGATAAAAAGTGGAGATTTTCCAGCGGTAATAAATTAGTAGCACAGCTTTCTCAAAATATGAATTTTGTCATGGATCTTACTGTAAATGAATTTTTGGAGCTTCATGCTAAAAGCCGTATGGTTGAAAATGAAGATGAAGTTATAAAAAATATAATAGATGCTGCAAATCATCTTGCAGGAGAGAAATTTAATTTAGATACTCCAATAACAAGTTTAAGCGGCGGACAGTCTAGAGCTTTGATGATTGCTGATACTGCAATATTAAGTACATCTCCAATAGTCCTTATAGATGAAATTGAAAATGCAGGTATTGATAGAAAAAAAGCACTGAATCTATTAGTAAATAGTGAGAAGATTGTTCTTATGGCTACTCATGATCCTACACTTGCCTTAATGGCAGACAAAAGAATTGTTATCAGAAATGGAGGCATCTATAAAGTAATTGAAACATCAGATGATGAAAAACAGCTTTTACATGAACTAGAGAAAATGGATGTTGTAATACAAAATATGAGAAGTAATCTAAGAAAAGGTGAAGCACTGGACAAAACAATTCTTTCCCATAAGTATATGGTAGCCAGTAAATAAAAAGAGGTATAAGAACAGGAATCCTTCACTTCCATAACGTACTCTAAGTCTTATTCATATTGAAAAAAAGATTTTTAAATTAATATTCCATAGGAATTAGTAATTTAAAAATAACTTTTTTCAAATTCATAAGACTAAGATTACGTAAATGTCGTTCAAAGATTCCTTAATCTTATACCCTTTTTATTTACTGGCAATATACATACTCTATGGCAAAGAATTACTAATTGCTTATTTCAAATGTTTCTTATGTAATATATATTTTCTTTCACTATACAATATTTTTGTATTGAGAAAGTTGAATAAAGGTAGTTACAAAAATAAAGATTTGTGGTAAAATGATACCAATGTTATATTAAATACTTTTAGAAAGGAGACCGTATTATGTGTTGTTGTTGCTGTTGTTGTTGCTGTTGTAGAATAGTATCAATAGTTCATAATTTAATAAATAATATTGCTGCGGTCTCAAAAGGAATTAAACTTATTTAATATAATTCATATTTATGTTTTTAATAATAGATTTGTATATAATTCATAATCATATGAATTACTAAAATCTATTTGTGAAATAAAAAAGCTATTAACCGCAGGAATATTTTCCTGCGGTTTTATTTTTAGAAAGGAGATGTACAATTTGGAATTTTATATTTACAACACTTTAAACAGAAAAAAAGAAAAATTTGTACCACTAAATTCAAAAGAGGTTTCATTATATACTTGTGGACCTACAGTTTACAATTACGCTCATATTGGTAACTTAAGAACGTATATTTTTGAAGATATACTAAAAAAATCATTAGAATACACAGGTTATAAAGTAAAACATGTTATGAATATAACTGACGTAGGTCATCTTCAATCTGATGGAGATTCCGGAGAAGATAAGATGGCATTGGGGGCAAAACGTGAGAATAAAAGTCCTTGGGATATTGCAAGATTTTATGAAAAAGCATTTTTTGAAGATTGTAAAAAACTTAATATAAAAAAACCAACAGTTTCTTGTAGAGCTACAGAACACATAGAAGATATGATAAATCTTATAAAAAAATTAGAAGAAAAAGGGTACACTTATATTGCAAATGGTAATGTATATTACGAAATTGATAAATTTAAAGAATATAATAAACTGGCAAAATTAAGTATGGATGAATTAGAAGCAGGGAGTAGAATTGAGGTAGATGTTCATAAAAAAAATCCATTAGATTTTGTATTATGGTTTACAAATTCAAAATTTACAAATCATATAATGCAGTGGGATTCCCCTTGGGGATGTGGCTTCCCAGGATGGCATGTAGAGTGTTCTGCAATGTCTATAAAATACTTGGGAGAAAAAATAGATATTCACTGTGGTGGTGTAGATCATATACCAGTACATCATACCAATGAAATAGCACAATCAGAAGCAGCATTAGGACACAATTGGGTAAATTATTGGATGCATGGAGAATTCCTTGTTTTAGATGGAGGAAAGATGTCAAAATCTAACGGCGATTTCTTAACTTTATCTAGATTAATGGAAGAAGGATTCACTCCATTAGACTATAGATATTTTTGCCTTCAATCAAGATATAGAAAACAGCTTGTCTTTAGTTTTGACAGCTTAAAAGAAGCAGCTTCATCTTTAAGAAAACTTAAAGCTAAGATTAATTTAATAAATGAAAATATAACTAGTAGTGAAAATGTGGATGAAAGTAAAATTAATAATTATAAATTAAAGTTTGAAAATCAAATAAGTGATGATTTGAATACTCCAAATGCTTTTACTGTTCTTTATGAAGTTTTAAAAGATAATATGCTTACAAATAAGGAAAAAATCATATTAGTAGAAGATTTTGATAAAGTTCTTTCATTAGATCTATTAAATTATGAAACTTATAATAAATCAAATGTAGATGAAAATCTTATTAATTCATTAATAGAACAAAGATGTAAGGCAAGACAGGATAAAGACTGGGCAAAGGCAGATGAAATAAGAGATACACTCAAGGATATGAACATTGAACTTATAGATAGTAAAGAGGGAACAACTTGGCGAGAAATATAGAACTATAAAAATAGCCGCTTCGGGAAATGATATATTGCTTAGAAACCTTTCACTTCAAAGCTAATTAATAGTTAATAATGAATAATTTCTGTATTTACACGTAAACAAGAGAGCCTCTCGGCTCCCTTGTTATATTTGGTATATAAGCGTTAGAACGCTATTCTCACTTATTACGAATCAAATAATTTCTTTATTTAATTTCTTAAATAAGAATGTTGTGAATTAATTATTGTATTAAAGATTATGTTCATTTTTTCCACCAAGCTGTTTCTTCTCGGTGTTCTTCTAAAAAACCACATCGTTGCAAAATTCGTTGTGAGGCGAAACCATCCAAATCGGTTTCAGCAATCACATGAGACACTTTTTCCTGCTTCATAGCCCAGTTGCACATTGCTTTTACCGCTTCTGTCATATAACCATTGTGTTCAAATTCTTTTCCTAATCCGTATCCTATTTCAACCTCACCATTTTTGTTAGGAACGTCCTTAAAATCTGCCGAACCAACAACGATTCTATCTTTCTTGCGAATTAAGAACCAAAAACTGTGCCAAAGGTAATTTGATTTATCCTTTTCGGTAATTTCAAGTTGACCCTTTACGATTTCAAGGAAAAATCCCTCCATTGGTTCAGCTTTATAAGTGCAATGAAGTTCTTTTTCAAGTGCATAAATATCTTCAACCCATAGTTTTAGTTGGTATGAAGTAAGCGGAATCAATTCCAATCGTTCGGTTTCTATTGTCATTTTTTGCACCTCCGCAAAATATAAATAATCTTTATGTCTTAATATCTAACGATTATGTCTTAATACATTATATCTTTTTACTACTCATTTCAAATATAATACGTCTTTAATACCGGATTGATTATATCACATTTTTCTATATTTATACAAATTATTCTATATAACTACACACAATAAGAAAAATTAATAAATTAAACAAAACTCTTGGCCGTTTACTTGAGTTAAAGATAACTAATCACGTAGTTTATCATAAAGAAGTAAAAGGTATTAACCTTGATATAATCTATAATTAAGTCAGTAAAATAACCGTCTTATTTTTTTATATTATTTTAAATTCGGTAACCCATGTTACGGACTTAATTCAATGATTTTAGTAATATGTAGCTATAGAAACGAGAAAATACAATATAAATAAATGATATTTTAAGAATTGGAAGGAGAATTGTCAAATGATGTTTTGTTATCAATGTCAAGAAGCAGCCAAAGGAACAGGTTGTACTATTCAAGGAGTATGTGGTAAAAAACCTGAAGTAGCACATTTACAAGATTTAATGATATATACACTAAAAGGCATTTCAATTGTGAATATAAAAGCAAAAGAAGCAGGATTAAGTTTTAGAAAAGCAAACAGAATCTTGATGGATGGATTGTTTATGACAATTACCAATGCAAACTTTGATAAAGATAAATTTATTGAAAAAATAAAAGAAGCACTTGTTGTAAGAGAAGAAATTAAATCAGCATTAATAAATAAGGGGATATCCTTAGAAGGATTACATGATGCTGCATCTTGGAATGCTGAAACTAATGCAGCTATTGAAGCAAAAGCTGACGGCGTTAATGTAGGAGTTTTAGCAACTGAAAATGAAGATGTTCGTTCATTAAGAGAACTTATTACTTATGGAATTAAAGGTATGGCTGCATATGCAGAACATGCATATAATCTTGGATATGAAAATACAGAAGTATTTAATTTTATTGAAAAAGCTTTGGCAGCTACTTTAGATGATAGTTTAGATGCTGATAAATTGATAGCTCTTACATTAGAAACTGGTAAATATGGTGTAGATGTTATGGCACTACTTGATAAAGCCAATACAGAATCTTATGGTAATCCTGAAATCACAGAAGTTAATATAGGAGTTAGAAATAATCCTGCAATACTAGTTTCAGGTCATGATTTAAAAGATTTAGAAGAATTACTTGAACAAACAAAAGGAACTGGAGTAGATGTATATACACACGGTGAAATGCTTCCTGCTCATTACTATCCTGCATTTAAGAAATATGATAACTTTGTAGGTAATTATGGTAATGCATGGTGGAAACAAAATGAGGAATTTGAAAAGTTCAATGGAGTAATATTATTTACAACAAATTGTATTACACCTCCAAAAGAATCATATTCAGATAGAGTATATACAACAGGGGCATCTGGTTACCCAGGATTTAAACATATTCCAGATAGAATAAATCAACAACCTAAAGATTTTTCAGAGTTAATAGAACATGCAAAGAAATTATCATCACCAACAGAAATTGAAACTGGTAAAATCATAGGTGGATTTGCTCATGAACAAGTATTTGCACTAGCAGATAAAGTTATAGAAGCTGTTAAAAGTGGAGCAATTAAAAAATTCTTTGTAATGGCTGGTTGTGATGGAAGAATGAAGAGTAGGGATTACTACGCTGAATTTGCACAAAAACTTCCAAAAGACACTGTAATATTAACAGCAGGATGTGCAAAATACAAATATAATAAATTAGACCTTGGAGACATTGGTGGAATTCCAAGAGTTTTAGATGCAGGGCAATGTAATGATTCATATTCACTAGCTTTAATAGCATTAAAACTTAAAGAAATATTTAAGTTAAATGATATAAATGAATTGCCAATAGCATATAACATTGCATGGTATGAACAAAAGGCAGTTATAGTACTTCTTGCTTTACTTCACTTAGGAGTAAAAAATATTCACTTAGGACCAACTCTACCTGCATTCTTATCACCAAATGTAGCTAAAGTTTTAGTTGAAAACTTTGGTATTGGTGGAATCACAAATGTAGATGATGATTTAAAAATGTTCTTAGGATAAATTTTATTCTTTTAGGCAAAGTGGTCTTATGTTTGATGGGATTGTAGGACCAGATACCTGGGAGAAAATAATAAATTAGATTAAATAAAAAATCAGTAGTTTGAGATACAACTACTGATTTTTTTCGTTTCAAATTTTATATGTAATTTCAAAATATAGAATTTATAGTACTTGGGAGAATAATTCATTAAAAATTAGATTCCTCATAGGTATTCTAAAAACGATTGACGCGATTATTACACAGGCTAAATGAATAGTGCGTTTCAATTCCTCATAGGTATTCTAAAAACAATTTATCAGATTGTATAGGAAAGGTAGCTTATATAAGTTTCAATTCCTCATAGGTATTCTAAAAACGTGATAATATGTTAAAAGATATGTTAAAAGAAATGAGTTTCAATTCCTCATAGGTATTCTAAAAACAGTAATAAATATGAATATATAGATTCAAATATATCCTAGTTTCAATTCCTCATAGGTATTCTAAAAACGCTAAAGAGTTCATAGGCTACGAATATGAAATGAAGTTTCAATTCCTCATAGGTATTCTAAAAACTCTAAAAAGAATACCGCAAGAAGAATAATATATTAGTTTCAATTCCTCATAGGTATTCTAAAAACCCTTATGGTATCACATCAGCTATTTAAGTTAGAATAAGTTTCAATTCCTCATAGGTATTCTAAAAACCAGTAGAACAAAACGAAGGTAGACAGATTGAAGCATGTTTCAATTCCTCATAGGTATTCTAAAAACATGCATCATTACATTACAAAGTATGAAGAGAATGGGAGTTTCAATTCCTCATAGGTATTCTAAAAACAGAAATATTCTATTTAAAAGAGACAATAAAAGATTTTGGTTTCAATTCCTCATAGGTATTCTAAAAACTAAAGGAGGAATGAGTAAATGGATTGGAGAGACATTAGTTTCAATTCCTCATAGGTATTCTAAAAACTGAACATATCTATTTTGGGAATAAATATAAAAAAAAGTTTCAATTCCTCATAGGTATTCTAAAAACTGTTTTGTAGCTGATGAAGTTGGAGCTTTTACAACTAAGTTTCAATTCCTCATAGGTATTCTAAAAACACTAATTTATATAGGTATCCTAAAAAGAAAAAGCCAGAGTTTCAATTCCTCATAGGTATTCTAAAAACAAAAGCTCTTGTAAGTTTGTTGCTTTCCAACAATTGTAGTTTCAATTCCTCATAGGTATTCTAAAAACGTCAATCCCTGCTCTACTCTCTGCATCAATATTACATAGTTTCAATTCCTCATAGGTATTCTAAAAACCCAAACAAACACGCCAAACTGCTAACACCCGTTAGCGTTTCAATTCCTCATAGGTATTCTAAAAACGATATTAACTTTTGCATTTTTATTTCTCTTTTCTTTGTTTCAATTCCTCATAGGTATTCTAAAAACTGGTTCATGGGAATGTGATTTTACAATAGAAAGTGTTAGTTTCAATTCCTCATAGGTATTCTAAAAACGTTTTACATTTACAAGTGATTATTCAGATACAATCACAGGTTTCAATTCCTCATAGGTATTCTAAAAACATTGCCAAACTAAAGAATAAGTCTTACATATAAGATGTTTCAATTCCTCATAGGTATTCTAAAAACATTTTTTAATTTCTTTTTTACATTCTTCAATTCTGTGTTTCAATTCCTCATAGGTATTCTAAAAACACTATACACAACATATTTTTGTAATATTTAATAATGTTTCAATTCCTCATAGGTATTCTAAAAACAGTTCAAGATTGAAACCTTCCTTATTGTAAATTTCTTGTTTCAATTCCTCATAGGTATTCTAAAAACAGTATTAAATACTATATAATAAATATAAAAATAGAGGTTTCAATTCCTCATAGGTATTCTAAAAACCCTAAAAGTTAAAGTTGCAAATTGTTTTAACCTTTGTTTCAATTCCTCATAGGTATTCTAAAAACATGGCAGGACAATTATTCACATGGATAGAGGAAATTATAGTTTCAATTCCTCATAGGTATTCTAAAAACTAATTTTGGATTTGTAACCACTGCGTTATTTATTGATGGTTTCAATTCCTCATAGGTATTCTAAAAACGAAGAAGAAAATAAAATGTTGAAGGGGGAAAATAGGTTTCAATTCCTCATAGGTATTCTAAAAACAAAAAGGCTATGCATTAATACAAAGTTACAATTTAAGTTTCAATTCCTCATAGGTATTCTAAAAACATATAATATGTTTTTAATTCTCTCTTAGTAGTTTCAGTTTCAATTCCTCATAGGTATTCTAAAAACACAAGTGTATATTTTATTTTTAATGAAAAAATATAGTTTCAATTCCTCATAGGTATTCTAAAAACATGAGAATGTAAACGACTATTTTTATGCAAAAAATGGTTTCAATTCCTCATAGGTATTCTAAAAACTGATTTAGAGGACGCAGGAACTACAGGTATATGTTCGTTTCAATTCCTCATAGGTATTCTAAAAACACATACTTCTACAATTTACACATATGAATATAAAAATTGTTTCAATTCCTCATAGGTATTCTAAAAACAATTTATATCTTTATTTAGCTCACTTAATTTTGTCGGGTTTCAATTCCTCATAGGTATTCTAAAAACTTAGCATTTGTTCGATTATCCCCTCTAAATCAGAATTGTTTCAATTCCTCATAGGTATTCTAAAAACCCGTCCAAGGGGCATTATATCATACTTTGTAAAAATGTTCAATTGTTAACAAAATGTAAACAAAATATAAGAATGTAAGATTTATGCGGGTTAGCAGATTCGTCGATCCCCGGGGGTTTTTACGCTATTGTGGGTCGACGAAAATCGGAGTTATATTATAAGTAGTTTTAATCATTAGTTATGATATTAAATTTTTAGTCAAAATCTCGTAAAATCAAAATATGACTTTCTTTAAATTTTTATCTAAAATCAAATTAAAAATTTCTGTTATTATATAGTCTTTTTATAATTTTCATTATTTTCATATTATTAATACTCAACTTTTAAAATAAAAAACTACTGCTTAGCGAAGGAAAATGATATATTGCGTAAGAAACCTTTGAACAAAGTTTACAAGTTCTTAGCTTTACGAATTTAAAAAAGTTATTTTTTAATTACTGATTCCTACGGAATATTAATTAAAAAATCTTTTTTCAATATGAGTAAAGCTTAGAACTTGTTACTGAAGTGAAAGGTTTCTAAGCAATATATCATTTCCCGTAGCAGCTGTTTTTCACCTGAGAAAGTTGAGATTAATATTAATGAACTATTTAGCTAACTCCAAGCATCCAAACCCTTGAGAGTTTTTAGATCCTATACCAGCTTTATATGCTAAATTTAAAAGTTCTGTTGAACCTTTTAGTATAAATTCTCCGTTCCATGCCTTTATAACTATCCCCTTATAAACAATAACACTTTCTTTAGGTTTTCTCCTTTTTGAAATTTCTATTGAAAAATCAGTGTCCTCTGGTTCCTTTCCATGAAATGCAATATATTTATTGATTAAATTTTTTCTAATCATTTCAGAAAATTCTTTTTCATAAGGACTATAATAATAAGTTTTATTTTTTTCATCAATCTTAAAAGTACTATATACTGTTATTGGAGATTTTGTATATACTTTAAGTTCATTGTCCTTAACATTGAAAAATGAAGCCTCTATATTATTTATTTCAATATCTTTTCCTAATATTTTCAGTGAATCCCTGTGAATATTATTATTTACTACTAACTTAAAAAATTTTTCATCATAACTAGATATCAAAAGACTTACTCTATCAAAAAACATTATTTTGTTTATATCTTTTAATATTTTAAATTTACCTTGAAGTCTTGAAAATGTATAAAGTTTGTAATTTCTTTTCTTAAAACCATATCCTTCATCATGTAAAAAAGTTTGATACTCCTCATTTCCTAACATCTTTAAAATTAATGCTTGTAATATATGATTATATTGAATAGGCAGCTGTATTGGTTCTTGTAAATTTAGATCAATCTTTACTCTCATAGCACTCTCCTTCGTCAATTTATTGTAAATCATAATATATATTTCTACATTTTTATATGTTTTCCTTTTGTAAGATAATTCAAAATTTTTCTTTTTTTATTTGATAAATTGAATTTTTAGATGTAAATAGAAAAATGATTATAAAAGATATGATGTTAAAACTATTATATAAATGAACCAAGATGTGATTTGTAGAATAACTGTAATTACCTGTATACTTACATTATTCAGCATTAGATAAAACTCCAGTAACTATTACAGTCACTGGAGTTTCTTATTGAACGTTTTTATATAATTTTTATATAAATAGTTGTAATTACCTATTCCTCATAGGTATTCTAAAAACAAACAAGCTATAAGAATTGTTAAAGAGAAAAGGGGTAGTTTCAATTCCTTATAGGTATTCTAAAAACTTTAACTCTCTTACTGTCTTGTTCATCTTACCTGCGTTTCAATTCCTCATAGGTAATCTAAAAACGCCAATCTAAATTAAAAGCAAAACTGCATTTTCCAAGTTTCAATTCCTCATAGGTAATCTAAAAACGCTGACATATTCTTTTGAATATAATAGTTTCAGTTTGAGTTTCAATTCCTCATAGGTAATCTAAAAACTGTTGAAAAACATCACTTATAATAGTGATGGCGAAAGTTTCAATTCCTCATAGGTAATCTAAAAACTCATCACCTTTTGTTTTTGAAAGAGATGTTATTTTCTTGTTTCAATTCCTCATAGGTAATCTAAAAACTTTTATAGTGTTCTTTTATTTTTTTATATAATTTTTGTTTCAATTCCTCATAGGTAATCTAAAAACCATTGTGTATGCACTTATTGTACATCAATATATTTAGTTTCAATTCCTCATAGGTAATCTAAAAACCGTTTCATGTTGCGGGTTGCCTTTTGAAGATATTCTTTGTTTCAATTCCTCATAGGTAATCTAAAAACTTTATAAAAATCTTGAACACCTGCTCTAGTATTACGTTTCAATTCCTCATAGGTAATCTAAAAACTCTAAAGTTCTACCTCTTTATTATTCTCAGGTAATAGTTTCAATTCCTCATAGGTAATCTAAAAACGGTATTGTATCACGTTTGAAATTATGTTTATTATTTTGTGTTTCAATTCCTCATAGGTAATCTAAAAACTAAGGTAATACTGATGAACCCTTTCTAATCTGTTCCGTTTCAATTCCTCATAGGTAATCTAAAAACCATCTATCTCAGATTTTTTAAAGATATGATACTCTAGTTTCAATTCCTCATAGGTAATCTAAAAACGTGGTAATCCCATAATATACCTCCTTGTATAATGTAGTCATAACATTCAATAGAAAACTATCTATTATTCTAACGAACATTACGACAAATCTTTTTATTATTATTCTAATTATTTCTGCCCGATAGGGCGTTCATTTTACATCTAAACTAAGTTTTCTATTAAAGTCAAATTGAAACCTATACAGTTAAATATTTTGGTATAATATCTCCTGAATAGAGGATAGATGTACACCTCCTGGGAGTGACTCTGTCGAGTCATTTATACCCGTGAATTAGCGTATCATTCCATCAGTGAGAACTCTATGTTTAGCTGGTTGGGTTTCCTTTTGGGAATTACCCGTGTCACAAACAAGGTTATAGAATTACTGATAGAAATGGAATATCTATTCTATCTCAAAAATAAAGGAGATAATACACATGAGTAAATTTTTATATAAACCAACAGTTGGAATTGATGTATCAGCAGATTTTTCAGTAGTAGCTATTCTGGCACCTAACGGTGAAATTTACAGAAAGCCTTTTAAGATTAAACATAATAGAGATGGTTTTGATTACCTAGTAGATCAAATAAAAAAAGCGGAAGAAGAGTTTAACATGAAAACTGGCATTTTCATGGAATCTACTGGTGTTTATCACCTTACTCTTTTCCACTTTCTTAAAGATAAGTTCGAAACATTTATCTTTAATCCACTCATTACTAATAGTAACAAAAATAGTGGAATAAGAAAAGTGAAAAATGATAAAAGTGATGCAATATCCATCGCTAAAATAGGTAAATTTCAATCTGTTAAATGTTCTTCTGCATTCGATGTTGAAATTTATACCTTAAAATCTCTCTGCAGAGACTACTATAAATTAACAGATACTAAATCTACTTATAAGAAAAAATTATCTACTGACTTAAGAGTTATTTTTCCTGGATACAATTCCGTATTTTCAAATATTACGTGTAAAACTTCTTTAGCTATACTTAAGCAATTTACTAGTCCACAAGCCATTCTTGATGCAGATAGAGAGATTTTGATAGAAATCATTTCTAGCAATTCAAGAAAAGGACTAAACTATAGTGAAAATCTTTATAAAAAACTGATTCTTATTTCCCAAGAAGCACTCTATATTGGGATAAAGTCGTCTAGCTTATTTGTAAAAATCACTAATACAATTTCATTGATAGAAACCTTAGAAACTCAACTTGAATGTTTGCTGAAGGAAATACATTCACTTATAAAAAGCCGTAGGCTTCCAGAGACATTTATTAAAAACATCCAATTAATATACTCAATACCTGGTATTGGTGAATTAACAGCAATAACTATAATGAGTGAAATTGGTGACATCAACGGTTTTCTTAAGCCTAAGCATTTAATTGCATATTTTGGTATCGATCCTTCTGTTAATCAATCAGGCAAATTCAACAGTGATAGAAATAAAATGTCTAAGCGTGGTACCAGAATCGGACGCCGAGCCTTATATGCTATCGCATTAGCATCCGTGAGAACTAACAAAAATGGTAAACCTAACAATGAAGTTTTGCTTAAATACTACAAAGAAAATCTTAAAGGTAAAAAGAAAAAAGTGGCTTTAGGTGCTGTTATGAACAAACTAATCAAGTACATATTCTCGGTTCTTAAAAACCAGAAACCTTTTGAGATTAGAGATCCTAAGATACACGAGAAAATGTATCTTCAAAATCAATGTAAAACAGTAGCCTAATCGGCTTTAAACCCAAATAATAAATTAGAGAGCTATTGTTCGTATTTTTACAATAGCTAGCTTTGCTATACCCTAATTTAAAAATAAATTTTTTTAAAAAAACTATTGACTATTACTAGCTGGTCTTCTTTATATTTGTTTCAATTCCTCATAGGTAATCTAAAAACGCGCAGAATATTTCGGAATAACAATGTCTTTATTAGGTTTCAATTCCTCATAGGTAATCTAAAAACAGCAATTAATCATTTTGTCCCCTAAAGCATACTTCTTGTTTCAATTCCTCATAGGTAATCTAAAAACCAATATAGTTTTTTGCAACAACACAGCTACAAAGGGTTTCAATTCCTCATAGGTAATCTAAAAACACTATAATCACATTTTAAAAAAAATTCAAACAAATTTGGTTTCAATTCCTCATAGGTAATCTAAAAACGAATTAGAACAATTTAATCAGCAAGTCATGGATAATAAGTTTCAATTCCTCATAGGTAATCTAAAAACTATCTCTTACAATGTCGCTTATTGCTTCATTGTTTTGTTTCAATTCCTCATAGGTAATCTAAAAACATAAAACAATTAGAATATTAAATATACGAAACGTATCAAAGTTTCAATTCCTCATAGGTAATCTAAAAACTTATAGATTTAAGTTTAGCTGGTTTATCCATACCTTGTTTCAATTCCTCATAGGTAATCTAAAAACCTATATTGTTAGAGGACATTTTCATTTGCAGTAAATCCTTATTTTTAGTCAAGAATATCAGCAGTAATAAATATAAAGAAAAAAAAGCACAAGAGGTATTGAATACTTCCTGTGCTTTTTGTCTAGGATTTAAGTACGACCAAAAACCCTAAGAACATCATACTAAAATTGAATATAGATTTCAATAACTTTTTGAAAGATTATGAAAAAAAGTATCTTAAAGGGATTTGTTTAAGGTCAATCCGCAAGGAATTAAATATACCAAAGTCAGATAAACTCAAGAAAAATGGAACTTTTGAACGTGGAATATATTATACTGTAGAAAATGATTTAAAGTATTCAAGAATTAAAATACAGACTTTATTATGGCAGCACGCCTCCGGCGAAAAAGAATACATAAGCATATTTCCATCATTTGTTGTAAAGTATAATAAAGTTTCTACAGATTTAATTGAGTATATCAGTACCAATGTAAGAAAGGGTGAGAGTGTTTTTGATTACATAGAAGATTTTGGTCATTTATTAGAGTGTGAAGATATTTTAATTAGATCATGTGAAAGAATAAATAGAACTGCAGCGGATAAAAAATTTACAGCATTACTTAATGCAAAATATACAGAAACATTTAATAGCACTATAACCACTGTTAATTTTGTTGATTATAAAAAAATAAAGCTAAGGTTCAAAGAAACATTTATTCTGCTAAAAACAGCATTAATTTGTTCAGATGCTATGATTTTAAAAGGCGGTAGCCTATCTTACCTCAATGAGTTTTTCAAATTTTTAAGATAATTTGTAAATCTATAATATTGTTAATTTTAAGGACAAGTTCTCATAAAAATCTATGATTTTTTTATTTTCTACTTTATTTTACTATAAAAACAAGATATTTAGACAACCTACAACATGCTTGAATAAATCTAATTCTTCAATTCTTATATTTTCAGTTCTATATTTTACCGCTAGGTATAAAACAGCAAGAAAATTTTATTTTTATACTCACCTTATTTTTTATACAATTAGTTCATAAAAGAAATGAGGTGATTTTAATGTTTGAAGGAAGTATCAAGACAAAAGATGCTATCGCATTTTTTAGGTACTCAGTTATTCTCCCGTTACTTGAAGCAAAACCAGAAACTATAAGAAAAACAGCCTATCAGCTAGCGCATAAAACCTTTCATGATCCTGTAAATAGGCGGGTTATTACTATTGGAGAAAGAACAATATATACTTACTATGCCAATTATAGAAAATATGGTTTTGAAGGATTAAAACCTAAGATAAAATCTAATAAGGGGAAACATCCCTCTATACCTGAAGAAATTATAAAAGAAATATTAGCATTAAAAGAAGATCTTCCCTGTCGTTCTGCACAGAAAATCATTGTTATGCTTGAACTTGCTAATAAAGTTGATAAAGACTTTTTGAAAGTTAGAACTGTAAATAGAATTTTAAATTTTTATGGGTATACAAGAGAAAGCCTTTCTAAAGATACAAGGGTTTATGCGAAGCATGAAAAAAAGGCTGTAAATGTGATGTGGCAATCTGATATTATGGAAGCATTTTATATTTCAGATGCCAATGGCTTAAGTAAATTAGTATATCTTATAGGTTTTATCGACGATCACTCCCGTAGAATTTTACACTGTCAGTTTTATTATGATGCAACTTTAACCAGACTTGAAGATTGTTTAAAAAAAGCAGTCATAAAATTTGGAGCACCATCAAGTCTTTATGTGGATAATGGTAAAGTATATATTTCCGATAATTTCAAACTCATTTGTGCAAAGCTTGGTATCGTTCTAAAATATTCAACTCCGTATCATCCACAGGGGAAAGGGAAAATTGAAGTGTTTTGGAAGTATGTGCAAAGTTCATTTGTATCTGAAATTAAAGAGCATAAAGTAACAAATATAATGGAACTAAATGATATGTTTCAAGGATGGCTTAAAACGGAATATCATGATAAAATTCATTCTTCACTTGGAAAAACACCTATAAAAACTTGGGAATTTTCTATAGAAAATGGAACAAAATTAAGATTTTTCTCCCCAGTGCAACTTGATGAAATATTTCTACATTATGCAGAAAGAACTGTTAATAAATATGGAGTTATTTCCTTTGAAGGTAACACTTATGAGATTGATAATAAACTTGTAGGTAAGAAAATTGGTCTTAGATATAATCCATTTCACTTGGATTATGTACACGTATATTACCTCGATAAATATTTTGGAATAGCAAAAATTATTGATCTTAAAACACAGAAACATAAATCTGTAAGAAAATTAGAAGAAGATCCATGTGTAAATTCCGAAATATCAAAACAATACTTAAGTAACATAAAAAGTCATTATCAAAAATATCTTCAGGAACAGATAAATGTATCTTTATCCAAAGATTTAGTAATTTCAAAAGAAGAAAAGCCAGTAAAAGGCACTACTGATGAAATCATTTCAAGAGCACCTAAAGATAAGACATATGTTATAGATAAAAATGAATTTGTAACTATCGTTTCAAAATTACTTGATATAACTTCTGTTACTTTTGCTGAAAAAGGAAAGCTCTACGAGCTGTGGGACACTTTTAAAGAATTTAATCGTGAGATTTTAATATCTATCCTTACAGATATTAAAGAAAACACACCAGATTTCAAGAAAAATTTTATATACTATTTAGCACAATTAAAAATAATGTATTTATCAAAATTAAATTTAGAAAAACACAAACCGGAGGTTAAATGATATGAATACAAAAATTCAAACAGCAATACTAGAAATTTTTAAATTTAGCAAAATCCCATTTTTAAATAGATCAAAACAAAGTTTTCAGTATGAAAATTTTAATAATAACTCTGATGTTATTTCTACAGTATTTTATTCAAGACAAATTGCTGTAGTTACTGGTGCCTCCGGCACAGGAAAGAGTTCTCTGATTTTTTATTCTATAAATGAACTTGATCCTTCTGAATTTAGAGTAGTTGGTTCAGAACTGTCTAATCCAAATAAAAAAGCACTGTATAAAACATTAGCTCTTAAGCTAAGGTTAAAACCTGCATTTAATGCTGATGATATAAAAAATCAAATTATAACTTATTTTAATGAAGAAAATGCACAAGGAAAATTCAACTGCATTATTATTGATGAAGCACATACTCTTTCAATCCCAATGTTTGATGAAATACGAAGTTTTTATGATGAAGGCGGAAACTTTTCGTTAATTCTTTCTGGTTTACCGCCACTACTAAATCAACTTAATCTTTCAGTAAATCTGCCTTTAAAACAGAGAATATCTTTATTCTTAGAATGCTCTGGATTAAGTCTTGCACAAACTAAAGAATACATTGATTATCAACTTGATATGGCAAAGTGTGCAAATTCAATAATTGATGAGAAATGTTTCCCAATTATACATAGTCTTACTTCAGGAGTTCCAAGAAAAATAAATCAATTATGTTATGCAGCTATATTTGAAGCTTATAAACTTAAAAAATCTATAATTACTGAAGATATTCTAAAAATAGTGGAGGAAAAGTTAGCTTATGCAAAATAAAAAATATAATAAATTAAGTCAAACTAGGCCTTTGGCAGAAGATTATGAGCTTAATTTCTGATTTATAGTAAAGGATAGTGATGTATAAAAATGATTTTTCAATGTATAAATAAAAAAAGAAAAGAAAACTGGACTGGAAGAATAAGTTCTATAATTAATTATGGCAGTCATTTTGAAATAAAAATAGAAAGCCGCTCAGGCATATTAGTGTTAGTAGGTAAAACTTCTCAAGGAAACTTTGCCTGTATACCTGATTGGGGAGCTGGATGTCATTTAGCATGTTTAAGTGATGAGTTTTATAATACAGAAAAACTTTCCAATGTTATAGGAACTGTAGATGGTATTACTGTTGCTTCAGCTCTGGCTGCTATCGCAGATGAAATAGATTTAGCATAAATTTTCCAAAAATTTATGCCGCAGGCTGTTGATTATAAATAAAAACTGCCTGCGGCTTTAAAAGATATTTTGCTGCAAATTTTCTTGTCGCGGTTGCTGCAAATTGAGATGACTAATAACACTATATAACCATACCAAGCAACAACACGCCAAACTGCGTTTCAATTCCTCATAGGTAATCTAAAAACGCAGATTGCATTTGAATTAGGGTATTCAATAGAAACTATGTTTCAATTCCTCATAGGTAATCTAAAAACACTTTAATGTATTTGGATTTTATGGCGGATATAAAAGTTTCAATTCCTCATAGGTAATCTAAAAACCAAGTATTTCATATTATTTATACCTCCTTCAATATCTGACCTACGGACAGTGAAAAGGGAAAGTTAACCAATGGTTAAATTACCAATAAAAAAGTATAGAAAAAAACATAGCCAAGTCCTAAAATATAAGTTGAATCTGCAAAAACAAACTTATAAAAAAGGAGAATTTGACTATGTTAAACAATCAAGAATATATTACAACAGAATTAGAAAAAATACTATATGAAATATTACCCATAACAAGCAAACGGCTAAAAAATCTAGTAAATATAATCATAGGAATAATACTTTCTGAATCTGTAGTAATATCGAAGATATCAGAGAAATTAAATGATTCTTATACTGATGCAACCGAAGCTAGTAAAATAAAAAGAATAGAGCGATTTTTTACTTCAAAACCAATAAATCCAAATTATCTATATGGCTTTTTTATAGAAGAAATACTAAAAAAATATGTAAAAAGAAATGCTAATAACAAAATTGTTATTATGTTTGATCATACAACAATTGATGATAGATTTTTAATACTTAAATTTTCACTTAAAGTAGGTAAAAGAGCTATACCTTTGTGGTACAAAATATTTGAGTATGATGAAAAAGATAATAAAAATTTTAATCATGTAAAAGAAGGTATAGCGGAGCTTTATGAAATTTTATCTTCGTATAATTTTGATGTCATTTTACTCGGAGATAGAGGGTTTAAAAGCATAGACTTATTTGAATTTATACATGAGATTGGATGGAAATACTGTATAAGGTGCACAAAAGATTTGCTTGTAGAAATAAAAGATAAAGAAAAGATTAAATATTTAGAAGACATAAAGCCCTTAAAAAAAGAGTAAAGAAATTCCAATCTGTATTATTAACAGCTAAGAAATATAAATGTAATTTAGCAATTTGCAAAGATATAGATTCTAATGATACTTGGTATTTAGCAACTAATATGGATAGTAAATGTGCAGTTAGAGAATATAAAAAAAGATTTATTATAGAAGAAATGTTTAGAGATTTAAAATCTGCTGGTTTCAATATGGAAGATACTTGGACTAAAGATTTAATTTACTTTGAAAACTTATATTTATGCTTAAGTATAGCATATACTTGGATGATAATATTAGGAGCCGATTGCTCTAAAAATAAAAAGAGTAAGATAATAGGTGCAACTAAAAAAGTTAAAAATAAAGTTGTTAGGATTTATAGCTTATTTAGAAGTGGATTAAAATGGTTTAATAGATGCTATACTTCTGATAGAAATAAGTACAAACTTAAATTTGATTTTGTACTATATGATATATAATTTATGGTAAAATTTTAAAAACATTGAATTGCTGCAGGATATCTATACATTTACTGACTTCTAATATTTTCATATTCAACAAGTTTGAAGATTTCCAGTATATTTTTTTATATTATTCCATTTCAAATATAATAAAGTTCAAGTTAATTTATGAATAAAATCATGAATTTCTCATATTACTGTCCGTAGGTCAGCCTTCAATATATAGTTTCAATTCCTCATAGGTAATCTAAAAACTAGTCCTGGAGACGGATTAGGGAATACACCATTGCCTAGTTTCAATTCCTCATAGGTAATCTAAAAACTATCAAGACGTTTTAAAAAAGGCAATTCAAAATCAAGTTTCAATTCCTCATAGGTAATCTAAAAACCGTCTCTCTTAGTTTCTATTACCTTTATTAAGTTTTCGTTTCAATTCCTCATAGGTAATCTAAAAACGATTACAAAGGAAATGCACATGATTATAGAATGGAAAGTTTCAATTCCTCATAGGTAATCTAAAAACTCAAGAATTAAAAAAATTAAATATAGAATTTATAAAAGAGTTTCAATTCCTCATAGGTAATCTAAAAACATGGATATTTATGAGGGAGGTCAAAATGCAATAACGTTTCAATTCCTCATAGGTAATCTAAAAACTCTCATGAAGAAGGTTTAATATTATCTTGGTATTTCTGTTTCAATTCCTCATAGGTAATCTAAAAACCGTCCAAGGGGCATTATAGCACACTTTGTAAAAACACGCAATTGTTAACAAATTGTAAACAAAATATAGAAATGTAGGATTCATGCGGGTTAGCAGATTCGTCGATCCCCGGGGGTTTTTACGCTATTGGGGGTCGACGAAAAATAGATTGTTTTATAATATCATTTCTTATTTGTTTTTTTGTCAACTAAATTTAATTATAGATTTCTCAATTTTTTTAGCATATCCTTCTTGTATTAAAATGTTGCTAACATAAGAAGCAATAGCAGTTTTCGTTACATATTTTTGAAGCCAATGTCCTAAACTATGAATTGGAGCTTTATCCCTTGAAGTTCCAACATCAATTGTCATACCAGTATATTCTTTTAATAGTGCCTGATATTGTAACTTACTTATTTCTACAACACCACTTTCACCAAAGTATATCCTAGTTCCAATTTTAACAGAACCATCATATTTAAATGTACTTCCTCCCGCCCAAGTTGCTAGTTCAATTGGATTACTGATTATTAATATAAACTTATTATCTACTTGAGGAAATAGTAATAGTTTATATGGTTTTCTCTTTTCCCACTTACCTAATCCATTATCAATTAAATATTTTCCTATTTTTGCACTTCTTAATTCTGAGCATGTTGTCCAAAATGTATCATGAAGATGAATTTCTTTACTATTTTTAAAATCGCTAATACCAATCACAACACTATCCCATGCTTTATCAAAGAACTTCTGCCTATCTTTTTTAGAAATTTTCACTCCATAGCCTGCACCTGAAGTATTGTAATTACCATTATTCCATGTTGTTACTATCATAATATTACCTCCATTTTAAATTTAATAAATATAATAATAGCTATACATAAATATTATACAATTAATTACATAACTTATTAATAATGTAAAACAATATATTTCAAATTCACTTTAACATATTTGAAATATTTTATATGATAACTAGCATTTAAGTTTATACTATATTTTGGTAAATTATCATTACTTATAAAAAGCACAAAATATTCTTTAGAGAAATTATTGATATAGGGGGTGGTATTATTTTTAGATTTTTCCCAATCGTAATAAAAATTGAAACCTAGTTAAAGTATTGAAATGACTAGATTTAGAAGTGTTTTTGTGTTAAATTTTTTTAAAATAAAAATCGGTTGGTAAAATTTTTTGAAAACCTTGCAATATCAATGGGTTTATGATATTCTTTATTTTGAGAAATGGCTATTTTACTATGGTTGAACAATAACATGAGATGTATTTAAATGTAATTTCTTTAGTTTTTCCAAAATGGATTGGAGCACGTTGAACAATAACATGAGATGTATTTAAATACAAAAAGCTAAGCAATCCTCTGAACCAATAATAATGTTGAACAATAACATGAGATGTATTTAAATTTAATATTTTTTATTTTATCTAAAACATCATTTCCAGTTGAACAATAACATGAGATGTATTTAAATTTATATCCACATACTTTAACAGTACCATCATTTAAGTTGAACAGTAACATGAGATGTATAATAAAATAATAATTATGATAAAAAAACTACTTCATAAATTTTGAAGTAGTTTTTCTTGTTATATGCAAATTTTTTAACAAATTTTTTTATGTACAGTAATAAAATATAAAGAAATGTATGGTATAATATAGATAAATTTGAATAAAGAGGTATACATATGAGATTTATTGAATTAACTGTAACAGTAATGTTAAAAAAAGATATATATTTTGAAGACTGTGGATATATTATAGGGAAAAATATTAACAAGAGTATGCTTTTAGATCAAACTCTAAAAGAAGTTCATCAAAAAAAACAATATAAGAATTATGTTTTTAATAATTTTTATCCTATAGAAAAAGATAAATTTTATAAAAAAGATAGATTATATATTTTTAAAATTAGAGGATTAGATTATGATTTTATGAACAAAATAGATTCTTGTTTATATAAGTTGAAAAGTGATGATTTTAATGTTATTTCAATTTCTAAGAGAGAAATAAAGAAAAAATATATTAAAGAACTTTATACTCAAACTCCGTTAATAGTAACTATAGACAGTAAACCATGGCTACAAAATAATGGAGATTTGGATTTATTTAAACGTAGGTTAGAAGACAATTTAGAAAAAAAATATGAAAATTTCTTTAATGAAGATATAAATATAAGAAATAAATTTATAAAGAATATAGAGTTTAAAAATAGGAAACCTATGCATTTTAATTATAAAAGTATCAAATTGCTTGCAAATAAGGTGAGTATAGAAGTATTTGATAATGAAGAAGCTCAAAAGGCAACATTTTTGGCTAGAGCTACTGGTTTAGGTGAGAAAAATTCTGCTGTAGGAGCGGGATTTTGTAAGTAAGGATAAGTAATTGTATAAAAAACATGTTAAAATATATTTTTTGGTTTTTGTATTTAGGAGGGAAATATGTTATGGGGAAAAAATTTTTTAGTGTATTGGGAACAACAGAATATAAACCTTGTTTCTATAAATTTAAAACAACTTATGAAACAAGATATATTCAAGAAGCTTTAACTAAAGATATTTGTAATGCATGGAATAAAGAAGATGAAATTATAATTTTTTTGACCAAAGAAGCAAGAAAAAAACATTGGTATAATAAGGAAGTTAAAGAAAAAAGGCTTAGTGAAAGATTAAAACAAAATTGTCCTAACGTTAAAATTAAAGATGTAGATATACCCTCTGGTAAAAATGAAGATGAAATTTGGAGCATATTTGAAATAATTTTAAAAAATATTAATGAAGATGATGAAATAATTTTTGATATAACTCATAGTTTTAGGTCTATACCAATGTTAGTTTTAGTTGTGCTTAATTATGCAAAGGCATTAAAAAATATAAAGTTAGCTGGTATATATTATGGAGCTTATGATGCAAAAGTTAAAAAAAATGGACAAGAAGTAGCACCAGTTTTTGATCTAACTTCTTTTGATAATTTACTTGAATGGTCAGAAGCAGTAAATTCATTTTTAAAGTATGGAAATAGTAAAAAGATAAAAGAATTGTCAACTAGTGAAGAGTTAATAGCTAGGGTAAAAGAAGAAGATAAATCAGCTATAAAAATTAAAAATTTTGTGGAAAAATTGAATGATTTTACAAATGACATATATACATGCAGAGGCAAATTAGTACCAAATGGAAAATCTTCTTGTAAAAAATCTGTAGCTACAGCTTATAAAATGTTAAAAGAGAAACTTGATGATATTTCAAAAGAGAAACTCGATGATATTTCAAAAAAAGAAAATAACTTAATAAAACCTTTAGAGCCTTTATTTAGTAAAGTTGTTGATAGAATTTCTGAATTTTCTTCAGATAATAATTTAAAAACAGGAATGGCAGTAATAAAATGGAGTATTGATAATAATTTAATTCAGCAAGGCTATACTGCGTTAGATGAAACTATAAAAACATATTTATGTAAAAAATATAAATTGGATGATGCTGATTATAATAATAGAGAAAATATTATAAATTGTTCTTTAAATATAAAAAAAGAAAGCAAAAATGGTAAATATAAGGATAGGAGTAATAGCATTGAACAATTGATAATAGAAATAGCGGATAGTTGGAATATAGACTCAAAGTATAAAAATAAAGTTACACAAATAGCTAATAAAATAGATGATGAAATAGTTGATTTGTGTAATAAGATAAGAGAAAAAAGAAATGATATTAATCATTTCGGTTTTAGAGATAATCCAGCAGATTATAATACAATGAAAAATGAATTAATTAAATGTTACTCTATTTTTAAAAATTATGTTAAAAAAAATAGCTGTGAGTGTAAGGAGTAAGATGATAATGAAAGCTTTAGATTTGGAAAAATTTATTGAAGAAGATAAGAATAAAATAGAAAAAGTACCTCAAAAATCTTTAGTGTGGAATGATATAGTAACAGGTACAAAATATTTTTTAAAGATAGAAACTTATAATGCTATTATTTCAAATTTATATGAGAATATTAAAGATTTAACTTATGATGAAATGATTAGATTTTTAACTTATGATAATAAAATTTGTTTTATACCGTGGAAAGAATCAATAGCCACTAAAAAACCTTCTTTTATAGATGTTATAAAATTATATGTTTTATTTGCTTGTATTTTTGATGGTGCAGATAAAACTAAAAGAAAGAACATATATATAGATTTTATTTTGGGTAAATATAGTTTTAAAAAGGCTTATAAAATAGTAAGACTTATTGCAGGAAAAAATATATCAAAGGAAGATAGAAGTTTATTAGAAAAACTTGATATTATTTTGGTTAAAGGTGGAGCTTTTAAAGTTAAAAAATATTATCTTGAAAATAATAAATTAAAAGACATGAGAGGTGCAAGTACATTACTTACTTATGTAACTGAAAAAGAAATACCAGAAATAATAAATAAAGCTTTTATGAATGAGTCTTTGATTTATTCTGGTGGTGGTAATGTAATGTGTATTGTTCCAAATGAAAAAATAGCAACTAAATTATGTCTTGAATTTGAAAAAAAATTTGATAAATATACTTTAACTGTAGAAAATGCTTTTAGTTATTGTAAATGTAATCTCTATGATTTTATAAAAAATTATAGAGAAGAAATGAGAAAATTAGAATCTAAAATTGAGAATAGAAAGAAACTTAAAATTTATAATAATATTGTTTCTAAAAGTCAGTTAAATAATCAAAAAGAGGGTATAGATTTAAATAATGGTACTGTTTTAATAAAAGCTAATGAATTAAAAAATAAAAAAGAAATTTGTAGTTTATGTTCTATAAGAAAAGCTTCGTATAGTATTGATGAAGAAATAAAAAATGTTTGTGGATCATGTCTTCATAAACATATTGTAGGATCAAATGAAAAAATAATGTTTAATGATAAAATTAAAAAGTATATAAGAAAAAAATATGGTATAGAAGAAGAAAAAAGATATAATTTTACAACAATTGGTTCAATAAATGACATTGAACCTAAAACTAAAAAAATTGCAGTAATATATGGAGATGGAAATAATATTGGAGCAATAATACAAAATATTAATAGTATATTTGAAATGATGTATTTCAGTAGAAAAATTCAAAATGCTGCTAATGAAGCAGTATATGAGGCAATATTGAAAAATAATGATGATAAGAAAAATACATTTAAGTTTGAAATTATAGCAGTTGGTGGAGATGACATATTTTTTATTGTACCAGCATCTAAAGCATTAGGTATTGCAAAGGATTTGATAGAGGTTTTTAATAATCAATTTATTAATGAAACAAAGGATGAAAATGGTAACAAATATAATGCAACTATGTCTATTGGAATTGCTATAAGTAAATCTAATAATGATATTAGAAAATTAGTAGAAATTGCTCAGAAAGAATTAAAAAATGCTAAAGATAAGGAAAGAAAATTATTATTGAAAAATAAAAATAGTGGTAGTTTAAGCATAGCTTTTATTAAAGGATCAAATTATTTATCAAAAGAATTAGTAAAAAATCAAAATAAAAAAATTAAACAATCAATGTTACCAATGAGTAATAATACTTTCAAGGATATTTTAAAATTAGTTTCAAGATTAAAAAGCAAAGAGAATAAGGTGAATATTTCAAGAATATCAAGGATAGAAGAAGCATCTAAAAAAATGGATATATCTGAATTTATGTTATTTTATTTATATAATGATGCTAAAAAAGGAAAGGTTTTATCTAAAATTTTTGAAAAAATCAATATAGAATTATATAAATTTGATAAAGGTACATTTATAGAAAAAGAAAATGAAGAAAAACAAGTGTATTTTCCATGGAGTGATATATTAAATTTTTGGAAATATGTTTAAAAATATAGGGGGAAATCACATTGAAAAAAAAATATAGAATAGAAGTTAATCTAAAGTCACCTATGTTAATTAAATCAGGTGTTAAGGATAATGAATTTGTAGATAATAGTTATGTAAAAAAAGATGATAGGCCTTTTATACCAGGTTCAACTTTAAAAGGTATAGTAAGAGCAAATTTTAGTTCAATAATTGATACTGAAAATTGTAAGAAAGTTAATTGTAATTGTGCTGTATGTAGTATCTTTGGTTCTGGAGGATTTAATCCTGCACGAATTTATTTTAGTGATTTTAAATTAATAAGTGATTATGAAACGTCAATCAGATTTCATAATTCAATAAATAGAAATTTAAGAACAGCTAAAGATAATGCATTATTTTCAGAAGAAATTATTGAAAAAGGTAAATTTGAAGGATACTGTGAAGTATATTTTAATAAAAAAACAATTAAGTATGAAAAAGATTTACGTGTATCAATAAAAATGATAGAAAATATTGGTTCATCTAAAAGTAGAGGCTATGGATTTGTAAATGTTGATGTAAAGGAGGGGATGTAATTGACTTATGTAAGATTGAAAATGGAATCTCCTTTAATGGTTGTAGGAAGAAATTTAACAAATAATTATAGAGAGTCATTACCTTATATTTCGGGAGATAGAATAAGAGCTGGGTTTGCAAAATATATTCTTCAGAATTGTCCAATTTATGAAGTAAATAAAAAAGAAGTGGTAAATGAAAAAGAAAATAAGGTTAGATGTAACTGGGTTTATTATAGAAACAAAAAAGAATGTGAAAAATGTAAATTTTCACAAGCATGTAAGGAATTTTCAAATATGAAGTTTTCTTTTTTTTATCCAGAAGGAACAGATATATTACCTTTTACAGCTATGAGTTGTAAATATAATAAAAAGCATGGCTTTAAAGATATTTTAATAAGACCAAAGGAAATAAAATGTAAAAAGTGTATAGAAAAAGATAATACAAGTATGGCAGGAAGAATGGAAGCAGTGTATGGATTTAGAAAAGGGAAGAATGTTTTTGAAGTAGATAAAGTAATTTATACAAGGAATGCTATAAATAAATATACAAAAACATCTAAGGAAAGTGCATTATATAATATTGTAGCGGTCAAAAATGATTATTTTGAAGGAGAAATTCAAGGAATTGAACCATTACTTAAAGTAATGGAAGAAGTAGATAACGAGAAAATTGTTAGAATCGGTTCCTATACAAGTATAGGTATGGGATTAGCTGAAATTGAAGTTGATAACAAAAGCTATAAGTGTAAAGAAGAAAATTTGATTCAAAAATTAAACCAATTTAATCAAAGAATTAAAGATGAAGATTATTATAAAGAGTATGATGAGAAGTTTAACTATATACCTATTTTGTTTAAGAGTAATGCAAAATTAGGTTTAGAGAAAGAAAAAGTAGATGGTTATTTATCAGATAATGAATATAGAGATAGATGGAAGAAACTTTTAAGAAAAGATATAAAATTTGATTTTGAAATAGAAAAGGTTTATACCGAAACAGAAAATTATAGAGGATATGATTTATCAAAAGAATTTAATGATATTAGAGAAGATATAGTAGTTTTAAATAAAATGGGGACAACCATTTTATTTAAAACAAAAGAAGATTTAACAAATTTAGTTAAAGATTTAAGTAAGATTCAAGTTAAAGGACTTGGTTTTGAAAGAGAAAATGGATTCGGAAAAATTGAAATTTGTAATGAATTACATTTGAAAGGAGAAATTTATGAATAAGAAAGAAATAATTGAGTTAGTTGAAGAAGTGGCATCAATAAATAATTTCTGTGAAATTATTGAAAATAAAGATAATAAAAGTAGAAATTCAAAAAAAATTGGTACTAGCCAGTTTAGAGATATCGCTAATATGTGCAAAAATGCTGATTGTTCTGAAGAAATAAAGTTACTTATTCAGTATAAAACAACAAAAGGTAATGGGTGGAATAATAAAATTCCTAATAAAAATAATGGTAAAAAATTTGGAAACATTATTGTAGATTATATTGAAAAAATAGAAGTAAAATTTGATAAAGATGAAAAATCAAAGTTAGATGCTATAAGCAAATTTTTTGGTTATCTTTTTTGGAAAGCTAAAGTTGTGAAAAGTAAATAAGGGGAGTGGCAAAATGCTTTATGATAAATTTGTTAATAGAATAATTGTAACAGGAATAATTGAAAATAAAGTACCTATTTTTATTGGTAAAGGAAATGAAGGGTTTGATCCTACAGAAGTAGATTCACCAGTTTTAAAAGATTATAAAGGAAATCCAGTTATTCCAGGTTCTTCTTTAAAAGGGGTACTTAGAAGTACTGTAGAAAGAATACTAAGTAATGAAGTATTTGAAAATCACTGGAAAGTTTGTGATATTTTAAGTAAAGAAAAGTGTTGTTTAACTGATGTAGATTTTAAAAAATTAAAAGAAGAAATTAAAGATGAAAAACAATTATCAGAAAAAATTTATGAAAGTTGTTGTGATGTTTGTAAGTTATTTGGAGGATACCATTTTGCAGGAAAATTACAGATAAAAGATATGAATTTTATTGGTGAAAAGGCTAAATTTGGTTATAGAGATGGTGTCGGAATTGATAGAGATACAGGTGCATCTAAAGACGGAATAAAATATAATTTTGAAGTAGTTGAAGCAGAAAGTAAATTTTCATTTTATATGATAGCAGATAATTTGGAAGAAAAACAGAAAAAACTTTTTGATTTGATAATAAAGCTTTTAGAAGATGGTGAGATATCAGTAGGGGGAAAAACAAGCAGAGGACTTGGACAAATAATTTTGAAAGATAAAAAAGTAGAAGTAATTAATAAAGATAATTTGGCTAAGTATTATGGTTTAGAATAGGAGGTATAATTATGCTAAAAAAGTTAAAAAGTGAATGTATTATAAGATTTGATTTATCAACTAATGGACCACTTTTAATAAGAGATGGTAAACCTTCTGAACTTGATCCAACGATTCCAGATATTCAATTTATAAGAAATATGCATAATGGAAAACTTGAACCGGTTATGCCAGGAAGTAGCATTAAAGGCGTATTTAGAAGTAGAGTAGAAAGACTTCTATACAATATATATGAATGTTGCGATATATTTAGTAAAAAAAATAATGAGAATTGTAAATTCAAATATGATAATAAAAACGATTCAGGCAAAGATAAATATCAGAAAAGTTGTCCAGCTTGCAAGATGTTTGGAAATTTAGGTCTTAAAGGAAGAGTTCAATTTAAAGATGCTTTTATAAAAGATGGTAATTATAAATTAGGAAAAAGAACTAATGTGGGAATAGATAGAATTACTGGTGCAGCAATAAAAGGAGCTTTGTTTGATCCAGAAGTTTTGGAAGATGGAACTTTTGAGTGCGAAATAAAAATGGAAAATTATTTTAGATGGCAATTAAAGTTGATAATATATGTTTTAGAAGAAATAAATGAAGGATATGTAACATTTGGAGCATCTACTTCAAGAGGTTTTGGTAATATGAAGTTTAGTACTTTTAAAATTATTTCTAAAGAATATGGATTATTTAAAAATGGATTTTATAGAAAAAAAGAATGTGATTTTAATAAATTGAAAGAAATATTAAAGAATACAAAAATAAATAGCGAATCAATAAAGGAGGTAGAACTAGATGGGCAAGCCATATAGTTTTGTACCTTTATTGGGTAAAAAAAATTATAAAGTAATGGATAAAGAATTATATAGAGGAAAAATTAAACTAAAAATAACAACTATAACGCCACTATATATTGCAAGAGCTGAAATATGGGAGAAAGATAACAAAAAACTTAGAAAAAGATTTTATCAAATTAATAATAAATATTTAATACCTGGGAGTAGCTTAAAAGGTGTAGTTAGAACAATTGCTGAAAGTGTTTCTTATAGTTGTATAAAGACAAGACAAAACCGAAACATGAATATGATTAAAAAAGAACATGTTTCTAATAAGAAATGTAATTGTATTGTTTGTAAAACTTTTGGGGAAATGTTTTATAAAAGTAAAGTTATTTTTAAGGATTTTGTGTTTAAAAAGGGAGATACTTACACTAAGTGTGTACCTAAATTAATGAATCCTCATCCTGAAAAAGGATTTTATAAAGAAAATGGAAAATTCAAAGGTGTTAAATTTTATTATCATGGAACAAATCAAAGTGTAGAAAATGGTTCAATACCAGTAGAGGCTATGAAACCAAATTCTTGTTTTGAGGGAGAGGTGTTATTTCAAGAATTAGATAAAGAACAATTAAAATTGTTATGTTTTAGTTTGGGATTAGATGGAAGTATACAGCTTAAATTAGGGTATAATAAACCTGGGTATTTTGGAAGTTGTAAAGTTGAAAGTATGAAAGCTGAAATTGGAAAAATAAAAGGATTAGAAACTATTGAAAAACAATTTGATGCAAAAGAATTAGCTTGTCAATGGGGAAAACAGGATGATAAAATTTTAGATAATATTAATAAATTAAGAGAAATCTTAAGTTATGAAAATGCAAGAAAAATTTCAGATTGGCAAATAAATGAGAATGGTCAAAAAAGTTATTAGAGGTGATCTAATGAATGGTAAGAAAAGATTATTAAAATTATCAGAAAAAATAGGTGAATTGTCAGTACAAGAAGCCATTGGATTAATATTGAGTATGATACAGAGTGTAGAAGAAAAAAATCAAGGTAAAGATGAATTGTTAGAATATATTTATATTGCTAATAATAATTTAAATAATTTTAGTGGATTTAAGAATGCACAATATGAAATGCATAAATTATTAAATGATATATTATGTATATCAAAACAAAATGAAAAAGTGGTAATAAAAAATAGAGATTACGATTGTTTAAGTTTTAATGAATTTAAGTATGTTATGAGTTGGGCCAGAAAAATTTCAATGAATTCTAAACTTAAAAAAAATAAGAAAAATACTAATTCGGAAAAAGTAGTTAAGGGAAATAATGCAAACTTAAATGTAAACAAAATTGATGAAAGATGGAATGCTTTAAAAAATTATAAATTTTAGAGCGTCATATAGATGTACATTGATACAGAAAAAACATTTTTAAAGTTTGGAAAATAGAAAATGGGTTTTATAGGCACAATTCAAATAAAAATTTTCCAACCACATTAGAATAAAAAACTAACTAAAACATTGAAGTAACTACTTTTATAAATATTTTGTTAAAAGGCTTTTCAAAAGAAAAAACAGTTGGAAAATTTTAATAGAATCTTTTATTTTCAATGGGTTTGTGATATTCTTAATTTTGAAAAATGGGTATTTTACTATGGTTGAACAGTAACATGAGATGTATTTAAATAGAGCATTTAATATATTTCTACTTGAATCAAGATTTGTTGAACAGTAACATAGGATGTATTAAGTATTTTGAAAATAGTACAATATCTTAAATTTTTAATTGGGAATTTTAAGATCATGTATATAAAGGATAAATTGGACAAGCTTAAACTTTACTCTCACAGGTATTCCTTACGAGTAGTAAACTTTAAGCTATGTCCAATTTTTTTAATTTTAAACCCCTGCCCCCTAAAAGGGGAAGCTGTGGTATTCCTCTAGGGTCAATTGGGTGGACTAACCTTTACCAAGGCAGGTTCACCCTCTGTTGCCATTTATAAAGGCTTGTCCTTAAGTAAAGACCAAGACCGATATGAAAGAGAAGATAGTAGTATACATAATAGACCATTCACTAATAATACTTTTTATTTGGGAAATAGAAGAGGTGTTTTGTGAAATTCAGAATAGAGAATTTCACAAATGTTAACCATTTTTGTGGTGAAATTGCTTCTTTAGGTTCAGATTAAATTAAAAAGTTTTTGTTCTTTTCAGGAACTTTTAAAATATCTGTTCATAGAATTTATTGATACACAGATTGTATTATTTTTTAGATTTTTCCCAACCGTAATAAAAATTGAAACCTAGTTAAAGTGTTCAAATCACTGGCCTTAAAAGTGTTTTAACGTTAGATTTTGAAAAAATAGAAATCGGTTGGTAAAATTTTTTGAAAACCTTGAAATATCAATGGGTTTGTGATTTTCTTAATTTTAAGAAATGGCTATTTTACTATGGTTGAACATTAACATAAGATGTATTTAAATTAATCTACTTTATTTTCTTTATTTTCATATTCTTGTTGAACATTAACATAAGATGTATTTAAATTCTGTTATATCTCTTATAGTTACATTTTCAAATACAGTTGAACATTAACATAAGATGTATTTAAATCATTTACATTTTAAAAATTTTTCAAGCATTTCCATGTTGAACATTAACATAAGATGTATTTAAATAGAGCAGATGTAAACGCGCCGTGTAAAGTCCAGCGGCGTTGAACATTAACATAAGATGTATTTAAATTAGAATTTTACCCATTTGTGATTATTGAAATTATACGTTGAACATTAACATAAGATGTATTTAAATCTCTTATTCATGGCCAAAAACTTTGGTAATATCGTGTTGAACATTAACATAAGATGTATTTAAATTTTATACACGCATAACCTAAATGCATTGTTACCACTCGTTGAACATTAACATAAGATGTATTTAAATTTTAATATCTTAAAAAAATTAATATTTTTTTCTCTAGTTGAACATTAACATAAGATGTATTTAAATTTTATATACTCAATTCCAAATACAACAGCTCCTTCGTTGAACATTAACATATGATGTACTAAACTTCAAAATATTAAAGAGGATGTAGAAAAATTAAAGTTTTCTACATCCTCTTTAATTAATATCTTAACTCAACTTTCGGAGAACAAAAATACTCTCTAGCGAAGGGAAATGATATCTTGCGTAAGAAACATTTGAACAAAGTTTACAAGTTCTTAGCTTTACGAATTTGAAAAAAAGTTATTTTTTAATTACTGATTCCTACGGAATATTAATTAAAAAATCTTTTTTCAATATGAGTAAAGCTTAGAACTTGTTACTGAAGTGAAAGGTTTGTAAGCAAGATATCATTTCCCGTAGCGGCTATTTTTTACCTGCGAAAGTTGAATTTATTTAAATAGTAAAAAAAGATTTTCAAAAGCTAGCTTTTGAAAATCTTTCAATATCTGTTCTTTAAACTTTTTACTTTATACTCTACTTAAGTATATATACTTTAACGTATTTTACTCCCCATCTACAGGCTTCCCTGTACGTATTAAAGAAAACATCAACTTTGTTTCCTTTTATAGCAGTACCAGTATCTGCAGCAATAGCTAAACCATATCCTTCAACATAAACCTTTGTTCCTAAAGGAATAATTCTAGGATCTACGGCAATTGTACTATAACCTCCAGGATTTCTAGCAGCTCGCATTCCTGAAGCAGTATAAGCCACACGTGCTCCATTAATAGGGGAGTACGCAGTAGATTTAACATTAATTACTCTTGAACTAGAAGAAGCATATCCTCCTCTTGATACAGGAGCTTTAGGTGCAGAGCCTTTGTGAATTACTTTGTTTACAGGAGCTTTTACAACTTTTTCACTAACAACTTTTCTTGAAACTTCTTTGTTGTTTTCATACACAATTTGAGTTAAAATTTGTTTTTCTCCAGTAGTTCCTTCTTGAACTGTTTTCTTTGTAGTGTTTGGTAAATCTGCTTTGTTTTGAACTATTGTCTTAAACGCAATTGGTTTTGATTCTTTAACTGTTTTTGTTTTAACTCTTGTTATTGTGATTTCCATATCTTTAGACAATTTTGTGTCTTTACTTGGCATAAGCTTGTCTTCATTTCCTAAAGTTATTCCTTCTATTTTTAGTAATGATTCAACATTTTCTTCTGAAGATTTTAATGAAATATTTTTTGCATCTACAGAAATTTTAACAGGAATAGCTTTTTTTATTGTTATGCTCTGATGATTAGCTATTTTTGAATCTAGCGAAGGTGTGATTTTGTCCTCAGAATCCAATTTGATTTTTTCATTTTGTAAAACTTCTTTAACTGTATCTTTATATGTTGTTATTATTTGTTTTTTACCATCAATAATAACTGTTAATTTTTTTCTTGGTATATATACTCCTGCAATTATTATGCCTATAACTATGATTGTCACAAGTAGAATTAATTGTTTTTTCATATTTTTTATACCAGTAAAATTAATAATATTCGCCTCCTTTTTTATTTATATATATGCTGAATAATAAGATTTGATTTCACTTTTTATTAAAAAGTTTATTTATCAAAATTAACTATACTGTAATAACATTGTAACTATATTGTAACCATTAATCTAATAATATCGTTAAGTATACATTAACAAATATAAATTGTCAAATTGACTTCCAAATAGTGTAAAAATTTTATATAAAAATTCATAAAAATCATTAACTATGTGATATAATGTATCTATATTAAAATAATTATAGGGTGATGTTATGAACATATTTAGTGTTATAAATATTGATATAGTTAACTCAAGAAAATTGCAAGATAGACAAGCTATACAAGAAACTTTAAACAATTATATAAAAGAAGTAAATAATACTTTTAAAGAAGATTTGGCATCTTCAATAACTATGACCTTAGGAGATGAATGGCAAATTGTCTTAAAGGAACCTAACAAAAGTTATTGTATCATAGATAAATTTCAAAGGTTGCTAAAAAAATATAATATTGATATTTACGCAGGAATTGGAATAGGAAGTATTAGTACAAAAATTTATGATGATACAAGACTTATGGATGGAGAATGTTTTGTAAAGGCTAGAGAAGCTTTAAATATATCCAAAAACAATAATAGGTTTTATAGTAAAAACTTAAATAGTAAAAAAAATAGAATATACTTTAATGGTGAAAATATTAATTTTATTAATCATACTCTAACTACTCCTATACTTAGAGAAGTAGCAGTTACTGGAGAAGAAGAATCATTATGTTCATTATCTATAAATAATATTATAAATACATTAATTGAAAATAATGAAGTATTAAAAAGTAAAATTACAAATAAGCAATTAGAAATTATAGATCTTTATGAAAAAGTAGGATCATACAATAATATAGTTAAAAACAGGCCAGAAATTTCTAAAGCTAGTATAAGTCAAAAGTTAAATGATGCTAATTACTTTGTCATTAACAATAATGATTTTATGATACAGTCATTATTAGATTTATATTGTAAAATTAGGGGAGGAAGTTAGAATGCATATACGAATTGTACTATTATTTATCATAGTACACTTACTTTGCGATTTTGTTTTTCAAGGTAAATCTATTTTGTATATGAGATTTAAAACAGAAAAGACTGTACTGCACAAAGTATTGAAAGACTCTTTAATTGGAAATTTACTTCACAGTTTAATTCATTTCATTGGTATGATAATTGTTCTAATAATATATATTATTTTGGATAAATCTATTGCATTTACTCATTATCTTAAAATTTCACTTTTTATATTTTTAATTCATTTTGTTATAGACGAGGCAAAATCCTTATCAATTTATTTTAAACCTTCCTTTAATAATAATATCCATGTATTTATAATAGATCAGATACTACATATAATAACGATAATTCTACTCTCATTTGATTTTAATACTAAAATGATTTCAATGAAATTAACAAGTATTTTTAACAATTATCCTAATAATATAACACTGTTAGATAGATGGTTAATATTAATCATTATTTTTCTATGGTGTACTTTTGGTATAGGAATTTTTATTCGAAAGTTTATAAATTATATAAATTTAAAAGAATATAGTAAAATAATAGATAGAGGAATTATAATAAAAAAAGCAAAAGATGAGAGTTTAGGAGCTAAAAACGGTGGATTTTTAATAGGTATAATAGAAAGAATTTTTATATTACTTGTGATGACAATGGGACAACCTGTAATGATAGGATTTGTACTCACAGGTAAATCTATTGCTAGGTTCAAAAAGTTAGACGATAGTAGTTTTGCGGAATATTTTTTAATTGGTACATTTACTAGCTTTATTGCAGCAATAATAGGAGGAATTATAATAAAAACTTTAAATATTGTCCCAGTCATCAAATAAAATAACTAAAGGTAATTTATTTCTTTTAGCATATTTCAAAGCATCTCGTGCTCTATAAAATGAAGGACCGTCAAGTTGATTTACAGTTAATTCAAAGTTATGAATATATACATTACCAATACCTATTCCTGTATAAAATTTTATATCTGGAATAGATTTTTTGAAAAATAGTATTATTTCTTTGTAGTCACAAGGATATTTTAAAAGTCCTTGCCATTCATCTCCTATGGTTATTATAAATGGTGAAACTATAATATCCTTAAAATTTTCATTAACTATTTTTAACATGTTAATAATTTTATATTGTATTTCTTCTCGATTTTTTAATTTTCTTGATGATTTGATATCACAAATTAAAGTACAGTAGCTCATTATTACCTCCACTCAATCCAAAGTAAAGATTTTAATCTTTACTTCAAAAGAGTTAAGATTAAAATCTTTACTTTCACACTTGAAAGTATGAACATAAAATAGTATTTATATTCATAGAATGTATATTTATATAATATGAATTTTGTTGTATAATGGTGAATGCATAAAAATTAGTTACTCAACTTTCACAATAAAAAAATACTGCTTAGCGAAGGGAAATGATATCTTGCGTAAGAAACATTTGAACAAAGTTTACAAGTTCTTAGCTTTACGAATTTGAAAAAAGTTATTTTTTAATTACTGATTCCTATGGAATATTAATTAAAAAATCTTTTTTCAATATGAGTAAAGCTTAGAACTTGTTACTGAAGTGAAAGGTTTCTAAGCAAGATATCATTTCCCGCAGCGGCTATTTTTCACCTGCGAAAGTTGAATTAGTCAATAATAGAGAGGTGCATTATGACATTAATTCAGTTTAAAGATATAAATTTAAAATTTAAAGATAAAATAATATTTGATAATTTTAATATGGATGTACTGAAAGGAGAAAAAATTGTTTTAAATGCTCCTTCTGGTAAAGGTAAATCAACCTTATTTAAATTACTTTTAGGTTTTCAAAAAATTGATAGGGGAACTATATTATTTAATAATAAGATATTAGAAAAGAAAACTCTTGTATATTTTCGTAAAAATATTGGATATGTAAGTCAAGATGTAGATTTTAAAAATGGTAAAATTGGAGATTTAATAGATGAAATCTTTTCTTATAATTGTAATAAACATATAAAAATTACTAAAGAGCAAATAACTCATCTTGTAGAATACTTTAATCTTCCCAAAGATACTCTTGAAAAAGAAGTTAAACAGCTTTCTGGAGGTGAAAGACAAAGATTAGGTTTAATCATATGTATACTACTGGATAGACCTGTATGGCTCCTAGATGAAGTTACTTCTGGATTAGATAAATATATGAAAGAAAAAGTAGTAAATTACGTTTTAAAACAGGATAAAACTGTTTTAATAATTTCCCACGATAAAATTTGGACAGAAAATAATCTTGTGCGAGTAGAGGAGTGGTAACAATATGAATGTAGATAATATTACTTATCTTTCTATATTAAGTTTGTTTATTTTAATATTACCTATTGTTATTATTAATCACAAATTAAATATAAAAATTAATAAAAACATGTTTTACTCTATAATAAGAATGTTTATACAACTTAGTTTGGTTGGTATATTTCTTCAATATATTTTTGAGATTAATAGTTCTTTTATAAATCTTTCTTACTTTATTTTTATGATTTTAGTTGCTAGCTTTTCATCTATTAAATCTTGTAATCTTAATATGAAGAAATTTATTGTTCCACTATTTTTAGCTTTTATAATTCCAAATGTACTTGTATTACTATTTTTTAATACTTTTGTTGTAAAGTTAGATAGTTTATTTGATGCACAATTTATAATTCCAATTGGAGGTATGCTTTTAGGTAACAGTCTTCGTGGAAATATAGTATGTATAAATAATTTTTATAGATCAATAAAACAAAATAAAAATGAGTACTTTTATTCTTTAAGTCTAAGTGGAAATAAATTAGAAGCATTAACACCTTATTTTAGAGATGCTATTTTAGCTTCAGTAAATCCTACAATAGCCTCAATAGAAACAATTGGTTTAGTATCTTTGCCAGGAATGATGACGGGTCAAATTTTAGGAGGAGCAATCCCATTAACTGCCATAAAATATCAGATAGCTATAATGATAGCTATTTTAATAGTAAGATATTTCACTGCGATTTTATCTATATTATTTACAGCATCAAAAGCTTTTGATGAATATGATATTTTAACAATTTAAACTTATATTATGTACGTTTTTAGATAATATTATAATTGTATATTATCTAAAATTTATGATAATATTTATCTAACAACTTAAATAAAAAATTAAATCTTATTTCTTTATGAAAGAGAGGATACATATGATAAAAATTATAGCTGATTCAACCTGTGATTTGTCACAAGATGTTGTTGAAAAATATAATATTAGTTTAGCACCATTAACTATTAATATAGAAGGGAAAAAATATCGTGATAGAATAGATATTGATCCTAACGAATTCTATAATATTATTGAAGATTTAGCAGAATATCCAACCACTGCAATGCCATCTCCCACTGAGTATTTAGATATAATGAAACAAGCAATTGAAGATGGTTATACAAAAATACTTTGTATTTGTATGTCAAGTGGTACTAGCGGTTCATATCAATCTGCTGTAATTGCTAAAGACTATTTCTTTGAGGAAATGCCAAATTCAACTGTTAAAATTCACATTTTAGATTCAAAATGTATGAGCCATGGAAGTGGTTGGTTAGTTTTAAAAAGTGCAATTCTTAAAGAGAAGGGAGCTACTTTTGAAGAATTAGTAGACTTTAATGAAACATATAAAACAAGTGTAAAACATTTTCTTTGTGTAGACGATTTAGATCATTTAATTAAAAGTGGAAGATTATCTAATGCTAGTGCATTTGTTGGAAAGCTTTTAAGAATTAAGCCTATAATGAGTATGAAAGATGGGAAAGGTGCAATTGTTGCAAAAGAACGTGGACTAAAAAAAGTACTTAAACACTATGTTGAACAATTTATAATTAGAAAAAATGATGTTATTACAGATTTTATTATAATTGGCTATACATCAGATATAACTCTTGCAGAAAATCTAAAAAATAAACTTATTAAAGATGCAAATTTTACAGGAGAAATTTTTATCATGCAAATGGGTGTTGCTGTCGGAACACATGTGGGTCTAGGTGCACTTTCCATGTATTTCGTTGAACAAAGACATCAAAAAGATAATTTAATAATAAATGAGATGCACAACATAGTTGAAAAGAAAAATAAATTTTTAAAGAAATTTAAAAATAATAATTAATACAAACATAGGAGGACACCATGGATTTCAAAAAAGTTATAGAAAGAATAAATTTTTTATATCACAAAAGTCAAAATGAAGGTTTAACTGAGGAAGAGAAAAAAGAACAGAAAAAACTTAGAAGATATTACATTGATGTTATTAAAGGAAATTTCAAGATGGAGTTAAACAAAGTAAAAAAAAATGATAAAAAACCAACTAACTACGTAAATTAGTTGAAGTTGATAATAATATTTAAAACCAGAAATACTGAAAAAGTATTTCTGGTTTTTATTTGTTTCGCAGGTGAAAAACAGCCGCTGCGGGAAATGATATCTCTTAAGTCTTTGCCATAAGTGTATGAAGCCAGTAAATAAAAATTATCATAAGAACAGTAATCCTTCACTTCCATAACGTGCTCTAAACTTTACTCATATTGAAAAAAGATTTTTAAATTAATATTCCGCAGGAATCAGTAATTTAAAAATAACTTTTTTCAAATTCGTAAAGCTAAGAGCACGTAAATGTCGTTCAAAGATTACTGTTCTTATACAATTTTTATTTACTGGCAAAATACATTAGTAATTCACAGTTAACTAAAATAAATGTTACATAAAAATCATATAATTAAACAAAAGCCTATATATTATGGGGGAATATATATGAATATTTTAAGTTTAGTTATTTTAGCCTTAATAGGGGAAGCTGTATGGGAAACTTGTAAAATGTTATGGCAAGAGGGTAAATTAAGCATAGATAGAATAGGGGCTTTAGTTACAGGATTAGTTTTATCAATTAGTGCTAAAGTAGATTTGTTTCAAATGATAGGAATGCCTTTACGTACACCTATTTTAGGTATGATTCTAACAGGTGTATTAATAAGTAGGGGAGCTAATTTTGTACATGACTTAGTAGATGGTATTAATAATATTCACCAGAATACAAAACCAAATAATTAGAATTTTTTAAGTCTTTGCCATAAGTGTATGAAGCCAGTAAATAAAAATTATCATAAGAACAGTAATCCTTCACTTCCATAACGTGCTCTAAGCTTTACTCATATTGAAAAAAGATTTTTAAATTAATATTCCGTAGGAATTAGTAATTTAAAAATAACTTTTTTCAAATTCGTAAAGCTAAGAGCACGTAAATGTCGTTCAAAGATTACTGTTCTTATACAATTTTTATTTGCTGGCAATATACATAACTTGTAACGTGTTGCTTGTTCAAATGTTTCTTACGCAAGATATCATTTCCCTTCGCTGGTAGTATTTTTTCTCCTGCGAAAATTGATTTAAATAACTAGTCATAACTACCCCTAAAAGAGGGGCTTGAACAATCATCATTATATCAGAAAGGTGATGTTTTTGCTTAAATACTTAATCACACCTGAATAGCAGGCGGTTTTTAGATTTCTAGTGCTTTCATTGCACTGAAACTTGCTAAAGCAAAAATTAAAAGCTTTCTGCTAACTATTTATATAGATATTTATCACATTTAATAAGTTTTATTTTGTAATATTCAAAATGTTAGTTTTTCCTATTTTAAATTCTTTAAATTATCAATAAAATAAATTCTTTATATGAATTAATTAGTATTATGAAAACAGCAGCAGGGACAACATATTTTATTAAGAAACTCCAAACAGGTGCTAATCTAAATTTGTTCCCTGAAATTTCTATTTCTTTTACTGCGTTTTCAGCTTTTAACACCCAACCTACAAATATACAAAGTAAAAATCCTCCTGTAGTTAAAAGTATATTTGTAGTTAGTTTATCGTAGAGATCAAAGAAATTTAGACCTCCTATTAAATCTAAGTTTTTCCACACACCCATAGATAGTGAAGCTGGTATTCCCATTATAAATATTAATAAAGTTATTATTACAGTAGATGTTTTTCTTTTCTTGTTTCTCTCATCAACAAAATAAGATACACATACTTCCAACATAGATATAGATGAAGTTAATGCAGCAAATAAAACTAATAAGAAAAATACTATACAGAATATATGTCCCATTGGCATAGATGCAAATACTGCTGGTAAAGTAACAAACATAAGTCCAGGACCTTCAGTAACTTTAAATCCTAAAGCAAACACTGCTGGTATAGTTGCAAAACCTGCTATTAAAGCTATAGCTGTATCTATTACTGGAATTAAAATAGCTGTATTTAGTATATTATCTTTTTTACCTAAATAACTTCCGTAAGTAACCATAACACCCATACCTATACTTAACGAAAAGAAAACTTGACCTAAAGCATTCATAGCTACCTGCATGTTTATCTTTGAAAAATCCGGTGTAAGTAAAAATTTAATTCCTTCCATACTTCCTTTTAATGTAACACTTTTAAATGCAATTACTATAAGCATTATAAATAGTGCTGGCATCATTATTTTAGAAGCTTTTTCTATTCCTCCACTAATTCCTTTTAACACTATTAACATAGTAAATAATAAGAAAATAAATTGATAAGAAATAAGTTCGATAGGTGAATTTAATAGATTTTCAAAAGTTTTTCCAAGTAAATCAGGATTTGTAGTATTTAAAGTTCCTAATAAAGCATTTTTTAGGTAATATATAACCCATCCACCTACTGTGGAATAAAAAGCTAATATAAAGAAACCACAAATAACTCCTAAGCCACCAACAAATGACCATTTTTTATTTATACTCTTATATGCACCAAACACAGATAACTGAGTTTTTCTACCTAAAGTTATTGCAGCTAACATAAGTGGAACACCTATAAATATTAAAAATATAAAATATAAAGCTACAAAAGCTCCACCACCATTAGTTCCAACACTATATGGAAATTTCCATATGTTTCCCAAACCTACTGCTGAACCAGCAGCAGCTAAAATAAATCCTACTTTTGAAGACCACTTGTCTCTCATTAAAAAACCTCCTTAATAAATTTAATTTTGTTTACATTCCATCTGAAAATCACTTTAAGTTAGCCGGCTATAATCTGAATTTT